>JAFZWM010000015.1 GCA_017617315.1 Bacteroidaceae bacterium
AATGAATTCTGCTACAAATTCAACCGTAAATATTTCGGTGACAGGATGTTCGACCGGTTAGTTATCGCTGCCGTTTCGTATAAGCCTACGTTTGAACACAAATTATATAACGGCAGGGCGAATTGCGGATAATCATTAACTGTAATTTCAATAATAATTGTTTTCTTCATGATACTATGATTTTACACAGTTTCCATCTTGGATAGTCCAGCTGCTGGACATATAGCTTGCATATACACTACATATAGCCTACATATACACTACATATAGCTTACATATACACTGCATATAGCTTGGCGCCATTTTGTATATACAAAAAGACAAAATACCCCACTTTTTCTACAATTATGAATACTTTGTGTATATCTTCCATCTATCTTGGACGTACCTTGGACGTACCTTGGACGTACCTTGGACGTTACGAACAATTTCTGACGAAATTGTTCGTAACGACTCCTAAGCTGTCAATCGTGAATTGCCTCAGAATTTTCAACTTTCTCTAATTAAGAAAGCAATTTTGAATTATGAATTCTGAATTGTCAATTGTCAACTGTCCATTGTCAATTCTAAAGAATTTTATTCGCCAAGAACCGTCTTTACCGCCTCTTTAATGCCAGCCATATTGCTGCGCGAAACAGGCAGAGCATCATCGCAGTGCTTTATTACGAGTTGCATTGCGCCGCCCTTGGATATTATCTCATCGACCTGACAGAGATTCACGATGAAGGCGCGATGACAGCGCACAATCATCGGATAGGCGGCGAGCGTCTCCTCTACTTGCTTAGACGTGGTGCGAAGCATATCTACCCGCTGCCGTCCGTCGTGCCACTGAAAGACCTTGACATAGTTGCCAACCGCCTCGACATAAAGCAGATTCTGAATCTGGAGCGTTACCGACTCGCTTGTTGAGCCTGTGAGCGTGATGATATCCGAAGGCTCGGGCACAGACATCTGTTCGGCCTCATTGCGAGCCGTGGCAGCATCGGCAGCGAGAGCCGACTCGGCCTCCTTGGCGCGCTGTTCGGCCTTCTGATGGAGTTTTTGAAGATGCTCGTTAAGCAACCGTGTTTCTTCGAGTTCGGATTTCAGGTAGCGACTGCGGAACTTGAACCGCCAGTATATTCCGATGGCAAAGGAACAGGCCATGACGATGAGAACCGTATCGAAAAAGTTTGTCAACGAAAATTTGTTGCCCTCGATGCGACTGCTAAGCATGAAATGGCGATAGAGACACACCATGAGCGAAACAAGCAGCGTGTTTACCACCTGAAACCTAAGATTCCGGCGTATGATGTACTCAACGCCACGCTCGTTAGTATGCGGCATTCTGAATAGATACTCAACCGTAGCCTCGGAAACCAAGCACACCAAGAAGCCTAACAGCCACAACGCAACCAGATGGATACAAGCCTTCCATTGCCATGCACCCAACCCGAAGGGCTTGAAAATTGCCATCGAGAACACAAAAAAACTTACGCTTACTATGCGTACCTTCAAAACTTCTTTCTTGCCATTAGTCATAAGATTTCTTTCTTGCCATTAGTCATAAGGCTACAAAAGTATAACATATCTGCCGAAATACCAAGCCATTCGTCACAAAATAAACCATTTGTGGCAACATAACGCACCATTCGTCACATAACCATGCAGAATATCCCAGAAACTTGCAAGCCTTCAATTAGCAATATAATTTTGCATCGAAAAAAGAACAACACCGAAAAAAAGCGTATCATGAACAAACAAACTATTTTTGGAATAATCTTCGTGGCAGGCGCGCTGCTCAAGCTTGCGCACATGTGGGGACTTGTAAACCTCGACAGCCTGTTACAGCAACCCTGGACGGCTTACATCGTGCCGGCGGTTCTTCTGTATGTAGGTGTAAGCCTTATCATAGGCGGTTTCATTCACAACCGCGACCAGTGGCTTCAGCGTCCGCTGCCAATAGGCGACGACGGCAAGCGCATACGCTGCTCTGTTCACTACGGAGGCGACGAGTACATCTATCGCGGCGAGGCTTTTCACGGAGCGCGACTCGATGTTTGTTGCGGTGGAATACGCCTCGACCTTCGCGAAGCAACCATAACCGAGGACGAGGAGATTGACATTCACACCTTTTGCGGAGGCGTTGAACTGCTCGTTCCGCCAACGGTAAACGTGGTGGTCAAGAGCCGCAGCATTCTGGGCGGCATCGGCAACCATACCGACCGCCACGTTAAGTCCGATGCTCCGTGCATCCACATCATTGCAAGCAACATTATCGGCGGCATTGACATAAGAAACAGCGATTAAAACACAAAAACACAACGAGAAAATGTCAAAACTCAACAAAGAACTGACAGTGCTTGCGGTCTTTACGATTGTAACCGCCCTGTCTATTGCACAATTACACAAAACGGGCGACAAAGCTATCAACGAGAAGGGCAGGCAAAAAGCAAACAACAGCGTATTGCTTCTGCCTCTCCCCTGCTCGGCTATCCTCAGGTAAAAGTATAGAATATAATTCAAGAAAAATGAAAATACGATTAGAGAAAACAGAAGACTACAGAGAAGTTGAAAACCTTACGCGCGAGGCATTCTGGAACGTTTACCGTCCCGGATGCACCGAGCACTTCGTACTTAACCAGTACAGAACGAATCCCGATTTCATTCCGGAGCTCGACTTGGTGATGGAGGAAGACGGCAGAATCATCGGGCACGTTATGTTCTCGAAAGCCGAACTCGACCTCGGCAACGGAACGAGCCGACAATCGTGGACGTTCGGCCCTATCAGCATACACCCCGACTACAAGCGAAAGGGCTACGGCTTGAAACTGCTTAACCACGCGCTCGACAAGGCGCGCCAGATGGGCATCGGATTCATCTGCATGGAAGGCAACATTGAGTTCTACAAACACGCCGGATTCGACCTTGCAAGCAAGCTGAACATCCACTATCATGCCGAGCCGAAGGATGCCGAAGTGCCTTACTTCCTTGCTCAGGAGCTAATTCCGGGCTGGCTTGGCGGCATTGAGGCAACATACACTCCGCCGCTGGGATATTTCGCGGCAGAAGAGAATCCCGAAGCTTTCGAGGCATACGAATCAACATTTCCGAAGAAAGAAAAATTGTTCTGCGACGGTCAGCTTCCGCAGTTCTGCCAAAGTTGCGGAATGCCTCTGACAAGTGCCGCCGACTGCGGAACAAACGCCGACGGAAGCACAAACTTCGACTACTGCAAATTCTGCTATTCCGACGGCAAATTTCAGCAGGACTGTACAATGGATGAGATGATTGAGCACTGCCTTCAGTTTGTAGACGAGGTGAACAAGAACATGCCAAAGCCTATGACAAAGGACGAATACAAGCAGATGATGCAAAGCTTCTTCCCGATGCTGAAGAGATGGAGAAAATAACGAGGACAAACACAACGAAGCAAAAATGACGACTAACAAATGAAGACAATTATTCTGAACACGGCAGACAATATCCGCCCAGCCGAGGCTCTGCAAGCACAGATTGCAGCCAAGGGCGAAGATGCCGAACTCATAGACACCACAACAATGGACATACGCCACTGCATGGGCTGCAACCACTGCTTTCTGAAGACGCCCGGCGTATGCGCCATAAAGGACGACTACAAGCAGATTCTGAAGAAACTGGCACACAGCGACAGCCTCTGGCTTGTGTCGGGCACGCGCTTCGGCTTTCTCGACTACAAGGGCAAACGGGTGATGGACCGCATTCTGCCGATGCTTAACATGGACTTGTGCTTCAGAGACGGCGAGATGCGCCACACGCTGCGCTACGGCACGCTAAACGTGGGCGTTGTGTACAGCGGCGAGGGAAATCAGCAGTTGCTCGACTTCTGGTGCTACCGCTCGTCGGCAAACTTGGGCGGACACTCGCTCGGAGCATATTCGGTAAACAAAATCAAGGAGGTAAAAGTATGCATGTAGTAATAATAAACGGAAGTCCGCGAGCAAAGAAATTCAGCAATACGGACAAGATTATACAATCGTTTGCAAAAGGTCTGCAAAGTGAAGGCTCAACCTGCGAGGTCTACACCCTCTCTAACCGCAGCGAGTGGGAGGCGGCGTGGGCAGCCTTCATGACGCACGACAAAATAATCATCGCCCTGCCGCTCTATGTTGAGTGCGCGCCGTCGCTCCTTCTGGAGTTTCTGGCTACGCTGCCAACCGAGCGACGCAAGCCGGCAACGCTGTCGTTCATTCTTCAGAGCGGCTTTGCCGAGGGCTGCCAGCTGCGTTGCGGCGAGGCTTTTCTGAAGTCGCTCCCTGCCCAGCTTGGCTGCACATTCGGCGGATGCCTTCTGCGCGGCAACAACTTCGGCATAAGGATTGCAAAAGAGGGCGAGCGCAACAAGATTCTGAAGCCATACGCCGACATGGGGCGCAGTTTTGCACAGAAGGGCAACTTCCTCTCGCCCGAGGCTGCAAGGTTTGTCGGACTGGAGACATTCCCTCTGGTGCTGCGCAAGTTCATAATGCTGTCTTACAAGGTTGTGGGGCACAGAAAGTTCAGTCGCACGGCAACGGAATGGGGCTGCATCCGTCCGCTCGACGACAGACCTTATTAGGAATGTGATTAGTATCTGTAATAAATTCTTTATGCACTGTTTATTTTTAAGTTAGAGTTGGTTTTTCGGGAACGCACAGTCGGATGATTATTGCGTTCCCATTTTTTATTTATGCCGATGTTCATTTTCTGTTCAAATTACCTATCTTTGCAAAGAATATTTCAGATGCCAACATCTGTTTCTCCGAATTCGGAAATTCGATAAATATGATAAAGAAAATACTTATATTATTCATGTGCTTTTTTATCCACTCGCTTTGCTATTGCCAAGAAGATGCAGAACGTTTACGGAAAGATATGAAAGCTATTCATAAACAATTCGGTTTTAAAATTGATTCATGTGCCCAAAACGCATACGACAATACAGATCTCGAAAAACTTATATTTCCTTTGTATTCGTCAAACGAACGAAAAGTTTACAAATTTTACATTCAAGATTGTTGCGGCATGTCTGAAACCAATCCCGATGCCTTTGTTATGAGTTATTTTCAGAACAGAATGAAAGCGTACCCTATTGGTAGCATAGAAAATAAATTCTCATTATTGTCAGACATTCTCAATAGTTCAAAAGAATATTCAGATGACGCACATCGGGCTTATTCTTATTGTGATTCTTTAATCCTTTCGTACGATTGGAATTATTCAAGCAAAAATATCAATGACAGCGTGGTTTACGTTGAAGACATCAGACAATATTTGCATGCTGATGGAAAGATAAAAACAAAGGCGCAAGAAGAGTTATACAACGTTTTATATTCTGCTTTCGAAAAGAATTACTCAAATAAGTTTTCAAAAGTTTACGGACATTCTTCAATAGAGCAAATCTCAGATATCAATCTGATAAACAAACACAAATATCACTATTGGACTATTTACACAGGACAAGATTGTGAAAATATAAAACTCATACAATTTAAGGAGAAATCAAAAAACATATACATGACGAGAATATCAACAAGAGGAAAAATTTTATACATTCGCATTGGCTATTTGAGTTGTGTTGCTTTAAAAAAGAAATTACAAGAACTTAACTGCAACAGTTTTTCGTCATACAAAATGGAAAAATGTGTTAATGACGTGATGAGAATACTGCTTCCCAAGTTCAGTAAAAATTGATAAAACGTGATTTCTAAATTAGAAGAATATGACTGATAATTTTTCTTTTTTCACCTTTTCAGTTTTTTTCGGATGCTCTTTTGAAGAATTTTCTGCTGCTGTTTTGCAGAGTTATGGCGACCTTCTGCAAAAAGGAAAGGCTTATATAAAGTTGCATGATGATATTTGTTTGGAAAAATATTTTCAATCCGGAAATAGGATGCGTTCTTCAGCAATTCACATGGTGGACTTCTGATTTATATCCCAACATTGTATTTCTCTCCTCGAATCAAGGAGATGGATTATTAACTGGATGTTATTCGATTTACGACAGACTAAAATGTAAATACATCAACTTTTCTGTCGCAAACAAACATTGTCCATATCCTAAGATGGCATTTAAATATACTAATGCGGATGAAGAAGAAAGAGTTGTAATGGCATTGAAAGAAGACAGATGGACATTCTTCCAGAAGGGCGAGCCACTTCCGTTTGAAAATATGGAATATTACAACAACCGAAGAATTAAAGACAGAATAAACTTTGATATAATCAAAGAATACATGTTGAATTTGGGAATAGATTTCTACAAAATGGATTCTTCAATCAGCAATTGTACTACATTTATCAGAACTGAATGGGGAGATTAACATCTGTTTAGCCGAATATAACTTATTTTATGATTGATTTTTATTATATCATACACTATACAGTATATAGTTTTTACAGAAAACATGGCGAAGACAAATCAACAGCTGCTTTTTCGGCATGTTGTTTTCATGGTGCTTTGTTCACTTTGTTTATCATTGAATTATTAGCGCTATGTAATAAATTTTCCATCTTCAACATTGTGGAAATATCAAAAGTGAGTGTTTGGGTTATATCTATGTTTATTTTATCTATTGATTATTTTGTTTTTCTGAAGAGAAAAAGATATTCAGAAATATTCGCTGAATATGACAGTTTAAGAGATACAGAACAAATAACAGAAAAATTAAAGTGGGCAAAATTCTATAACATCAGCATCGTTTTATTAGAAATTATGATACTGTTTATGATAGACTATATGAATCAACATAATTCGTAATTTTCAAATTCTGCCGAATTTCCGCGCTCGAACTTTGTTCGCTTGCTACCGAAAGAACGCAAGAATTCCCACCGCTGAAAAAATGTTATGTTTTGAAGTTTGCCTTTTAGAAGATTTTGAATATTTTTGCGCATCTTTTAATCCTTAACTGCGATTATTATGTATGAAAAATTTTTAATCATTGTTGATCCTCAGAACGATTTTATCGAGGGTGGCTCGCTTCCTGTCTCTGGTGCGCGCTCTGCAATGCAGCAACTTGCAGAATTTGTAAAAAGCAATTCTGCCGAGTTTTCAACCATCTTCGTGACTCAGGATTCGCATCCCGAGAACCACTGCAGTTTTTCATCAAACGGCGGAATATGGCCTGTGCATTGCGTCAGAGACTCCTCGGGCTTCGAGGTATTCCCGCAGTTGCAAGAGGTTCTGTCTGGCCTGAACAATGTTGAATACTGCCGCAAAGGCACGTATTCGGGCGTTGAGCAGTACAGCATCTTCGCATATTCCGACGGCGAGATAACCAACCCCGACGGCAAAAAGATAATCTCCGTTCTGGCTAAATCGTCTTCGCCACAGATTGTAGTCTGCGGAATTGCAGGCGATGTGTGCGTGATGAACACGCTGAACGACTTGGTTAAAATCCGCAAATCGGCAGACGACATAGCGGTGGCGCAGAACTTTACGGCAAGCATCGATGGCGGCGAGAAACTCGAAGCATTCTGCAAAGAGAACAACATCAACCTTCTTAATTTATAAAAATCACTATGCAACAGATAGTTAAGCACTTTACAGATAACGACCTCTATACTTTCACCTGCATGTACTACATTGTACAGTCGTACCCGAGAGCCGAGGTTGAATATACATTCTACGACAGAAACAAGACCGTTTATCCCGACGGATTCGACGTTCTGCTGCGCGAGCAGATGGATATGATGAGAAACGTTGTGATAACCGACGAGGAGATAGAATTCATGCAGCAGAAATGCTATTATCTGCCAAAATGGTTCATCGATGTCTTTCTGCGCGGATTCCGCTTTAATCCCGACGAGGTTGAAATCTCGATGGACAAGGAGAACCACCTTCACATAACGGTTAGGGGCAAGTGGTATTCAGCCATCATCTGGGAGATGCCGATACTGAGCTGCGTGAGCGAGCTGATGCACATTCTGAACGGCGACACAAAGATATACGACGAGCAGACCGAGCGCGAATACATAAGAAAGAAGTCTGAAGAGATTTTCTCTTCATCGCTCGTTATAGGCGACATGGGAACGCGCCGCCGATTCTCGTTCGAGCATCAAAAGGTGGTACTCGAAGAGATGAGCCGCGTGTACAAGGAGAAAACATGGAGCGGAGTATTTACCGGAACGTCTAACGTATGGCTCGCCATGAAACTCGGACTAAATCCGCTTGGCACCATGAGCCACCAGATTATCTCGTTCGAGGAGAACTGCTCATCGGTGTTCGAGGTAAACCATTCTGTTATGGAAAAGTGGGCCGAGGTATATAACGGCGACCTTGGAATATATCTATACGACTGCTTTGGCGACAATGTCTTCTTCAACAATTTCTCTAAGAAGATGGCGATGCTGTTCTCTGGTTTGAGAGTGGATTCGGGCAACGAAGAGGAGCAGATTGACAAGATTGTAGCTAAGTACAAAGAATTGGGAATCAACCCATTGACAAAACAAGTTATCTTCTCTAACGGCTTGAATATCAAGCGCGCTATCGAGATTAACAACTATGCCAAAGGCAAGATTATTCCATCGTTCGGCGTGGGCACGTTCCTTACCTGCGACGTTGCAAGCGGCGGCGGAGTGATAAAGCCTATGAACATCGTTGTAAAGCTTACGCGTTCGAGAATTACCGAGTCGAGAGAATGGCACGACTGCGTTAAACTCTCTTGCGACAAGGGCAAGACTCTTGGCAACGAGATGAAATGCAAGTACATACAGAGCATTATCGGCTAATCGTAAACAAGATATCTTTAGCGGCGGTGCTTCATAAGGGCATCGCTGCTTTTTTAACTGCGGCAACATGTTCTGTATAAAAGAAAAATAACTATCTTTGCCACCAATTTTGAAAAAATAGAAATGAAAGAATACGTTATCAATAATCGACTCACCCGAATTGACGGTAGAAAGACACTTTTCAAGGCAAACGAGAAAGGTATTCTGACGCCCAAAATCCAATATTCATTAAATACCGAAATAAAGGAGCAACCCGAAGACGTTCAGTACTATCTGCTGAAATGGGAAGACATCGAAAAAATTGAATTCGGTAAATACAACGGTTGCAACGAATATATGTGCTTCTACACAACCGACGGCTTTGTGTATATTCTACACATGAATATGTTCTTTCAGTTTTTCTCATTCAGCAAGTTGTACAAAAAATTCAAGAATCTTTCGGGAAACAACAGTCTTAATATGACTATTGTAAACGAGGAAGTTTGTCCAAACTATTTTCCCGAAGAGCCTGTAAAGAAAGAAGACTTTCTGATGCTAAAACGACAGCATGCCAACGATAATTACAGTCCTGCAAATCTACAAGATGATATCGATTATTCAGAAACAGACAAGAAATTTAAGTTTAGCCTATATCCGAAAAATTATAAGATAAGAATACAGAATGAAATCCCTTCAATTATAAAGTTATGGATAATAATATTGATATCGTGCTATTGTTGTATTCATTTATCCGAAAACAACTGGGGAATACAGATAATAATGTGTACATTATGTATTGTTTATTGCATTTATGACTTTATTAAAAGAGAAAAAAATAAAATTCTTCTTTTTAAAGCAAGCAGACAAGGTGTTTTCTTTTATAACGTACATGAATACTCAGCAACATTAAAGTGGAACAATATCAAGAAAGTGACATTTGGAAAGTTGGAAAATAAGTTTTTATACATTTGTTTTCAAACCAATGATGACATTCTGTATTTCTTTAAACATCCAAAATGGGAAGCTTTATGGTTTCTTAAAGGACTATTCAGACATTATTCTGGAAACAAGAATTTGGAGATAACAACAATTAAGAACGATTATTTTTATATTCCTGTACGCAAGCCTATTAGCGAACAAGAATACTTGGATGAAGTGAAAAAACTGAAGAACGTTATAAACAAATAGAAAAACGGTTCTTATACTTGAATTACAAGCTATACGTTCTGCCGAATTCAGAAATCTCGGCAGAACGCGAGAAAATAAAAAATGTCCGCAGAGATTTTTGTTTCTGCGGACATTTTTTTAATCACAAACTCTTTATAGCATCCTTTATTCCTGTCATGTTGCTGCGCGAAACGGGCAGATATTCGTCGCTATGGCGAACCAGAAGCTGCATTGTTCCGGCCTTTGACACAATCTTCTCTACCTGAGCCAGATTGACGAGGAAGGCGCGATGGCAGCGAACCACCATAGGATAGTCGTGCAACTCGTCCTCTATCTGCTTTGAGGTGGCGCGAAGCATGTCGGTCTGCACCTTTCCGCCGAGCCACTGGCACACCTTAACGTAGTTGCCAACCGCCTCGATATAAAGCAGATTGCCGATGTCGAGGGTGATAGTCTCGCTCGTTGTGCCTGTTAGCGTAATGGTGCTTTCGGCAGCCGGGGCATCGTCGGCTGTCTTGGCAGCCTCGGCCATCTTGGCGCGCTGTTCGGCCATTTTCTGCATCTTCTGCAACTGGTTGTTCAGTTGCTGCATCTCCTCTTCCTTCTCGCGCAGAAGCCTTTTGCGGCGACGGGCAAGCACGGAGAGCGCAATTATTACGGCAAGCAGTCCGACGGTTAGCAACAAGAAGAAGATGAGCTGGCGCTGGCGCGACACGGTTAGCAGCAGTTCGTGCTCGCGGAGGTTCTGAATGGAGCGTTCCTTGGCATTCTCTACCGCCTGACGCTTGTTCATGCAGTCGCGTATGTCGTTGGCATATTCGGCCATGTCGGTAATGTTGTACTTGCCCGTGGTGGCATAGTTAAGCACCATTCGGTGGCCTATGATGCAGAAGCGCGTTGAGTTTGATGTCTCATACCCCTCAACCTTGTCCATATAATGCTGGGCGCGCTCCTTGTTGCCCTTCAGCAGCCACGCGTGCGAGAGCGAGAAGAGCGTTCCGAGTTCGTGCCCCTCGTATTCTTTGGAGCAGGCATAATGCTGCATTATGTTTTCGTGCATGGCTATGCCCTCGTCTATCCGTCCTATGTCGATGAGCAGGTCGGCGTAGTTTCGCATGGCATCGCGCCACACATATACCGAGTCTTTTGCCGTGTCGCGAAAGGCGATGGCGCGCTTGAACATAACGATGGCAGAATCAATCTTTCCGTCGTAATAATAGTTTACGGCAAGGGCGTTGAGAAGCTGCGCGTGATTCTTGTCGCCGCCGTCGATGCAAAGAAGCTCGTCTACATATTGCTTTGCCTCCTTCTGATTGTTGTTCTTGAGGGCGAGCTTTGCCATTCCGCAGAGCATCGAAACGGTTTCGGCATGATTGCCGGCCTTACGGCTCTCTTCGAGCGACTGCACCATCAGTTTCTTAGCCTCCGACTCGCGGTCGGTCCACCAGTAGTATGACGATGTGAACGAGCGCGCCTTGCGCATCCTTACGCTGTCGACAGGCTGGTGATGCTGAAAATAATCGTAGGCAAATGCCACCATCGAGTCTTCGGAAAGCGACTGGTTCATGGCGGCATGAGCCTCGGCCGTTGCAAGCCAGTATCGGGCAAGCCACTCGTCGGGCAATCGGTCGGCGTTCTCTACCTGATTTAATACATAAAGTGCGCTGTCTGGTTTCTCACTTATCAATGCTTCGGCTTCGGTGATGTACTGTTTGTTTGAATTTCCGCAGGCCGTGAGCGCAATGAGGCCTGCAAGTGTCCATAGAATCTTTTTCATTCTACAAAGTTCACACATTTTTTTTGTTCTGCCAAGTCATTCGTCACAAAACCATGCAGAATATCCCAAAAATAAGGTTATTTGGCATATATATGCTTACTTTGCCGACGAAAACAACGCATCGGGCGAGAAAAAAACCGCCCGGCACAAATTAAAAACTCACATTATAAACTCACAAAAATTCAAAAGCTAAATTATGAATAAAATCATATCAATGACATTTGCAGCCATCCTTTGCTGCGGAATATTTTCATCTTGCCACAACGACGACGATGAAGAGGCTGACAAGGATAAGGTTTACGACCCGTTCGAGATAACAGACGGCGACGAGAAAGACTACTACGGATATTCGGAAAAAGGATTCTTTATTGACGGCGAAATAAAGGTAGTGGGATTTTTCGACAAGGACAGCGTGATTGAAGGATACACAAAATACGTGGAGCGCAACTATCTCTATCACGAGAAAGACAACGACGAAGAGGAGCACAAGCGCAGCCTCGGATACGGCATGAACATGCGCCTGACCGACTTTGCCGTGATATACACCGACGAGATAACATACAATGCCGACAGCACACGGATAACGGGCAAGGGGCATCTGTATTTTATTGAGAACGACAAGAATAGCACAATCGTCCAAGAAATCCTTTCAAAGAACAAGAAGAACGATTTCGGTACAGATGTTGCCGCCACCATCGACAAGAAAGGGCAGCCTCATCTTATAACCTGCAAGACTGTGATTGACGGCAAGCCCGTTACCATCCAGTTCAGAGAAGTACATCAGAAATCGCCTTACGATGCACCAAACATCGAAATGCCAAAGGACGACGAATTCAGCATTTAATTGTTAAAACTCAATACAAAATTCCAATCTAATGTAATCTCTCTTTTATCAAATTAACAGAGATATAGTGTAAAGGCACTCAGTCGTGAGACTATAGTGCCCTTAATTTTGAAAAAACGAAAACCAAACTAAATAATGAAAATCTTAAACATTATCATCGCAACAGCGATTTTGTGCCTCGTGCCAATCATGGCATTTGGACAGACAACACAAACCATTCGCGGACAAGTAAGCGACATTGCATCGGGCGAACCGATGATTGGCGTGAGCATCGTTGTAGAAGATGCCGACAACTGCGCCACCACATCCGACACCGACGGAAACTTCGTTATAACCCGAGTGCCCGTAGGCCGCCACTCCATCAGAGTGAGCTACGTAGGCTACGAGCCTCTAGTCTTGAAAGAGCAGCTCCTGTCATCTGGAAAAGAGATGGTTCTGAGCCTGAAGATGCACGAGAGCGTTGCCGAGCTTGGCGAGGTGGTTGTAAAGCCGCGCTCAAACAAGCAGATGCCGCTCAACGACATGGCTCAGGTTGGAGCACGAATGTTCAGCGTTGAAGAGGCAAACCGATATGCCGGCGGAATGGCCGACCCGGCGCGCACGGCTTCGATGTTTGCCGGAGTGGCTTCGGGCGGAGCAACAAACGGCATCAGCATACACGGAAACTCGCCGCAGATGCTGCAATGGCGAATAGAGGGCGTTGAGGTGAACAACCCAAACCACTTTGCCGACATAACAGGCGCAGGCGGCGGAGTATTCACCTCGCTGAACGGAACGGTTCTTGCCAACAGCGACTTCCTTACGGGAGCGATGCCTGCCGAGTTCGGCAACGCACTCTCCGGCGCATTCGACATGAAGATGCGCGCCGGAAACAACAACAAGCACGAGCACGCCATACAGATAGGAACGCTTGGCGTTGACTTTGCCTCGGAAGGCCCGATAGGAAAGTCGAAAAACGGATGTCCGCGCGCTTCGTATCTGGTTAACTACCGATACAGTTTTCTGGAGATAGCAAAGAAGCTTCACGCTATAAACATGGAGAAGGAAACGCTCGACTATCAGGATTTGAGCGGAAAGATAAATCTGCCGACATGCAAGGCCGGAACATTCGCACTTTGGTTTACAGGACTGATTGACAGATACATAAACGAGATTCCCGACAAGGACGAATGGGAAACGCTTTGGGACATGAACGACTCGTGGTCGAACCAGAAGAACTGGGCTGGCGGACTGACGCACAACTACCGTTTCCGCAACGGCGGAACGCTTCACTCGAGCGTGGCATACACAGGCAACTATCAGAAGCTGAAGTGCAACGACTACGACGACAATCTTACGAAGAGTCCCGACATGCAGGGCAGAAGTCTGTCGTGGAACGTGATGGTCAGCGTTCAGTATCAGCACAAATTCTCGTCAAGATACACCATGCAGAACGGATTCGACCATCAGCACCTCGACTTCAACACATGGCTCGACCATATTGCCGAGATTGGCGGCCCGCTGCTGCGCATCTACCAGTCGGAAGGCAACACGGGGCTTACACGCGCCTACACAAGCCACAAGATTGCACTAAGCCGCAGACTCTCGGCGGTAGCTGGCGCAAACGTCATGTGGTTCAACCTTAACGACCAATGGCTATTCGAGCCTCGCGCAAGCATAGAGTACAAGACATCGGCATCGAGCAGCGTGGCATTGGCCTACGCGCTTAACAGCCGAAAGGAGATGACCAGCACCTATTTCGTGCAGAAAGCCGACGACAACGGAAATGTCATCAACCCCAACAAGAATCTCGGACTCACACGCTCGCACCACATCTCGGCATCGTTCAGCCAGCGCCTTGGCGAGAATGCGATAATGAAGATTGAGCCTTACTGGCAATATCTTTTCGACGTTCCGGTAGAGGTCGGCTCAACCTATTCAATCCTAAACCACACCCTTTTCTATCAGGACAGGGCTCTTGTAAACGAAGGAGTTGGACGCAACTACGGAATAGACCTCACCCTTGAGCGATACCTTAAGGACGGACTCTACGGAATGTTTACGGCAACCCTCTTCAAGTCTGAATACCGCGACGCGCAGGGCGAATGGCACAACACGCGCCACGACCGCACGTTCGTAACCAACATTCTGGGCGGAAAAGAGTGGATGGTTGGCAAGAGCAAGAAGAACGTCTTCGGATTTAACGGACGATTTACGCTGATGGGCGGCGACCGCTACACTCCGATGCCCGAGGGCCTTACGTTCGAGGATGTGATGAAGCGTCCAGACCGCTCCATTCCCGAAGACGGCGACAAGCCGTTCAGCAAGCAGATGGGACTTAACACAGGCTTTGCCTTCTCGGTAAAGTACACTTTCAACGGAAAGCGAAAGGCTACGCACCTCATTCTCGAATACCTGAAAGTGCGCTCGTTCCAAGGCAAGACATTCAACATAAAGACCCACGAAACCGAGGATAAGTTCACCTCACTCACCTTCCCTAACATAGCCTACAGAGTAGAATTTTAGGGCATTTCTGCCGTTCATCACAAAAGCGCGCAGAATATCCCAGAAGCATACGGCAAAGAACTTTTTGGCTTAACTTTGCAAGCAGAATCGCAGGGCGGCGAGACAACTTCACTCCCCCAGGCGGTTCTGCATTTTAAACCCTTACAAGATGGTTACAATGGAAACAGAAAGACTGATATTGCGACCGTGGCTCGATACCGATGCCGACGCGCTTTTCAGGTACGCATCCGAGCCCGACATCGGAACCCGGGCGGGATGGCCTCCGCACAAAAGCATTGAAGAGAGCCTCAAGATTATACGCACGGTATTCAACAGCCCTACCGTTTGGGCAATGGAACTTAAAGAAACGGGCGAGGCGATAGGCTCGATAGGCTACATGGAATCGTTCGAGCTTAACATTCCGGCACGACCGGGTGAGGCCATGGCTGGCTACTGGGTTGCAAAGCCCTATTGGAACAAGGGCATCTGCACCGAGGCTCTGGCCGAGATGATAAGACACATAAGAAACACAACACAAATGCCGTCGCTCATCAGCTGCCACTTTACCGACAACCCTGCATCGGGGCGCGTGATGGAGAAATGCGGATTCATTCCGACAGGCGAGATAAGCATAGACGAAAATCAGCCGGGCGGCAAAGACCGTCCAATGAGAATACTGAGACTCGAATTTTAGTATCATCCCCCGAAAATGAGAAAACTTCTATATATCACGGCCTTGGCTTTAACAGAAACAGCGGCCATGGCCAACACACAAACGCAGCAAGACACAATTGAATGGGTAAGCAAGATGCTGGAGTTAAAGGAGGTCGTCGTCCGTGGCGACCTTCCTAACACTCGGCTGAAAGGCAACGCCATGATTACGCGCATTGACGGAACGCCGCTTGCCAAATCGGGTACTGCCGACGAACTGCTGCTGAAAGTGCCGGGAATGACCGGCAACGAGGACAAGCTCGAGGTTATAGGAAAGGGCGAACCGCTCATCTACCTTAACGGCCGTCTGCTGCGCGATGCCGGCGAGCTGAAGCGTCTGCGGAGCGAAGACATACGCGACGTTGAGGTAATAAACAATCCCGGAGCGCGCTACAACGCAACCGTAAAGGCGGTTGTGAGGATTCGCACAAAGCGGCAGAAGGGCGACGGATTCAGCCTCGACCTTACGGCTACCGACGAGCAGGACCTTCGCTACGGCTTTAACATGCCCCGCGGAAAGGTGGGCGTGAACTACCGCACAAACGGAATAGACGTGTTCGCATCGGCCTACTACTTTCATCAAGACTTCCGCCAATACAGCACTCTCAAGGAAATCACGACAACGCCCGGCAGAACCTTCTGCCAAGACGGGCCGTACACCATGACGTGGTATCACAACGACATTACTTACACCGCCGGAACAAACTGGCAGATTTCAGACTCACACTCGGTTGGAGTGAGAGCCGACCTCATGCAATATTTCGACGGTAAAAACAAGGTTATCTATGACGAAGACGTTTACATCGACAACAATAAAACCGACCATCTCTACTCCGACCAGACAAACCGCGAGACGAAGCCTCTGGGCATCCTTACAAATGCCTACTACAACGGCACGGCGGGCAAGCTGGGCATCGACCTCAATGTCGATTTCATGCGCACGCAGACCAATACCGACCGCTACAACGTGGAGACGAGCCTTCTGAACAACGACTACATCCTGAGCAAGTCGGGCACCAAGAGCCGCCTGTATGCCGCCAAGCTCGTGCTCTCCTACCCCGTGTGGAAGGGCAGCCTTGAGGCTGGAACGGAGATGACCTTCGTAAGACGGCACAACTCTTATTGGATTGACAAGCCGTCAATACCCGATACCGATGCCGACATAAAAGAAGACAACATAGCCGCCTTTGCCGAGTATGGATGCGACTTCGGGAAAGCCGGAAGCGCAAGCATCGGAATGCGCTACGAGCACACTCTGTTCGACTACGACGATGCTCGGGCAAACGATTTTCTGCACCGTCCGCAAGACGAGTTTTTCCCTACGGCTTCGTATTCGGTAAGCCTCGGAAAGATTCAGGCTGCGCTGGCATACAGCCTCAAGACCAGCCGCCCGAGTTTCTTTGCCATGAACGATGCCGTAACGTACATAAGCCGCTATTCGCTTCAGGCAGGAAACTCGCAACTGCTTAACGAGCGCATGCGCGACCTCACGCTAAACCTGTCGTGGAAGTGGCTCACGCTGTCGGCATCATACGAGCGCAGCAAGAACGCCATAACGCAATGGTCGTTCCTACGCGACAACGACGTGGCTCTGGTAAAGCACATCAACCTTGCCGAGCCTTACGACAATTACAGCACATACATCTCGGCAACGCCAAGAATCGGGATATGGTCGCTAAACGCCACGGCCGGAATAGACAAGCCTCATCTTAGCATGACGCTCGACGACGGCCGCCGCCAGTCGTTCAACAAGCCCACATACACGGTCAACGCCTTCAACACCATAAGCCTGAAGCATGGCTGGCAGTTCGACCTCAACCTTATGTTCCAGTCGCGCGGTCAGGACATGAACTTCTACAACAACTACGACAAGATTCGCCTTGGCATCGTAGCCCAGAAGACTCTGCTGAAAGACAAATCGCTAACCATCCGTGCCGCCGTGCTCGATGTGCTTCAGCGAAGCGGAATGAACGAATACGGCGACATGGGCTACTATCAGATTTGGCAGACAAACAAATATTCGCGCCACAAGCTGCATCTGTCGCTCTTCTACCGCCTTAACTCGGCCCGAAGCAAATACAAGGGCACGGGCGCAGGAAAGGACGCTCAGAACAGAATGAAATCATAACAACAAGAAAAACAGAAAAGATGAATACAATACAGATTGAATCGCTATTTTTGGCGCTCGGACTCGGCTTCAGCAGCTGCATCTCGACGCGCGACACCGCAAGGCTGAACAAGGTAGAAATTGGCATGACGAAGGAGGAGGTAAGCAATCTTCTGGGCAAGCCTCGGTTCAGGAATGCCAACGAAAGCTGCGAGGAATGGGGCTACCGAAAGTATGTTGGCGAGATTGCCGACCCCGAGGAGATGATTTTTACCGTCGTCTTCGATAGCGAAGGAAAGGTTACCGCCTACAACTCGGCAAAGGCTCATCCGCACCACCGTCCTTAACGGTCTGAACGCTTCCCCACCCGAAGCGGACGACAGCAATCATACGACAGAAAAAATACGACTTGTTTTATTAAAGTTTCAAATTAACCTAAACTCAAAGGCTTGCAATCGCGTTTTCCCCATGCGGTTGCAAGTTTTCTTTTTCGTGTGTACGGCTTGCATCCTTCTTTTCGGCAAGAATCCGCAACGGTTCTTCCCACGTGCCCGAACTCGCTTCATCCGCTACGAAGGAAGAGAGGAAAAGGTCGGTAGGGAAATGAACGTTATCAAGGACGTGACATTCGAGGGTGCCATCCTTCAGCAGGTTCGAAGCACAATCGACTATCTGGAAACCCAGGTTAGTGAACACTCTTTCCTTGGTGAACATGGTGTGTTCGTTACTCGTCGCAACTACTCAAAGTATGCCATACAAGAGATGGTGGTAAATAGTTGTTGCCACAGAGCCTACAATATCAAGGGTACAGAGATACAGATAAAGATGTTCGACGACCGTATCGTCTTCGAGACTCCAGGCGACTTGCCAGGATTGGTACGACCAGACAACATTCGTCATACCCATTTCTCTCGCAATCCAAAGATAGCCCAATATCTAAAGGCATACAAATACGTCAAGGAGTTTGGCGAGGGTATTGACCGTATCTGTAGCGAGTTGGAAACTAAAGGTTGCACCATCCCATCATTCCATGCCGATGCCTTCATCCTAAAGGCAACATTGATGGCAGAGTGGACAACAGAAAAGGAGTTTGACAAACAAAGTACTACTAAAGAAGAACTGGGTACTACCCAGAAAGATAATACGATAAATGGCACGGTAAATCTCCGAGTTAATAATGCGGAACTTACTGATAGACAACGTAAAATTTATGAGGTAATAAAAAATGGCACGGTAAATGGCACGGTAAATGCGCAAAATTTATCCGTAGTTTTAGGCGTAAGTCTTAGAACTACTAAACGAGAACTATATGTTCTACGTGATATGAATCTCATCCAATTTGTAGGGAGTGACAAGACTGGACATTGGGAAATTGTTAATCAGGAGCAATAGCCATTTGTAAGTAACGAAAAAGAGTTTCAATGAAAACGTGTTCGAGTACAGGCCATAAAGACACCAGTTCATGGTGATTTTAATACCATAAACCAAAATGATTTATACTTCTATGAAATATATTTTTGCCATATTGCTGATGTTATGTACCAATGCCTATACTTTTGGGCAAGCAACACATAACATTCATGTCGATTTCACCTATCCTGTAAACGACGGCATAATGATATTGTATGAAACTGCGTTCGGAAAATCCTTTCTTAGCTGCGTCAGAATACAGTTCAGATAATACTCCTTAAACGTCTTGTATGTGCCGAAATGATAGCACACGAGGATGGTCATAATCTCGCTTTCGCAGAGTTTTCCTTTGTGGTTTCTGCGGCGTTTTCCGCTACTGTGTTGAGATGGCAAACGGAGGTTATTCTTCAATTCTTCGTTCAAATTTTTGTCAAACTCGTCGATAATACAGAAAATTTCTGTAATTTTGTCATTGGTAATCATATTATTATGGGTAAGAAAGTAATATGTTTCATTTTTTATTATTTCGTTATAGTGTATTCTTTTGGACAAGATATGTATACGGAAAAAATAAAGTGGGAGGAGCATGTTGAGTCTGTTTCCTATGTTGATACATGCGATATTGTATTAGCGATAAAACATGGATATCGTTATAAGCCACGTTATTATACTAAAATGTTAATCAATAGTGAATATTCTTTTTTCTGTATTTTTGTTTCTATTGGTTCTGGTATTCCTAGTTGGGGAATTTCTGTTTATATAAAAAATGATAATCATTGGAATATGATTGCAAGAGGGGCTGTGGTAAGGCCTGTTTATGCCCTAACCGCACGGTTTAGTGCCAATGAAGATAAAATTTTATTTTTTACGGTTTCTTCTGGTGCAGATAAGGTTTCATCCGTTTTAAAGTCTTTGGTTGAAAAAGAGGAAGAAATAGGAGAGTTGTCTCTTGGTAAATTCTTGCATTAAATAGTCATCCCTTAAAAAGTATATTTCATCGAGATGCTATTGCAAAATAGCATCTTGAACACTTTTTTGACCAAATCTAAAAATACGCCAGTTCGGGATAAGATTACAGTTCAAACAGTCAAATGTCTTGAGTTTTCCACATGCACAGGCAACGCATCAGGCTTGTTGTCGAAGAAGCAATACGCAGTAAGTGCCGAGCAGATGTTCATGATGAAGTTGTGTATAGAACGATGACGTGAATGCACAAGATTAGCCTTGGTTTTAAGCAGCTCGTTAATGCACTCGATGATATATCTTTTCCTGAGCATAATCTTTTCTTCAATCGACATGAGTTTGTTCTTTATGTTCGCCTTGAGTCCATGTACGAGATATGCCAGCTCGGCTTAATTTCGATAATATTCGTTTCCTTGGCAACAGAATACTATCGAATTTACGATATTGAACGGCTATGGATTGGCTACCTTCGTAAAATAAAGATAAACAGTTGTGGCATACATACGGCTTATTATCGGCTTGCTTGCCCGAATCTTCCTCGTAGCTTGAACGAACCCTGAACGAACCCTGAACGTATCTTGAACGTACCTTCCCCGTAGCTACCCCGTTCCTACTCCCTTGCTACCCACTCGCTATCGGCTTACTTCAACGAACCCTGAACGTACCTTCCGGCTTACTTGAATTTACCTTGAAAGTAAGTTGCGGCTTGTAAAATACTATTTTTCAACTTTCAACTTTCAATTCTCAATTTTCCCACTCATCACAAACCCTAACAGAATATCCCAGAAACTTGCATTTGGCCTTTTCTTATCGTACTTTTGCAAAAACACTTAACTCAAAAGCAAATGAAAAAATACGGTTATCTAAAAAGCAACGCCTTTACGGCTGGCGAGTCGCTCGGAAATCCGGCGGCATGCGTGTTTATGGGCAACGATGCTCTGTCGCCACGGCAGATGCTGACAATAGCCAAGGAACACAAAGGATTCGTTATGGAGATGGTATTCTGCGGAAAATCGGATGTTGCCGACTGCAAGCTCACCTACTACTCGTCGGAATGCGAGGTCGACTTCTGCGGACACGGCACCATTGCCACCATGTACTCCATGATTAAGGACAACGACGAACTGCGACGGAAGGCCGTAGTAACCGCCGAGACCAACCGCAAGGGCATAATATCGGTTTTTAACGCGATAGATGCCGAAGATGCCGTTTACATAACCGCGCCCGATGCCGTTGAGCACCCTATGACGCTCCCGGCCGAAAGCATCCGGAAGATTCTGCATCTGCCCGAAGGCTCAATATCGCAAGCCCTCCCTATACGCATAATAGATGCCGGATTGCGCACACTCATCGTGCCCGTATCGGACTTCGAGACCGAAGTTTCTGTCTACCCCAACGAGCAGGAACTGAAGGCGTTCTGCCTTGACAACGACATCGACATCATCCTCATCTTCTCGAAAGAGACGGCAGACACATCGGCCTTTGCCCACACAAGGGTTTTCGCCCCTAAGTTCGGCTATCTCGAAGACCCGGCAACAGGCTCGGGCAATAGCGCGTTTGCCAACTATATGCTTAGCGAGAAGCTATGGGACGGCTCGCCAATAGCCATTGAGCAAGGCGGAAACGACCGCATCTTCAACTCGGTAAAACTGAAATTTGCCGACGGAAAGGTGCTCTTCGGAGGAAGGTCTACGGTAAAAATAGAGGGCGACTATCTTGTTTAATTTCCTGACAGCAAAAAGACTATGTATCAGACACAAAATATACCAAACACGCGCATAGACGTGGCCGATGCCCTGCGCGGAATTGCCGTGGCCGGCATCATTCTTTACCACTCGGTTGAACATTTCAACATATTTACCGACGAGCCTGTTGCCTTTACGCTTGGGTGCGACGAGAGCGTGGGCAGAATAATGGCGTGGCTTCTGTCGGGCAAGATGTACGGAATCTTTGCCATGCTCTTCGGACTGAGTTTCTTTATAATGAACGACAACCAGCAGCAGAAAGGCCGCTCGTTTTCGGGCAGGTTTGCGTGGCGAATGTGCCTGCTGCTGATGTTCGGCGCAATAAACATGGCGCTCTACGATGGCGACATCCTTATGATTTATGCCATTCTGGGAATGTTCATCATACCGATAAGCTATCTGTCGTCGCGAGCCGTGTGGTGCATAATAGCGTTTCTGGCAATACAGCCATTCGAGATTTTCCGTCTGATAACGGGCTGGAACCTCGATACCGACAGTCTGTGGGCATTGGCCGGACGCATTGGCGAAGCCCATCAGCACGGAACATTTATAGAGAACTCGATGTGCAACCTGCGCTACGGACTTGAGTTCAACATAAAGTATTTTGTATGGTGCGGACGTATGTCGCAGATTCTCTGCCTTTTCGTGCTCGGAATGCAGCTGGGTCGGCAGAGGCTTTTCTACAACGAAGGGCGTAACCTGCACATCTGGCACATCGTTCTCGTCTGCTCGGCGGTGGCGGTAGCGGCTCTAAGCCTTGCCGACTTTGGCCGACTGGATATGTGGCTCGCCCCAATCTACAATCTGTTTATTCTGCTGATGATAACATCGGCTGTTGTTTCGGCGTGGTACGCGTTTGGCAGCGTTCGCGGCGCGTTGCAGCATCTCTGCATCTTCGGAAGGATGAGCCTTACCAACTATCTGCTGCAATCGGCTTTCGGAAGCCTCATCTTCTGCGGATTCGGACTCTCGTTCTACAACAAGGTTGACATAACCTACGCGGCTCTCATAGGCTTGCTGATGGTTGTGGCGCAATATGCCTTCTGCCGACTATGGTTCATAACGCATCAGCGCGGTCCGTTCGAGAGTCTGTGGCGACGGCTGACGTGGCTGAAATAGGAAAATAGGAAACGACTCCAGACTTGACAAAATAATTATTTTTCATTATCTTTGCGACATTAAATCAGTCAATAAGATGAAAAAAACTGTATTCGTACTTTTGTCAATGATTATTGTAGCATTGTCGATTCCACTACTTCCCTTTTTCTTGTTTGTGTTTATGTATTCGCACGGCAATGAAATTGATTTTGATGTAAAATCGGCAACTGTTACCCACAAAGAAGGCAGAGAACTATACCGTCTGTATCTTGATGGCGACAGTTTGGAAGATATTTATCACATTGAACTAAAAGAAGGGCACGAGGCTGCAAAGAAGATTTCATTAACATCTGTTGATACAAATTATATCATTACAGATTGGCATGACAATCTATTTACAAAAATCCCTTTCAGCCCAAACAGAAAGTATAGAATTGAAAACCATTCAAATGGAGATTGCGGTCCCGGAACAGTTGCGTTTATGACAGATTCGTTAGGGAAACCAGCCTGCATAATGCCTTACGAATAAACCTCAGGTTTAAAATTCTCTTCAATATCGACCGTTTATCACAAACCATAGGCAAAAGATCCCAGATGTTTGCAAAAAATTTTGCCTTCTTTTGCATTATGACTAAAATCTAAATCGAAAATGAAAAAATTCATCATTCTAACCATTACGGCATGCTTCTTTGCACTCTCGGTGGCATCAGCTGCCAATACCGACAATCAGCAGAAAGGCAAGACTTTAAGCAAGGCAGAACTGCTTCAGGACTACGATTATTTTTTCGGCAAGTTCGAGGAAATTCACCCTAATCCATACGATGCGTTTGGCGGAAAAACTGAGTTTAGTAAAGCCGTTGGACAACTGAGAGAAAAACTGGCGGCAGAAGATTCGCTAACGCTTAACAATATGCAGTTCGAGGTTACGAAACTGCTTTCGGTCCTTCACGACGGACACACAAACATGGGCTATCCGGAGATGCCAAAGAAGGCGGCAAACGCTTGGATTCCGCTAAACCTGAAGGTTATACGCGACGGACTGGTGGCAGACGGCTGGCTTCCGCAATTCGCGTTTCTGAAAGGCGCAAGACTGCAAGAGATTGAGGGCGAACCGCTCGAAACGCTTCTTGACAGGCTCGACAAGATTCACGTTGCTGAAAACCGCTACGGACTGATGGGCAAGGCGCAGAACTCGCTGTGCCACAACAACAGCATACGACAGATTTTCCCGGGTTTCGTTCGGGATTCGCTCGGGATGAGGTTCAGACTACCCAACGGTGGCGACACTCTGGTCTATGTGCCCTTCTACCCCAACGGCGATGTGTGGAAGAAGTTCGTAAAATCGCCGCAAGACAGCCGTTTTCCGAAGAAGAACTTCGAGTTTCGATTTGCCGACGACAAGAGGCAGACGATGGTTATGTGCATCAACTCAATAACAAGTGCCGATATTCCCAACTACAAGGATTCGGAAGTAATTGTGGCAGAGGCTTTTGACAAGATGCTGCGCCAGATGAAGGCGGCAAAGAGCAAACGCCTCATCATAGACCTTCGCGGCAACGGCGGTGGCTGGACGATGATTATGTATGCCGCCCTATACCAGCTATACGGCGAGCGTTTTCTGAAAACAGACATGGGCATGAACTTCTCGGTAAAGATTTCGGAAGAATATCTGAAGAAGAACAACACAACCATCGAGCAGTTTAACAAGGCAAACGGAACATCGCTCGGCATTGGTGACTTCTTCGACGAGCCGACGGGAATTGACAACATGGACAATTTTATGTGCGCCAACAAGAATATCCTGAAGGAACTGAAAGGCAAGCCTGTATACACGCCGAAGGAGATTTTCGTGGTGACAGACCAATGGACTTTCAGCGCGGCATTTCACCTTGCCTTTATGATGCACAAGATGGGCGCAAAGATTGTGGGCGTGCCATCGGGACAAGCACCAAACACATATATGGAATGTACGCTGTTCAGTCTGCCCAACTCGGGGCAGCAATGTTCGGTTTCAAACTCCATTCAGCGATGCTATCCCGACGGCGACAAACGGGCACAAGTATTTACTCCCGATATCGAACTTTCGTACGACGACTATCGCAAGTTCGACTTCAACAGGGATGCCGAGCTGCTTTATCTGCTGAAAAAATAGTCCGCTCATCACAAAAGGGCGCAGAATATCCCAAATTCTTGGATATTATCTCTCGGCATCGTATTTTTGCAAAAAGTTCTGAAAATAAGGCTTTATGAAAAAATCAATTCTGACTCTAATTGCATTTGCCCTTACCCTTTCGACAGCATTTGCAGACAACACGCACAAGCAGCATGGCAACATAAAGATTGCGGCCGAGATTCGTCCCGAAATCAATTATGTAACCCATCTATACACCCTCGCCGGACTGGGATTCTCGGACGAGGAATATTCGGCAAAATACATCGGCTCGGTTGCGAAAGCCGACCTCGACACGCTCAGAAAATACAAAGACCTTCTGTCATTCGGCCGTGGCGAGGGCGGAATGTTTGCCGGAATGTTCTTCTTTGCGGTTGGAGGCGAGACGTTTTCCGACTCGAACGCCCTTAAGGCCATGATTGACAGATATCGCAAGATGGCAGAAGAGCAGGTTCCGGGACAGGACATGACAATTCCGAACGCTATTACAAAGGTTTATGTCGATAACTACGACCGCTATCTGAAGGAAGTATATCCGCAGGCAAAGAAGGACATGGAAGAGCGGCAGAAGCTGTTAAACAAAAACCTCCGGAAAGCCTCGTTCGTGAACGACTGGGAGGCCGCAACGGGCTACAAGTGGAATCACGGCGACTATCATTGGCTGCTTTTCCGCGCAGGCAAGCAAGGCCCTTCGTACAACGACCTGAGCAAGAACACAAACTCGGTATATTACAATCAGTCGTTCGACTATCAGATGGCTATGTTCAGCCACGAATTCGGCATCTTTCTGATGCAAGACAGCATCGCCCCGATTTTTGAAGAGATGAAAACGTATACGCGCAAACTCGGCACTACAAAGGATTTAACCTTTGTGCCGTGGAGCGCATTCGAGAGTCTTTCGTGCTGGTTTAACAACAAGATTGCTGGCAAGGAAACGGCCGACTTCAAGTCGTTTGACAATGCCGACGTGCAGACATTCTGCAAAATATACGATGGTCTTTCGGCCGAAGGTATCAAGAATCCGGCAGAACTCTATCGCAAAGGAATAATGAAATATCTGGCTTTAGAAGGTTTAGACAAATGAGAAATCCTTGGGAAGAAATAAGTCTCGACGACTACGAGAACCACATGAGCCTCGATTCGGTAAACCAGTTGCAGACGATGAACGCAATAATGAAGGCGCAGTTTGATGACTATCCGACAGAAACGGCCATGATTCTCGGCGTTGCCGGCGGAAACGGGCTTGAACACATCCGGACAGAAAAATATAGGACGGTTTACGGAATTGACATAAACGAAGCGTATCTCGAGAAAATCCGCGAACGCTATCCGATGCTCAAAGATGTGCTCAGACTTATGTGCTTCGACCTTACTCGCGAGGCCGACAGACTTCCAGCCGCCGAGCTGGTAATTGCCAATCTGCTTGTAGAATATATTGGCTATCAATCCTTTGCCAAGGCAATAAGACAGATTGGTCCGAAATACGTTTCGTGCGTTATTCAGGTAAACGGCGACAAGGAGAACTGGGTTTCCGAATCGCCCTATCTGCACGCGTTCGACAGGCTCGACGAGATTCATCATCAGATGGAAGAAAACGCGCTTGAATTATCGCTGGGCGAGATAGGATACAACAAAATTCTCCGCTCATGCGAGAGTCTGCCAAACGGCAAGGCACTTGTAAGGCTCGATTTCAAAAGAATTGACTGACAAACACAAAAAATACATAGTAAAATGAACAAAATAGTTTTGATAACAGGCGCAACAAGCGGAATAGGACTGGCTTGCGCAAGAAAGTTCGCACAGAATGGCGACAGACTTATACTGACGGGAAGAAATGAAGCACGACTGGCTGAAATCAGAAAGCAACTGGCCGAGACTGGAGCCGACGTTCAAACGCTGGCCTTCGACGTGCGAGACCGCGAAAAGGCACAGAAATACATCGGCGAACTGCCTGCCGAGTGGCGCGAGATTGACGTACTGGTAAACAACGCCGGCCTGGCTCTCGGTCTTGAACCTGAATACGAGGGCGACTTCGAAGACTGGGACACGATGATCGACACCAACATAAAGGGATTGCTTACAATGACGCGCCTCGTAGTGCCCGGCATGGTAGAGCGCAACCGCGGACACATCATCAACATCGGCTCGGTGGCAGGCGATGCCGCATACGCAGGAGGAAACGTGTACTGCGCCACAAAGGCAGCCGTAAAGGCTCTGACCGACGGACTTAGAATAGATGTGGCCGACACCGCCATACGCGTAACCAACCTGAAGCCGGGACTCGTAGAAACCAACTTCAGCAACATACGCTTTCACGGCGACAACAGTCGCGCAGCCAACGTGTACAAAGGCATAAAGCCGCTCACGGGCGACGACATTGCCGACACGGCCGTATATGCTGCCAACGCTCCCGAGCATGTGCAGATTGCCGAAGTGCTTATTCTTGCCACCCATCAGGCCAGCGGCAGCGTAATTGTAAGAAAATAACAGAAACAAAATGAATAATTCAGCACTTGTTGTAATAGACCTTCAGAACGACATAACAAAGCATTACAAAGACATTATTTGCAATGTAAATGCCGCTATCGACTGGGCACAGAAAAATAACATGCACGTTGTCTACATAAAGCACAACAACATCACAGCCGGAACGCGCACCTTTAAGCCCGGAACGCGCGGAGAGGAGTTGGTGGAGGAACTGAAGGTCGTATCGGACAACATCTTTGTAAAGACAAAAAGTAACGCATTGACAAGCAACGATTTCGCCAACTTCATCTCGGCCAACGGCATCAACGATTTCTACATTGTCGGAGCCGACGCTACGGCTTGCGTAAAATCAACATGCTTCAATCTGAAAAAAGCGGGCTACTCGGTTCATGTCTTTTCAGACTGCATAACAAGCTACAATCTTGACAAGATTGACGAAATGCTTAACTACTACCAAAGCAAAGGTTGCACAGTCAAGAGTCTTGAAGAATTTACGAACGAATAAAGCACATGATTTATGAACGATTTCACGACACCACCCAATCATATAAACTTTCGGGCAAGAAAGCTGTTTGGCGAGATGGGGCGCATCGTAGACGGCGCAGTTGCCTACATCGACCTTGATGGCGGCGGCCCAACAGAGCCTCACACGCACGAACACAACCATCTTTTCATCGTTACCGAGGGCGAGGCGAAAATCCTTCTCGCCGACAAAGAGATAATCGTGGGCAAAGACGAGGCTTTTCTTGTAGAAGGCAAGATTCCGCACTCGGTTTGGAACAATTCCGACGGAGTTACAAAGATGATTGGCATTACCGTTGTGCCGTCGGGAGCGATGTGTCTGCGTCCCTTCATGTCATCAGATGCCGCCAAGATTCTGAGCTGGTGCAAGGACAAGCGCGCGTTCAGACTCTGGAGTGCCGACCGCTTCGGCGATTTTCCGGCAAAGCCGAGCGAGCTGACAGCCCAGTTCGACGACGGCGGAAAGATTCCGCTGGTGGCGATGGCCGACAATGAGGTCATCGGCTTCGTCATGCTTCGCTACCCTACTGACGACAAGACGCTTATCCGCCTCGGATTCGTAATTATCGACGACTCCAAGCGCGGAAAAGGCTACGGAGGCCAGATGCTTCGGCTTGCCATAGACCATGCGCAGAACGAACTCGGCGCAAGGCGGATATCGCTCGGCGTATTCTGCGACAACACATCGGCGGTAGAATGTTACAAATCAGTAGGTTTCAGCATCCTCGGCGAAGATTCTTACACTATAGACGGCGAGGAATGGAAGGAATTCGAGATGATTCTCGAAATTTAATCAACACAAAATATCATGTTTGAAAGCGAATTTGCAAAAATCGAATATATCGAAAACGACAACGTGGTCTTTCACATTTGGAAGAAAGAGGCACACTCCGACGATTACCGAAAGCCGGTAACAGCATCGCTCCAGATGCTGCGCGAACACAAAGACAGCATCTTCATCGTTGATGCCCGAAACGGCTTCGAAGACACGAAAGAAGATGTTGAATGGGGCTTCAGCTACTTTCTGCCCGAACTGAAAAAGACGGGCTGCAAGGTGTGGGGCTTCATTCTGCCCGAGGTTTCGGACATCGAGGGCGAAATTGACTTGTGGACAAACGAGATTCTGAAGAACTTTCGGGTTGTGAGAGGCAAGACTTACGAAGAAGTATTAAGGCTTGCAAGATGAAGACAAAACGCCTACGAGAAAACTTTAAAATTCAACAACTTATGATTAGGACAGTTACAAAAGCCGACGCGCCACGGCTGATAGAGATTTATTCATACTACGTTAAGAATACGCTCATCTCGGCAGAATACGAAGTTCCGACCGTCGAAGAATTTGAACGTAGAATTGAGAGCACAACGCAAAAATTTCCTTATTTTTGCGTCGAGGAAGACGGAAGAATCCTCGGCTATGCCTACGCAAACCCATTTCATTGGCGCGAGGCATTCAAATACGATGCCGAGCTGTCTATCTATCTCGACAAATCGGTTCGCAAACACGGCTACGGGCGTCTTCTCTACGAGGCTCTCGAAAAAGAGCTCAAGAAAATGGGAATCATAAATCTGTACTCCTGCATTTCTGTTCCCGACGGCGACGACGACGAATTCTTAACGCACAACAGCGAGAGGTTTCACGAACATCTGGGCTTCACCAAAATCGGAACGTTCCGCGGATGCAAAAAGAAATTCGACCGCTGGTTCGGCATGGTTTGGATGGAGAAGATTATTGGCGAACGAAACTGACGGCATTTTCCATTTTCCCGAAAAATTCGCGGAAGCGATGGCAACAAAAAAAGAAAAAACATGAAGATTGAAAAAGCATCCCTTCGAGATGTTCCCGAGATTCTCGAACTGCAATACAAGGCATTCGGCCCAGTCAGCAAGGAACTAGACTGGCCCGATGCGCCCCCAGTTACGGAGACACTTGAGCAGGCATACGCCGATTTTCCGAACAGCACAGTTCTGAAAATGGTGGCCGACGACGGACGGATTATCGGCTCGGTACGAGGCCGGACAGACGACGGCTCGCTATACATTGGCAGACTGATGGTTCTGCCCGAATTTCAGCAGAACGGCTACGGCAAGGTGCTTCTGCACGAGATTCAGTCAATTTTGCCACACAATCGAGCATGGCTCGGCACCTCGGGCGAGACAAAAAAGACGATTGAATTTTACGAGCGCGAGGGCTTCAGAACATTCAAGACCGAAACTTTCGACAACGGCCATGTCTGGATTTCGATGGAGAAAATAAGACCTCAGAACTATTCGATGACAAATTTTGAAGTAACCATCTCAACCGATTACAACATCATCAAGACCCTTTTTGTTGAGTATTCGCAAATTAAGGGTGCTGAAGGATGCTTTATATCTTTTGAAAAAGAATTGGCAGATTTGGCGGCATTTTACAAAGGCGGGGCAATTCTCGTGGGCTTTGAGGACGGCGCGCCGATTGCGACAATCGCCCTCAAAAAAGTGGATGACGACATCGCCGAGGTCAAACGCCTGTTCATAAAACCCGAACATCGTGGCAAAGGCTATTCGCGAAAGATGTTGGAGGCAATGTTTCAATGTGCAAAATCTCTTGGTTACAAAGAAGTTATGCTCACAACTCGCCCCGAGGTGATGCCCGTTGCATACGCCCTTTACAAACGCATCGGCTTTAATCAGACCGACTTCAAAGATGGCGTGGCAACGATGCGGATAGCAATAGCTAAATAATGAAAGCCGAAATCGCCCCACGCGCCGATGCCGATGGCAACAACGGTGATGTCTGGATTTAGATGAATAAAATAGACAAATGAAACAAATAATTATTTACGGCAGCCGATATGGTTCGGCAAAACGATATGCCGAAAAGCTGGCCGAACTGATCGGAATTGAGGCCGTGGAACACTCAAACGCAAAGAGCATCGGCTCGTTCGACCGAGTTATCTACATTGGCGCAATCTATGCCGGAAGCGTTTTGGGCTTGAAGTCATCAGCCAAGAAAATGACTGAAAAGCAAGAACTGATAGTCGTAAGCGTTGGACTTACCGACACCGCCGACCCTTCAAACATCGGCAACATCCGAAGCACTATAAAATCGCAAATTCCGGCACATCTTTACAACGAGAGCCGCATCTTTCATCTTCGCGGAGCAATAGACCACAACCAACTCGGTTTCTTCTACCGTCTGCTTATGCGGATGATTCACAGCAAGGCATCGAAAACGCCTGCTGAAGAACTCGACGCTACCGCAAAAGCCGTGCTCGAAACATACGGCAAGCGCGTAGACTATGTTGATTTTAACAAATTACAGACGATACTCGACATTATCAAAGAATAGAAAATGAACATCATAATTTTATCAGGAAGTCCGCGAAAAGGCGGAAATACAGACTTGCTGGCAGAATCATTTGCCAAAGGTGCAACGGAAAAAGGTCATAACGTAGAAACTGTTTCGGTTCACGACTACAAGGTTGCCCCGTGCAAGGGCTGCAACGCCTGTTTCAGAACCGCCAACAACACCTGCGTTCAGGTTGACGACATGACGGCAATCTATCAGAAAATGAAGCAGGCCGACATGCTCGTAATCGCCTCGCCCGTGTACTTTTACGGACTAAGCGCGCAACTGAAAGCCGTCATAGACCGATGCCACAATCCGCTGCGCGACTCGTTCAACATAACAAAAGCCGCGCTTCTGCTTGTTGGAGCGGCCTCGCTGCCCGAACTGTTCGATGGCATCGTGGCGCAATATCGTCTGTGCATCAACTTCTTCAAGCTCGAAGATGCGGGACACGTTTTTGTGCGAGGCGCGAAGGAGAAGGGCGACATCAAAAATACAAACGCCCTGAACGAGGCTTACGAATTAGGAAAATCTCTATAATAAACCATGATGAATTTTTTAAAGGCTACAGAAGAACAGTTAGATGAGGTTTTCGCCGTTTATTCCGAGGCGATTATCACGATGGAGAAAGACGGCATCCACCAATGGGACGAGGTTTATCCCGACAAGCAGATTATTTCCGAGGACATTGCCGAAAGCCGTATGTTCGTCGGGGTTGAGGACGGCAAGATTGCCGTCTGTTTTGTGCTTTGCGAGGAATGCGACGATGAGTACAAGAACGGCAGATGGCTCTATCCCGATTCGCGGTTCAACGTGATACACCGCCTTTGCGTTGCGCCGTCGTTCCAGCACAAAGGCATTGCCGCCCGAACACTCTGTCACATCGAAAAATTCTGCAAATCAAACGGATTCGATTCTATCCGCCTCGACTGCTTTACCGAAAATCCGTATTCGCAAAGGCTTTATGACAAAGCCGGATATGCCGTTACGGGATATGCCGACTGGCGCAAGGGCAGATTCGAACTGAGAGAAAAGAAAATCTGATAAAAAGAAATAATTATGAAAAACTTTATTGCATATTGCGGCCTGGACTGCGAAAAATGCGAGGCGCGACTTGCCACAATCAACAACGACGACAATCTGCGGAAAAAGGTTGCCCAGCATTGGTCTGAACTGAACAAGGCCGAAATAACGCCCCAGATGATTAACTGCACAGGATGCCGCATTGACGGCGTAAAGACGCCTTTCTGCGGTTCGATGTGCCCTATCCGCAAGTGCGCAAAGGCAAAGGACTACGAGACGTGCGGCAGCTGCAACCAGATGGAAACGTGCGAGAAACTGGCAATGATTACCGCCAACAATAACGAAAGCATCAACAATCTGAAAGGATAGAATGGACAGATACATCTGGCTTCTGCCCACAATCTTCATGTTTCACGACATGGAAGAAATTGTCGGGATAAAGAAATGGATTTCAAGACATTACGATGAGGTTACGGCTCGTTTTCCGGCGGCAGACAAGATTCTTGCGCCTTACAAAGGCATTTCTACCGCAAGGTTTGCCGCCGCCGTTTACGAGGAGCTGATAATCTTCATCGTCATCTGCATGATGGCAGACGCAACCGACATTCCGTTTTTCGACGGAATGTGGCTCGGCGCATTCATCGGGTTTGCGGCGCATCTGGTGGTGCATCTGGCTCAGGCGGTGGCTGTCAGAGGATATGTGCCGGCTCTCATTACGAGCCTCATCAGCCTTCCGCCGAGCGCGTACATCATCTATAGGTCGTGGCTGGGCATGGAGACTGGCATATCGGCAATAGTCGGAGCAGCCGTCGGAATAATCGTTCTTGCTGCAAATCTGATAATCATTCATCATTTTATGAAACCGCAAAAAAATAATTGATACCGCTTTGAGATTGGAGCTTTGTTTTCACAAATAAAATTTCTATTTTTGTCGCATATTTTTTCAAAACACTAATTTTTAATACTTAATACAATGAAAAGACTAATGCTCCAATTAGCCATGCTTGTAACAGCATTCTTAATTACTGGCAGCGTAATGGCTCAGCCCGGCGCTCCGCAAGTGCAATCGCCGGTTGTCAACAAAGACAACTCAGTAACATTCAATTATTTAAACAAGACCGCTCAGAAGGTGGAGGTAGACGTTCAGTTTGCCGGTCGCCACGAGATGAAGAAAGACGACAAGGGCGTTTGGTCTATCACTCTCGGACCTACCACTCCCGACATCTATCCTTACTGCTTTATCGTTGACGGTATGCAGGTTATGGACCCTCAAAACGCCGAATGGTTTCCCAACGAGGGATTCAAAAACAGCCTTTTGGATATGCGCGGCGACTTCAACCTGCCCCACGCTCTCAAAAACGTTCCTCACGGCAGCGTAGAGTACGTAACATATTGGTCTGACGCAGCACGCACATTCTGCAACGCCATAGTATACGTTCCCCCCACATACTACAACGGCAAGGGCGCAAGTTATCCCGTAATGTACCTCATCAGCGGCACCACCGACACCGAGGAGGTATATTTCAAGGTAGGCAAAATGAACCTTATTCTCGACAACCTCATCGCGCAGGGCAAGGCTAAGGAGATGATTATCGTCCTCCCCTACGGCAACCCCAACCGCATTGCCGGCGAAGGTGACACTCCCGCTATGCAGTTCGATATGTTTGGCAAGGATTTCCTTGATTTCCTTATGCCCTACGTTGAGAAAAACTACCGCACCATCAACAACGCAGCCAACCGTGCCATCGGCGGATTCTCTCGCGGCGGCAATCAGGCTCTCAGCATCGGTCTCAACAATTTGGACAAATTCTCGCACCTCTGCTCTTACAGTTCGTTCACACAGTTGCGCCCCGGTCAGTTAGACGACGCAAAAGCGCTCAACTCCAAAATAAAACTCTTTTGGCTCGGCGTAGGCAGCGACGATTTTCTCTATGGCAACGCTCGCGACTTTATGGTAGAGTTAGACAAGCACAACATCAAGAATATGAAGGTGATAACCTCCGACAAACACGGTCACACATGGATGAACGCACGTTATTTCTTAGAGGAATCACTTCCCCGACTTTTCCAAGCCAACCCCTACAAGGGCGCAAATATGAAGGTAACACTTCCCGAGGCTAAAAAAGACCAACAGTTCACCCCCAGCGTTATGGCAAGAATGTTTCCCAAGCCTGTGGTTTCGCCCGAATATCACAAAGACGGCAGCGTAACATTCCGCCTCAAAGCCGACAATGCTAAGGAAGTAAAACTCGACCTCAACCAACTTATGGGCGGTCAAAATACTATGACCAAAGATGCCGACGGCGTTTGGAGCATCACCATCGCCACCGACCATCCCGACATCTATCCCTACGGCTTTATTGTTGACGGCACCAGCATCAACGACCCCAACAACGTAGAAATATTCCCCAACGAAGGCTTCAAAGGCAGTCTCGCCGACATCCGCACCAAAGAGCCCGGTATGCAGGATATTCAGAAAGTTCCTCACGGCAAAGTGGCTTACCGTTTCTATCATTCCAACAGCCTCGGCATCGACCGTCCTATGTGCGTTTACACTCCCGAAGGCTACAAACCCGACGGCAGCGAGAAACTTCCCGTGCTCTACCTCATCCACGGTATGACAGACACTTACGAAACTTGGTTTAAAGTTGGCAAGATGAACAACATCCTCGACAACCTTATTGCCAAAGGT
>JAFZWM010000016.1 GCA_017617315.1 Bacteroidaceae bacterium
CACAAGATGGCTGAGGCTAACCGTGCATTCGCTCACTTCAGATTCTAATCAATCTAGTTTTAACACTTCAACAATTAAGAAAAAATGGCAAAAGCAGATTTGCATTATACGAGAAATATCGGTATCATGGCTCACATCGATGCTGGTAAGACTACAACATCAGAGCGTATTTTGTTCTACACTGGTCTTACACACAAAATCGGTGAGGTGCACGATGGTGCAGCTACAATGGACTGGATGGTTCAGGAGCAGGAGCGTGGTATCACTATTACTTCAGCTGCAACAACAACATTCTGGAACTGGGATAATCACCAGTACAAGATCAACTTGATTGATACTCCGGGACACGTTGACTTTACTGCTGAGGTTGAGCGTTCACTTCGTGTACTCGACGGTGCAGTTGCTACATATTGTGCAGTAGGTGGTGTTGAGCCACAGTCAGAGACTGTATGGCGTCAGGCTGACAAGTACAATGTTCCACGTATCGGTTATGTAAACAAGATGGACCGTTCTGGTGCTAACTTCTTCGATGTTGTTCGCCAGATGAAGGATGTACTTGGTGCTACAGCTGTGCCTATCAATATTCCAATCGGTGCAGAGGAGAACTTCAAGGGTGTTATCGACCTTATCAAGATGAAGGCTATCCTTTGGCACGATGAGACAATGGGTGCTGACTATGATGTTGAGGATATTCCTGCTGACTTGGCTGACGAGGCTGAGGAGTGGAGAACAAAACTTCTTGAGTATGCTGCTGAGTGCGACGAGGCTTTGATGGAGAAGTTCTTCGATGATCCTTCTACTATCACTAACGAGGAGCTTATCGCTGCTATCCGCAAGGGTACACTTTCTATGCAGATCACTCCAATGTGCTGCGGTTCTTCATTCAAGAACAAGGGTGTTCAGACATTGCTCGACTATGTTTGTATGTTCTTGCCTTCTCCAGTAGATACTCCAGCTGTTGTTGGTACAAACCCAGACACTGGTGCTGAGGAGGATCGCCGTCCTGCTGAGGATGAGAAGACTTCTGCTCTTGCATTTAAGATTGCAACTGATCCATACGTTGGTCGTTTGACATTCTTCCGTGTTTACTCAGGTAAGGTAGAGGCAGGTTCTTACGTTTACAATGTTCGTTCTGGTAAGAAGGAGCGTGTAAGCCGTCTGTTCCAGATGCACTCAAACAAGCAGAACCCAGTTGACGTAATCGGCGCTGGTGATATCGGTGCAGGTGTTGGTTTCAAGGATATCCGTACTGGTGATACACTTGCTGACGAGGATGCACCAATCGTACTTGAGTCAATGGAGTTCCCAGAGCCAGTTATCGGTATTGCTATCGAGCCTAAGACTCAGAGCGACGTTGATAAGTTGGGTATCGGTCTTGCTAAGCTTGCTGAGGAGGATCCAACATTTACTGTTAGAACTGACGAGCAGAGTGGCCAGACAGTTATCTCAGGTATGGGTGAGCTTCACTTGGATATCATCATCGACCGTTTGAAGCGTGAGTTTAAGGTTGAGTGTAACCAGGGTAAGCCACAGGTTAACTACAAGGAGGCTATCACTCAGACTGTAATGGGTCACCGTGAAATCTACAAGAAGCAGTCAGGTGGTCGTGGTAAGTTCGCTGATATCATCGTTAATGTAGGTCCTGTTGATGAGGACTTCAAGGAAGGTGGTCTTCAGTTCGTTAACGAGGTTACTGGTGGTAACATTCCTAAGGAGTTCATCCCATCTGTACAGAAGGGCTTCGAGAACGCAATGAAGAATGGTGTTCTTGGTGGATTCCCAATGGATTCTTTGAAGGTTGTTCTTGAGGACGGTTCGTTCCACCCAGTGGATTCAGACCAGCTTTCATTCGAGATCTGTGCTCTTCAGGCATACAAGAACGTATGTGCTAAGGCTAAGCCAGTCTTGATGGAGCCTATGATGAAGCTTGAGGTTGTAACTCCAGAGGAGAACATGGGTGATGTTATCGGTGACTTGAACAAGCGTCGTGGCCAGGTTGAGGGTATGGAGAGCAGCCGTTCTGGTGCTCGTATCGTCAAGGCTATGGTTCCACTTGCTGAGATGTTCGGTTACGTTACAGCACTTCGTACTATCACTTCAGGTCGTGCAACTTCTTCAATGACTTACGATCACCACGCACCAGTATCAAGCTCAATCGCTAAGGCTGTGCTTGAGGAGTGCAAGGGTCGTACAGATCTTGTATAATTAGAATAAATAGAGTTAGAGGTGCCAGTTAGCGAATGACTCTTAACTGGCATACCTCTTACTCCTTATTATATTAACAATTTAATAAAACAAAATGAGTCAGAAAATTAGAATTAAACTAAAATCTTACGATCACAACTTGGTCGACAAGTCTGCCGAGAAGATTGTAAAGACAGTTAAGGCAACAGGCGCTATCGTTAGCGGTCCTATTCCATTGCCAACACACAAGCGTATCTTCACTGTTAACCGTTCTACATTCGTTAACAAGAAGTCTCGCGAGCAGTTCGAGCTTTCTTCATTCAAGAGACTGATCGACATCTATAGCTCTACAGCTAAGACTGTTGACGCTTTGATGAAGCTTGAGCTTCCAAGTGGTGTAGAAGTTGAGATTAAGGTTTAGTACATTAAAAGATTTTATTAAAAATTACTGAAATGCCAGGATTATTAGGAAAGAAAATCGGAATGACATCCGTATTCAGTGCCGAGGGTAAGAACGTACCATGCACTGTTATCGAAGTAGGTCCTTGTGTTGTTACTCAGATCAAGAGTGTCGAGAAAGATGGTTATGCTGCCGTTCAGGTAGGTTTCCAGGATGCTAAGGAGAAGAATACTTCTAAGCCAATGATGGGACACTTTAAGAAGGCTGGTGTAACACCAAAGCGCCACTTGGCCGAATTCAAAGATTTTGACACTGAGTACAATCTCGGTGATGTGATTACAGTTGAGCTGTTCAACGATGCTAACTTCGTTGATGTAGTTGGTACATCTAAGGGTAAGGGCTTCCAGGGCGTTGTTAAGCGTCACGGTTTCGGTGGTGTAGGCCAGAGCACTCACGGTCAGGACGACCGTCTGCGCAAGCCAGGTTCTATCGGTGCTTGTTCATACCCAGCTAAGGTGTTCAAGGGTATGCGCATGGGCGGCCAGATGGGTGGCGACCGCGTTACTACTCACAACCTACAGGTGTTAAAGGTTATTCCTGAGCACAACCTTCTTTTGATTAAGGGTTCTGTTCCGGGATGTAAAGGTTCAATCGTAATAATTGAGAAATAATGGAAGTTAATGTATTAAATATTAAGGGCGAGGAAACTGGTAAGAAGGTTACTCTTAACGATGCAATCTTTGCTATCGAGCCTAACGATCATGCTATTTATCTTGACGTAAAGCAGTACATGGCTAATCAGCGTCAGGGTACAGCTAAGTCTAAGGAAAGAAGTGAGGTTAGCGGTTCTACTCGCAAGCTCGGTCGTCAGAAGGGTGGCGGCGGTGCTCGTCGTGGTGATATCAACTCTCCAGTTTTGGTAGGTGGTGGTCGTGTATTCGGTCCAACTCCACGCGACTATGGCTTCAAGTTGAACAAGAAGGTTAAGACTCTTGCTCGCAAGAGCGCATTGTCTTACAAGGCTCAGGCTAACGCTATTTTGGTAGTTGAAGATTTCAATTTTGAGGCTCCAAAGACCAAGGAGTTCGTAGCTATGTCAAATAATCTCAAAGTTGCTGATAAAAAGTTGCTTGTAGTTTTGCCAGAAGCAAATAAAAATGTATATTTGTCTGCTCGTAATATCCAGCGCGCTGACGTAGCTATAGCTTCTGCAATTAACACTTACAAGGTGTTGAACGCAGACGCTTTGGTCGTTACTGAGAGTTCATTGAAGGAAATTGAAAAAAACTTAATCAAATAAGGAGGTTAGAATATGGCATTTATCATCAAACCGCTGATTACAGAGAAAATGACTGCAATCACAACTAAGTCTTCTGAAGACAAGACTTACAAGATTAAGGGCGAGACTCGTACAAAGGTTGCACAGCCTAAGTATGGTTTCCTTGTAAAGCCTGAAGCTAACAAGATTGAGATTAAGAAGGAAGTTGAGAACCTTTACAACGTAACAGTTGTAGCAGTTAACACTCTTAACTACGCAGGTAGAAACAAGAGCCGCTACACAAAGGCAGGTCTTATCCAGGGCCGCACAAATGCCGTTAAGAAGGCAATCGTGACTTTGAAGGAAGGCGATACTATTGATTTTTATAGTAATATTTAAATAAAAGATGGCAGTACGTAAATTTAAGCCCACAACACCGGGTCAGAGACACAAGATTATTGGTACTTTCGAAGAAATTACTGCATCAGTACCAGAAAAATCTCTTGTATGCGGTAAGCGCTCAACAGGTGGCCGTAACAATGTCGGAAAGATGACAATGCGCTACAACGGCGGCGGTCACAAGAGAAAGTTCCGTTTCATCGATTTCAAGAGAGAGAAGGATGGTGTTCCAGCTGTAGTAAAGACAATTGAGTACGATCCAAACCGTTCGGCTCGTATCGCATTGTTGTTCTACGCTGATGGTGAAAAGCGTTATATTATTGCTCCTAACGGTCTGCAGGTTGGCAGTACTTTGATGTCTGGAGAGAAGGCTGCACCTGAGGTTGGTAATGCACTTCCATTGCAGAACATCCCAGTCGGTACTGTAATACACAACATCGAGCTTCGTCCAGGTCAGGGCGCTCTCCTTGTTCGTTCTGCAGGTAATTTCGCTCAGTTAACTTCACGCGACGGTGACTATTGTGTTATCAAGTTGCCTTCAGGCGAGCTTCGCAAGGTATTGGGCACATGCAAGGCTACAATCGGTAGCGTAGGTAACTCAGACCACTCACTTGAGTCATCAGGTAAGGCAGGTCGCTCACGCTGGTTGGGCCGTCGTCCACACAACCGTGGTGTCGTTATGAACCCAGTTGATCACCCAATGGGTGGTGGTGAAGGTCGTCAGTCTGGTGGTCACCCACGTTCACGTAAGGGATTGTATGCTAAGGGTCTTAAGACAAGACGTCCAAAGAAGCAGTCTAACAAGTATATTATCGAAAGAGCTAAAAAGTAACTAAGTTAATTGAGTAAATTATGAGTCGTTCATTAAAAAAAGGTCCATACATCAACGTAAGTCTTGAGAAGAAGATACTTGCTATGAATGAGAGTGGCAAGAAGAACGTTGTTAAAACATGGGCTAGAGCTTCAATGATTTCCCCAGATTTCGTGGGACATACAGTTGCAGTTCACAACGGAAATAAATTTATTCCTGTTTATGTTACTGAGAACATGGTTGGTCACAAACTAGGTGAATTTGCTCCAACACGCAGATTCGGCGGCCACGCAGGTAAGAAATAGGAACGAGATTTGTTAAGATTAAAAAGAAGAATAATATAATCATGGGCAAAAGAAAGAAGATTGCTTCTGCTGCAAGAAAAGAGGCACAGAAAACCCAGTCTTTCGCTACAATGCGAAATGTTCCTTCTTCACCACGCAAGATGAGATATGTTGTTGACATGATTCGTGGAATGGAGGTTAATAGAGCACTTGGTACTTTGAAGTTCTCAAGCAAGGCTGCTTCTGCTGGCGTAGAAAAGTTGTTGCGCTCAGCAATCGCAAACTGGGAACAGAAGAATGATCGCAAGGCTGAAGAGGGCGAACTTTTTGTAACTACAGCATTTGTTGACGAGGGTGTAACTCTTAAGAGAATGAGACCAGCACCACAGGGTAGAGGTTACAGAATCCGCAAACGTTCAAATCACGTGACTTTGTACGTTGATACAAAAACTAATGATAAAGACTAAATAGATGGGACAGAAAGTTAATCCGATAAGTAACAGACTTGGTATTATCCGTGGTTGGGATTCTAATTGGTATGGCGGCAAGAACTTCGGCGATTCTCTGCTAGAGGACAGCAAAATCCGCAAGTACCTGAATGCTCGTCTTGCTAAGGCTAGCGTTTCAAGAATCGTTATAGAGCGTACATTGAAGCTCGTTACTATTACAGTTTGCACTGCTCGTCCAGGTATTATCATTGGTAAGGGTGGCCAGGAAGTTGACAAGCTAAAGGAAGAGTTGAAGAAGATCACAGACAAGGATATTCAGATCAACATCTTCGAGATTAAGAAGCCAGAACTCGATGCAGTCATTGTTGCTAACAACATCGCTCGCCAGGTAGAGGGTAAGATCGCTTACCGCCGTGCTATCAAGATGGCTGTTGCAAACACTATGAGAATGGGTGCTGAGGGTATCAAGGTTTTGATCTCTGGTCGTCTTAACGGTGCAGAAATGGCACGTTCTGAAATGTTCAAGGAAGGCCGTACACCATTGCACACATTCCGTGCAGATATCGACTATTGCCACACTGAGGCTTTGACTAAGGTTGGTTTGCTTGGTATCAAGGTATGGATTTGCAAGGGTGAGGTTTATGGCAAGAGAGATCTTGCTCCTAACTTCGTTCAGGCTAAGGAGAATGGTCGTGGTAATGGTAACAACAACGGCAAGAGAAATTTCAGAAACAAAAAGAACAACAATCGCTAATTAGTTAGACATTATGTTACAACCAAAAAGAACCAAATATAGAAGACCGCAAAAGGGCCGCTGCAAGGGTAATGCCCAGAGAGGTAACCAGTTGGCCTTCGGAACATTCGGTATCAAGTCATTGGATACAAGATGGCTTACAGGTCGTCAGATTGAGGCTGCTCGTGTTGCCGTAACACGTTACATGCAGCGTGAAGGTCAGATTTGGATTCGTGTCTTCCCTGATAAACCAATCACTAAGAAGCCAGCCGACGTCCGAATGGGTAAGGGTAAGGGTGATCCAGTAGGATATGTATTCCCATTGACTCCTGGTCGTATCATCTTCGAGGTAGAAGGTGTACCTTATGAAATCGCTAAGGAAGCTCTGCGCCTTGCAGCTCAGAAACTTCCAGTGACTACAAAGTTTATTGTTAGACGTGATTACGATAAAAACGCTTAATTATGAAGATAGCAGAAGTAAGAGAATTGTCAGATAAGGATTTAGCTGAAAGAATAGAGACTGAGGTAGCTAACTACAATCAGATGAAGTTAAATCATTCTATCTCTCCGTTGCAGAACACTGCACAGATTAAGGCGTTGCGCCGTACGATTGCTCGTATGAAGTCAGAATTGCGTCAGAGAGAACTTAAAAAATAATGCTCCTCATGGAAAGAAATTTAAGAAAGCAGAGAACAGGTGTTGTTATTAGCGACAAGATGGATAAGACTATTGTTGTTGCCGCTAAGTTCAAAGAGAAGCACCCTATCTATGGTAAGTTCGTTAGCAAGACTAAGAAGTACCATGCACATGACGAAAAGAATGACAGTCATGTTGGTGATACAGTTTTGATCATGGAGACTCGTCCATTGAGCAAGACTAAGAGATGGAGACTAGTTGAAATTATTGAAAGAGCTAAGTAATTATGATACAGGCAGAATCAAGATTGGTAGTAGCTGATAACAGCGGTGCTCGTGAAGCTAAGTGTATCCGTGTATTGGGTGGAACTAAGCGCCGTTATGCTTCTGTAGGTGACACTATCGTTGTCGCTGTACAGAATGTTATCCCATCAAGTGATGTAAAGAAGGGTGCGGTATCAAAGGCTTTGATTGTACGTACTAAGAAGGAGATTCGTCGTGCTGACGGTTCTTATATTCGTTTTGATGATAATGCTTGCGTATTGTTGAACAATGCAGGTGAGTTGAGAGGTAGTCGTATTTTCGGTCCTGTTGCACGTGAGTTGCGTGCTGCTAACATGAAGGTTGTTTCATTAGCACCTGAAGTACTTTAATTTTATAAGTATACAGTAATGAGTAAGTTACATATTAAGAAAGGCGATACAGTTTACGTCAATACTGGTAAGGATAAGGGAAAGACTGGTAAGGTAGTTAAGGTTTTCGTTGAGGAGAACCGCGCTATCGTTGAGGGTCTTAACATGGTATCTAAGAGCCAGAAGCCAAGTGCTCAGAACCCAAATGGCGGTATCGTAAAGCAGGAAGCCCCTATTCATATCTCTAACTTGAATTTGGTTGACCCTAAGTCAGGTAAGCCAACTCGTGTGGGTATTAAAATTAACGAAGATGGCACTAAAGTGCGCGTCGCTAAAAAATCTGGAGAGGAGATTAAGTAATGAGTAATACTGCAAACCTTAAGAAAGTCTATGCTGAGAGCATTGCTCCAGCATTGATGAAACAGTTCAATTATAGCTCAAAGATGCAGATTCCTGTACTGAAGAAGATCGTCATCAACCAGGGTCTTGGTATGGCTACTGCAGACAAGAAGATCATCGATGTTGCTATCAATGAGATCACAGCTATCACAGGTCAGAAGGCTGTAGCTACAGTTTCTCGCAAGGACGTTGCAAACTTCAAGTTGCGTAAGAAGATGCCTATCGGTGTCATGGTAACATTGCGCCGCGAGAAGATGTACGAGTTCCTTGAGAAGTTGGTTCGCGTGGCATTGCCACGTATCCGCGACTTCAAGGGTATCGAGAGCAAGTTCGATGGTCGTGGTAACTATACATTGGGTATTCAGGAGCAGATCATCTTCCCAGAAATCAACATCGATTCTATCGAGCGCATTTTGGGTATGAACATCACTTTCGTTACAACTGCGAAAACAGACGAGGAGGGTTACGCTCTTCTGAAGGAGTTTGGTTTACCATTTAAGGACGCTAAAAAATAATAAAGTATGGCAAAAGAATCAATGAAGGCTCGTGAAGTAAAGAGAGCTAAACTTGTTGCTAAATATGCTGAGAAGCGTGCTGCTTTGAAGAAGATTGTTAACACTGGCGATGCTGCTGAGGCATACGAAGCTGCTCAGAAGTTGCAGTCTATTCCAAAGAACGCTAATCCTATCCGTCTTCACAACCGTTGCAAGCTGACTGGTCGTCCAAAGGGCTATATCCGTCAGTTCGGAATCTCTCGTATTCAGTTCCGTGAGATGGCTTCAAACGGTTTGATTCCAGGTGTAAAGAAGGCAAGCTGGTAATAAACAGAACATTTTTAAATATTGTCAGGGTAGTCCTGATTAATTTAATAACATTTATATGACAGATCCAATAGCAGATTATCTCACCAGATTGAGAAATGCAATTAGTGCAAAGCACAGAGTTGTTGAAATCCCTGCATCAAACTTGAAGAAGGAGATCACTAAGATCTTGTTCGACAAGGGTTACATCCTGAACTACAAGTTCATCGAGGAGGGCCCACAGGGAACAATTAAGGTAGCATTGAAGTACGATGCTGTTAACAAGGTTAACGCTATCAAGAGCCTCAAGCGAGTTTCTACTCCAGGTTTGCGTAAGTACACAGGCTACAAGGACATGCCGAGAGTTATTAACGGATTGGGTATTGCTATAATATCTACATCTAAAGGTGTAATGACTGATAAAGAGGCTTCAGAACTTAAGATAGGTGGTGAAGTGCTTTGTTATGTATATTAATAGGAGGATTCAGATATGTCAAGAATTGGAAAGTTACCTATCGTAGTCCCTGCAGGTGTTACAGTAACACTTAAGGACAATGTGGTTTCAGTTAAGGGCCCAAAGGGTGAGCTAACACAGACAGTTGATCCTTCTATATCTGTTGATTATACTGACGGCAAGATTTCTTTTGCCCCAGTTGAAGGTGCTGATATTGATCCAAAGCAGCAGCAGGCATTCCACGGTTTGTACCGTGCATTGGTGAACAATATGGTTCACGGTGTTTCTGAAGGCTACAAGAAGACTTTGGAGTTGGTTGGTGTAGGTTATCGTGCATCTAACCAGGGTAACATCATTGAGTTTGCTTTGGGTTACACTCATAGCATTTTCTTCGAGTTGCCATCTGAGATTAAGGTTGAAACTAAGTCTGAGAGAAACCAGAATCCAATTATCATATTGGAGTCTTGCGATAAGCAGTTGTTGGGCCAGGTTTGCTCTAAGATTCGTTCTTTCCGTAAGCCAGAGCCTTACAAAGGAAAGGGTATTTTGTTTGTTGGCGAACAGATTCGTAGAAAGTCTGGTAAGTCAGCTGGTGCTAAATAATTTTAAACTCCTACGATTATGACAACAAAATCAGATAGACGAATCAAAATCAAATACAGAGTACGTAATAAGATTACAGGTACAACAGAGCGTCCACGTTTGAGCGTATTCCGCAGCAACAAGCAGATCTATGTACAGGTTATTAACGATTTGACTGGTGCTACTCTTGCTTCTGCATCTTCACTTGGCATGGAAGCTATGCCTAAGAAGGAGCAGGCTGCCAAGGTTGGCGAACTGATTGCCAAGAAGGCACAGGAAGCTGGTGTTACTACTGTCGTATTCGACCGTAACGGATACTTGTATCATGGTAGAATCAAGGAGGTAGCTGACGCTGCCCGCAATGGTGGACTTAAATTCTAATTAATTATGGCAGTAAAAAATGTAAAAATAGGCAGCGATGTCGAATTGAAGGACAGATTGGTTGCTATTAACCGCGTTACTAAGGTTACAAAGGGTGGTAGAACTTTCACATTCTCTGCTATTGTAGTTGTTGGTGATGGTAACGGTGTCATCGGCTACGGTCTTGGTAAGGCTGGCGAGGTTACAGCAGCTATCGCAAAGGGCGTTGAGTCTGCAAAGAAGAACCTTGTTAAGGTTCCTGTTCTCAAGGGAACAGTTCCACACGAGCAGGCTGCTAAGTTCGGCGGTGCTGAGGTATTCATCAAGCCTGCATCTACTGGTACCGGAGTGGTAGCTGGTGGTGCTATGCGTGCTGTTTTCGAGAGTGTCGGTATTACTGACGTTCTTGCAAAGTCTAAGGGCTCATCAAACCCTCACAACCTTGTAAAGGCTACTTTCGAGGCTCTTGCTGAGATGCGTGACGCTAAGACTATTGCACAAAACAGAGGTGTGAGTCTTGACAAAGTATTTAGAGGATAAATAAAAAGGAGGAATATTTATGGCAACTATCAAAATTAAGCAGATCAGAAGCAGAATTGGTGCTCCTAAGGACCAGAAAAGCTGTCTTGATACACTTGGATTGAAAAAGTTGAATCACGTCGTAGAGCGTGAGGATACTCCTTCTTTGCGTGGTCAGATTGCTAAGGTTCATCACCTAGTAACTATTATTAAGTAATCAATCGTTTTAACATAGATTTGATATGAATTTAAGTAATTTGAAGCCAGCTGCTGGCTCTGTTAAGACTGCAAAGAGAATTGGTCGTGGTCCAGGTTCTGGTAAGGGCGGCACTTCTACTCGTGGTCACAAGGGTGCAAAGGCAAGATCTGGTTATAAGAATAAGATTGGTTTCGAAGGTGGTCAGATGCCTCTTCAGCGCCGTCTACCTAAGTTTGGTTTCAAGAACTTCAACCGTGTTGAGTTCCAGCCAGTTAACTTGGATGCTATCCAGAAGTTGGTAGAGGCAAAGAATCTTGCAAAGGTAACTATCAACGATTTCGTTGCAGCAGGTTTTGTTTCAGCTAACGCTAAGGTTAAGGTTCTCGGCAACGGTGCTTTGACTGCTAAGGTTGACGTTGAGGCAAACGCTTTCTCTAAGAGTGCTGAAGCTGCTATTCAGGCAGCAGGTGGTAATGCAGTAAAACTGTAAATCAAAATGGGAAAGGCTAGAGAAACATTGTTGAATATGTGGAGAATTAAGGATCTTCGTATGAAGATCCTCATAACTCTCCTTTTCGCTGCAATATACCGTTTTGGTTCGTTTGTGGTTTTGCCTGGTATTGACCCTGCTCAACTGGCTAATTTGCATGAGCAGACCAATAACGGTTTGATGCAATTGTTGAACATGTTCTCGGGCGGTGCGTTCTCAAATGCTTCGATTTTTGCATTGGGAATCATGCCATACATTTCTGCTTCAATTGCAATCCAGATTGCGTCGATGATCATGCCTTCTGTTCAGAAGATGCAGCGTGAGGGCGAAAGCGGTAGAAGAAAGCTTAATCAGTATACTCGCTATCTGACTTTGGTCATACTGATTGTTCAGGGCTACTTCTATATCGAAAACTTGAAGGCGCAAGCAGGTGGTGCTATTAATCCTGCAATCAGTGGATTGGCATTCCAGCTGATTTCTACTGTCATTTTGGCAGGTGGAAGTATGTTCATCCTTTGGTTGGGTGAGCGTATTACTGACCGCGGAATCGGCAACGGAGTCTCAATTATCATCATGCTCGGTATCATTGCCCGCCTACCAGCATCATTCACTCAGGAGGTTGTTACTCGCTTGGAGAATGCTCATGCCGGTGGTTTGGTTATGTTCCTGATAGAGATGGTAATTCTATTGGCAGTTATGATGGCTGCAATTCTTCTTGTACAGGGTACTCGCCGAGTTCCTGTTGACTATGCAAAGAAGATTGTAGGCAACCGTCAGTACGGTGGTGCTCGCCAGTATATCCCATTGAAGCCATACGCTGCTAATGTAATGCCTATCATCTTTGCACAGGCTATCATGTTCATCCCTCTGACACTTGCAGGCTTTAGCGGCAAGAGCAACAATTCTGTTGTAATGTTGTTTATGGATCATACAAGTTGGCTTTACAATATTGTATTTGCCTTGTTGATTATAGGATTTACTTATCTGTATACAGCTATTACACTGAATCCGGTTCAGATGGCAGAGGACTTGAAGCGTAGCAACGGCTACATTCCAAAGATTAAGCCGGGTAAGGATACTGCAGATTATATCGATGGTATCATGAGCCGCATTATTCTTCCGGGTTCTTTGTTCTTGGCATTCATCGCTTGTATGCCAGCATTTGCCGGTATATTTGGTGTAAAGGCAGAGTTCGCTCAGTTCTTTGGTGGAACATCTTTGTTGATTCTTGTAGGTGTAGTGCTTGATACTCTGCAGCAGATTGAAAGCCATTTGCTGATGAGTCACTATGACGGATTGTTGGAGGAAGGTCACATCCGTGGCCGTAATGCTGCTCCTGTAGCTTAAATATTATTGATTAAAGGCAATGATATTTCTTAAGACTGATGAAGAAATAGAATTACTTAGGCAAGCAAATCTGCTGGTGGGTAAAACGCTGGCAGAACTTGCCAAGATTATACAGCCGGGTGTAACAACCCGCCAATTGGATAAGGTTGCTGATACTTTTATCCGCGACCATGGGGCTGAACCAACATTCCTTGGTTTCCCCAATCCTTATGGCGGACCGTTTCCTGCAAGCATCTGTACATCTGTAAACGATCAGGTTGTACATGGCATACCAAATGACAATCCGCTCGAAGAGGGTGATATCGTTTCTGTTGATTGTGGAACTCTTCTGAACGGTTTTAACGGCGATTCGTGCTACACATTCTGTGTTGGCGAGGTTAGTCCTGAAGTTCTGCAACTTCTGAAGACAACAAAAGAATCGCTTTACAAGGGTATAGAGCAGGCTGCTCCCGGAAAGCGCCTGGGTGATATCGGCTTTGCTGTCCAGACACATTGCGAAGACAAGGGATACGGCGTTGTCCGTGAGTTTGTCGGACATGGAATTGGAAAGGAAATGCACGAGGAGCCGCAAGTTCCGAATTATGGCCGAAGAGGTAACGGGCCTCAGATAAAGAATGGTCTGTGTATTGCGATTGAGCCGATGATTACATTGGGAAGCCGCGAGATATACATGGAACAGGACAGATGGGGAATAAGAACCCGCGACCATTCAGTCGCAGCTCACTATGAGCACACGATAGCGGTACGGAAGAACGGCGCAGACATTCTTTCTTCGTTCGAGGAAATCGAAAAGGTTTTAGGAGATAAAGCAATTTAATTATTATATGGCAAAACAGTCAGCTATAGAACAAGACGGAGTAATCGTAGAGGCATTGTCTAATGCAATGTTTCGCGTTGAACTGGAAAACGGTCACGAGATTACAGCACATATCTCAGGTAAGATGAGAATGCATTACATAAAAATATTGCCAGGCGACAAGGTTCGCGTGGAGATGTCTCCATACGATCTTTCAAAAGGCAGAATAGTATTCAGATATAAATAAAATTAGATATGAAAACAAGAGCATCATTAAAGAAGCGTACCCCTGAGTGCAAGATTGTTCGTCGCAAGGGACGTTTATATGTTATTAACAAAAAGAACCCTAAGTTTAAAATGCGTCAGGGTTAATTGATTATTTTTGCAGAAAAAAATAATATAGAATATGGCAATTAGAATTGTTGGTGTAGATTTGCCTCAGAATAAGAGAGGTGAAATCGCGTTGACCTACGTATACGGTATAGGTCGTAGTAGCTCAGCAAAAATCTTGGAGAAGGCTGGTGTCGACAAGGACATTAAGGTAAAGGACTGGACTGACGACCAGGCTGGTAAGATCCGTGAGATTATTGCTGCTGAATACAAGGTAGAGGGTGACCTCCGCTCTGAAATTCAGTTGAACATTAAGCGTTTGATGGATATCGGTTGCTACCGTGGTGTACGTCACCGTATTGGTCTTCCTGTTCGCGGTCAGAGTACTAAGAACAACGCTCGTACTCGCAAGGGTAAGAAGAAGACAGTTGCAAACAAGAAAAAAGCTACTAAATAATAATTAGATATGGCAAAGAAAACAGTCGCAGCTAAAAAGAGAAACGTAAAGGTTGACGCTATGGGTCAGTTGCACGTACATAGCTCATTCAACAACATCATCGTTTCTTTGGCAAACAGTGAGGGTCAGATTATTTCATGGTCTTCAGCTGGTAAGATGGGATTTAGAGGTTCTAAGAAGAACACTCCTTATGCAGCTCAGATGGCTGCCCAGGATTGCGCTAAGGTAGCGTTCGATCTTGGCCTAAGAAAGGTTAAGGCTTATGTTAAGGGTCCAGGTAACGGACGTGAGTCTGCTATCAGAACTGTACACGGAGCTGGTATCGAGGTTACAGAGATTATTGACGTTACTCCATTGCCACATAATGGTTGCCGTCCTCCAAAGAGAAGAAGAGTATAATTGAAATAACCGATTTATCAAAATGAGACTGTGTTTCGGCTGCAACTGTAAAGCAGTCTCATTTTAACACATAAAATTAAAAATAAAGAAAGTATGGCTAGATATACTGGACCAAAATCAAGAATCGCACGTAAGTTTGGCGAGCCTATTTTTGGAGCTGACAAGGTTCTTTCAAAGAAGAATTATGCTCCTGGACAGCACGGTAACAACCGTCGCAAGAAGACTTCTGAGTACGGTGCCATGTTGGCAGAGAAGCAGAAGGCAAAATACACTTATGGCGTTCTCGAGAAACAATTCCGCAACATGTTTGAGAAGGCTGCTAGTTCAGACGGCATTACCGGTGAGGTATTGTTGCAGAACTTGGAGTCACGTCTTGACAATGTAGTGTTCCGTTTGGGTATTGCTCCAACACGCGCTGCTGCTCGTCAGTTGGTTAACCACAAGCACATCACTGTTGATGGCGCTGTTGTTAACATCCCTTCATACGCAGTAAAGCCAGGTCAGGTAATTGCAGTTCGTGAGAAGTCAAAGTCATTGGAGGTTATTGCCAATGCATTGGCTGGCTTCAACCACAGCAAGTACCCTTGGTTGGAGTGGGAGGAGAGCGCAAAGGCTGGTAAGTTCCTTCACAAGCCAGAGCGTGCTGACATTCCAGAGAACATTAAAGAGCAAATGATTGTCGAGTTGTACTCTAAATAATAATTGAAGAATGGCGATATTAGCATTTCAAAAACCTGATAAAGTTTTAATGTTAGAGGCCAATGACAAGTTCGGTAAATTCGAGTTTCGTCCATTGGAGCCTGGCTTTGGTATTACTATCGGTAATGCCTTGCGCCGAATACTTCTTTCATCTTTGGAAGGTTTCGCAATCAACACCATCCGTATTGCAGGTGTTGAGCACGAATTCTCTTCTGTAGAGGGCGTTAAGGAAGATGTTACTAACATTATCTTGAACTTGAAGCAAGTTCGTTTCAAGCAATTAGTAGCAGATCGCGAGTTTGAGAAGGTAAGCATTACCGTATCAAACGCAAGCGAGTTCAAAGCCGGTGATATAGGTAAGTATTTGACTGGATTTGAAGTGTTAAACCCTGAATTGGTTATTTGCCATTTAGATTCTAAAGCGACAATGCAGATTGACATCACTATTAACAAGGGTCGCGGATATGTCCCTGCCGATGCAGAGGAGAACAGAGACAATGTCAGCGATGTTAATGTGATTCCAATCGACTCTATTTACACTCCAATCCGTAACGTAAAGTACGCTGTAGAGAATTTCCGCGTTGAGCAGAAAACCGACTACGAAAAGCTGTTGCTTGAAATTACAACTGATGGTTCCATTCACCCAAAGGACGCTCTTAAGGAGGCTGCAAAAATCCTTATCTACCACTTCATGTTGTTCTCTGACGAGAAGATCTCTATCGAGAATGCTGGTCTTGACGACAACGAGGAGTTCGACGAGGAGGTATTGCACATGCGTCAGTTGCTGAAGACTAAGCTCACCGATATGGATCTTTCTGTACGTGCCCTCAACTGCTTGAAGGCTGCTGACGTAGATACACTCGGCGACTTGGTACAGTTCAACAAGACCGATCTGCTTAAGTTCCGTAACTTTGGTAAGAAATCGCTCACTGAGCTTGATGATTTGCTAGAGAGTCTGAATCTTTCGTTTGGAACTGATATTTCTAAATATAAATTAGATAAAGAATAATAAAAAATGAGACATAATAAGAAATTTAACCATTTGGGTCGTACTGCATCTCACAGAAAGGCAATGCTTTCAAACATGGCTGTATCTTTGATTATGCACAAAAGAATCACTACGACTGTTGCGAAGGCAAAGGCTTTGAAGAAGTTTGTAGAGCCTTTGATCACTAAGGGAAAGGAAGATACTACAAACGCACGTCGTGTTGTATTCAGCAACTTGCAGGACAAGTTTGCAGTAAAAGAGTTGTTCCAGGTGATTTCAGCAAAGGTTGCTGACCGTCCAGGTGGTTACACTCGCATCATCAAGACTGGTATCCGTAAGGATGATGCAGCTGCAATGTGCTTCATCGAGCTTGTAGACTTCGATGAGAACATGGCAAAGACTGCTGCTAAGAAGACTCGTACTCGCCGTTCTAAGAAGAATAGCGCAGCAGTAGAGGCTGAGGCTCCTGCAACAGAGGCTGTTGAAGCTACTGAAGAGGCTCCTAAGGCTGAATAATTGTTATATTCTATATTCTATATAAAGGCTGTTCTGAGAAGGACAGCCTTTTGTTGTTTTTATATCTGTTGTTGGAAATACCCCTGTGGGGCTTAGAAAGGTGTTGTTTGGCCTTTTAATTGTTTTTTATGAGTGTACCCTTTGCACGGGATAAAAACTCTTGTGTGCCGTTTTGTTTTTAAGGCAGTTAATGTCAATCTTGTAAAATAAGGAATAAATTATACCTAAAACTATTGTTTGCAACGCAATTTTATCTATTCCTTTTGCTGAATTTAAAAGATTTGGGCTTTACAAGTGCTAGCATAAATCCTAAGGCTTATTATTATAATTTGGATTCCGAATATTGACTCGTACAAGAGTGGGCAAATAAGAGTTTATAGAGTCTGATAGCGCTGATAAATATATCGTTTATAGACTCTATAATGATAGTTATTTCCTGATATTGGAAAGGATTTGAATCCTAAATGGATTATTGCTTTTTCAGAGGAATGTTCGAAAAGCAAATTATGAGTAGAAGGTTATCTTCTGTTCTTTTTTATGCTTGACGAATAATTAGGCGTGTAGAAGTTGTCTTCTACGCTCCAGTCTAACTCCGGTACGTCGATGGGGGAATCGTCCCTGTATGGCACCACTATTTCCTTGTAGACCGATACTTCGACAAGGGCTATGCCAGAGCGTATGATGTCGAGTTCCTTGGCAGCTGCCCAAGAAAGGTCAATCATAAGGCGTTTTGAGTGCGGACCGCGGTCTGTTACCTTAACTATGACTTCCTTGTCGTTTTTAGGGTTTCTTACTTTCAAATAAGTGCCCAGAGGATAGGTTAGGTGGGCGCACGTCATGCTGTCTTTGTTGTAGCGTGTGCCATCGCTTACTCTGCGGCCGTGCAGCTTGTTAGAGTAGTACGATGCGTTTCCTGTAATAATGTCTTGTGCGTTTAGCGTTACGCATGAAAAAAGCATAAGACACAGCATGTATATTCTGTTTATTTTCTTCATGTCGATGACATTTTATCTTACATACACATTTACAAAGATAGTAAAAATGTGGGACGTAAGCAAAAAATGCTTTCTAAAAGTTCTTTTGTGCATCTGCTCAAGATGCGTAATTTGCCATAAAAATGAAGGCTGCCGGTATGAAAACATACCAGCAGCCCTTTATTTCAAAAATCAAAAACTTATGATTATGTCTCGTTATTAAACGATACCCTGAGCCATCATAGCCTTTGCAACCTTCATGAAGCCTGCAACGTTAGCACCCTTAACGTAGTTAACGTAGCCGTTAGCCTCTGTACCGTACTTAACACAGTTAGCGTGGATGTCGTCCATGATTCTGTGAAGCTGGTTGTCAACCTCCTCAGCAGTCCAAGAAAGACGCTCAGAGTTCTGTGACATCTCAAGACCTGATACTGATACACCACCAGCGTTTGCTGCCTTACCTGGAGCGTAAAGAATCTTAGCATCCTGGAATACCTTGATAGCCTCTGGAGTTGAAGGCATGTTAGCACCCTCAGATACTGCGAATACGCCGTTAGCGATAAGCTTCTGTGCATCCTCGCCGTTGATTTCGTTCTGAGTAGCAGATGGAAGAGCGATGTCAGCCTTCTCGCCCCATGGACGAGCGCCCTCTACATACTTGCAGCCATACTTCTCCGCATATTCCTTGATACGTCCGCGCTGTACGTTCTTAAGATCCATTACGAAGTCAAGCTTCTCGCGAGTGATACCATCTGGATCGTAGATGTAACCGTTAGAGTCAGACAAAGTAACAACCTTTGCACCAAGCTGGATAAGCTTCTCAGTAGTGTACTGAGCAACGTTACCTGAACCTGAAACAAGAACAGTCTTGCCCTTGATGTCGATGTTCTTAGTCTTCAGCATGTTAAGAAGGAAGTAAACATTACCGTAACCTGTAGCCTCAGGACGGATAAGTGAGCCACCGAACTCACGACCCTTACCAGTAAGCATACCAGTAAACTGGTGAGTAAGCTTCTTGTACATACCGAACATGTAGCCAACCTCGCGGCCGCCAACACCTATATCACCTGCTGGAACGTCCTCGTCAGCACCTACGTGACGATAGAGCTCAGTCATGAATGCCTGGCAGAAACGCATAACCTCAGCGTCAGACTTGCCACGTGGAGAGAAGTCAGAACCACCCTTAGCACCACCCATAGGAAGAGTAGTAAGAGAGTTCTTGAAAGTCTGCTCGAAAGCAAGGAACTTAAGGATACCAAGGTTTACAGAACGGTGGAAACGGATACCGCCTTTGTAAGGGCCGATAACGTTGTTGTGCTGGATACGGTAACCCATGTTAGTCTGTACGTTACCCTTGTCGTCAACCCATGAAACACGGAACTCGATTACGCGATCTGGAATACAGAGACGCTCAATGAGGTTAGCACGCTCAAATTCTGGGTGCTTGTTGTACTCTTCTTCGATTGTAGGAAGTACCTGAGATACAGCCTGGATGTACTCTGGCTCATTTGGGAAGCGTCTTTTAAGATCTTCCACTACCTGATTTGCGTTCATAATGAATTTTTCTTTTATTGGTTGTTTAAAAATTTCCGTATTATCAAACAATAGAATAAAACTATTTTCTTGTTTGCGTTGCAAATATACTACTAAAATTTATTCAAACAAACCTTTTTGCTAACAAATCGATAGTTTTAACAAATATTTTTATAAAAAAAGGCATTTGCGTATATAAAACCCATAATTTTTCATATAAAAATACATTAAAGCACGGTTTTTTATCATTTGGCTGACTGTTTTATGCTTTTTCTGAGCCTATTATATAATGTGTGGCACATTGTTGCATAAATTTTAGTTAGGCGGATGCGTTTTTTCTTGTCGTGTTCGAACATAAAAACTCAGAGTTCGTAACGACAAATCCACTAGAAAACCCGAAAGCAAAAAAAAGTTTCCGAAAACTTTACTACATTGAAAAAGTTTTCTATCTTTGCAGCGTCATTTGTAAGTTTTATTGAATAGAATAACATTTTAATGGAAGAAAAGGATTCAAAGAGAGAGGAACTGAGGGGGAGAATTCTGAGAGTTTCGATTGAAGCATTTGCAAAAGATGGTATCAAGCCCGTAACGATGGACAAGATAGCATCTTCTCTTTGTATCAGTAAGCGAACTCTGTACGAGGTGTATGAGGACAAGGAGGCGTTGCTCGAAGATTGCTTCCGTCTTCTGAAGAAAGAAAAGCAGGCTCGCCTGAAGAGCATGTACGAGAACTGCGACAATGTCCTCACATTCCTTTACGAACTATACAAAATGCACATGAACGAGATTCAGACCGTGAATCCGCGACTGTACGACGATATCGCAAAATATCCGAAGCTACAGGAGATGATAAAGTGCGAGTCGGCTGAGCGTAACAAGACCGCCGACCAGTTTTTTGCTCGCGGAGTTGAACAGGGCTTGTTCCTTCCGGAAATAAATTACGGACTTTTACGCTTGGTGAACGAGGTAGTTCACGAGGGATTTATGAAAGACAATTCGAAACTGAAGGAGTTTTCGATGGAGGAATCGTTCCGTACGATGTTTTTTATAAATGTCAGAGGTATTTGTACGGAAAAAGGACGAATGTTATTCGACAGCTTGTTTCTAAATAAATAATAGGTAATATAGATCTAATGAAAAGTAAAATGTTTTTTTCAGTTAGCCGGAAATGGTTGTTGATGCTGTGTGCCGTTGGTTCGCAGGTGGCGAACGCAGAGACGGTGCAGCTCAACCTCGAAAAGGCTATTGAGTATGCGGTAAAGCAGAATCCTACGGTAAGGATTGCTAATCAGGACATTGAATTGAAGAAACTTGCCGACAAGGAAACGACCGAGGGACTTTACCCAACTCTCGATTTAACGGGCAGTTTTACTCACAACTTCAAGGTGCAGACCATCCACATGATGGGGCAGGACATCAAGATGGGTTCGCCTAACACGGTAAATGCCGGTCTTGCACTTAACATCCCAGTGTATTCACCATCGCTTTACAAGACTATGAAGCTTACCAAGGCAGACATCAGTCTGGCAGTAGAGGCTTCGCGTTCTTCAAAACTCGACCTCATAAAGCAGGTTTCGAAGGCTTATTATCAGCTTCTTCTGGCTCAGGACAGCTACGAGGTGCTTGCAGCAAGCTACTCGGTTGCCGAGCAGAACTACAAGGTGATAAGCGACAAGTTCGACCAGGGCAGGGTGAGCGAGTACGACAAGATAAGCGCCGAGGTTCAGGCACGCAACATAAAGCCTCAGATGGTATCGGCAAAGAACTCTATTGCACTTGCCAAGCTTCAGCTTAAGGTGCTTATGGGCATGGACGGCGATGTTGAGATTGAGGTGAACGACAAGCTTGAGAACTACGAGGCTCAGCTGAAGGATCAGATTCAGATGTCGTCGCTCTCGCTCGAGGATAACACTACACTCCGCCAGCTCGACCTTAACCAGCAGATGCTTAACCACAATCTGGCTATTTCTAAGACAAGCTTCCTGCCAACCGTTTCGTTGTCGGGCGCATATCTCTACACAAGTATGTCGGACCAGTGGAATTTGTTTAAGTACAAGTACAACCCATATGTTTACGCAACTCTCAACGTAACAATTCCAATCTTCCGCGCAAAGAACTGGACTTCTTTGAAGAAGGTTAAGATGCAGCAGAGAGAGCTTGCGCTGAACAGAACAAATGCCGAGCGACAGATAAACATGCAGGTTCAGACTTATCTCGACAACATGTCGGCAAGTCAGGAGCAGGTTGAGTCGAACAAGGAGGCAGTAGTAAAGTCAGAGAAGGCCCGCACCATTGCCGAGAAGAGATACGAGGTAGGAAAGGGAACGATTCTCGAACTCAACTCGTCGGTTGTAGATGTAACATCGGCAAAGCTTACTTACAAGCAGTCAATATACGATTACCTTTCAGCCCGTACCGACCTTAACTATGTGCTTGGACATGAAAGCAAGTATCTTGAGATGGAGCCTGAGGACGACGGCTCTGTGCTGAAGGCAAAGAAGCCTGCTAAGGATAATGCAAACAATAACGATAATAAATAAGACAATGAATAATATAAAGTTTATGGCAATGGCTGCTATTGCAGCTTGCACGCTTGCTTCTTGCGGAGAGAAGGACAAGGCTAAAGAGACAGACAAGGCAAAGGAAATTCCACAGGTAAAGATTGCCGACGTGATTGAGGATGACATTGCACAGACCGAGGTTTACACGGCTACCGTTGAGAGCGATGTCAAGAACAACATCTCGCCAAACGTGCCTTACCGTATCGAGAAGATTTATGTTGAGGTGGGCGACCAGGTTCGCAAGGGACAGGTGCTCGTACAGCTCGACCAGTCGTCTCTGCGCCAGTTGAAACTTCAGATTGACAACCAGCAGATTGAGTTCAATCGCGTTGAGGCTCTCTACAAGGTTGGCGGCGCGTCAAAGGCCGAGTACGACAACATGAAGATGAACCTCGACGTGCTTCAGACACAGTATCGCCAGATGGTTCAGAACACACAGCTCCTGAGCCCTATCAGCGGCGTTGTTACAGCGCGCAACTACGATAACGGCGATATGTACACAAACACTCCAATCCTTACGGTTGAGCAGACAAACCCTGTAAAACTTATCGTAAACGTATCGGAGAACTATTATAAACTGGTTAAGAAAGGCCAGAGCGTAGACATCACTCTTGATGCTTACGAGGGCGAGAACTTCACAGGAAAGGTAACAATCGTTTACCCTACAATAGATGTTGCAACCCACACTTTCCCTGTTGAGATTACAATCAACAACAGCAAGCAGAAGGTTCGTCCTGGAATGTTTGCCCGTGCAACCGTAAGCTTCGGCTCACAGCGCCATGTGCTTGTGCCAGACGAAGCACTTGTAAAGCAGGTTGGCGCAGGCGACCGCTACGTTTATGTATATCAGGGCGACTCTGTTGTTTATCAGAAGGTTGAGCTTGGCAAGCACATCGGCACAAGCTACGAGCTTATGAGCGGCGTTGAGCCGGGTTCTAAGGTCGTTGTTGCCGGTCAGAGCCGCTTGGCTAACGGCCGTAAGGTTAAGGTTGTTAAGTAACAGCCGCCTCTGTTTTATTCATTCTAACAAAAAAGAAATTATATGAGTTTATACGAAGGAGCGGTAAAACGCCCGATTATGACGAGCCTCTGTTTCTTTGCCGTCATAGTCTTTGGTGTCTTCTCATTCTTCAAGTTGCCTATCGACTTGTATCCTGATATAGATACCAACACTATCATGGTAATGACTTACTACACAGGAGCCAGTGCCAATGATATTGAGAACAATGTGACCCGTCCGCTTGAGAATACGCTTAACTCTGTTGAGCACCTCAAGCACATCACGTCAAACTCGCGCGAGAACATCTCGGTAATCACCCTTCAGTTTGAGTATGGTTACGATATCGATGTGCTCACAAACAACGTGCGAGACAAGCTTGACATGGTTAGCAGCGCCTTGCCTGATGAGGCTCAGACGCCTATCCTGTTCAAGTTCTCTACCGATATGATTCCTATTCTGCTCATCTCTGTTCAGGCAGACGAGAGCCAGAAGGCACTCTACAAGTTGCTCGACGAGCATGTTGCCAACCCTCTGGCGCGTGTAGACGGAGTGGGTACGGTTTCAATCTCGGGTGCTCCGCAGCGTGAGATTAACATCTACATGGACCCACAGAAGATGGAGGCTTACAACCTCAGCCCGGCTCAGGTTAGTAACGCTATCGCTGCCGAGAACCGAAACGTTACAAACGGTACTGTTGATGTTGGTACGCAGACATACACGGTTCGTGTCGAGGGCGAGTTTACAGACCCTCAGCAGATGCTGAACGTTGTTGTTGGCACTCGCAACGGAACGAACGTATATCTTCGTGATGTGGCTCGCATTGAGGATAACCTTGAGGAGCGTGCGCAGCGCACATTCAACAACGGCGTTCAGGGTGCCATGATTGTGGTGCAGAAGCAGAGCGGCGCAAACTCTGTTGCCATCTCGGACAAGGTTATGAAGATGCTTCCTGACCTTGAGAAGAATCTTCCTTCGGATGTTAAGTTGGGTATCATCGTTAATACTTCAGAAAACATCCACCACACTATCGACTCTTTGGTTGAGACCATTACATACGCAATGCTGTTCGTGGCATTGGTTGTGTTCATCTTCCTTGGCCGATGGAGAGCAACCGTGATTATCGTAATCACCATTCCGATGTCGTTGATTGCCTCGTTCATCTATCTGTATGCAACGGGCAGTTCGTTCAACATGATTTCACTTTCTTGTTTGAGTATTGCCATCGGTAACGTTGTGGACGATGCCATCGTTGTGCTCGAGAATGTTACTACGCATATTGAGCGCGGTTCTAATCCTAAGCAGGCTGCCGTTCATGCAACCAACGAGGTGGCCATCTCGGTTATAGCCTCAACGCTTACAATGATTGCCGTGTTCTTCCCATTGACAATGGTTACGGGTATTGCCGGAATCCTGTTCAAGGAGTTGGGTTGGATGATGTGTATCATCATGACGGTTTCTACTCTTAGTGCGCTTTCGTTCACTCCTATGCTTTGTTCGCTGCTGCTTCGCTTGCAGAAGAAGCAGAGCAAGCTGTTCAAGAAATTCTATACGCCTATTGCCAACGCCCTCGACTCGCTCGACGACTGGTATGAGCGCAGAATCAACTGGGCGGTTCGCCATCGCTACATCGTGCTTTTGGGCTGTTTTGCATTCTTTGCAATGAGTATCGGTGCGGTTGTTGCGTTTGGTATCAAGAGTGAGTTCTTCCCAGCCAACGATAGCGGCCGTGTGGGTATCACCCTCGAACTGCCTATCGGTACACGAGTTGAGAAGGCTGAGGAAGTGGCAAAGGCTCTTACCAACAAGTGGATTGAGCGTTACGGCAATACAATGCAGAGCTGTAACTTCACCATTGGTCAGGCTGGCGATGACAACACATACGCTTCGCTCCGCGATAACGGTTCGCACATCATTTCGTTCAACGTACAGATGATTCCGTCTAACAAGCGTGAGAAGGGATTGGCTCAGATTTGCGACGAGATGCGTGCCGACTGTAAGGCAATCCCAGAACTTGCCAAGTACAACGTGCTTCTTGGCGGTAACTCGGGCGGCGGAATGGGCGGTCAGAGTACAGCATCGTTCGAGATTTACGGATACGACATGGACGAGACCAAGCGCGTTGCCGACGAGCTTGCCGACTCTCTGCGCCGTCACAGCGACATGATTACTCAGGTTAACATCTCGCGTTCAGACTATCAGCCTGAAATCGTTGTTGAGTTCGACCGCGACAAGCTGGCTCAGCAGGGCATCGGTCTTGCAGCGGCTGCTACAAGCGTTCGAAGCCTCATCTACGGTAGCCAGATGTCATACTACCGCGAGGACGGTGAGGAGTACGACATAAAGGTTCGTTACGAGCCTTCTGCCCGTATCTCGGTTGACGACATCGAGAACATGGTTATTCCTAATGCAAAGGGACAGAACGTAAGAATCCGCGACATCGCAACGATAAAGGAGTCTGCCATTCCTCCAACCATCGAGCGTAAGGACCGTCAGCGTATCGTAACGGTTAATGCCGTTCTTGCCGATGGATATGCACTCTCTGATGGAGTTGAACTTGGACAGAAAATTTACAAGAACATGGACTATCCTTCAACAATAACCGTTCAGGTGGCAGGTTCGTACGAAGACCAGATGGATAGTAACAGAGACCTCGGAACACTCGGTATACTTATCATCATCCTTGTGTTCATCGTTATGGCGGCTCAGTTCGAGAGTTTGACATATCCGTTCATCATCATCCTTTCCGTGCCGTTTGCATTCTCTGGAATCATTCTTGCGTTGCTGACAACTGGCACAAACATGAACATCATGTCAATGCTTGGTGGTATCATGCTTATCGGTATTGTGGTTAAGAACGGTATCGTGCTTATCGACTACACCCAACTTATGCGCGAGCGAGGCCTGAGTCTTATCCACTCGGCAGTAGTGGCTGCCCGCAGCCGTCTGCGCCCAATCCTCATGACAACGCTTACAACCGTACTTGGTATGGTGCCAATGGCTGTTGGTACAGGTGTAGGTGCCGAGATGTGGCGTCCGCTTGGTGTTGCGGTTATCGGTGGTCTTACGGTTTCAACAATCCTTACGCTTATCTATGTTCCTGCAATGTTCTGTATCTTCGGTTCTGTGGGCATCTGGAGAAAGCGCCGCAGCCTGAAGGCAGACCGCGAACTTAACGAGTATTGGAAGGAGCACAAGGCCGAGGAGCAGTTGAGCGCAAGCCGTGCTACTTCAAAGGAGCACTCATCACACAAGTATATTGAATAATACAGATTCTTGATATGAAGACTATTTTTATAACATACGATCAGGCACATCACGATGATGTTGTAGAGGTGCTTACAAAGTCTACCGCCCGCGGCTATACGCTTTTGCAGGGCATAGGCGGAAGAGGCTCGAAGACTGGCGAACCTCATCTTGGTTCGCACGCGTGGCCGTCAATGAACAATGCCATTCTTACCATCGTTGAGGATAAGTTGGTAGAAACGGTTCTTGAGCGTTTGCGCCAGCTCGACGAGGACAACCCAATGCTCGGTCTGAGAGCATTCGTCTGGAATGTAGAGCAGAGCATCTGATGAGGCTCTGAAAACCATAAATCAAAAAAAGGACTCCCGGCAGATTCGTTTCTGACGGGAGTTTTTTTATGCCTGAAAATGTGCAAAACCCGAACGCATCCCGAAGGAATCCCGAAGCCTGCAAATATCCCTAAAACGCAAGAATAAACTTTTGTTGATTTGCAGGAAAAGTATAATTTTGCATAATCTTTCAATTCAATATCCAATTACAAAGAGAAAACAAGATGAAAAAGGTATTTTATGGTGTGCTGACAGCTATAACGGCAGCAAGCTGTCAGACAGCACCAAAGGTAGTGGCTGAACTTACGGAAGTATATCCCTCTCGCCCTGCCAACTCTGTTATGGTTTACGATGTGAGCGATTCTGTACCTGCGGCAGCAAAGACTATCGGAAAAGTAAAGTGTGTAGACGGCGGACTTACGCCTACAAGAAATTGCCTCTATGGCAACATGCTGGCTCTGGCGGTGAAGAAGACTGCCGAAAGCGGAGGCAACGTGCTGCATATAGACAAGCATAAATATCCCGACGGAAAGTATACCTGCCATCGCATCTGGGGAACGATGATGCTTATGCCCGACAGTTTGGTAAAGGCTGATGCTCAGGAATCGCTCCGGAATATCGAGGATAGGCATGATGCTGAATATACAGACTATGCCGTAGCGATGATTCAGAGACAGAAGAGACTCTACGACGTTCCGCATGATGTTGTCAAGGTTGGCGTAGGTCCCGGATGGATTACGTCCGAGATTACAACAGACTATGGCACATATAAGCGCAAGATGGGATTTAATTTCTCTGCCGACTATCAGCACATCTGGAACTATGGATTTGGTCTTGGCGTAAACTATCAGTACTTCGGAACATCATTCGACAACGACTTGAAGTTAAAGATGCATTACATAGGCCCAAGTCTGGCCGCAAGCATGAAGCTCGGCGACAAATGGATTTGGGATGTTCAGGTTGGTATGGGCTATACGCATTATACCGAAAGCATGTCGAACAGCTACGGCCATGCATCCGAGAGCATTAACCGTCTTGGAATATTGGCTCAGATGGGAATACAATACAAGATGTCGGACAAGATTGGCATTGGCTTTCAGTTTGATTCGTTCAGGATGTCGATGGAAAGACCCGAAGGATTTGACACTTCGAAGTACGATTTCTACGGAATTGAGCGATTGGATCTGCAATTTGGTCTTAGATTCTACATGTAAGTCTTTCGCCGGCAGTATGGCAAACATAAAAGTATCCGCAAGCCTTTTTTTGAGGAAGGCAATGCGGATACTTTGTTTTATAGTTGGATTATTATTTCGGAGGAAGGCTTACTTCTTCAAAATCTTTCTGCCGTTCTGAATGTAAACGCCGTGCTGCGAAGGCTTGTTCAGTTTCATTCCGTTTACAGAGAACGAAACGTTGCTTTCAGAAACCTTGTTGGCAGAAACATTCTTTATGTTGGTTGTCTGAACCGTAACGCTTTCTGATGCCTCAGAAAGAGCGCCATGCTCGTTGACCGACTGTACAGAAACCACATCTCCTGCATTTGCTACATATCTGCATTCTGTAGGGAAACTTACGGCCTTTCCGTTAACCGTTACAACATAGCAGATGGCATAGTCGTCGGCATTCCATGTTATTACGTTGCCGTTAAGCGAGAGAACTGGAGTTGAAGTCTTCTCTACTATAGGCTGCGGATTCCAATAGCCTGTCTTGCCGCTGCTCTTGTCGCCGCTGAACACGTTCTCGATGGTGTATTGCTTAGCCTCATCGTCGGTAAGGAAGTTCTTAGCCTTGCCGCTCACCTTGTTGCCTGTTGTCTTGTCTGTATAGTAATAGTCGCTGATGCTTTCGGTGCTGCGGGCATATCCGTTGGCATCCCACATGTCGTATACAGCCCACAGTTTTGGCAGACCGCCCATTGTCGGGTACCATATTCCGTCGTAAGGAGTAACTTCGCTCTGCGTGTGCAGGAATACCGTCATAGGAGTCTCGTGCCAAGGACGACCGAAATAAACTTTTGTATCGCTCGAAGGCGATGTTACGCCGCTTACAATCTTAGTGTTGTTGAAAACATATCCCCATCGGGTGTTGGCAGGATGGTTTGGTGCAACGATATAGCCGCCAGCCTGACGCACGATTTTCAGCGTACAGCCTTCGAAGAACACATCGCCCGAACCATAGATAAAGTCAACCGCGCCTTCGATTGTCGAGTTGTTCCAGAATTGGCGGTTGTATGTCGAAGCCGAATAGTATGTATCCTGATAAGAACGGACGTTGCAGTTGTTTATAACTGCGCGGTCTGACGACATGTTCAGCGCGAGAGCCTGAGGACCTGCCATCTTCTCGACAGTCCAAGCCTCGTTTACGAGCGTTACATTCTCCATGTAGAAATCTGTTGCGGCTGCCGTAACCTCCATAGACGCTCCGGCGTTGATGTGATACCAGACGCGTGAACGGTCTGAACAGCTTCCGTCAAGACGGTCGCCTGCAATCGTTACTTTGTCTACAGCCTGACCGATGAGGTGAATGTTTGGCTTGTTTACGCAAACCAGATTGCACTTGTCATACTCGTTTGCACCGCCCGGAATCTGAACAGTCTCGGTGCTTGTTGAGCCAGCCGATGTATCGGCATATCTCATACCGTAACTTGCGTTGAATGTCTTGTTGGCATCCTTGTAGTAGCCTTCCTTTATGTAGATGAGATAAGGCTTTGCTGATGCCGATGGGGCATCGTCAATAGCATCCTGAATGTAGCGATATTGTGCTGGCATATCGGCCGTAGCCTCAATTTTGTCTACGGTGAGAGAACGGTCTACTACGGCATTGAATGTGCGCTGTGCAGGCTTCTCACGGTTCATGACCGTAAACTCGACCTTAACCTCAGGGGCGGCATTGCCCGAAAGGTCTTCGGCAAAACCGGCAGGCATTGCGAAACTGTATGTTGTTCCGTATTTCAGGTTGAAATAGTTGAACGAAACGGAGCGCGAGTTCCATGCAGGTGTGAGTTCCTTTGTCTCGCCGCCGCCCGAAATGGTAACCTTGCCGTTTACGAGGTTTGCGCTGCGGATGCGCTCGCTGAACGATACCGTAATTGTGCCCGAGCTGCTTGTGCCGGTAGAACCGTTGGCAGGAAGAACGCTTGTAACCGTAGGAGCATCGTTGTCTTTAACAACCTTGGCTGTTCCGAGGATGAAGACGTTGCCGAAGCCTGTTTCTGAATGGTCGCAGTAGTCGAGTCCGTCGAATTGCTTGTCGAACTGGTACGAGTTGCTCAGAGTTGCGTCGCCGTCTCCAACGATGCGGATTATCACCTGATTTTTGTCCATCGCCGATTCTGGCAGATTTATGGCGATGTCGTCTTTCAGCACGTTGGCTGTGATAGTCCATTTTGCACCGTCTATGTCGGCAAAAGAAGTCCCGTCGATGCTTATCTGCGCCTTCCAGTTTGCGCTTGCCATATTCTTGGCAGCCATTCCGGCATACATCGTTGCCGAGGTGAATCCTATGGTTGAGAACTGATACTGGAATGCCACGTCGGTTGTACGGTAGCCGTTCTGATACAGACCGTTCAGACCGCTTAGAGTGGCTGATTCGCGGCTGCGCACAACAGGAGTGCCGCCGTTTTGAGTGTAAACCAGAGAGCCGTCGCTAACCCTTACGATGCTTGCCTTTGCGTTTCGGCTTGCATCCCACACAACATCGGCATTGTAAGGATATTCGGCTGTTGTGTTGTAGGCATATCCCTGAACCTTTGAGGCATCGAAGACGGCGATAAAGTCTTGAACTTCGTAGTTGGCAACCAACTCCATGTTGCCGTTCACCTTCAGATTTCTGATGGCATTGTTTCCGGCATTGGCATTTTCGTCGGTCCAGTTCATGAATTTCAGAATCTTGCTTTCGTTGGCTGTGGCAACAATCTCTGTTCCTTCCTCAAACTTGTTGCCGTTGTCGTTAGGCGAGATTGTTACGCTTCCGAGCGACATCTCCATGTCGTTGGTGGTGCGGGCTGTTACGGTATATACATTCAGCGGAACGAAAACGGCTGTTATGTCCTTGTCTGAATCCATCGTTATGGTTGTAGTAGGCTCGGTAGAGATTGTATTGCCGTTGTTGTCTTGCCATTCCTTGAACGTGAAGCCGAAGTTTCTTGTTGCTGAAAGAGTTGCCTCGGCGCCCTTCTTGTATGATGTCAGAACTGGATTTACTGTGATTTTTCCGGCATCGGCAGGGTAGACTTTTGTTGCCAGATTGTATCTTGCCTGAGATGCCGAGCCGTTGCTCTTTGCAATTCCGTGAATTGTAACATCGCTTAGGCAGATTGTCTTTCCTGTTGCTTCGCCTGAATACCAAGGGTATATGCGCAGATAGAGCGATTCGCCCTCGTTGAGTGTGAGAACCGGCTCTGCTGTTACAAGATATGCCGTGTTGCTTGTCATCGATGCAAATTCCTTTATCTGTACCGGATTCGTGAAATTGGCTTCGGCAGAATAGTAAATCTTGCATCGCATTCCGTTGCCTCCTGCTCCGGCTACGTACATGCTAATCTTGTCGATGTCGATGCTTGTATTTTCGGGAGCAGAAACGCCGAACTGGATGTATCGGTCGCTGACTTCGTCAATCTCTCCGGCCGGCCATTTGTTTCCGGCTATGCAGCTGCGCTGAACCGTGTGGCTCGCATCGTAGTTGCTGCCCTCGGGCCATACGGCAGCTTTGTTTATGTTCTGGTAGCCCGAAACGGTCATGTTGCTCATTGTCTGTTCGAGAGGAGTGATGCTGCCTGTAACCACTGGTGTTGCGTTGCTGGTGAGAGGCCATAATACGCTTGTCTCAATGCCGCCGGAACTGCTTTTTCCTGTTGCCGATAGTTCTATCGTCTTGCTTGTTGTTCCGTCTGTCGCGGTGAGTGTGCCTTTTGTCTCGCCCTCAGCATTGACCTTGAACCGGACGTATATTGTAGATATTAGCGTATTTCCGTTGTAGTCAATGCTTGCAGAATTCGAGAAGTTGGTTTTATCGGTAGAAATCTCGAATCCGCCGTCGGTCTTGAAGGTGAATGTGCCCGTTGCCTTGGCAAGTCCGAAGGCCGAGATGTTGAACTCTTTTGTTACGGTCATTCCAACGTAGGCCGTTCCCAAGTTACCGTCGGAAGGAGTAAGCGACACTTCGTTGCTAACAATCACATATTTAGCCAGATTTGCAAGCACGGCGCTGCTATTAGGCGTGTTTACTGCGTTTTCGCCGTTCTTAACCGCCTGGGCAAACAAGCGGGCCACCAGAGTTGCGCCGAGAGCCTTTGGATGCGTGGAGTCGTCGGAGCAGAAAATGCTGCTTGTGCAAAACTCGTTTCCGTAGCTGAGGTACATTTTTCGGGTGAGTTCGGTTATGTCAACAACCGGCACATCGTCGTACTCGCAAGCCACATCTTTCAGAGCCTGCACATAGTCCATCGTGTTGTCCGACTCGGCAAGATTGTTGTTTGTCGTTATTCCGTTGTCGGTGAGTTTTGAGAATCCGTCGCCAAGGTCGTGCTGGCCTTTTCGCGAGATGTTGTTGCCGCTGAAGTATTTTCGGCATATAGGCGTTACGATAACCGGGATTCCGCCGCGTGCCTTCGTCTCGTCTATGAATGCGCGTATGTACTTCTTGAATGTATTGAACGGTGTTGTTCCTCGATAGTCGGTTGCTGCCGCCTCTGTTGTGTTGCCTATGCTTTTGTAGTAGGCAATCACCTCGTCGCCGTCCATTCCGTTGTTCTTCTCGTCGTTGTGGGCAAACTGAATCAGAACGTAGTCGCCATTCTCTATGGTTGTGTTGCTGCTCTTGCTCGCCACCATTGTTGGCCAGTAGGCGGCTTCGTTGTAGAAGCTCTTCGATGAGGCTCCCGATTTGCCGCGGTTGTTTACCGTAACAAATTCTGCATTGAAAAACTGTTGAAGCATCTGAGCCCATCCGCGTTTGTCGGTCGAGCTCTCGTCGTAAGTCTGCATGGTCGAGTCTCCAATGCTATGCACTTTTATCTGAGCCTTTATGCCGGTCATTGCCGTTATCAGCAATGCTGCGGTTAGCATCAGAGACTTGACAAATGTTTTAGTCATACTCATTTGGTATTAGTTGTTAGTAAAATGATAAAAAAACTCATGGCGCAAAAATACTTCTTACTATTCAATGTGATGGGGTAAAAAAATGTAATGTATGGGGTGTTTTTTTATCAAAGTTGTGTTTTTGTGAGATGTAAGGCAAAAGAAAAAGAAGGAAGAAAAACAATGTTTCCTTCCTTCTTTTATTATTTGGCAAATCGAGAAATGATTATCTTACCATCAGCTTTCTTGTTATTCTCTCGTTGTTGCTCTTTAGAGTTACGACGTAGATTCCTGCTGGAAGTTCGATGGCTGCGCTGCCCTTTACGACAGATTTGTAAACATTCTTGCCTGCGACAGACTCGATGCTTACTTCAGTTTCGCCGTTGCTCTCGATGCGAATCTCGTTGATGCCGCCCTCGGCTGTGGCAATAGCGTTCTTTGTGCCGTTGATGCCGGTAGAGACAAGGCTGAACTTGGCTGTTACATCGCTCAGCTGAGAAACAACGAACTTGCTGCCTTCGATGCCCTTGCCGTTTACAAGAACCTCGCTTGCTGTGTAGTCGCTTGCTGGAGTCGTTACTACGGTCAGCTCTGTGCCTTTCTTAACGGCTGTGCCGCTTGGAATGTTTTCGCCCTTGTCGTCAACGAGGCTTATCTCGCCATTCTCGGCAGGAATGATGTACACATACGAGCGGTCGCATCCTGTTCCGTCGCCCTCTTTTATGATGTTCGAAATCCAGTTTTTGCCGTTAAGGATTCTGGTTTCAGAGTGAGCCACGTCGTTAGAGCGGTTTGTTGTCTCGTCCTCGCCGTCGATAAGCAGTTTTGTGGCAGTTGTGCTTGCCTCGGCCTCTTCGCCCGGTGATACATAAGGCGGAAGAAGGTGTATGAACTCGTTTACCGTGCAGGCATCCCATCTGTTGGCGCGAGCGTCTACATACCAGATGTAAGTGTTGTTAGAGAGGTCGAGTCTGTCGAGATTGTTGCTGCTAACGCTGATTTTCTCAAGCATCTTGTTCTTAGACAGGTCGAGCTCTGTAAGCATGTTGTGGCTCATTGTAAGCTCGCGCATCTTTGTGTTGTTAGAGAGGTCGATGCTTTCGATATAGTTGCCCGAAGCCTGAAGGATGTCGAGCTTAGGGAGATTTGCTACGTTCAGCTCCTCAAGCTCGTTGTTGCTTGCAATGAGTGTTGTGAGTTCCTTGCAACCGTCAACATTGAGCTCGCACAGCGATGTATTCTTAACATCAAGATATTGCAGTTTTCCGTTGTTCTGCAAGTCGAGTTCGGCGATGTCGGTGGTGTATGCCTGAAGTTCTCTCAGCTCAGGATTCTTGCTTACATCCAGTTTATTGATGTCCTCGTTCATTGCGATGTTGAGCGATACGAGTTTTGGCTGGTTTGTTACATCTATGCTCTGGAGCTGGTTGAAATAAGCGTTCAGCTGGCGGATGTCGCCGTTGTTCGAAAGGTCGATGGCCTTGATGCAGTTGTCTATTCCGTAGCCGTACGGATAGCTCTCTACGTTGATGTACGAAACATCGCCGTAAACCTTAACTGTTGTGCCTTCGGTCTTTCCGTCGAAGTAAGTGAAGCTTGTGTTGCTGATGTTGCCCTTTACCAGCTTGCCGTCGCCCCAGTCTATAAGAATATTGGTGTCGGGCTTGTCGGCAGCGAAGCCGTACTGGCTGTCTTGTCCAGCAGGAACCGAGAATGCAACATATTTGTCCATCGTGTCGTCGTTGCCTTCGCCAAACACGGCTTCAATCTCGGCATCGGCGGTAACGAAGAACAGCGAGTCCTTTACCATCTTGCCGTTTATCTTCACTCCTCTGAAGCCCATGCCTTCGTCGGGAACAAAGCGCACTACGTTTACATATCCCGGAGTAACCTTTCCGTCGGTTGCCTCTTCGTAGTTCTTCACCCATACGTTCTCAACCTTGTCTGACATGTTGCGGCGGAACACCTTGTAAGTACCGCCCTTTGCTGGGAGTAATGTAAGCTGTACTGGCGACATTGATGCCGAACCGTCGCCCTCAACGTCTATCTTCCAGTTTGTGTCGTAGTCGTCCAGACGGAGATATGTCTCGGCATCGGCCTCTTTTGCACCTGTTGTGCCGGATACATAGATTCTTGCCTTCTTTACGGTAGGGTTGTGTATGGTCTTGTACATGAAGTTCAGCGACTGTGCCGTAAAGTTCTTGTTGCCTCTCAGACTCAGCTCTTTCAGGTTGAAATAGTTGGCTGTGAAGTCGAGGTACGACAGGTCGCAGGCATCTACCGAAAGATTCTTGAGATACGCAAGTTCAGACACGTCGAGCTTTGACAGTCTGAGGCTGTCGGCATAGAGCGAGCCGAGCTGTGGCATGTTGTGCAAGTCGAGGCTCTCAAGGCTTGTGCTCGATACGTTGAGCGATGACATTTTCGCGTTGTTTGCCAAGTTGAGCTTGCTGAGGCCCTTGTTGCCATCGACCGACAGCGAGCGCAGTTCGGTGTTGGCCGAGATGTTGAGCGATGTGAGTCTGTTCTTGCTTATAGATAGCGACTCAAGCGTTGTAAGTCCGCTCACGTCGAGGGTTGCCAGATGGTTCTTGTTCAGATTCAGAGTTGTCAATTTTGGATAGTGCTCGGGTGCGAATGTTACTTCGGTGAGCGATGTGTTGTGCAAATCGAGAGTAGTCAGATTCTGGAAGTTGTATTCGTCATAGAAGTGGATAAGGTCGGTATCGTAGGCCGTGATGCCTTTCAGGTCGTGGTTGTCCTTGGCAAAGACAACGGTTGTAAGGTCCTTGTTGCCGTAGAGGTCTACATACTGTAGTTTTTCAAACTTCTGAAGGTTGAGGATGTTAATCTCGTTCTCTGCCAGATTAAGCATCGTAAGGGCGTAGGCATCGCCGAGGTCGGTTGTCTCGTAAGTAAGCTGGTTCTTGTTGAGCGACAGTTTCTTCAGCGTGCTCTGTTCCTCAAGTGCTACTGCCGTGATTTTCTGCTCTGAGCAGGTCAGCTCGCTCAGAGCGCCGTAAATCTTTACGGTCTGTCCCATCAGCTTGTGCTCTTTTCTCAGGTTGTAAGCCATGTCGTTAGGCTTCATCTCGTAAGATTCAAGATTGCCGTCGCCCCAGTCTACCTTTATTGTTCCTGCTTCGGCTGGAACTGGCGTAAACTTCAGTATGTCGCCATACTGCTTGCTTGTTTTTAGTGTGATGACAGAATCAGCCATCACACCTGCTGTTGTTGTGAATAACAACGCAAGTGTTAGTAGAGTTTTTCTCATAAAAAATGTTTTTAATCTATGCTGTAATATAATCTCTCATTCGGGTTGCAAAAATAAGGCAATTGAAACAGACAGCCTAAGAAAATGTTCAAAATTTACACCAAAAACAAGAATTTTCTTACTTTTTTTATCTTAGAACGGGATATTATTGACGATATTTCGGTATTTATGCAATTTTTATAACATTTGTGAAACGGATTTTGAAAAACAGGACTACGTGGGCTGGCGAGTAACATATTTGTCAATTGTCCATTGAATTGTCAATTAAATAGTTTTTTCAACTTTCAAGTTCTAATTGTCAATTGCAACTTTTCGGCTTTTAAATCACAATTTTCCCAAGCCCAATCTTGAATCTATCAGCATAAAAACGACTATCATTGAGAATCTTTAATCATCAAACCTTGACAGAGTATGAAAAAGTATCTACAACCTATCTAATCTGGAAACTATAAGTTCTTCATATGCTTGTTTCTGCTCTTCGCTGAGGAAGGAATCTTTTATAAGCTGTTGCCATTTGGGGAGTGCCTTATGAAGGCCTGCAATGAGACGCATTACTACATTTTCTTCCAGTCCCATTGTCTTTGCTGCGTTCAGGAAGTCTTCCAAGCGGAGTTTCGACTTTTTCCCCGAAAGAGTTAGTGCCAGTTCCTCCTTGTCCTTTGGATTTGCAATGGCAACATTGAGGAGGTCATAAGCAGGAGTAAGTTGATAGCCATCTGAAGGACGATAGAGCGAGAAGTTCTTCAGATGCATGTCGTTATTGCCAGTGACAAAGCAGAACAGAAATATCTGCATGTAATTCACAAGGTCGAGTTTTGGCGTATTGCTGTACAGCAAGATTGTCTTAGCAATCTGTTCATGCGAACCTTTGTATTTGTATTCCGTAGGGTGCAGCGTGAGTTGGCACATATCCTCCATGTCTATCTTCCCACCATTCTTGATGCGGTCAATACGCTTTGTGATGTACCCCAGTTTTCCGTCAGCCAAACGAATAAGGCTATGAGGCACCACACTAATCTTTGCGGCTTCCGCAAGGTGCATCGTCAAATCCTCGTTTTCCGGCAACTGCTCGTAACTCTCCGTTTGTGGCTTGAAGATGTAATCTCCCCAAAGGCCTACGATGGTCAAACGACTACAACCATCATGTTTACTGAGATTCAGCGACAGTTTTGGTTGAACACCTGTCAGCGATGTCTGCGCACGAATCACCTGCTCGGCTAATTGGTCGAGCTCTTCATGCTTGTACTCCAGCAATGGCACTTCCTTTGTTCCGAAGAATTTTCGTACACATCTTGGATGAAAGTCTTTCTGGCCTTCTTCCAAATCTTTGTAGCAATACAGACATTTACACATGGTCGCCTTCCTCCTTGTTTATAGGTACAACACTGACGGAACCGATACACTCCTTACAACATAACAGCAATAGCGACATGCGGTCAAGAATACTGATGTCGGTATTGCGAAGTGCCACATCGAGCAGCCACCCCTCAGGTATCAAACCGTCAAAGAACGGGAATAGTACAGGACTTACGAATGCCTCAGTTTGTAATGGAAGTGTCAGACTGACAGGCTGCGCATCTTCACGTGAGAGATACGCTTCGTCATAGCAGAAACGGTATTCGCCACCATCCTCTGTGAGGATTCCTGCAAGGAATTCCTTTCGATATATCTCAGCCTGTCTCATTGCTTTTTGGTTGCTGTCAGTTCGTAGTTAAACAAATCAAGTAACTGGTTGACCTTATCCATTCTTAACGTCGGCTTCCCCTGTTCCAGATTGCGTACAAAACACAAGCCTACGCCAGACTTCATAGCCAGGTCTTCCTGTGTAAGGCCATATTCCTTGCGTAAAGCCTTTACCACTAGCGACAACTTTGTCTTTTCCATATAAATTATATTATTTCGAATACAAAAATACAATATTATTTGCGAATTACATACGTTCTAATGTAAAAAGTATGATGTTTTAGATTTTTATATGGTTTCTGCTATAATTTCCCCGTTTCTTTTAGTGATCATCTCGTACATGGACTCAAGGCGATTTTTCTTGACATGGTCCGTTTGCTGTCCCTATAGGCTTGTGAATTGCAACCTTCAAGCCACCTGCCATATACCTTGCCTCTATGTTGTGGCAATGCCGCGCCTACCTTGCGGCTTGTTTGTGGCTTACTTGTGGCTATGTTGCGGCTTGCTTCCCCGTACCCTGAACGTATCTTGAACGTACCTTCCCCGTTGCTACCCCGTACCTACTCCGTATCTACCCCGAAGCTACCCCGAACCTTGAATCTAATTAATTGCAATTCATAATTCAAATGCATAAGTTTTTCAACTTTCAAGTTCACATTGTCAACTGTGAATTGTGAATTGTCAATTGAAAGATGGGGCTTTTTTGGTCGTGTCGTTCCTTTTTTGTAATTTTGCCGCCGATTTTGTTAGAGGAATGAAGAATTATCTACTTCGCACGTTTTTACTCACACTCCTTGTAGTGCTGACGCTTGCCGCCTTAAGATACCTGCCCCCCATAACTATTTGTGGCACAACGCTTAGACAGGTTAATATCCTTTCGGATATATGCCCTTCGGAAGAGGAGCAGGCCGAGAAGGATACCGTCGTTCTGCCCGTGGTGAAGCCGCCGTTTGTGGCTCATTGCCGCGAGGGCGTTACTTGTATCGAAGATTTCGGCGACAGCCTCGGAACGGGAATGTTGAAATACTATCAGGCACTCGACAGCCTTAAATCGCTCGACCGTCCTGTGCGCATCGCTTATTTCGGCGATTCGTTCATCGAGGGCGATATCTTCACAGGCGACTTGCGCGCTCTTCTTCAGAAGAAATACGGCGGATGCGGAGCAAGCTATGTCGATATCTTCTCTATCACCGACGGATTCCGACAGACGGTACGCGTGTCGTCATCGGGCTGGATTGCGCACGTCTTCAACGATACCACAAGGTTCGACAAGAGCCGTCAGGGCATCGACGAGCGATATTTCATTCCGCGCGACGGAGCTTATGTCAACGTGTCGGGACAGAGCAAGTATGCTACGTTGCTCGACACCTGCCAGCGTTCAACCATATATTTCCAGACATCGGGAAACATTGCCCTTACGGCCACAATAAACGGTTCTGAGTCGAAGGAGTTCATCTTTGCCCCTTCAGAAGGATTGCAGAAGGCCGAGGTGAAGGGCAAGATAGGCCGTGTGCGCTGGACGGTGAACGGCGAGACAGCCTCATCGGTGTTCTACGGCGTGGCGATGGAGGGCAACAGAGGAATCTCGGTAGACTGTTTCAGTATGCGAGGACGAAGCGGCGCAACCCTGCGCAGCATTCCGCAGCACCGACTCCGCCAGTATGCCGAGCAGAGACCTTACGACCTCATCATCATTCACTACGGACTTAACGTGGCATCGAAGTTCGGCAAGGACTACGGATATTACAAGAAGGCGATGCTCAAGACCATCAAGTATCTTCAGGAGGCGTTCCCTAATTCGGGATTCCTGCTCGTGGGCGTGGGCGACCGCGGATACAAGAGCGAGAGCGGCGAGATAAAGACGATGCCGGGTGTCAAGAATCTGGTGGCTTACCAGCAGCAGATTGCGGCCGAGGCTCACATTGCCTTCTGGAATCTTTTCGAGGCTATGGGCGGCGAAGGCTCAATGGCCGAGCTCGTGCACTCAAAACCGTCGAAGGCAAACTACGATTATACGCACATAAACTTCAAGGGAGGACAGTATCTGTCGCACTTCCTTTACGATGCTCTTGTTGAGGGCAAATATAATTATGACAAGAGGAAGGAATATGAAAGAGAATAGAAAGATTCTGCTGCTCTTTGTGATGTGCCTGCTCTTTGTGGGCATTGACATTGCAAGGGGCGACGATGAAAATGACGATAACGGGACGGCATTCAGAGCCGTCGCCTTGAACGACAGCATTGCTGCTGACTCGGTAAACAGCGGCGCGCTGCATTTTCCGGGAATGAAGAGCAACGAGCTTATCCGCGGAGATGAACTCGACAGCATCTTCTGCAGGATTCGCGGCGGAAACGATATTGTGCGCATCGTTCACATTGGCGACTCGCACGTGCGCGGACATGTCTTCAGCGTGGCGGCACGACATAGGCTCGAGAAGGAGTGGGGCGACAGTGCCGTTGAGGCTCAGAACATCAGCTACCAGACAACGGCCATAGCCACCGAGACGGGCAAGCCGGGAATCGTTTACAGCGCAATAGGACGCAACGGCGCGGTGTGTGCACACTTCCTCTGCGGCGACTACATCTCGAAGGTAAAGAGTCTGAATCCCGATTTGGTTATCGTGTCGCTGGGAACAAACGAAAGCTACGGCTCGTTCAGCGGCGAATCGTTCAGGAACAATCTCGACAGCCTCTGCGTTATGATTAACGACAGTTGTCCGTCGGCCAAGATAATGCTCACCACGCTGCCAGGCTCGTACAAGCGCATAAGGGTGCGCGGCAAGAACCGCAAGGGACGGCGCAGATATTCTTCAACTCCGGTAGAGAACAAAAACTCGGAGAAAGTGCGCCAGATCTGGCTCGCCTATGCCGAGGAGCACAACCTGCCGGTGTGGGACTTGTACGGAATTATGGGAGGCGATGCCAGCGCATGCAAAAACTGGCGAAGGGCAAAGTTCATGCGAAGCGACTTTGTTCATTACACTCACGAAGGCTATACTTATCAGGGCGAACTGATGGCCGAGGCTATTATAAAACAATATAACAAGTATGTGGCAAGACATTGATTTTAGCAAACTTTCTGCGTTGTTGCTGAACTATGACGAGAAAAACCAGCTCATCTTCAGCAGCGGATTGTTCCTTTTCCTGTTTCTTGCCTTCTCTTGTGTATACGCATTGCTGCGCAAGGCTCATACGGCGCGACTGCTGTTCGTAACGGCTTTCTCGTACTATTTCTACTACAAGAGCAGCGGCACTTATTTCCAGATTCTTGCCATCGTAACGTGCTTCGACTTTGTTATGGCGCATGGCATATACTCGTCGGGCAAGAAGTGGCAGAGGCTTCTCTTTGTATGGCTCAGCGTGCTTGTGGATATGTCGTTCCTCGTATACTTCAAGTACACTAATTTCTTCGGAACGATATGGGCTGATATCACCGGCGGACACTTCGAAACGCTCGATATTGTACTGCCTGTCGGAATATCATTCTTCACCTTCCAGTCGCTCAGTTACACCATCGATGTGTACCGCGGAAAGCTGAAGCCGCTCGACAGTCTGCTCGACTATGCGTTCTTCGTCAGCTTCTTCCCGCAGCTGGTTGCCGGACCTATCGTAAGGGCGAGCGATTTCATTCCGCAGATACACCGGAAGATGATTGTTACTCGTGAAACATTCGGCGAGGGATTGTTCCTGATTGTTGCCGGATTGTTCAAGAAAGCAGTCATCTGCGATTATATAAGCGTCAACTTCGTCCAGCGAATTTTCGACAATCCGTCGCTCTATTCGGGCTTGGAAAATCTGCTCGGAATCTACGGCTTTGCCCTTCAGATTTACTGCGACTTTTCGGGCTACAGCGACATGGCTATCGGAATTGCGCTTCTGCTCGGATTCAACTTTCCGCAGAACTTCAACAGTCCTTACAAGAGTGCGTCGGTTGCCGAGTTCTGGCACAGATGGCACATCTCTCTGTCTAGTTGGCTGCGCGATTATGTCTACATCTCGCTTGGCGGAAACCGCAAGGGCAAGTTCATGACCTACGTCAATCTGATTCTGACGATGCTTGTGGGCGGACTGTGGCACGGTGCTTCGTGGAACTTCGTGGCATGGGGCGCTATGCACGGCGTTGCCCTGGCTGCCCACCGCCTGTGGAACAACATTATGGGCTTCGGCAAGAATCATCGCTACGGATGGTTCCTTCATGCCGTGTGCGTCGTTGTTACGTTCCATTTCGTGTGCTTGGGCTGGGTTTTCTTCCGCAACACAAGTTTCGACAACTCGCTCACTATGCTCGGTCTTATTTTCAGCAACTTCAAGCCGCAGATATTCTGGCAGCTTGTTCAGGGCTATTGGGGAGTGATGTCGCTCATGCTTCTGGGCTATCTGCTGCACTTCGTTCCCGACAGCTGGGTTGAGCGCAGTCAGGGCGTGGTTATAAAGATGCCGCTCGTTGCTCAGGCTTTGCTCGTGGTTATTGTAATCTACATCGTCATTCAGATTAAGAGCAGCGACGTTCAGCCGTTCATCTACTTCCAGTTCTGATGCTCCCGATGAGGCTTGCGGACAGGGCAAATAGTTAAAGAATGTAAATAATTTGAAATAAGTTGATGTAATTTGTTCTGTTTTAAAACTTTATTCATATTTTTGCTTCGTTTTTTATAAAAAATACCAAATGAAGAAACATATTATTTTGGCTCTCTGTGCCTGTGTGGCGCTGAATGCGATGGCTGGTGACGAAAAACACTGGACACAGGAGAATACTGGCAACCTGAAGGCTTTGCACAAGGTCTACGAACTTATTGCAAAAAAAGAATATGTAAAGGCCGAGAAGGCTCGCATGGCTTTGAAGGAAAAACTGGATAAGCAGAATGCCAAGGATGCCGGCAAGAATGTTGATTATGTAAAGAATCTATATCCGCTCTGGGACTTGGCCGAGGTGCTTCAGCACAGCATAAAGCTCGACCCTATAAAAGACCCCGACAAGGTGGTTAACTACTGCCCTCTGTGCGCTTACGAGACTTACGAGAAGGTCGTAAAGTCTAACGTATATGTAAACGAGGCGCGCGGCTGGCTGGCATCAGAAAAGATAAACATGGGATTCGCCGTAATCGAGAGTCAGGTTAATGCCGCGCTCATGGATTACGCCTGCACCGAGAACGACGAGGAGACTTACGGAAAGGTCTACGCCGCTCTTAAAGATACTCAGTATGCTTCCGAACTGCTCAAGAGAAAAGACAATGCCGGCTACCGCACGGCTATGAATGCCGAGTCAATCACCGGCTACGAGTACTATCTTACAAACTATCCGCAGGGCGAGCACTTCAAGGAGATTCACCAGCTGCGCGACGACTTGGCTTACAAGCGTGCCGACAAGTCGCCCGAGGGTTTGTCTGAGTTTCTGAAGAAATATCCCGATGCCTACAACTATTCTACCGTCGAGAACGAGATGTACTTCAAGGCTCTCACCCTCTCTAAGGATACAAACACGGTGGCATCGTACACCAATTACATGAAGACATATCCAAACTCTCCATACTGCGGCGAGGCTCAGGACATCATCTACAAGCTTGCTTACGACGACGCTCTCAAATCTGGTCAGGTGCGCGAGCTGAAGGAATATCTTGCAAAATATCCTAACAGCTACTACACTTCGGAGATAATGAAGCAGATTGGCTCAACCGAGGCAGAGCAGCTCATAAGCGAGTATGCAAGCTATCGCGACTATCTCATCTACGAGAAAGACCACGGCGGCAACGGCGACCCAAAGATTGAGCGCATCTATCGCAATCTCATCTATATGGAGAATCATGCGCATCGCATGGGCTTCCGCGGATTGGTGCGATTTGTTAACGAGACCGTCGAGGCCGGCGGAAAGAAGCAGACCGTTCAGATGATTTTCAACAGCAACGGACTTATGCAGGAGCGCAATCCTTCGAACGGCGCATCTACAAAATACAACAACTACTGGAGCAGCAACGGATGGGTTGAGCGCGGAATTGGCGCAAAGACATTCACCTACACTTACAAGGACGGCTTGGTAAGTGCCCGAATTGCCGGCGGACAGAATCTGGTTTACCGCTACAACGGCCTTGCTCTCGTAGGCATGAAGGAATATGTAAGCAACAAGCTCCAGAACGAGACTACATTCAACGAGGCAACAACCCAGCCACAGAAGATTGTTGGTCAGCAGAAGGAGATAATCAACGACTTCAACGACAAGGGCGATGTCTCAACCCAGACAGAGAAGATAAAGGGCGTTACCAGCGTGTACACCTTCGAGTACGAATACGACAAGCGCGGCAACTGGACAAAATGCGTCAAGAAGAAGGACGGAAAGGTGGTTGAGACACGAACAAGAACGATTACATACTTCAAGCGTACTGCCGACGATTCGACATTCGAATTTTAATCTTTTTGGGCAAACTGCATTGCTAAAACGAAAGATTTTATTATATTTGCAACCGCTAATGTAAAAAAGGCTGCTCGAATGGTGGAATCGGTAGACACGAGGGACTTAAAATCCCTTGACCAGTAATGGTTGTGCGGGTTCAAGTCCCGCTTCGAGTACAAACTATAAGTAGAGGCTCTGTAGTCATTCATTGATTACGGAGCCTTTTTTAATACAAAACAAATCTGGTATGAAAAAACTTTCTGTAATATTCGTAATGCTGGCATTGGCTTTTGTTGCCAAGGCTCAGGAGAGTTCAGATTTTGCAATGTACAACAGCAGCCCGTCGGCTCTGTATTTCAGCAAGAATGAGCCCGAAGTGGTTCACACGGCCGTGTCGCTGTTCAAGGACGATGTGAAGGCGGTTTTCGGCAACGAACTGAAATCGGCCAACATCGCCAATGCCGACATACTGATTGGCTCGCTCGCCAACAACGAGTGGCGCAAGTGGGCATCATCAAACAAGATATCAACCGATTCGCTCACGGCACATGCCGAAGCGTTTTTGCTGAAGGTAATTCATACCTCAAAAAAGCCTCAGCTCCTGATTTTGGGAAGCGACAAGCGCGGCGCAGCATACGGCGTGCTTTCATTCTCGCGGATGCTTGGCGTGTCGCCTTGGCATTGGTGGGCAGACTGCGTGCCAGAGAAGAGAAACGAATACGTGCTCGATTCTGAATTCGAGCTGTTCGACTATCCGAAGGTGGCCTACCGCGGAATATTTGTCAACGACGAGGACTGGGGCATGGCTCCGTGGTCGAGCGAGAACTACGAACCGCGTATGCGCTCGCAGAACGGCGGCAGCGAAGACATCGTAAAGGGTGAAATAGGACCTTACACGCACGAGCGCATCTTCGAACTTCTTCTGCGCCTCAAGGCAAACACATTCTGGCCGGCCATGCACGAGTGCTCAAAGCCTTTCTACAAGGTCGAGGGCAACCGCGAGATGGCGCGCAAGTACGGAATCATCATCAGCACAAGTCATTGCGAGCCTATGATGCGCAACACCAACGGCGAGTGGAAGCTCGACGGAAAGGGCGAGTATGATTTCATTCATAACTCCGGAAACGTTAAGAGTTTCTGGCAGAAACGACTCGACGAGGTAAAGGACGACGACTGCATCTTCACCCTCGGAATGCGAGGCGTTCACGACAGCGGAATGAAGGGCGCATCGTCTCTGAAAGAGCGCGTTGAGGCTCTTCAGAAAATCATCGGCACGCAGCGCGACATGCTTTCGGCCACAACCCGAAGGAATCTCGAAGGCATCCCGCAGCAGTTCATTCCTTACAAGGAGGTGCTCGAATGTTATGAGAACGGCTTGAAAGTTCCTGACGACGTTACCCTGATGTGGTGCGACGACAACTACGGATATATCCGCCACTTCCCAACTGCCGAGGAGCGCAGCCGCAAGGGTGGAAACGGAATTTATTATCATCTCAGCTATTGGGGACGACCTCACGATTATCTGTGGCTGGCATCAACCCATCCCGAGATGATGCAGAGCGAGATGAACCGCGCATACAACAGCGGCATCCGCAACACTTGGATCGTAAACGTGGGCGACATCAAGCCTGCCGAATATCTCACGTCGCTCTTCCTCGACATGGCATGGGACATCGAGAAGGTTAACGACGAGGGCTTGAACAAGCATCGTGCCGACTGGTATGCCGAGCAGGTTCATGTTACCGACCGCCGTCTGGCAGTAGTGTGGGATTTGTATTACGACCTTTGTTTCAGTTGCCGTCCAGAGTTTCTTGGCGGCACGCGCACCGAGGAGAAAGACCCGGCATGGAAGCAGGTTAGAGACCTGAACATGAACGAGAAGGACATAAAAGACCGTCTGGCAAAGGTCGACAGAATGCTCCGTACGTTCGACATCGTGGAGAGCACAAGTTCGTACACAAAGAGTCCGGCTTGGTTCGAGCTGGTTTCTTATCCAGTTCTTGCCGTGGCCACGATGAACCAGAAGATGCTCGGCGCGCAGCTTGCCCGACACGGCTTGGTAAGCTGGGATGTTCCCGAAGATGCTCAGGCCGGAATCTCTGCCCTCTGCCGCCGCTACAACAGTTTCCTCGACGGCAAGTGGAAGGGGATGATTGATTACGAACCTCGCAATCTGCCTGTGTTCAAGCCTGTTACCCGAACAACGCTTTCAACCCCAATGCCAAAGGGCGAGACGGGCGAAGTCATCTTCGAGTCGTACGAGTCGTGCGTAGGCTACAACGTAAAGAAGAACGCCACGGCATCGTTCGAGGTTGAGGCCGAGCAGGACAAGCCGCTCACCATAGAGGTCAGACTTCTGCCAATCCATCCGTCGGAGGCTGACGGAAAGCTCGAATACAAGATAAAGTTCGGCGGCGTTGAGCAGACTGCCAGCATTCGCACCTACGACCGCGACGAGGAGTGGAAGCTGAATGTTCTTCGCAATTATTCTTCAAAGCAATTTACATTTACGCCAAAGCAAAGTGGAAAAACCTATATAACAATAACTCCTCTGTTCGACGGATTCAAGGTTCAGAAGATTATTGTAAGATGATAAATGGAGACATTTGTTGATGTTATAATGCCGCTGCCTCTTGCGGCAACCTTTACTTATTCGGTGCCCGATGATTTGGCATCGCAGGTGGCAAGGGGCAGCAGGGTGATTGTTCCCTTCGGACGAAAGAAAATCTACACCGCCATTGTCGAGAACGTACATTTCTGCCGTCCCGAAGGCTATGAGGTTAAGGAAATATACGAGGTTCTTGATTCAGAGCCTATTCTTCTGCCCGTGCAGTTCAAGTTCTGGGAGTGGATTTCAGAATACTATCTCTGCACCAAGGGCGAGGTGTACAAGGCTGCCGTGCCGTCGGGACTAAAACTCGAGAGCGAGACGCTCATCGAACTGAATCCCGACTTTGTAGCCGATGCGCCTCTGCCCGAGCGCGAGCAGAAGATTCTCGACCTTCTTTCCGACGGAAAGGAGAAGCCCGTAACGCTCATAGAGAAGGAACTGAAGGCAAAATCGTTGCTTGCCGTCGTGAAAAAGCTTCTTGAGAAGGAAGCCGTTTTTATTCACGAGTCGGTAAGGCGAAACTACAAGCCTAAGACCGAACTTCACGTCCGCCTTTCGAGTGCCGTTTCGTGCAACGAGAAGGTTCTGAACATGCAGATTGATGCCCTCAAGCGTGCCCCTAAGCAGCAGATGATGCTGCTCGACTATCTTTCGCGCTCTGGCTGTCTAAACAAAGCCATTCCCGACGAGGTTAGCAAGAAAGACCTTCTTGCCAACGGAGCATCAACGGCGGCTTTCACGTCGCTGGTCGATAAGGGAATCTTCGAGACTTACCAGTACGAGATTGGCCGACTGCGCGATTCGGACTTAAAACTCAACGACTTGCATCCGCTAAGCGAGGCGCAGCAGAATGCCTATAACGCCATTCTGGGCAGTTTTATGGAGAAGAACGTGTGCCTGTTCCACGGCGTTACGTCGAGCGGAAAGACCGAGGTCTACATCCATCTTATCCAGAAGGTTCTCGAGGCCGGAAAGCAGGCTCTCTATCTCTTGCCCGAAATAGCCCTCACAACGCAGATTACCGAAAGGTTGCGGAGTGTTTTCGGCAATCGTCTGGGCATTTATCACTCCAAATATCCCGATGCCGAGCGCGTAGAAATCTGGAACAAGATGCTTTCAGAGAAGGCTTACGACATTGTCGTGGGCGTCCGTTCGTCTGTCTTCCTGCCGTTCCGCCGTCTCGGACTCGTCATTGTGGACGAGGAGCACGAGACTACCTACAAACAGCAAGACCCGGCTCCGCGTTATCATGCGCGCAATTCGGCAATCGTTCTGGCTTCGATGTACGGCGCGAAAACGCTTCTCGGAACGGCAACTCCATGCCTTGAGAGTTTCTACAACGCCGCCACGGGCAAGTATGCGTATGTCGAACTCAGCACGCGCTACAAGTCTATCCAACTGCCCGAGATAAAGGTGGTGGACATCAAGGATTTGCGCAAGCGAAAGCTGATGACAGCCGTCAATCCCTTCTCGCCCGACTTGCTCGCCGCCATTCGCGAGGCCCTCGAAAACAAGGAACAGGTTATCTTGTTCCAGAACCGTCGCGGCTATGCTCCCGTGGTTGAGTGCAACACCTGCGGATGGGTTCCGCGATGCAAGAACTGCGACGTGAGTCTTACTTATCACAAGGGGCTAAACATGCTCACTTGCCATTACTGCGGATATACCTATCAGCTTCCGCAGAAATGCCCGGCTTGCGAAGGCTTGGAGATTCGCAGCATCGGCTTCGGCACGGAAAAGATTGAGGACGAAATTCAGAAGATTTTCCCGGATGCAAGGGTGGCACGAATGGATCTCGACACGACTCGTACCCGAACGGCGTATGAGCGCATAATCGACGATTTCCAGAATCATCGGACCGACATTCTCATCGGAACTCAGATGGTTTCGAAGGGATTGGATTTTGACCGCGTGAGCGTTGTTGGTATCCTCAATGCCGACACAATGCTCAATTATCCCGATTTCAGAGCCTACGAGCGCGCCTTTCAGATGATGGCGCAGGTGGCTGGGCGTGCCGGACGCAAGCACAAGCAAGGTAGGGTATTCCTTCAGACTAAGAATGCCGACTTGCCGATAATCCGTCAGGTTGTGCGTAACGACTATGCCCAGATGTATCAGGAGCAGATGGAGGAGCGCCAGTTGTTCCACTATCCGCCGTTCTACCGCGTCATAACCGTTGCGCTAAAGCATCGCCAGCCCGAAACCGTCGAGGCTCTTGCGCGCGATATGGCCCAGCGGCTTCGTGCCGTTCTGGGCGAGAGGGTGCTCGGTCCTGACAAGCCAGCCGTGGCGCGCATCCAGCTTCTGTATATCCGGAATATAGTCATAAAAATCGAGAACAACCTTTCTCTGAAGGCTGTCCGCGAGCATCTTCTGCGCATCAGGCAGGAGGAACTGATGCAGGAGTCGTTCCGTTCGGCAATAATCTATTATGATGTAGACCCGATGTAGTCTATTTCTTCTTTGACTTTCTTTTCAGTTCGGGATAGCTTACCCTAAGGTGGTAGATGCTCTTCAGTTTCTCTTTCAGAACCGATTTTGTAGTGGCAATGTCCTTGAAGGTGATAGGACATTCCTTGAAGAATCCGTAGCTTGTCTGCTCGTCGATAATTCTCTCGACAAGCTTGCTTATGCTCTCGTCGGTATATTCCTTCAGCGAGCGCGAAGCCGCCTCTACCGAGTCTACCATCATCAGTATGGCCTGTTCCTTTGTCTGCGGATTCGGTCCCGGATAGGTAAAGTCTTTTATTTCAACCTCCTCGTCGGGATGAGCATTCTTGTAAGTTATGTAGAAGTATTTCGTAACGCCGTTTCCGTGGTGCGTGCGGATGAAATCCTTTATCACTTCCGGAAGATTGTACTTGTCGGCAATTCTCAGTCCGTCCACAACGTGGTCGATGATGATTTCCGCGCTTGTGTGGCAGTCGTTCAGCTCGTCGTGTGGATTCACGCCGCCCAGTTGGTTTTCTGTAAAGAAGGCTGGCCGGTAAAGTTTTCCGATGTCGTGATAGAGTGCGCCCGTCCTTACAAGCTGACTCTTTGCGCCTATGCTGTTGGCAACCGCCGCCGCAAGATTGGCAACCTGCATGGAGTGGTTGAACGTTCCCGGAACGGCTTCTGAAAGTCTTCTGAGCACGTCGTTGTTTACGTTAGACAGCTCGATGAGCGTTACGTTAGACAGGAATCCGAACCATTTTTCGAGATAGACGAGCAGCGGATAGGTGAGCAGAAGCAGCATTCCGTTGATGATGTAGTTCTGATACATGGCGATGTCGAGCTTAGACAAGTCGTGAACCTGAATAAGCTGGATGGAGAAGAAGCATACGCAGTATGTAACCAGCACGAGGAATGCCGAGCGCACAATCTGCGAGCGTTGCGACAGCTCGCGCAGAGAGTATATGGCAACGAGTCCGGCAAGAGCCTGGACAATAACGAACTCATATCTGTACTCGAGCATCTCCGAGCATGTGAAGATTACAATCAGATGCGTTATGAATGCCGTTCGCGAGTCGAGAAACACCCTCAGGATGAGCGGAACCATCACGAACGGAAGCATGTTCACGTTCAGAATGCGGTATTTCACCATTACCGAGCACAGGAACACGAACGTGAAGATGCAGCATGCCAGAAGAATCATCGTGCTGATGCTTTCGAGATAGTCCTTGCGGTACATCGTCAGGAAGATGAAGAAGCAGAACATCTGTATTCCGCAGAAAAGAAGATGCCCTATGAACATTATGCCTTTGTTTGTCGAACTGTCCTGTTCGGTAAGATATCTCTTGTACGACTCTACCTTGCTTGCAATCTCCTCTGTAACAATCTCGCCGCGGTCTACAATCTTCTCGCCCGACTGGACATAGCCTCTCGCCTCCGATATGCTTGATTCGAGATCCCTTCGGGCTTCGTCCGAGCGTATTTTGTCGTAGATGTAGTTGGCTGTTATCAGGTCGCTTATGTCGAGCGACTGCATCATCGCCTTGCTAAAATGGATGGTGTCGGAGTTTATTATGTATTCGTAAGCCTTCTTTGGCGAGAACACGTCGGCGCTATTGCACGTTATGGCGTGGTTTCCGTCGGCCACCATGAAGGTGTAGTAGCTGTTGTTTCTAAGCATCGACATATCCTCGGTGCTTACTATTCCGCGCTCGTACACCGTGTTCAGCAGGTGCTTTATGTGGTTGAATGTCGCTTCGGGAATCTGGTCCTTCTGTGCAAGCAGTTTGTTTATCGATTGCGATTGTGCCGATATGCTTTTCTTGAAATACGGCTCGAAGCCAGCCATCACGCTGTCGCGCTCGCGCTTTATTACCGCGTCCGACTTGTAAACCGGAAAGCTGAATGTTGCCATCAGCCTGCTCGAATGCCAAGGCTTCTTCAGTTCATACTTCACGTTGAACATGTTTTCGCGTGGCATAACGTATGCAATCAGAATTGCCGTCAGGAAGAATATTGCGTATTTCAGCAGCGGGTTTTGTCCGTCATTCCAGCTGCCAAACTGTTTCTTTAGTGCGTTGACATTCATACTATATAGCTTTTCTGTGCGAAAGTAATAAAATTCTGTGGTATATTGAAATAAAATGTATACTTTTGCAGCTAAAAATCAAATTACATTACCATAATCATGGCAGAAAGAAAAGTAAGAGTCCGTTTCGCTCCGAGTCCAACCGGAGCATTGCATATCGGCGGTGTGCGCACAGCCCTGTATAATTACCTGTTTGCAAAGCAGCATGGCGGCGACCTCATCTTCCGTATCGAAGACACCGATTCTAACCGTTTTGTACCGGGTGCCGAGGAATATATCATCGAGTCGTTCAAGTGGCTGGGAATCAAGTTCGACGAAGGCGTAAGCTTCGGCGGAAACTACGGCCCGTATCGCCAGAGCGAGCGTCGCGATATCTACAAGAAATACGTTCAGCAGCTTCTCGACGCGGGCAAGGCATACATCGCCTTCGATACTCCCGAGGAACTTAACGCCAAGCGCGAGGAGATAAAGAACTTCCAGTACGATGCCTCTACCCGCATGATGATGCGCAACTCTCTTGCAATGCCAAAGGATGAGGTTGACAAGCTTATTGCCGACGGAACACAGTACGTCGTTCGTTTCAAGATTGAGCCGGGCGAGGAAGTTCATGTCGACGACCTTATCCGCGGCGACGTTAAGATTATGAGCGACATCCTCGACGACAAGGTTCTCTACAAGAGTGCCGATGAACTCCCTACATATCATCTTGCCAACATCGTGGACGACCATCTGATGGAGGTTACACACGTCATCCGTGGCGAGGAGTGGCTGCCAAGTGCTCCGCTTCACGTTCTTCTCTACCGTGCCTTCGGTTGGGCTGATACAATGCCACGCTTCGCGCATCTTCCTTTGCTTCTCAAGCCAGACGGCAAGGGCAAGCTTAGCAAGCGCGACGGCGACCGTCTGGGATTCCCTGTGTTCCCTCTTGAGTGGCACGACCCTAAGACTGGCGAGGTGTCTTCGGGCTATCGCGAGAGCGGCTATCTCCCAGAGGCTGTCATCAACTTCCTTGCTCTTCTGGGCTGGAATCCGGGCAACGATCAGGAGATAATGACAATGGACGAGATGGTCAAGCTGTTCGACATAAGCAAGTGCAGCAAGGCCGGTGCCAAGTTCGACTATGTTAAGGGAACATGGTTCAACCACGAATATATCCTTCACAAGACAAACGAGGAGATTGCCGCTCTTTGGGCTCCTGTCGTTGCCGAGCATGGCGTAAACGAGAGCATCGAGCGCATCACCGAGGTTGTGGGCATGATGAAGGATCGCGTAAACTTCGTTAAGGAACTTTGGGACTTGTGCTCATTCTTCTTTATCGCTCCGGAGACTTACGACGAGAAGACCATCAAGAAGCGCTGGAAGGAAGATTCTGCCGAGACTCTCACCAAGCTGATGGCAGTTCTCGAGCCTCTTGATGATTTCAGCATCGCTCATCAGGAAGAGGTTGTAATGAAGTGGATTGAGGACAATGGCTACAAGACTGGCGATGTGATGAACGCATGGCGTCTCACACTCGTGGGCGAGGGCAAGGGTCCGCACATGTTTGATATTTCGGCATTCCTCGGCAAAGAAGAGACTCTTAACCGAATGCGAAAGGCAATAGAGGTTCTGAAGTAAGCAAAGGGAATGTATAGTTTTGTAATTTACATATATGTCATTGGCGTGCGCATAGCCTCGCTCTTCAGCAAGAAGGTAAGGCTCATGGTAAACGGCCATAGACAGACCTTCAAGATTTTGCGTGAGCAAATAAGGAAGGACGAAAGATACATCTGGTTTCATGCAGCCTCGCTCGGCGAGTTCGAGCAGGGCAGACCGATGATGGAGCGCGTGCGCAAGGAGCATCCTGAATACAAGATTCTGCTCACGTTCTTCTCTCCGTCGGGATACGAGGTCAGGAAGAACTACGACGGCGCAGATGTCATCTGCTATCTTCCGCTCGATACTCCTACCAACGTGCATCGGTTCTTCAAGTGCGTGAAGCCCGAGATGGCATTCTTCATAAAGTACGAGTTCTGGCAGAACTATCTCAAGAAGTTGCAGAAGCTGGGAATCCCGACATATAGCGTGTCGTCAATATTCCGCAAGAATCAGGTGTTCTTCCGCTGGTATGGCGGACGCTATCACAAGGTTCTTACACGCTTCACCCATCTCTTTGTGCAGAACGAGGAGAGCAAGCAGCTGCTGGCAACTCTCGGCATACGCAATGTTACCGTTGTGGGCGATACCCGGTGCGACCGCGTCATCGACATCTTCCGCGAGGCAAAGCAGCTGCCGATAGTCGAGGCGTTCAAGCAGGGTCAGAAGACGTTTGTTGTCGGAAGTTCGTGGGGACCAGACGAGGATATCTACATCCCTTATTTCAACAATCGCAAGGATGTAAAGCTGATAATCGCGCCCCATGTCATAAGCGAGGATCATCTGAAGGAGATTGAAGGAAAGCTCCAGATGAAGAGCATTCGCTATACCGATGCAACCGAAGAGAACGTGAAAGATGCCCAGTGTCTGATTATAAACTGCTTCGGATTACTCTCGTCTATATACCGATATGGCGAGGTTGCCTATGTTGGCGGAGGCTTCGGCGTTGGCATTCATAATGTTCCCGAGGCTGCTGTCTACAGTATTCCGGTGATAATCGGTCCTAACAATAAGCGCTTCCAGGAGGCGCAGCATCTGCTGAAGGTTGGCGGTTGCTTCGAGATAACCGATTCAGCATCTTTCCTAAGCATCATCGGAAAGTTGCTCGACGATGAGGCTTTCCGTGCCGATGCCGGAGCAAAGGCTGGCAAGTACATTCAGGAAAGTGCCGGAGCAAGCGACGCGATTTTCAAATCGATATTTTCAAATTGACAATTAGAAGTTGAAAGTTGAGATTTGAAAATTGAAATTTCTTTTTTTCATTATTGTCAATTGTGCATTGTCAATAATGAATTGTTTTTTAAAGTTTGGATTTGAATGTTGTAAGGTTGCGGTTGTCAAACCGCAACCTTACAACGTATTATGAGGGTAGCTACGTTCATGCTACGTTCATGCTACGTTCATGCTACGTTCATGCTACGTTCATGCTACGTTCATGCTACGTTCATGCTACGTTCATGCTACGTTCATGCTACGTTCATGCTACGTTCATGCTACGTTCATGCTA
>JAFZWM010000017.1 GCA_017617315.1 Bacteroidaceae bacterium
AATAATGTCAAGAACAAACTTGTACACATTGTGACTGCCATGGTCAGAAACAAGCAGCTTTTTGACAAAGATTATAAAATATCAGCATAAACCTAAAAAAATGGTCGAAATATTTGGATTTTAACATAGAAAGCAATTGTCCATTGTCAATTAAAATTGTCAATTATAAAAAGTCTGATTTACGCCCATTCTTCTTTCAAACTCATCGGAATTTGTGCGGCTTATCGGAATCTGCTTGTCCGTGCCGAACATTTGCAGTTTGTAGCCGCTCGACCGTCTTCCCGAAACAGACTGAATGTAATCCATGTTCACGATAAAGGCGCGGTGGCACGCAAACAAACACCCGAAACTGTCGAGCGACTGGCGCAGCTGCTTCATGGTTATGCGCAGCGTCTTGTTACAGACATCGCCGTCGTGCAGAAGTCGGATGTTAGCGTAGTTCTGCATCGACTCGATATAGATTATCTCTTCCACGCACACCTCAAGAACGGCTGTGTTGGTGTTTCCCGTAAGCGTGATGGTGTTCTGCTGCGGCGCTCCGCTTTCTTTCGGTGTGGCGATGTCTTCGAGCCTCTGTTCAAGATGCGCGTTTATGGCTTTCATCGTCTCCAGTTCGGCTTGCAGATTGCGGTTCTTTGTCCGGTAAAGCTGCATCACGAAGATAAAGACCGACATCAGCGCAACCTGAAGGCAGACAATCAGATAGTTGATTACCGAAAACTCGCCTTGCGTGCAGTACCAGGCCGAATGAAGGTTGCCCCAGCTGAACCACGAGATGCTTGTGAGGATGGCAGCCGAGGCTATTGGGATGTTAACGGCATGGAACACGATGATGTCTTTTACTTTTGTTGCGTGGCGGCGCGTGATGCCTCTTGCAATGCTGTACGACAGCACGGATACGGCAAACGCCAGCACCGATACAAACACGATGAAGTACATACGCTTGCCAGTCATCTGCTCAATGCCAAACGGCTGAAGGAACGACAGCACGAAAACCGTCATCAAAGCGATAATTCCGGAGTCTTTCAAAATATTTTTCATGCTGACAAAGATAGCCGTTTTTCTTAAAAAAAGACGATGCTTCGGTCGCATTTTGTCCCACGGCATTTCCCGTTCGTCACATTGTGCAGCATGTGTCCCTCTCCGTCAGCCTTCTGTCCCTGCCTGTTGCGAGTGATTTTTATTCTGCGCATCTTTGCAGCCAGACAAACACAAAAAATTTAATTTGTATGAGAAAATTTGTAATGTTCATAACCGTTGCCGTTGGACTGATGCAGACATCGTGCAACAAAAAACTGTTGGAGTATGAGTCCGACGATGTGAGGGTAGAGATTGCCGAGGGCGAGGAGTGGCTGCACGATTTTCCGCTCTTTCTGGGCATTAAGAAGAAAAATCCGCCGCAGATAGCCATCTGGATTGAGGATTCGTCTGGCAGATACGTCTCGACAATCTACGTTTCGCAGAAGATTGCCACCGAGGGCTGGCTCTCTGCCAACGGAAACCGACGGAAGGAGGCTCTGCCGTGCTGGTGTCATTCGCGCGGAGTGCGTTACGACGACGGACTTTTCTGCCCAACAAAGCAGCAGCCGGCAACCGATGCCCTTACCGGGGCAACGCCGCGCGAGGGCTTCAGCGCATATTTCAGGGAGAAGACGGGACTGCAACGCTATCGCGTGATGGTAGAGGTTAATCACTCTACCGATTTCACCGATGTCTATGCCGAGGATGCCGCACCGTCGAGCCCTTACTATTCGGGCGGAAAAGAGGGGAGCGGCCAGCCGGCTCTCGTCTACATGGCAGATGTCGATTTGACTAAGCAGAGCCGTTCGTTCACGGCATCGCTCATCGGGCACAGCTCGCCCGACGGCTCGGACGGCGGCATCTATACCGATATGGAGGGCATCGATTCTTCCCTCAGAATTGTTAAACAGATAACCATCAGACTGAAATGAAAAGGATTGCTTTGTTTACACTTGGCTGCATTTTTTTCCAGTGCTCTTTTTCGCAGAATTTTGTGGAAAAACTTCGTTATCAGACCGAAATAGCCGTTGGCTTCCCTTTGCCCGAATCGCATGGAACGCCAAAGTGGTTGTGCCAAAAGGTTATGTACGAACTAAATCCGCGGCTGATGTGCGGCTTTGGTGCAGGCATCAGTCGTTACGACAAGACGCTCGTCCCGATGTTTGCCGATTTGCAGTGGAGCGTGCTGCGCTCTCGTCGGTTCACGCAGTTTGTTGAGGCTCGTGCTGGATATTCGTTCGCCCCTTCGCCGTCAGCCTCGGGTGGAAGCAACATCGGGCTTGGCATCGGAACATCATTCCGCCTTTCCGATGCGCATCGCATCTATGCCTCGGTGGGCTACGAATATCAGTATTTCTGTCAGTTAAAAACGTTCGAGTCGGCGGTCGTTCGCTCTCGGTTTGTCGAAAAGATAGGGCACAATGCACTTTCAGCAACCGTTGGCTTCCAGTTTTGACGAAACAAAGAATCCATCTTACAAAATGCGTAAGATGGATTTATTAGTTATTTCTGACCAGCAACTACGTCGCCCGAATAACTTCCTTCTACAATCTTCTGAGTACCGTCGATAGTCTTTTTCAGAGTATATCTCATTTCGAAGGTATTCAGGCCGGTCTTGCGATTTTTGCCGGTCTTGCGAACGTAGAGCGTGCTTCCGCTGTCGAGCAAGTCTGGAGCATCCTTGTCGCCGCTTCCCGTAATAACGTTTCCGAATATATCCCAGTCGCCACATTGGCTAAGGTCGATATCATGACCGTCGTAGCTGGATGATATTCTGAATATTATCGATTCTGCCTTTTTGTTTCCAAGGTGAATGTTGTAGTCGTCGTAAACTTCGTTGAAGAGTATGATTGGAAACTCCCTTTCTTCCTCTTCGTCTTTGCACGATACAAAAACAGATAAGAATAGGCTTACTGCCAGAATCATGACCACTATTTTGGCCAACTTGCTGCTTGATTTTAAGATCTTGTTCATTTTTTTTGTAATTTATAAGGTTTTGAAATGCGAATTTGTGAAAAAATAAATACAAATTCTGGTTTTGCAGCCGATAATTTAATTCACACCAGTAATCATGCTGCCCGAGTAGCTGCCTTTAATAACCTTCAGCTTTCCGTTGATGTTCTTTTTCAGAGTGTACTTTATCTCGTATGTCTTTGCTCCTGTCTTGTGAATGTAGAGAGTGCTTCCGCTTTCGAACATATTGTCCGGCTCATCTCCGTGTCCGTCAATGTGTTCTCCGTCAACACTTCCCATAACGTCCCAGTCGCCTTTCTTGCTAAGGTCGATGTCCTTGCCGTCTGACTTGGATGGGATAGAGAAGCAGATAAAATCTCCCGTAATTTTAGACAGATTTACGCCGTATCTTCCAAGGGTTTCGGTGAAAAGAGATACCTCGGTAGTGAAGCCCTCGTCTTCATCATCGTCTCCGCACGACACAAAAACAGTTGAAAACAGACTTACTGCCACAATCATAAATGCCATTCTGACATACTTTGAATTGAAAATGTTACTCATTGTAATGTTTGTTAGTTTATAATAGTTTGGTGGCGCAAAGTTATACCAAAAAGCCGAGGGCGCAGTTGGTTGCTCTGTTAATAATTCTTAAAAAAGAACTGTAATCGGTAAGAAATGTAAATAATGTTTGTTTGGATTGAGCGAAAATGTTTATATTTGCAAGTAGATTATTATAAATAATAAATGAAAAAAATAAAACTACTCATTATTCCTATATTTTTGTTGTTCTTTTGTTCGTTTGCAATGGGACAAAAGAACTACGCAGATTCTCTATATCAAAAGGCGTATAGTGAAATTTTAGAAATGCTTGAAGGTAAAACAAAAAATATCTTTAAAACGTGCTACTTTTCTTTCAGAACAAGCTTATTTAGATGGGAATCTTAACTATGAGTCTGATTTTTGTAAACCTATAGAGAAAGCGGCTGGGTTTCTAAGACGATTTATTGTTGCAAATAAACTTGAAAAGTATAAGACTGCGAAGCAAATAGCTGTGTGTGATTATATGTTTAGTCCATGGTCTGGTAATGATTATAAGGCTTTTGAATATGACTTTACGAATGAATATCCAGATAATGATTGGCATTATCAATTGGTATCAAGAACATTAAAAAATCATAAAGGACAATGTCATTCCTTACCTTGGACAATGAAATTGATAGCAGAAGAGATTGGAGCTGAGATGTATATTGCAAGGGCTCCTCAACATTGTTTTGTTATGTATAGGGATGCCGATAATTTGTTCCCTGAGGAATGGGTGAATGTTGAAGTTACGTCGCACCAGTTTCAACCAACCTCGTGGATAAAAAAGAATTCGGAAATTAAGGATTCGGCAATTATTGTTGGAACTTATCTCACACCACTTTCTGATAAGCAAGCATTAGCATGTATATTAGAAAATCTTGCGCTTAGTTATGTAAGCAAATATAAGGTTTATAATGCGTTTACTTTAAAATGTGCGTCTACCTCGTTAGCGCATTATGAAAGTAATCCTACTGCTATAATAGTAAAGGCAAAATCTCTTATTTCTATGTTGAATCAACGTAGTAAATATGATATTTGTTCGTCGGATTGTCATGTGGACATTTATAGTCAAATAAAGCAATGTGAAGCAAAACTAAATGCAACCTATTGGACTGAAATCACAGATGAACTTGAAAAACGTTTGTCAAAAAAACAGTAGTTGTGAAGAATTAAAAAAAAAATAATTATATATAAATGAAAAAGTTAGAAAATCTTGTGTTATTTACATTTGTGCTATGTGCATCGAGTGTAAGTGCACATCATAACGAGTCGCCATACTCGTATTGTGCAAACAACCCTGTAAATAGGATCGATCCCGATGGTCGTGATTATTATCGTAACGACCAAGGTGCTGTTTTTTGGCGAGAGGGAAGTGCGAATTTTGTTAATGTTGATGGAGTTCGTTACAGAAACATTGGCGAAACCTATAGTGTTTACCAATTTGGACAAAGACTTGATTATAATCAGGATAATTTGGTGAAAGTTAGTTATGCTGATCCAAAATATAATCTTGATGGAGGTCAATATATTCCACATTCATTTGTTACGGATGATGGAACAAAGGTGTCTGTTACTTTTTTATATGTTAGTCAAAAGAATGGAGGTAATGGAGATAAAGCTCTTTCGTCAGATGCTGTCAGTTTGTTTATTGATGGTGTTAATGAGGCTAATAAAGATGGTGCAGGAATTACTTCTATTGATGTTTCAACCACAACAACAGGTAAGCATTGGTCTGATAATAGTGCTCATAAGGTGGAAAATGGGGCAACGGCTATTGATATTGACATAATTAATAATGTTCCTATAAAGAAGGAATCATGCAGGCAGAAAACTAATCAGTTGCAGATAGGATTTGAAAAAACAGGGATGACATATCAAAATATTGGTCCAGAAATACAAACAGGAGTGAAAAAACGTTTGGGAGGACATGATAATCATATCCATATTGATGCATTGCCATATTAATTTTTATGAGACATATATTTATTGTTCTATTGATGCTTGTTGTACATCCCTTATTTGCTCAAAAAAATCAATTTGTTAAAGGGCATTTTGTTGGGATAAGTTCACCTTATGTGGTATATTATACATATTCAGATCTTGAAAATAAGGTGAATGATGTGTGGCTTTGGAATACATTGACAAATCATACAGATTCCTTGTATGCCATTGAAGCAAAAATTGTAGATAATGCCTTGTATTATTGTGATTGTAAGACAATAAAGAAAAGAAATTTTTCTTCGGAAAGTGTTAATGGTGATTCTGTTATTTATTCGAGTCCGTTCGAAATAGAGAATTTTTTCATAGAAAATGGAAATTTGCTTGTAACTGAAATCGATTCTTCGTATGAAAAGGTGAACATAAAGTATTATGTTGACGGTGTTTGTTCTTTTTGCGAATCTGTTCCGTGTATTCCGCAGGAATTGGAATATCAGATAGTACAGATATTCCCGTTGGAGGATTGTTTTGCAATTACGGTTCAAGGTGATTTGTATTTTTTTGATAAGAAGGAAAAAGTTATAAATAAAATAGTTGAATCTAAGGAAGCATTGGTTGATGAGACTGGTAATATTTACTATGTAACGTCATCTGAAGATTATTCTACGGATTTTCTAAATATGATGAATATCAGCGACTTGAAAGACAAACATGTAATTGCCCAGTCTTCAAACTTTATAAAATTGTATAGCTACTCTGTAAGCGATATTAGGAAATGTTATGGTTTTATTGATGGTAATTTGTTTAGATTAAAAAAACGGGAACTAAATCCAGTGAAGAGTGTGAAATTCTCGGAAAAGAATACTTACACCGTAATTATAAATCCTAAAGAGGAATACTTTGTTTTGGATTATTAAGCCAATAGCAAAAACAGTAGTTGTGAAGAATTTATTTTTTTAATTTTAATTATATATAAATGAAAAAGTTAGAAAATCTTGTGTTATTTACATTTGTGCTATGTGCATCGAGTGTAAGTGCACATCATAACGAGTCGCCATACTCGTATTGTGCAAACAACCCTGTAAATAGGATTGATCCCGATGGTCGTGATTATTATCGTAACGACCAAGGTGCTGTTTTTTGGCGAGAGGGAAGCGCGAATTTTGTTAATGTTGATGGAGTTCGTTACAGAAACATTGGTGAAACCTATAGTGTTTACCAATTTGGACAAAGACTTGATTATAATCAGGATAATTTGGTGAAAGTAACGAATCCTGAGGCTAAATATAATCTTGAAGGTGGACAATATATACCACATTCTTTTGTTACAGATGATGGTACAAAAGTAAGTGTGACGTTCAAATATGTTAGCAGTTCTGGAGGAAACGGTGACAAGGCACTCTCTACTGATGCTGTAACTTTATTTATAAATGGAGTAAATGAAGCTAACAATGATGGTGCTGCTATTACTTCTGTAGATGTTTCAACAACGACAAATGGAAGTCATACTAGTACAAATAGTAAGCATTATGTGCGTAATGGTGCTACAGCTATAGATATAGATATGGTAAATGGTGTTCCTGTAAAAAATCCGTCAAGTGCAGTACAAACAGACAATTTACAAAATGGATTTCAAAGAACAGGTATGGTTAGACAAAATATCGGTCCTAGAATACAAACAGGTGTGCTAACGCGACAATCTGGACATGACAATCATATTCACATTGATGTTCGTAGGTGACTTTTTGAATCAATATATGGTAGTAAAATAGTGGCTCAATGAAATTCTTGTCTATATTTTTATTGATGTTTGTAGCAATGTCATCTTTTGCGCAAAAATCTAAATTGGTTAAGGGGCATTTTAAGTGCTTTCACAATCCTCATGTTGTATATTATAAATATTACGATGGGGAAGATAAGCAAGTTAATGTATGGCTTTGGAATACAAAAACAGATAAGGCGGATTCGCTTAGAGCTATTGAAACAAAGATAGTAGGAGACGATTTGTATTATTGCGATTGCGAGACAATAAAGAAAAGAAATCTTTCTTCGGAAAGTGTTAATGGTGATTCTGTTATTTATTCGAGTCCGTTCGAAATAGAGAATTTTTTCATAGAAAATGAAAATTTGCTTGTAACTGAAATCGATTCTTCGTATGAAAAGGTGAACATAAAGTATTATGTTGACGGTGTTTGTTCTTTTCGCGAATCTGTTCCATGCCATCCTGAAGAAATGGAATATCAAATAGTACAAATAGATTCTTTCGAAGATTATTTTGTTATTAGCGTACAGTATGATTTGTATATCTTTGATAAAAGGAATAAGATATTAGTGAAAATTGCGGAAAACTGTAATTATGTATCTATGGATCGGTTTGGCAATATATATTATGATATTATTTCACAAGAAGATTACTCGGAGATTATATACGCATCGAATGTAAAAGAATTGAAAAAAAAGGTGGAAATTTTAAAAAATCCAGATAGAATTCATACATATTATTATTATTTGAATGGAACAAGGAAGGGCTGTTCTGTATTTAATGGTAAACTATATGAATTGGACGATATGCAAATAAAAGCAGTTCAAAATATAAGAATACCTTATGGACTGGGGAGAATAATAACATATAATCCTAAAGAAGAATACTTTGTTTTAGATTATTAAGCCAATAGCAAGATATGAAAAAAGCCATTTTACAGTCATTAACACAATTGTAAAATGGCTTTTTATGGTGTTTAAACAGCGTTATTTCTTTTTCAGAGGCTCTATTCTGAACCAGTCAACATCAGCCCAGCCGCCGTCGTTGGTCTTGATGTTTGGTCGGGTGCAGAAAACGCCGACCTTTGCGCCAATCCATTTGCCCTCCTTTACTTGGAACTCGTTGCCAAGTTTCTCAAACTTCTTGTTGTCGGTGCTGTAGTAGAACTGGCATTTAACCACAAGGTCGTGACCGCCTTCGCTCTTGCTAATCTTTGAACCGTCCGTGCTGATGTCCGCTCTCAGATAGAAAGTGTTCTTCTTCAGGTCTACCGATGCGTTCTGCTTCTCGGTGTTGCCCTTGTCGGCTTTCAGACATTCAACCTGAGAGAGCTTCAAGCCGCCTTCTGTGTTTTCAACAGTCAGGGCGGCATAGTCGAGGCCCATCACCACGAGTCCGGTCTTTTCGCCCTTGTACTTTCCGATAGGCGAGAAAGTAATCTTTGTCGTAGCCGAGAAGTTTGGCGCTGGAGTCTTCTGCAAAAGAAGGTTCGGAACATCCCAAAGACTCTTGTAGTCGCTGCTTACAGGGTGAGAGTACAAGCGCACGAAACCCTTGTCGCCGGCAAAGTAAGCCCATTTCTCGTTGTAGTTTGCCTGCCATTGCCATTGCGGACCGAGCACCATGCCGTCGAACTCATCGCTCTCGACAGGCGTGCATATTGGATATGTCTTGCCCACGTTAGGCTTCTTGTACTGAGTTACAGGCTCGCCCCATTCTGCGCCCTTCTTTGCCTGACCTATTACAGGCCAGTCGTTAACCCATTTCATTGGTTCGAGGCAGAGCAGACGGCCGTATGCGCCTACATCTGTAAAGTGGAAGAACCAGTCCTCGCCGGTTGGAGTATCAACCCATGCGCCCTGATGAGGGCCGTTGATAGGGCTCTTGCCCTGCTTCATCACTATGCGAGTTTCGTAAGGGCCGTAGATGTTCTTCGAACGCTGAACGGTCTGCCATCCTGTTGGAACTCCGCCAGCCGGATGGAAAATGTAGTAATATCCGTTGCGCTTGTGAATCTTCGGACCTTCGCAAGTAACTTGGTCTATGTGTCCGTCGAAGATTATACGGCTTGGCCCGATAGCTTTTGTAGCATCGCTGTTAAGCTCGCAGATGGCAAGCACGCTCTTCAGTCCGGCGCGGCTGCCAGCGTAGGCATGAACCATGTAGACTTTGCCGTCCTCGTCCCAGAGTGGGGTAGTGTCTATGATTCCTTTGCCTGCCTTTACTATTACAGGCTCGCTCCACGGACCTCTCACATCTTTTGCCTTGGTCATGAACGCACCTTGGTCTGGGTCGCCCCAAAAGATGTAGAAGAATCCGTCGTGATGGCGAATGCTTGGTGCCCACACGCGGTTTCCGTGTTCAGGCTTCTCGTCATCGTAAGGATACAAGGCGTTAGGTACTGCTGCGCCGATAAACTCCCAGTTTACCATATCCTTGGAATGCAGAATCTGCAATCCCGGAATACAGTTGAAGCTCGACGATGTCATGTAGTAATCCTCTCCAACGCGGATTACGTCGGGGTCGGAATAGTCGGCATACAGCACCGGATTCTTGTAAGTGCCGTCGCCTTGATCTGACACCCAGACTTTAGATTTGTAGTTAGTCTGTGCCTGCATAGAAAGCATGCACATTGCGGCAAGAACGCCGCTTAGAAATTTTCGTTTCATTTAAAATTTATAGTATAATTAGTAGTGTTTCGCTCTTCTTCGCGTTTCTGCTGAGCCCACTCCTTTACATAGCCGAACCAATCTTTGTTGGTCTTCCAGCCGTTCTCCTCCTTCTGGTTGCAGAAGGTGATGTAGTAGTGAATCTCGTTGTCGCCGTCGTTTCCGATGTTAAACAGGTAGTTTCCGCCGTCCTCGCGGCTGTCTTTGATATAGTATGTCGGAACGTAGATGCCCAGACCTACAGTCTCGAAAATCTTCTTTCCCTTTTCTGGCTGATTTGTTCCCCAGCTTCCGGCGATACCCTTCTTTCCGTCGAGGAATCCGCTGATGTCGGTCTCAAGCTTCTGGACGCCTGTGCAGAAAGTCTCGTTTGTAAGCTTGTCCTCGAAATGAACCTCAACCTTAACATCTCTGTGGCCAGCCCAAAGAGTGTAGTACTGAGTCATGGTGAGGAAATGGTTGTCGTACAGCCAGTCGTAGTCCTTAACCTCGATGATGGTGCGCACAGGACCTGCTGCGCGAAGGCTCTCCTGACGAGTCTTTACAGAATCGACATACAGAGGCTCTTTCTTCTCGGCATCCCATCCGCGGAACGAGCCGAGGCTCACCGTCTTTCCTGCCCACAGAACATCGGCTCCGTAGCCCTCTGCAAGCTGGGCGTCGGTTGTATGGAATCGGGTAGTTGGCAGCTCGATGCGCTGCTTTATCTTTCCGTAGAGGTCGAGGCTCTGACGGTTGTCAAAATAAATTCTGTATCCAACGAGTTCAGACTCGAACACAGGGCCGTGAAGGAATACCGCATCGTAGTAAGGACGCGTAATCTTTGTTCCCGGAGCAGAGAGAGTGGTGATTGTAGGGATGCGCTTGTTCTTGTCGTTAAGAATCATGTCGCCATACACTCTCGCCTTGTATTTCTTTTCGGAAGGAAGGTTGCAGAGCGTTACGTCGAGCTTGGCTGACGATTTTCCCTTCATGTCGAGAACGAGGGCGAGCTCGTCGTTGTGTCCGTCGCCGTCGAAGTCGTCGAGCTGCGAAGGAATCTCTTCTCCGTTCAGCTTTACGACAGCCGAGCGTACACGGAAATCAGCCTTGAAATCATCTATCTTTATGGCAACGGGCATATCCTTGTAGTCGCGTTTTAGTGCGTTATTAACAGTTACCTCGTAAGATTTTGTAACTTTATTTTGTGCTGCTGCCCAGTTAGCAGAAAGTAGCAGCAAGGCGATAATACTTGTAAATTTCATTTTCTTCGTTGTGAATTAGTAAATTAAAAATGTTTTCGGCAAAGATAATAAAAAATCGGGAGTATGGGTAATAAAAAAAGTTCCACATCTTCACAGATCTGGAACTTTTTTAGAATTTGTACTTGTTTTCCTGCTTTCACAAGCATTCGACAAGCTTATATCAAATTCTAACCTTAAATAAATATTATGAAAAAGAACTTTTTACTTCGGGCGCAAAGTTATGTAAAAAAAATCAAAATTCATAATTTTATAGGCTTTTTTCACAAAATTTAATATTTTTTCACAAATAGATTTGCTCATTATCTTCTTTTATGTATATTTGCCTATGTGTTTTTAAGGATTTAATCTAAGGTGTAATAATGAAGTATCTGGTTTACTTGGTTGTCGCCACAATGTTGCTTTCATGTACTGGCAAGTCGCGCTATGGCGTTGACGGCGTGGAAGATGTGGCCATAAAGATAGACAGATACGACAAGACTCTAAAGGATTATGTCGATGTGAACAGCTATTCTTCGTGGACTTCGCTATCGACAAATTATTCAGATGCTACCAGATTGCTCATAGAAGAAGTTCTTTCGATTGGTTATATTGAAGATGCCGACATCAGCACGAAACTGCGCGACTTTTACCTCGATCCCGTTTCGAAAAAGCTGATGGACGACGCATCGCACAAGTTTGTAAACATGAGCAAGTACGAGGACGCCCTCTCGCAGGCCTTCACGGCTATGAAGGGATATGTTCCGAGCATCAGGATTCCGCACGTCTACACCCAGATTTCAGGACTTAACCAGTCTATCGTGGTTTGCGACACTCTTCTTGGCATAAGCCTCGACAAGTACATGGGCGTGAACTACGACTTGTACAAAACGTATTTTTACAACTATCAGATTCGTTCGTTCGCGCCAGAGCGAATGGTTCCCGACTGCGTTTACTATTACTTGTGCGCCAACTATCCGCTGTCCGAGCACAAGGACAAGTTCTATCAGGTAATGCTCTACGAGGGCAAGATGCATTGGATTACTTCGCACATTGTGCAGACAACCAACTTCGAGAAGGCCGTGGGCTACTCGGAAACCAACCTGAAGTGGCTTAACAAGAATACCGATGCGGTATGGAGCAAGATTCAGACATTGCTCTATTCCGACGACCCTACGACTATCAGAAACTACATGGAACCGGCTCCGTGCAACGCCGACTTTGGCGAAGGCTCGCCAAACATGCTTGGCGTGTGGTTCGGCATCCAGATTATAGATGCCTACATGAGCAACCATCCAGACGTTACAATCGGCGATCTGCTCAGGGATAACGACTACGGAAAGATTCTGCGCGAAACCGGTCTGAATTTTTAGTTATTACAGATGGAAACTGCTTTGTATCTGTTGCCCGTAACGTTGGGCGACACCGAAATAGACAACGTTCTGCCTTCGTATAACCGCGAGATAATAAGGCTGATAAAGTTCTTTATTGTCGAAAACGTGCGTTCGGCACGTCGATTTCTGAAGAAGGTTGACCGAGAGATAAACATCGATGAACTTACATTCTATCTGATGGACAAGCATACCGATGCGGCCAAGATGGCTTCGTATCTGAAGCCGCTCGAAGAGGGCAATGCCATGGGCGTGATTTCCGAGGCCGGATGTCCTGCCGTTGCCGATCCGGGAGCTGATGTGGTGGCCGTGGCTCAACGAAAGAATCTGCGCGTCATTCCGATGGTCGGACCGTCGTCGATAATAATGAGCGTGATGGGCTCGGGCTTCAACGGACAGAGCTTCGCCTTCAACGGCTATCTGCCAATAGAGCCTGCGGAGCGTACAAAGCGCATTAAGCAGCTCGAAACGCGCGCCTATACCGAAGACCAGACCCAGCTCTTCATCGAGACGCCTTATCGCAACCACAAGATGCTTGAGGAGCTTCTGCGCACCTGCAAGCCTTCTACGCGCCTGTGCATAGCATCGGGAATAACTTGCGCCGAGGAATACATCCACACGCACACCATTGCCGAGTGGAAGAAGATTAAGCTGCACGACTTGAGCAAGATTCCAACGATTTTCTTGATTTACAAAGGATAATCAATCTTAAAAAATGAAAATCGGCAATCTCCGGAAATGTCCGTTGAGATTGCCGATTTTTCATTTTATTGTTTCATCAAGTTCTTGACGAAGAAATTTTCAATTCGGGTGTAGAGGTGAAGTCGGGTAGTGCCGCCGTAGATGCTGTGGTTTCGGTTGGTGTAATATTGGCTCTCGAACTGAGTGCCCAACTGAACCAGAACCTCCTGATATTCGGCCGTGTTCTGAAAGTGTACGTTGTCGTCGGCAAGGCCGTGGCATATCAGCAGATTGCCGTACAGACTCTTGGCGCGGCCGATAGGCGAGATGTTGTAGCCCTCGGCATTCTCCTGCGGAGTCTGCATGTATCGCTCGGTATAGATTGTGTCGTAGAATCGCCAGTCGGTTGGAGGCGCAACGGCAACGCCGCATGCAAACGCGTTTCGGCCTTCGCTCATGGCCATAAGGGTGTTGAATCCGCCGAAGCTCCAGCCCCAGATGCCGATTCTGTCTTTGTCGACAAACGGCAGCGAAGCCAGATAGAGAGCCGCCTCTACTTGGTCTTCCGATTCCTTTTCGCCAAGGCGCAGATATGTGCATTTCTCGAAGTCGGCTCCTCGTCCGCCTGTTCCGCGTCCGTCTACGCATACCATCACGAAGCCCTTGTCGGCCATGTATCTCTCCCACAGACAGCCAGTCATGTTGCCGGTGTTCCAGCTGTCGAGCACCTGCTGCGAGCCCGGGCCGCTGTATTGGTACATTATTACCGGATATTTCTTGCTCTTGTCGAAGTTGTACGGCTTAATCATGTAGCCGTTAAGCTGCACGTCGCCGCTTGTCTTGAATGTGAAGAACTCCTTCTTTGCGCCGCTTACCTCATCAATTTTCTTCTTCAGGTCGTTGTTGTCGGCAAGTACGGTCATGCTCTTGCCCTTGTTGTTGAAGATTGAGGTGATGTGCGGAGTGTCGAAACTCGAGAACGTGTTGATGAAATATGCGAAGTCGGTACTGAAGATTGCCTTGTTTGTGCCTTTCTGAGGGGTGAGGACGGTCTTCTTGCCCTTCTCGCTCTTTACTACAAAGCGTTGAAGCGGATTGCCCTCGGTGCTCTGGTAGTAGACTGCGTTGTTCTTCTCGTCGTATCCGTAGAAGTCGGTAACGTCGCAGTTGCCCTTAGTCAGAAGCTGCTTCTGCTTTCCGTTCAGGTCGTAGAGATACAGATGCTTGTAGCCGTCTCTGTCGCTCTCGAGCACGAAGCAGTTCTTGTAGAAGTGCAGGTTTGCATAAGTCTCCTCGGGAATGTATTTTTCGGCTTTCTCTTCGAGAATCAGCTTTGTGTCGCCCGTGTTCACGTTGCAGAGATAGATGCAGAAGCGGCTCTGGTGGCGGTTTAGCGTTGTTACGGCAAGCACGCCCGGCTGAGCCGTGAACATGATGCGCGGAATGTAGCCGTCGGCATCGAGCGGAATGTTAAGTTCGGATGTCTTGCCCGATTCGATGTTGTAGTTGAGCACCTTTACGGTTGCATTCTGCTCGCCCGCCTTTGGATATTTGTAGGTGTAGTCGCCCGGATAGAGCGCGTTTTCCTTGTGCGATGGCGCAAAGCCCTTGTACATCGGCATAGAGTACGATTTTACCTTGCTCTCGTCGAATCTGATCCATGCAATGTGCTTGCTGTCTGCGCTCATGTCGTAGGCGCGGCTGTATGCAAATTCCTCCTCGTTTACCCAGTCGGGAATTCCGTTCAGAATGTAGTTGAACTTTCCGTCTGTCGTAATCTGCTTGTCCTCGCCCTTTGCTATGTCGATTAAGTGCAGATTGTTCTTGCAAACGTAGGCAATCATCTTGCCGTCGGGCGAGAAGGTAGGCTCTTGCATCAGATGGTGCTTTCTTACCTTGTGCAGGGTGTTCTCCGTGCGGTTGTAGAGATAGAAGTCGGCAGTAAACGAGTGCCTGTAAATCTTCTTCGTGTTGGTCTGTAGAAGAAGCGACTTGCCGTCGGGCGATGCGATGTAGTCGTCTATATCGCGAAGCTGCACGGCCTTGTCTCCGTCGGCCTTGGCAAGATTTCCGCAGAACTTTACCTTTCCGTCGAGTTTCAGGAACGGCTCAACCTCCTTGCCGTCGGCAAACGAGAATGCGCTTATTTCCTTCTCGGCCTTGATGATAGTGTATGTCTTTGGGTTTACGGGCGACGGCGTGATGCCGTGAATCTGTTGCGGCATGTAGCGATATGATGTCAAATCTCTCAACTCCAGTTTTTGTGCCATCGCACTCGATGCCAGCGTTGCGACAATGCCGGCAATAACAATCGATTTTTTCATATATTCATGATTTTTATGCAAAGAAACTTAAAAAAGTTCACAACGGCAAGAGCATTGCTTTTTTTTGTATATTTTTGCGGCAAATTATGAGCAGATGACTAATAACGACTATCTCTATACCGACCTTTCCTCGTTCTACGGAAAGGTTTTCCCGTTCAAGGTGCAGAAGATTTCAATAAATGCCGGATTCACCTGTCCCAACCGCGACGGCAGCAAGGGCTTTGGCGGATGCACATATTGCAACAACCAGACCTTCAACCCCTCGTATTGCGCTACGCAGAAGTCTGTTACCCAGCAGATTGAGGAAGGAAAGACTTTCTTTGCCCGAAAATATCCCGAGATGAAATATCTGGCTTATTTTCAGGCTTATACCGGAACGTATGGCGAACTTCAACATCTGATAGACCTGTACGAGGAGGCTTTGCGATGCGACGATGTGGTGGGGATAGTCATCGGCACGCGCCCCGATTGTATGCCCGACGAGCTGCTCGACTATCTTGCCGACTTGTCGAAGCGCACTTTCCTGACTGTTGAGTACGGCATCGAGAGTGCCAGCGACGACACTCTGCGCCGCATAAACCGCGGTCATACCTATGCTCAGAGCGTTGAGGCCATCGAGAGGACGGCGCAACGCGGAATCTACGTTGGCGCGCATGTAATCTTGGGCTTGCCGGGCGAGGACGATGCCGAACTCATCCGACAGGCAAAACTCATAAACCAACTGCCCATAACCACTCTCAAGCTGCATCAGCTGCAACTGATTCGGGGCACGGTCATGGCGCGCGAGTACGAGCAGAATCCCTTCCACCTCTTTACCGCCGAGGAATATATCGATGCCGTTATCAGTTACATCTCGCATATCCGTCGCGAGGTGGTGCTTGAACGTTTTGTGTCGAGCTCGCCAAAGGATTTGCTTCTCGCTCCCAACTGGAACATAAAGAACTACGAGTTTGTAGAGAAACTGAAGAAGAGAATGCGCGAGTTGGGCGTGACGCAAGGGTGCGAAGTGTAGATTTTTTTCGCTTGCCGTTTCTTCGGGATTCGTTCGAGATTCGTTCGGGACGAGTGGGGGATTTTGAGGACGAAGAATAAACACCAAGCGTTTTAAACTGATTTATTTTTTTTGTCGGCATTTGGTATGATTATACTGAATGTCGACAATTTACATATTTGACAATTAAATATCTTTTATCTGATAGCATACGGTTTATGTTCTCTTGATATTTTTGCCCCGTAACAAAAAGTAAAGTAAGATTATGAATGATAAGCAAGAAAAGACAAATGTCGTATTAAACGACGCTTCGAAGAGCGAAAACAAGAAGCAAAACGGACAGCCTCTGATGAGAGGAGGTAGTGGTGGCTCGGGATGTGGCTGCTTGTTTCTTTTGGCTTTATTTGTGTTAGAAATAGTCAGATGGTTTAATAATGGATGTCCTCATCCTCTCCTTTGGGGTGTGGCTACAATAATTTTCTTGATTTTGATTTTTATTAAGTTCTTGTCGTAATAATGTTTGTGATTATGAGATGTTTATATGATTTTATCAGGAGGCCTGTTGCTTGGCTGAAGGCTGCCTTCCGGACATTATCAGATAGTGCTTTGCGAAACTATTTTAAGCGTCTGAATTTGGATAAATATGAAGATATTCCTTTTGTTACAAAGGTTGAGAAAGACGGAACTGAAATGTATTTTGTTGCGGTTCTTAACGAAAGGAATTCTGAAATTTCCCATTGTCGGCTTATTTCTGCAAGTTATATAGACACGACGTTAAGGCGTTTTTTGGGAAAGTATAAAGGTTTATGCATACCACGCAAAGTTTTAGAAGTTGCGCGAGTTCGATACAAAGGCGGAGACAATTGATAATTCACAATTGACAATGGGAACTTGAAAGTTGAGAATTGAAAGTTGAAAAAACTATTTAATTGACGGTTGACAATTCACAATTGAGATTTTTTTGTTGAGAGTTGAAAAAATCTATTAGGGTAGATTCAAGCAAGCTTCAACATAGTTTCAAGGTAGAGGAAAGTAAGCCGGAAGGTACGGAGTAGCAACGGGGTAGCAACGGGGTAGGTACGGGGAAGCTACGTTCAAGCTTCGGGGAAGCAAGCCGGAAGGTTCGGGCAAGGTTCGATATGCCTATATTGATACAAGTCTGAAGGTAGCTTCTTCATTGCAATGCCCAAGCCGCATATAAGCCGTACATAAGCCACACCAGCTTATCAAGGTTGCTGATAAATAGCCACGTTGTCAAAGCAACGGATATTATCGAATTTATCCCGAACAGGTATAGAAGTTATAGTATATTTATGGTATTTTTAACATTTTTTTAACAAATTATTAGGTGATATATGATAGATTTGTTATATTTGCCATGTCTTGTGCTGGCTGACAGTCCGAGTGGCTGAATGTAGCGCGAGACATGTGTAAACAAAAAGGCGTACCTTACGCTTTGGTTTTGACGTTTGTGAACTTCGCAACTTCAACAGCCTGTCAAAAACAAAGCAACGGGAACGCCCCGTTGGATGTTTATATACATATCCTAAATGTGTGGGCTATGGCACAATGTTTTTTGTGTCAGGCTTATGGGATTGTTATATACGTCAGTGTGGGGCTTTCGACGTTGCTCGTTTCGACAGGCAGGGCAATGCGAAGGCCTACAAACGTGGAACGAGTAATAGGATTGGCTCCACGCTTTTTTTGTGCCCTTAGATGAAACAGTAATACCAGAAATCAGCACAATTTTTATGTACTGATTTTTAACAAACCAAATATTGATAATATGTCAGACATTCAGCAAAAGATTGACGAAATCTTGCGTAAACGGAAGACGAACGTTGAGAAACTTCTTGAACAAGAGAAGGCAATCTCTGACCTCAAAACTTCTATTTACGAGATTAAGAAGAAAATCAAGGACGTAAAGTTGGACAATGCGGAGACGTATGTCCCACGGCTTGAAAATGCGGACAAAAAATTATCGGACGCATCTCAAAAACTCGATCACTTGAAAAACCGTTTCGACCGCGAAACGATTAACCTCGGAGTTTCCGGCGTTTCTCACGCGGGAAAGAGTACATTGTTGCAAGCCATAACTGGACTTAGCAACAATGAAATCCCCAAGGCCGAAGAAGGTACTAACTACGCAAACCCAACAACGGCAGTCCGCTCGCAAATTTACAATGGCGAAAGCCGCGCCGTGGTCAAATTCCGCACAGAAAGCGAATTCGTCAAGATGGTAAACGAGTATCTCGCTGCAATCAAGACTGTTCCACAGATTTCTGACATCAGCGATTTTGAACGACTCGACCTTTCGCAAGTGGATTTTCAGAAATTCATCGGCAACGAAAAGTACAACTACGACAGAGTTGTAAGCATCAAGGAAGCGTTCAAGTATTTCCGTCAGTATCTTGGCGGCATTCCCGTAACTATTTCCAATTTCGTCGAACTCAGGAAATTCGTGGCTTATAGTTACGACAGTGTTGAACAGAGGCTCTATCCGGCTGTTTCGGAGGTTGAAATATATTGCCCCTTCCCAAGTCTTGACAAGGACATCAAACTTGGTTTGATAGACTTGCCTGGTTTTGGTGAAAATTCCAACGTCGATAAGATAATGACAGATGGACTCGAAAACGACGTTGACCACGCAATTCTCATAATTCGTCCAAACCAACAGGATGCTGGAATCCGTCAGAGGGAACTCGCAACATTCTCACGTATTGGCGAAGTTCAGGCGGGAATTTCCAAACGCAGCAATTTCCTCTCGTTCCTCATCAACAAAGACGAAAGGGAAAACGGACTTGAAAGCCTCGTAAATTCCACCAAGACAGACATCAACAAGTATTTCAACAACGGAGGCGAAAGTTTTAAGACTTTTGATTTCCCAGTTCTGAAAAACAATGTCGGCAATAGCGCAGAAGTTGAAAGGATGCTCAACGATATTCTTTCTACGCTTACCAACGTCCTTCCACAAATGGACGAGGAATTGCTTGAGAATTTCCGCAATAGGCTTGATATTTCGGATGTTAAGGCGCTGATTGATGAAATTCTGAAAAAGGTGGAAAGCAACGCAATGGAGTCTGCCGACGAAATCAAATTCTACGACAAGGCAAAGTACATTCGCGAAGACATTGCCGCAAGCCTCAAAGAACTTCTTGAAAGCGAAAAGTATATTTGTTCTGACGAAATCGATGACACCGATTTCGCCGATTTGGTTCAAAGCATCAAATCGGAAGTGAAGCAGGAAATCAATGACACCTTGCTGTTTACGCCTACGGCACGTTATGCTAATTGGAAAAGTTACGCTCAGAATGTGTTCAACACCAAGGGCGGTGTCGGTGGTTTGCAAGATGCAGAATGTCATAGACTTTGGATTGAAATCGTTAAGCGATACGAAAAAATCGATGATTTTTTCAATGCCAAAATGGAAGACTTCAAAAAGGACATTATGAATGCCCTAAAAAAGAATACGGGCAACTTGATTGATGGTGAAGGACTGCAAGCGATTGCCAATTTGAAGGCAACATTGGAGAGTGCAGGACTTGAAAATACCGTCATCTATATTGCGGTTGATTATTTGGAAGCAATTCGTCAGGATTTTAGGCAGAATGTTTATCCGTTCTTCTTGAAAGACAACGTTGATAAAATACTCATTCCCGAATCAAAACACGGCAATGCTGTCTTCGAGCCAGCTCCTGATGGCGATGCCATCAACTCTACGCAAAGACAACTCCAAAACATTGCCACAAATGCCAACAAGAAGGTTGCCGATACAATTTTCAACTACAATGTTTTCAATTATTTCCTTCACGGGACGCTTGAAAATTTCGACGAACTGATAATCCGCAGCAGGGAAGATGACAAGGATTTCATCAAGTTTTGCAGCCGTTTACGCTCAAAACTGTACCCAAGTGAGTACGGTCAGGAGAGCGACAGTGTAAAAATGCAAGAGTTGAAAAGAATCTTGAATAATGCAATGGGTCTAATTAACAAATTCTAAGTATGGAAATGGAACTAACCCCTATAAATGTTGCGATGATAGCACCAACAGGAGCAGGAAAAACTTCGCTCCTTTCTACCATCGTACAATACATCAAGGATAACCTGAATGTTGCCGATGGCTTTGGTATTAAACCTAGCAACAGAAAAGACGAAGATGTTTTGAATACATTCAATTCGGATCTTCGTGCCAAAATTGATGCCGAAGATTTCAAGTTCGAATCTGGTTTTTTGGCAGGAACAACAGTGTCAAGGAAGTTCGAGTTTGAAATTACGCTAACCTCTCAGGCCGACACCGAGGTAAAACAGAAGTTCGTCATAATGGACATTCCGGGTGCTTGGCTCGAACCTGACCAACGCACTAATGTTTCGGGATGGGACGAGTTTAAGGCTCACCTCTACAACAGCCGAATCATTTGGATTCCTGTGGAAGCCACGGTGTTAATGGAAGTCAATCAGAATTCTGCAAGTGAAAAGGGAGCCTCGAGCAAAATCAGTTGTCGCGACGAAATTGAAGAACTCGTGAAAGAATGGGCGCAGTTCCGTCAGAAAGACGGCTTGCCAGCGAGTGCTAATTTCGTAATCACCAAGTGCGAGACTTATCACAGCAAGGACGATTCTAAGGGTAATATCAAAGCCAGTCAATGCAGGGATTTGTTTTCCAAGTATTATGACGAGGCTATTGATCGGATTCGCAAAGAATGTCCGCAGGTTGAGATTTCCTATGTTCCTGTAGAAACCGTTGGCTGTGTGAAATGTATTGATAGCGATTGGAATACTAGCGAAAAAGACAAGCCATACTTGTCGTGTGAGTATGCCGTTACAAGTCCGCATAAACGAGTAATTGCTGGAGCTGAAAGCCTTGTAAAACCAATTTTGGACTATGCTGTGGCTCAGATTCAGGCAGAATTGAAATCCATGTCTGATAAGGCTGAAGACATCTTTAAAGAGAATGAGGACAGCACTTTTTTGAGTATTGTCAACTACGTATTGGGTGAAACGAAGCGTGCAAAAAAACAAAAGGCCGAAGTCGAAAAACTTTATCCTTGTCTTGTAAAACTTGGTACAAGGCTTGAACAACTTCGTCAGGCAGGCGATCAATATAAGTATTACAAACATTTGTAATAATAACCGAGGTTGCCCAATTGTGAGGTGCAGACGGTTTGTCCGACTTACATCGGGCAACCTCTTTTCAAAAACGGTCGTATAGTCAAAGTGAAGTGCATTATTGATATGAAACGCAACTTGCAGCAAGTGCGCAGAGTATTCGAAAATGGACTTCACCGTCTGAAGCATGAAAACGCCGGCTACTATTATTACAAAAGAATAGACCAAAAAGAAACTAAACAATGATAGAGAATATAAAACTGATGACACGTAGCACCGCTTTGGACTACGAGTTTTTCGGTACAGATACATCAACGGCGTGGATGAGCAAATACCAAAAGTATTTTTTCGACGACACAAAAGCCAATGGGTTGACTTTGTTCGGCGAAATAGAAAACAATGAGTGGAAACTATTTGTTGGCAGAATACCGTCTTCAAATAGGGATTCATTCAAGCGCCAACTTTCGTACATTCTGAAAGCGGAAGGCACTCGCGGCAATTCTGATTCATTGAATATTGCCAAACTGGTAACGTTCATTCTCAAAAAAGATTTTGAGATGAACACTATCGGCGAAAAATTCAGTAACGAGTTCACAAACGATTTTATTGATAGACTTGACGACAAACGACACACTGCAGAAACGGAAAATGAAATCAATGAAAGACTTGAACGGATTTTCCAGTCCATCGACATAGAACTTCCTGAAAGTGAAAAAGAAATCAATTGTCTTAAATTCGACTACTTTTCAGCAGAGAACGCAGATAAAATGTCGAAAGTCATTGCTTTGATTTCCGACAAAGAAACAACAATAGACGGTAAGATTATTCTGTTTGCCACAACAAGACTTCCTATAGATTCCAAAGATACCGAGACTATATTTTCAGAATCTGAAAATATTCAAGGTTTGGTTTTGACAACCAATAAGGAGTATTCCGACCCGTTGCCGATTGTTAAAAAAAAAGTGACTCCTGTAAAGAATGGGTTGTCGAAGCCTCTGAAGATTCTGATAACAATCGCGACCTTGGTTGTGATATTATTAATACTCACGAAGTTATTAACGTCCAACGACTGAAAAAAGAAGGTATAGAAATTTCCCACAAAATCTCCAAGGCTATAAAAAAGAAAATTGCAGAGGTAAGAGATAGCCCAAATGTAGATAAATGAGCAGTTGTGGCGCATAATAAAAACTGATAAAACTATGATGGGAAGAAGTGCTGACATATTTTCGGCATGGGCTTCCCATCATAATTTTTTCTACAATTAATTTGTCGTCTTGTCTGTAATAATAAAACTACGAAAAAACACATCATTTGTGCCTGATAATTTGATTCTTGTTAAAAAACGCGCCCTAAATGGAAATTGCCGTAAAAAAATTACGGACTTAATGTTTTTTTATATAGCTTTGCATTTGATAATCGGTTGTTTTGCCAAATACAAATTATTATGCTCACAAACTTTGCTGTTACGAACTATCGTGGTTTTAAAGATAGAATAGAGTGGGATTTATCGTCTCCAAGCAATTATTCGTTCAATACAGATGCCATCAAGGATGGTGTAGTAAAGAATGGCATAATTTACGGACCAAATGGATCTGGCAAGTCGAATCTGTCGTTAGCTATATTTGATATTATTCTTCATCTTACTCAGAAACAAAAGAATATACACCAGTTAGACACAATTGTCAATGTCTTTCATCCAAAAGATTTTGTATCTTTTGAATATTCATTCCGATTTGGACAAAATGTCATAGAATACAGTTATTCCAAGGGAGTGGAAGGTATCGAAAAGGAGACTCTTGTGTTAGATGGTGTGCCTTTGTTTAGGTTGGAGAATAAAGAATTGTCTGTTTCAAGCACCGATTTTCCTATGGCAGAAGATGTCAAGCTTCAACTGGCAACAAGTGGCAATAAGGTGTCTGTGCTTTCTTATATTTGGAGTGTATATCCTCTTGCTTCTGACCATCCTTTGATGAAGTTAAAGACGTTTGTTGACGGAATGCTTTTGTTCTGGAATCATGAAGACCGTGGCTTTGCTGGTTTTGACGAGAATGTATCTACTCTTGAAGAGTATATCATTGCTAACGGTTTTGTGGAAGATTTTGCAGATTTCTTGAAATCTGTAAGTGGACAAGAGTTCAAATTCAAAGAGGCAAAAGTTGGTGATAAGCAGTTGATTTGTGATATGGGCGATGGAGTGCCTTTTCATAAAATCAGATCTACAGGTACCAGTTCGTTGACATTGTTGTACTTTTGGACAAAGAAACTGTCTAAGGCTTCATTCGTCATGATTGATGAATTTGACGCTTTCTATCACTATTCGTTATCGTTCAACGTATGCAAAAGGCTGTTCAACCTTCCTTGCCAATTGTTTGTTACGTCGCATAACACCTATCTGATGTCAAATGACTTGCTTCGTCCAGATTGTAATTTTATTATCAATCATAATCTGATAAAGCCGTTGAATGCTTGTACAGACAAGGAGTTGCGATGGGGCAATAATATTGAGAAAATGTATAGAGGTAATGCGTTTGAAGTATGATACTATTTATCTTTGAAGGAGCATCGTATGAGCCTCCTCTGTATGACGGCATCAAGTCTTTGTTCTTCCCAAGGAGCAAAGATCAGATAGTATGCTCTTTTTGCAGCAGTATCTATACATTTTACAAACGGCTAAAAGATGACTATGACGGCTTTGCTGATGTGGTTGATGTTCTGAAAACAGAACTGTTGAAGACTGATCCGGGGAATGATTTGTTTAAATACAAGAGTTCGGATTTTGAATCAATATATCTTTTCTTTGACTATGACTTTTACAGAGGAGATTTGTCTGTGAAAAATGCACAGGTGCGAGAGTTGTTGGAATACTTTAATGAGGAGACTGAGAACGGCAGGTTGTTTATCAGCTATCCAATGATTGAGAGCATACAATATACCAAAAAGTTGCCAGATAACGATTTCCATAATTATGTTGTGCAAAGAGAAGATAGCGTTGGCGAAAAGTTTAAGAAAGAAGCGAGGCGGTTCTGCTTTTATCGGGGATACGCTTTCTTGAAGGATGCCGACAACTGGAAACATATAGTTCAACAAAATGCTTATAAGGCTAACAATCTGACAACAGGTTCTTTGTCATGGCCTTTGAACAAGGATGATGTAGAGCAGATGGCTGTTTTCGAGGCTCAACTTAGTAAGCATGTCATACCTTGTGATAATGTTGCCATACTGAATGCGTTTCCACTATTTTTATTTTATTATTTCCCGATAGGCAGGTTCGTTAAACATGAACTTATGGGGGATAATTTGTAAAATATATTGTGCCTCCTGACATTAAGTTCAAGTGATGCGGCATGAAAAGGGCAGAAAGAGTCGGGGAATTATTCTATTTCCCCGACTCTTTCTATTCCATACTTATCCAGCTCGTCGTCGCTTGTGCTGATGTAAAGCATCATGTCGCTGAATGTAATGTATGATTTATTGTTCATACGCAATAGTCCTACGTTGTCGTCAATGTGAATCTTACCGAAACATTCGTGTGCCGATTTTGGTATTTTGTAGTACACACCATCGCTTTCAGTCGGAATGTACAAATGGTCTTTGGTTATGGCATATATGTTTGGTTCGAAATAATAATCGTATTGTTTGAATTGCTGCTCTATTTTGCAGTTGTCAAGCCATCTTTCGTATTGAGATACTACATTCTCGTCGGTACATCTGGTAAGATGGATTTTCTGAGGCCATTTCTTCGATGGCATGATTGTCTGTAGCGGCAGTTCGTCGGGGGTGGTGTCGAGCATATTTGTGCCATACCATGTGCTGTCTTCGTCGGTTAATTTACGGCCTTCTATCTGGTGCTTTATGGCTTTCGGGTGCGCGAGGTAGAATATAAGTCTGTCTTCGTCTTGAAGTATGTACAATTCGTATTTTGTTCCTTTTAGTCTGTTTTCTGCATCTTTTTCCCAGTATATTGCGAAGTAAATACCTGCCCTTATTGTGTTTACTATCTGCCAGAACTGCGTGTTTTTGAGCTTTCCGCCGTCTTCGTTCCAGAAGCCCTCGATATTGAGTGGTGCAAGGTCATTTTTTGTTTTTTCTGAAATGTTGTATAGCTCCGAAGAACTTGAAAACGACTTGTAGTTGTTGAGAATCTCGTAAACGTAGTAGTAAAGCACTATTCTTGTTTTGTCGTCATCTTCGCGTGCATTCTTTATAAGTGGCAACGATTCGAAAATTGTCCCATTGCTTGTAAAGTTGTCCAACAGTTTTATCACATCTTCATATACTTCCTCAAAATTGGTTACGTCGCCGTTTTTCGACTCATATCCCGGCAGGGCTTTCATCAGCATCATAATCAGAATGGCAATGTCGATATTCTGCTCTTCAATCTGTCTGTATATGTCGGCTTTCTTTCTTGGGTGCCCGTTGATGGTGTGAGGCATAAAGTGGTTGCGCAGAATCTCATCGGCTGTCTTTTTGGGGTGAGTTCTGCGTGCCAGATTGTTGCTAAAGAAGCTTGATGCCTTTTCGTATTCTGTCATAAATGTCGACAGATTCAGACTTCCTTGGCTTAAGAACGAAACGAATGCCTGCAAATCTGTGAAGGCAGCGCGCATCTTTTGCGGACTGGTGAAGCATTTTTTTATGCTATTGTTGTGTATAGAATGGTTGTCGAGAAAGTCTTCGAACTCTTCTGTTGTGTTGAAAATGAGCCTTGTGTTGACTATGGTTGTAAGCCATTCTTCGTAAATACTTGTTTCTTGTTCCATCGCAAAAAATAGTTTTTGTTATTGTTTGTTGCAAATGTAGTTATTTTACATTCATAGTATGTTGCGATGATACTATGTTTTTTTATTATCAGGTGAATTTTTGCTTGTGTTTGGTAGTATGATACTTTATATCGGCGGATTTTTGACAATGTGCTGCTGCGTGTAGACTTATCCCTTCGGGATTCGTTCGAGATTCGTTCGGGACGAGTGGGGGATTTTGGAGCGAAGAATCACATGTTGTTTGCGTGAAAATTAGTAAATCTATCCAACATCAATAATGTCGTTGCGATATTTGTTTGCGCCTTTTATAACAAGGTCCTCGAATTCGAATGTGTTTTTAACAGAAATGTAGTCGTTGAACCCGACAAAATAGAATCGTTTGTAACAATTGCGGAGCATTGTTGTTTGTTTCAGTCTGATGCCGAATTTTACAAATTTGTTTGATATCTGATTGTAATAAAAATCAAAATCATCAACATCTAAAGTGATTAATCCTATACTCTTCGAGGACCAATAGACTTTTATTCCTTTAATGTCTTTGAATTTTATGCATGCGTAGCCGTTTCTAACTCCTTCGAATATGCTTACCGAATCTTCGCTTACAATGGCTAAAGGCTTTCTCATTATAAATAAAGCCCAGAATTTTAGTAAAACTATGCAAAATCTGTAAAATAGAAGTATGTTTATTGGTATAAGCAATGTCAACCATATTGGTTTTATTGTATGTTTAAAAGCCATAGTAAGTGGTATGAAGTTGAACATGAAAACAAAGAAAAAAATGGAAAATATTTCATGGAATGTGTAGGAAAACGTATACCACCTGTTTGCGTAGAAATATTTGTTGTTTTCGTTCATATTTTTAGTTTTTAGAGATGTTGAAGAAAACGATGCGCAAGTTTTGCGTGACGCAAGGATGCGAAGTGTAGAATTTTTCGCGTGCCGTGTCTTCGGGATTCCTTCGGGATGTATGTATGGTTTTGAATGTGAAGAATCACTCTAAAAAAAATAAGCAGCCTTAATTGGTTGCTCATCTTTTTGTTAATAATAATATGGTTGCTTACGATCAATAATATATTTATTCCAGTCGTCGCAATGTCTTTCCCATTTTTCCTTGTCGATTGAAATGGGATTATTATTGATTGCATTATGTAGATCGCACATTCTTTCACTTTGGTTGAGGTCATTTGAAGTGTTGGGATACTTATAATTGATGTTTTTAATACAAATCACACCTCCACATACAAAAAAAGACAAAATGACATTCAATTTATCGATTATGTCTACAGAACTATCTCTTGAAATATAGTTGGTTATGATCCATGATCTTGAAGGGCTTTGGGTACTTTTCCTATTTAGTATTCTTTCTACTCCAAAATCCTTCAATACTCTATCTATCAATTCTTTTGAGCAGAATTTTTCCATTTCGTTTCTGATTTCTGAATTAATATATAACCAGTCTTCATTTTGATTGTCTTTAGATTTTGATACATTTTTTTTCATAATTTTAAAAATTTTATTACGATTAAATCATTGGCAAAAATACAGCTTGTTTATAATATAATGAAATTTTTTTAAGAAAAACAATGGTATGCATTGATGAAATTTTGAAAAATATGAATTTATGAGAAAGATAATATGATTATTAGTAGGAGACTTTTATTTGATTATTAAGGAGTTCGTGGACCAAGTCTACCGTGATGAATAACTTTTCGATATAGAATCGTCTTTCCATTTTTTTTGAAAAAGTTGTGTGTTGTTATGTTATGATTAGGTATATTGTAGTTTAGAACAGATATTCCAAAGCCTTGCAGATATCGTTGTATGTGCGCTCAAAGTTATCGGTATACCAAGGGTCGGCAACGCTCGCGTCGCTTCCCGTTAGGCTCATCAGTTTCTGGATTTTTCCGTTTGGGTCGTAAAACTTTCCGTGTCCTGCATCAAGAACAATATCGGGCATGTCCCAATGCAGAAAGCGCAGATTGTTGTCGTCCATAACAAATATGTGGTCGTAGTAGTTGTAGTCGGCAACCGTCATCTGCCTTGCGCGTCGGCGCGTGAAGGGGATGTTGTGGCGGCGCAGACAATCCTTTGCCGGCGGATAGATGTCGTTTCCAATCTCCTCGGTAGATGTGGCAGCCGAGGCAATCTCGAAGTCGGCCTCGCGGTTTCGGTCGGCAACCATCTTCTTCATTATCATCTCTGCCATAGGGCTTCGGCAGATGTTTCCGTGGCAAACGAAAAGGATTTTTTTCATATTATGCGATGTTTTTGTGCAAAGATACATCAAAATAAGGCATCGCTCTTAATTTTAAAATCGTTTTTACGATAAAAAACGCCTTCATCTGATGATACAGGTCAAAAAAGTGCGGTTTTTCACTTTTCTTAACAAATAAGGCGACACGTTTTTGTTGGCAGAATGAAAAAATAGAATTAAGTTTGCAATGCTCAAACGGAGCACAATCTTTAATAAAACCTTTAGTAAACAAAAAATAACATGGAAACAGAAAAACCATACGTAATTGGAATGGACCTTGGAGGTACCAATTCGGTTTGCGGCATTGTTGATGCCAGAGGAAATATTCTTTGTACAGACTCTGTCAAGACTCAGCAGTATCCAAACATCGAGGATTATATTCAGGCCGTGTGCAACATTCTTATGCCAATGATTGAGAAGGTTGGCGGCATAGAGAAGATAAAGGGCTTTGGCATTGGTGCGCCAAACGGCAACTTCTACAACGGAACAATAGAGCACGCTCCAAACCTGCCTTGGAAGGGCATCGTGCCTATGGCTAACATGTTCAAGACAAAGCTGGGCATTCCTGTTGCGCTTACAAACGATGCAAACGCGGCTGCCATTGGCGAGATGACATACGGCGCGGCTCGCGGAATGAAGAACTTCATCGTGATAACCCTCGGCACGGGCGTTGGCTCGGGCATCGTTATTAACGGACAGCTTGTTTACGGCTGCGACGGCTTTGCCGGAGAGCTTGGCCACGTTATTATGCGCCGCGAGGACGGCCGTCTGTGCGGCTGCGGACGCAAGGGCTGTCTTGAGACATACTGCTCGGCAACGGGCGTGGCTCGCACGGCACGCGAGATTCTGACAAAGGATTCTACGCCAAGCCTTCTGCGCAATCTCAATCCGGAGGAGATAACATCAAAGGATGTGTACGATGCAGCCGTTAAGGGCGATGCCGTGGCACTCAAGATCTTCGACTTTACCGGAAAGATTCTGGGCGAGGCTCTTGCCGACTTTGCAGCTTTCTCATCGCCAGAGGCATTCATCTTCTTTGGCGGACTGACAAAGAGCGGCAAGTACATCATGGATCCTATAAAGGATTCGTATAATGAGAATGTTATGCCTATCTTCAAGGGAAAGGCCAAGATGCTGGTGTCTGAGCTGAAGGACAGCGACGCTGCCGTGCTTGGCGCAAGTGCCCTTGGCTGGGAGGCTAAATAAGGCTCAGGATATTAATTTTATAGATGAGATGGCAAAAATGTAAAATGTTTTGCCATCTTTTTTGTATTTTATGGCATATATTGAACATTTTTTTTGTAATTTTGCACGCAAATTTGAATTATATGCCGGTAAAAAGATGCAAAGGATGTTGAAACTTGCTGAGAATAATTGGGTTAGCACTCCTGTGGAATGCGCGGAATACCTGCTACACGATGAATTGTGTTTTTGTTTCTTTGCTAAGGCATAGTGAAAAGATAGTATGAATAAAAGAATTTTAATATCTACATTTATATTTTTCGTATACTGTGCGTTTCTTAACGCCCACGCATTGTACAGCTATCGCAATGTAAAGAAGGTTAACAAGGCAACATCTGAGGAGATGCCGGCAAAGAACCAGCTCGAGTATGTCTCATTTTCAGACGACAGAACTAAGTGCTTCTTTTCGGATATTGACGGAAACAACATGTATGGCGAAACGGTTTTCGTGTACATGGGAGAGAAGGATGATATGTATCACTTTCATTATCAAGACCCTAATGACAGCAGTTCGTTCTGGGACGTGTACTTCAGCAAGGACTACAAGACCGTGAAATCTACCACAACGCACAATCCGTTCATCAAGATTTACGAGCTGCTCGAAATGATAAAGAACTAAATCGTCGGGCTTAAAGGATATAAAAAAGGCAGGCTTCTGAATGATGAAGCCTGCCTTTTTCTTTTATGCCGTTCTGATTTTTAGAATCTCCAGTAAAGCTGAATGTCTACGGTATTGAAGTCGTGGTCGCCTGCCACCTCCTTGCCTGTGTGAGTGTGGTAGAAAGTGCCCTGAACCTTAAGATTCTTGTTGAAATAGTAGTTTGCCGCCAGAGCGTACTGGTTTGTTGCGCTCTCGTTGCTCTTGTAGTCGCGGTAAACGTCCCATTTTCCGTAAATCTTAAAGCCCTTGGCAACAGGTGCTCCAACGGTCAGATACCAGCCATCGGCCTTGTCCTTGCCTTTAATGCTGTTCTTCAGTTCGTATACGTTAGTCTCTTTGTTCTGTTCATAGTCCGAAATCTTGTAACCCTTAGACGTTGCATACTCGCCGCGGAATGTCCAGTCGCTCTCGTACTTGATGCCGAATGCCATACGGTTGCGGTCTACCGTTACCGTATTCTTGGTGTAGTTTCCGCTCCAGCCGAATGCTGCAATATAAAGGTTCTTTATCGGAATAATCTGGATTGTACCGATAACATCCTTAGTCTTGTTAACGTCGGAGTGGTTGATGCCCTGACCGTTTGCCACCATAACCTGATAGTGGATGAGGTTATGACCGTCGGACATCTTTGCAAAGTCACCCTGAAGCTGGATGCCGAGGTCGCGGCCGCCGCTTGAGTGCTCGCCGTTTCTGTCGGCCATACCCGAAAGCTTGCTTACAACCTGAGCGTAGTTGTTGAAGCCCACGTCGAACGGATTGTAAGGATTCTCGAAGGTGAAGGCTCTCTTAAACTGTCCGAACTTAATCTTTGCGAACGGATATTTCTCCCATTCAGCATAAGCATCTACTATGCGGGCAATCTTCTCGGTTGTGTTGGCTGTGTTAGGCGTACCGCTCACCTCAACCTGAAGCTTGTAGTTGAAATCCTGAACCTTTCCGTCAACATACACACGACCAAGACGAAGGTCGAATCCGCCATTTGTTTGCGTGCCTTCCTTGTCGTTATAGTCGTATTTTCCGATGATGTAGCCACCAAACTTAGAGTTCTGCTGGAACTCCTTCAGAATGCTCTTCTGGAACTGCGCGCTGGCTGTCGAAGCCATGCCTGCAAGGAGGGCAAGCAATAAAATTCTTTGAATCTTCATATCTCTCTTATTCTTTTGATTTATCTTTAGTGTGCAAAATTAAGAAAAAATGTTGATTGCCACTTACTTTTTGTCAATAAACAACCATGGTAATGAGCGTTCCCACTATGGTCGATACTATCACGCTGACCAGTCCCGGCATCATGAAACTGTGGTTGAGCAGGTATTTTCCGATGACGGTCGTGCCCGAACGGTCGAAGTTTACCGTTGCAATATCGCTCGGATAGTTAGGAATGAAGAAGTAGCCGTACACGCTTGGCAGAACGCCCAAAAGTACAGGACCCGGAATGCCCAGCGAGTATGCCAGCGGAAGCATTGAAACCACAACCGCGCCCTGAGAGTTAATCAAGACCGAAACGGCAAAGAATGCCAGCGCTATTGTCCACGGATACTGGCTTACGATGCCTTCCAGTCCGCCCTTCATAACATCCATGTAGTTGCCGAAGTAAGTGTCGGCAAGCCATGCTATGCCGTAGATGGCAACAACAGCCACCATACCGCTCTGCCATACCGCTCCGCTCACGGCTTTCTTAGGGCTTGCGTTGCAGAAGATAATCATGAAGGCTGCGGCAGTTATCATCACAATCTGAATGATGATGTTCATGCCGATAGGCTTTACTATTGGGTTTCCGGCATCGTCTAATTTACCCGTAGGGAACTCAGGACGGATGTCGAGTCCGGCAATCTGTAAGATAGAGTACATAACGATAACGGCGATAGCGCCAATAAAGATGTAAACGGCAAGCTTCGCGCTCTTGTCAATCTCTTTGTCGAGAACCGTTGCCGAGCTTCCGTACATATATTCCTTCATCTGAGGGTCGGCAAGGCGAGCCTGAAACTGAGGGTCTTTGTCGAGGTCGAGACCGCGCTTGTAACTGAGAGCCGAAGCGGCAGCCAGACCGCACAGGCAAGCCGGAATTGTTACGGCAATAACCTGAAGGTTGTTTACGTCGAATCCGTTGGCGTTAGAGATAACCACGAACGATGCCACGGCCGCCGCGATAGGCGAGCATGTTATTCCAACCTGCGATGCTATTGAAGCCACGCCGCAAGGACGCTCGGGACGGATGCCTTTTTTAAGCGCGATGTCGCAGATGATAGGCATGAGCGTGTACACAACATGTCCAGTTCCCACAAGTACGGTAAGGAAGAACGTACAGAGCGGAGCAAGAATGGTGATGTGGTTAGGATGCTTGCGCAGCAACCTTTCGGCAAGCTGTATGAGCCAGTCCATTCCGCCCGAGGCCTGCATCATGCCGGCGCATGTTACGGCTGCCACGATGATGTAGATAACATCTGTCGGAGGATTGCCCGGTTTAAGTCCGAAGCACAAAACTAAGATGGCAAGGCCAATTCCTGAGATTGCGCCCAATGCCAGACTACCATATCGAGAGCCGACATACAATGCCAGCAATACGATAATTAACTGCAAAATCATTACTACACTCATCTGATTAACTTTTTTTATCGATTAATATTCTTTATCATTATATTTATTTGTCGTCGGGGTTATATCTGCAAATGTAAAAAACAAACTGGAAAAACCAAAATTTAATATTAATTTTTTAATTTTGCACGCTATGCTTCGGTTCTGTTCCGCTTGTTTGCCGACGTGCCGGGGCTTGCTGATACGGATAACTTATAAACTAAAATTAGATGAGTAAACAATTAACACCGACAGAATTGGGTACAAAGCCAATAGGCAGACTTCTTTTATCGTATGCCGTTCCGGCAATTATTGCGATGACGGCATCGTCGCTATACAATATTGTAGACAGCATCGTTATCGGTCAGGTGTGCGGCGCGCTGGCAATCTCGGGTCTTGCCATAACCTTCCCGATTATGAACCTGTCGGCGGCGTTCGGCGCAATGGTGGGCGTGGGAGCATCTACCATGATCTCGGTAAAGCTGGGACAGAAGGACTATACCGTGGCGCAGAAGATTCTGGGCAATACCGTTATGCTTAACCTTATTCTGGGTGTTGTGTTCGGCGCGTTGATGCTGATTTTTCTCGATCCCGTTCTGCTGTTCTTCGGTGCGAGCCATAACACCATAGGGTATGCGCGCGACTATATGGTTATAATCCTTCTCGGAAACGTGGTTACGCACAGCTATCTTGGCCTGAACTGCATCTTGCGCTCGGCCGGACATCCGTTGTCTTCGATGTTGTGCACCATTCTTACGGTATTTCTGAACGTGGTGCTCGATGTGTTGTTTGTCTACGTCTTCGATATGGGCATCAGCGGAGCGGCACTTGCTACCGTTCTGGCGCAGATTGTGGCTCTGCTTGTGCAGGCAAAGCTCTTCTGGAATCCAAACGAGCTTCTGCGATGGAAGCACGGCATCTTCCGGCTCGAAAGGAAGATCATCGAGCATATTCTGTCTATCGGCATGTCGCCGTTCCTTATGAACCTGTGCGCCTGTCTGGTAGTAATCTTCATAAACCGCGGACTGAAGGAGCAGGGCGGCGACCTCTCGGTAGGTGCTTATGGAATTGTAAACCGCGTTGCCTTCATCTTTGTCATGATTGTGATGGGCGTTAACCAGGGCATGCAGCCTATTGCCGGCTTCAACTTCGGCGCAAGGCGATACGACCGCGTTATGCGCGTTCTGTGGCTTACGATGGTGGGCGGAACGGTTATTACAACGAGCGGATTCGTGCTGGGCGAGTTCTTTCCCGAAGAGGTGGCGCGCATGTTTACGGGCGACGAGAAGCTTATCCAGCTATCGTCAGAGGCCATGCGCATTGTTATGGTTACGTTCCCGATAATAGGCATACAGATGGTCATCACCAACTTCTTCCAGAGCATCGGAATGCCAAAGAAGAGCATCTTCCTGTCGCTTTCGAGACAGATGCTTTTCCTTGTTCCGTGCCTCATCTTCCTGCCAAGATATTTTGGTGTCAACGGCGTGTGGTACTCAATGCCGATATCCGATTCAATCTCGGTTGTTACGGCCGTGGTGATGATTGTGATTCAGATAAGAAAGTTCAGACAAATGAAAACTCTTTAACTTAAAGATACTATGGATAGATTTGTAATCAGCATAGGCCGTCAGTTGGGCAGCGGCGGTCGTGAGATAGGCAAGAAACTTGCAGCGGAGTTCGGCATCCGTTTCTTGGACAGCGAGCTCATCACTCTTGCGGCAAAGGAGAGCGGCTTCGGAGCCGAGTTCTTCAGAGATACCGACGAGAAGAAGGGATTTTTCAACACCCTGTTCAACCGAATACAGAGCGGCGTGTCGTTTGGCGGATATTACGACAATCAGCTTAGCGAGGAGGCTCTGTTCAAGATTCAGAGCGATGCCATCCGCAAGATTGCCGACGAGGAGTCGTGCGTTATCGTGGGAAGATGTGCCGACTACATTCTGCGCGACAATCCGCGATGCGTGAGCGTGTTCATAACCGCCAGCCACGACGAGCGCGTAAGGCGCATCTGCCAGCGACAGAACGTTGACGAGCAGAAGGCTGAGCGCATGATGGAGCGCGGCGACGCCGAGAGAGCCAACTACTACAACTATTACAGCACCAAGACATGGGGCGAGGCTGCCACCTACGACCTTTGCGTTAACTCGTCGGTTATGGGTATCGACGAGACGGTTGCCTTCATCAGACATTTTGTTGAAAAAAAACTCGGAGGGCAGTAAACGCTCTCTTTATTTCAGATTATGCACGACACTCCATCATTAACACTTTTCGAACTTAACAGCCTTGTTAAGTGTGCCGTCAATACCATCATGATTGACGGCTATTGGGTTACTGCCGAAATAAGCGACTTTAGCGTACGCCGCCATTGCTATCTCGAGTTCGTGCAGAAGGATATTCAGGGCAACGGACTTGTGGCTAAGGCGCGCGGCACAATCTGGAGCTCGGATTACGAGAAGATAAGCCGAAAGTTTGTCAAGGCCACGGGATGCGAGCTCCGCAGCGGCATCAAGGTGATGGTCTATGCCCACGTTACGTTTCACGAACTGTACGGCTTCTCGCTCAATATTACCGACATCGACCCCGCCTATACTCTGGGCGACTTGGCAAAGCACAGGCAGGAGATTCTCGACAACCTGAAGGAGCAGGGCGTGTTAGACTTGCAGAAGGAACTTGAGATTCCGGTATTGTGCCAGAGAATAGCCGTCATCTCGTCGGAAAAGGCAGCCGGCTATGGCGACTTCTGCAACCAGCTTCTGAACAACGATTCTGGGCTGAAATTCTACCCGAAACTCTTCCCGGCAATAATGCAGGGCGACAAGGTTGAGCAGACCGTAATAAACGCCCTCGACGCCATTGCCGCCGACATAGACAACTGGGACGTGGTGGTTATAATACGAGGCGGAGGAGCAACGGCCGATATGTCGGGCTTCGACACGCTGGCTCTGGCCGAGAACGTGGCTAACTTCCCTTTGCCAATCATCACGGGCATAGGCCACGAGCGCGACGATACCGTTCTCGACCTCATCTCTAACACAAGAGTCAAGACACCTACGGCGGCTGCCGAATTCCTTATCCATCATCTCGAAGATACGGCTTACGACTTGCAGGACTACGGCCAGCGCATCACAACCGAGGTGAAGCGCATATTGCAGAACGAGCACAGCCGCATTGACTCCCTCACGGCCAAGGTGCCGATGCTCTTCGAGGTGCTGAAGACCAACGAACTGAACCGCATGGACGCCATGCAGAAGCGCATAGAGTCGGCGTGGCAGATGTGGCACAATTCCGAGCTTCAGAGGCTCGATTCGCTTGTGCCGCAGTTGCGCATGTATGCCGATGCCTTTCTGCAAAGTCAGAAATATTCGCTTGCCCTCATGGAGGAGAAGCAGAAGAATGCCGACCCCGAGATTCTGCTTTCACGCGGCTATTGCATGACGATGCTGGGCGACAAGATAATAACCAATGCCAGTCAGCTGGCAAAGGGCGACAAGATAACCGTGCGCTTTAAGGATGGCAACGCATCGGCTACGGTAGATGAGACAGATGTGAGGGGGAAATATTGAAACAATGACGAATGATAAAGATATTGTACAAAGAATAAAACAATTAAAATTGTATTGGTAGTACTTCTTGGATATTCCTTGATATTTAAATTAGTAACGCCTTTTTTTCGTTGCTTTCATTGGGTAAATATACGGGGATAGATGTAGTTGTATTAGAAGTGCTATAATAACATGTTTACAAGGCTTGAATTTGAACCTGTTGACATATAAAATCCGCTCGCTCTGATTTCCGAGTCCGAGCGTCTTAGTCAGAGGCTTCAGACCAAAAACAACCGACGTGGGTGATTGCAAATCCCTCACAAGCGAAAAACTATCTTTCGACAATAAAACAAAGGGGACGTATCTAAAAAAATACGTCCCTTTGTTTTTTATTTTATATTCTTCATAATCCATTCAAGTTGAACGTGGCGTGTTCTGGTTGAAGTCCAATGTTCGTTGATGGGGGTGATGAGGCTTTCCTTCTTCGAGGTTATCACGTTCCACACAATGTAGCTGGTGGTTGGCGGACAAGTGTTGTCGTTGAAGCCCCAAGTAAGGAATATAGGACATTTCAGGATTTTTGCAAAGTTTACCACGTCGTAGTAGGCAAGAGTCTTGACCTTCTGGTCGGTCAGCTGGTTGTTGAAGCCGTGGTTAAGGTGCGGATATCCGCCGCCGCGGTTGTCGAGATAACCGGCCATGTCGCTCAACGCAGGATGGTTGCTCACGCATAGCGTTACATCGGGGCAGAGGGCAGCCGTTACTATCGCCAGAGCGCCGCCCTGACTTCCGCCCTGCACTATCAGGTTCTTGCCGTCCCAGTTAGGCAGCGTCTTGGCATATTCGCAGGCGCGCACACATCCCGCGTATACCTTGCGCATGTAGTAGTTCTCCTTGCAGTCTATGCCGTTTACCAGATAGCTGTTGTCGCCGTTGCAGAAGGCTGCCGCTATGTCCTTGTAAGTATCCTTGTCAACATCTGGTCTGATGCCGTGAATCTCGAGGTCGAGACGGATGCAGCCGCTTTCGGCATAGAAGATGGTCTTCATCGGGTCCATCGGCTTTATTCCTGCTCCCGGAGGACTGACCACCACCGGATATTTACCCTCCTTCTTTGGCATTGTAAGATAGCCGTATATACATTGGTTCTTCTTGTAGCACGGTATGCGCACCAGATAGCAGTCAACCTTCTCGCTCGAATATTTGGCGCAGTACTCCTTTGTAACCTTCATCGGCACTTCGGAAGCCGCTTTCAGAGTCTCGTTCCAGAACTGGGCGAAATCCGAAGGCATCTTGGTGTAAGGCTGAAGCTTCTCGGGCGAGAATCCCACCTTGACGTGGTGCGTGTGCTTCTGTCCGTCAATCTCGGTCTTCAGCACGCAGTCGCGGAATCCCGGCTTCTTCATCGTGCCAATCTCGATTGTTGCCTTGCCGTCCTTCAGCGTAACAGAGCCCTTGGTATCGGCTGGCATACGGTCGCCGCCCAGTTCATAATCAACCTTGACACCGTTGCATGGAATGCCGTATCTGAACAGCTGAACCGTTACCGTTGCCTTTTCGCCGGTCTTGTAAATCCAGTCGGCGTGCGACGGAACAGTTACCCAGAGCACGTCGCTCTGATAGGGATAGTTTTCAGCCGCCGCGCCGAGGCAGAGGCAGACTAATGTTAATAGAATAGTTAGGAATTTCTTCATTATAATATTTGTTAAAAAGTTTCTGACTGCAAAAATAGCCTTTTGCCCCGATATGCAGGTGGTAAAAGAATGTCAAAATGGTGTAAAATAAAGCCAACAGACTTAATTATCATCAAGATAAGTGGCAGAGAGAAGTAAAAAACAACATCATTTATTTTGTGTAGCAATCAGTTTGCTGTATCTTTGCAACATTATTCACAAAAGTTGCAGAAAAGTGATTTCAGTTGAAAACTTAGAGGTAGAGTTTGCTGCCCGACCATTGTTTCAGAACGTATCGTATGTAATTAACAACAAGGACCGCATTGCCCTTGTTGGCAAGAATGGTGCAGGCAAGAGTACCATGCTCAAGATTCTGGCAGGATTGCAGCTGCCAACCGGAGGCGTGGTGTCTGTTCCCAAAGATACCACCATCGGCTATCTGCCGCAGGTTATGGTGCTGAGCGACGAGCATACCGTTATCGAAGAGGCCGAGCAAGCCTTTGCGCACATAAGCGAGATGCAGGCCCGACTCGAGAAGATGAACAACGAAATGGCTGAGCGTACCGACTACGAGAGCGAGAGCTACGCCAAGCTGGTAGAGACATTCACCCACGAGCAGGAACGCTTTCAGATGATGGGCGGAATGAACTATCACGCCGAGATGGAGCGCACGCTTATTGGTCTGGGTTTCCAGCGTTCGGACTTCGGCCGCCCAACGAGCGAGTTCAGCGGCGGATGGCGCATGCGCATCGAGCTGGCAAAGCTCCTTCTGCGCAAGCCCGACGTGCTTCTGCTCGACGAGCCTACCAACCACCTCGACATCGAGAGCATACAATGGCTCGAGAACTTCCTTGCAACACGCGCCAACGCCGTGGTTCTGGTGAGCCACGACCGCGCCTTCATCAACAACGTTACAACACGCACGCTCGAGATTAGTTGCGGAAGAGTGTACGACTACAAGGTGAAGTACGACGAATATGTGCAGATGCGCGCCGAACGACGCGAGCAGCAGCTGCGCGCATACGAGAACCAGCAGAAAGAGATTGCCGAGATAAACGACTTCATCGAGCGCTTCCGCTACAAGGCAACGAAGGCCGTTCAGGTGCAGAGCCGCATAAAGCAGCTCGAAAAGATAATACCTATCGAGGTTGATGAGGTTGACAACTCATCGCTCCACCTCAAGTTCCCGGCAGCGAGCCGAAGCGGCGACTATCCGCTCATCTGCGAGGACGTGGCAAAGGCCTATGGCGACCATCAGATTTTCAGCGATGTTAATTTCAGAATAAAGCGAGGCGAGAAAGTGGCCTTCGTCGGCAAGAACGGCGAAGGAAAGTCAACCCTCGTGAAATGTATAATGGGCGAGATTCCTTTTGACGGACATCTTACCGTGGGACACAACGTACAGTTGGGCTACTTTGCACAGAATCAGGCGCAGTTGCTCGACGGCGAGATAACCGTCTTCGACACGATAGACCGCGTGGCAAAGGGCGACATCAGAACAAAGATACGCGACATCCTGGGCGCGTTCATGTTTGGCGGCGAGGCATCCGACAAGAAAGTAAAGGTGCTTTCGGGAGGCGAGCGCAGCCGCCTTGCCATGATCAGACTTCTGCTCGAGCCTGTTAACTTCCTCATCCTCGACGAGCCTACCAACCACCTCGACATGCGCTCTAAAGATGTGCTGAAAGAGGCAATCAAGGAGTTCGACGGCACGGTGATTGTAGTAAGCCACGACCGCGAGTTCCTCGACGGACTGGTTGAGAAAGTCTACGAGTTCGGTGGCGGAAAGGTCAGGGAGCATCTCGGCGGAATATACGACTTCCTTCAGCACAAGAACATCGACAGCCTTCAGCAGCTCGAAAAGAACACGACGCTGGCACAGGCTACCGGAACGGCTTCGGCTTCTTCGGCACCGGCGCAGCCAAGCGAGGGAAAGTTGAGCTACGAGGAGCAGAAGGCTCAGGCAAAGGTAATCCGCAAGCTCGAAAGGGCAGTAGAGGATGCCGAGAAACTGATTGAGAAACTCGAGACCGAACTTGCCGACATAGAGGCAAAGATGTCAACTCCCGAGGGCGCGGCAGACATGCAGCTGTGTGCGCAGTACGGCGAACTGAAGAACAAGGTTGATGCCGCCGTAGAGCAATGGGAGAAGGCGAGCGAGGAACTCGAAGAGGCTAAGAACGTATAAGAAAAAAACATAATTGTAGCATGGCCGGAACAATCGCCCCAAAAAGCGACCTCCGGTTGTTTTATTAATTTTTTTATTATAAAAAATGAGAGTAAAAAGTTTTATCTTAATGTCATTTGCAGCAACAACAATGGCTTTTGCACAAGACAACTTAAAATCGGGCTTGCGCTTGGAGAATTTCGACAAGAGTGTACGCCCTGGCGACGACTTCTATGAGTTTGCTTGCGGCGGCTGGATGAAGAACAATCCGCTGTCTGACGAGTATTCACGCTACGGTTCATTCGACAAGATTGCCGAGGACAACCGCAAGCAGCTTAACGACCTGATTCTCGAGATCTCTGGCAAGAGCAACGAGAAGGGCAGCGTTGCATACAAGATTGCAACCCTCTACAATCAGGTTATGGACAGCACAACGCTTAACAAGGACGGCGTAAAGCCTCTGATGGCAGACCTCAAGCAGATTCGTGCCATCAAGAAGAATACCGAAATCTTCCCGATGATGGTAAAGCTTTCGCACAAGGGCGTTGGCGGCTACTTCTACACAGGCATCGAGGCCGACATGAAGGACAGCAAGAACAACATTGTAGGCATGGGTCAGAGCGGTCTGTCGCTCGGTCAGAAAGACTACTATGTTGATACCGACGAGCACACAAAGGAGATTATGACAGCCTTCCGCAAGCACATCGTAAAGATGTTCATGCTTGTTGGCGACAATGAGAAAACTGCCACTCGCAAGATGGAGGACGTGCTCCGCATCGAGACTCGCATCGCCAAGGCTTCAAAGAGCCGTACCGAGCTCCGCGACCCTGAGAGCAACTATCACAAGACAGCATATTCAGCCCTGAAGAATGCTTACAAGAACATCGACTTCGACTTTATCTTCAAGTCATGGAAGGTTGATACTCCTGAGTTCATCGACCTTGGCCAGCCAGAGCAGATGCTCGAGGTAAACGCCATCCTTCGCGACGAGAAGGTTGAGGCTCAGAAGGCATATCTTGAGTGGCACTACATAGACGAGGCTGCCAACTATCTTACCGACGAAATCCGCAAGGTTAACTTCGAATTCTACGGTAAGACTCTGAGCGGTCGTCTTCAGCAGACTCCACGCTGGAAGCGTGCCGTAAGCCTTTGCAGCGGCGTGCTTGGCGAGGCAGTTGGTCAGATGTACGTAGAGAAGTATTTCCCTGCATCTCACAAGGAGCGCATGGTAAACCTCGTAAAGAACCTTCAGGTGGCTCTTGGCGAGCGCATCAAGGCTCAGGACTGGATGAGCGAGGAGACAAAGAAGGTGGCTCTCGACAAGCTTAACAGCTTCTACGTTAAGATTGGCTACCCAGACAAGTGGAGAGACTATTCACACATGAACATCACAACAGACAAGAGCCTGTGGGAGAACATCATGACTGTTAGCGAGTGCGAGGCTGCATACGCAATTGAGAAGAAGTACAACAAGCCTGTCGACCGCGACGAGTGGTTCATGACTCCTCAGACCGTTAACGCTTATTACAACCCAACAACAAACGAGATCTGCTTCCCTGCCGGAATCCTTCAGTACCCATTCTTCGACATGGAGGCTGACGATGCTTTCAACTACGGAGCAATCGGCGTTGTTATCGGTCATGAGATGACTCACGGATTCGACGATCAGGGTCGCCAGTTCGACAAGGACGGTAACCTTCACGAGTGGTGGGCAGCCGGCGATGCTGATAAGTTCACGGCTCATGTTACTCCGCTTGCCGATTTCTTCAGCAACATCAACGTTCTCGACGACCTTAAGGCTAACGGTAAGCTCACCCTTGGCGAGAACCTTGCCGACCACGGTGGCTTGCAGGTTGCTTATCAGGCATTCCTCAACGCAACAAAGGATGCTCCTCTCAAGGATAAGGACGGCTTTACTCCAGCACAGCGTTTCTTCCTTGCCTATGCAACCGTTTGGGCAGGCAACATCCGCGAGGCTGAAATACGCAAGCGCACAAAGAGCGACCCTCATGCACTTGGCCGCTGGCGTGTAAACGGAACTCTTCCACACATCAACTCATGGTACGAGGCGTTTGGCGTTAAGGAAGGCGACAAGCTTTTCGTTCCAGCCAAGGAGCGCGTAGACATCTGGTAAGTTCTTTTATTTAATTATAACAATGTTCCCCGAAAGGAGTTTTTTCCAGAACTCTTTTCGGGGAATTGTTGTTTTTTCTGTATATTTGTATGTGTCAAACTTTTGTATAAATAATTAAATGTACTACTATCGAGATATAAATGAAGTTGAGACAGAAATAAATAGTTTTGTAGCAAAGCTTGATTTGACAGACAATTTCCAAGATTTCATGGAACAATGTAATGTGAAATTAAAATTTCCTGATTATTTCGGATTTAATTGGGAAGCCTTGAGAGATTGTCTGGAAGATTTTTCGTGGCTGGATGAGTCTACAATTATTATAATAATAGATTCTGTTCATTTATTGTCAAAATCAAATTTGCGTGATTATGCAAGATTATTCTGCGAGGTTGAGAAAAAGTGGATAGAGTATGGCGTAAAATATAATCTTGAACGTGATGAAATATATAATCAGTATAGAAGGCAATTGCGTTGGCTATCTGAAAATGAGATAAAGAAAATAGCTGTGCCACGGGATGTTAAATTCTATTTCAATGAAAACGAAAAGGAATATATTGAAGGGTTGATTAAAGATTTCGGTGATGGCTAATAATATCGGATAGTTAATGTTCCCCGAAAGGAGTTTTTCTGAACTCTTTTTCGGGGAACTGTTCTTTTCCTATCATCTTTTTCCGCATCAGACTGAATATTTTTGCTGAAAATATTATTTTTGTGCGTTGTATTCGTTCCATACACGGTCATCCAACAAATGTTATTCCCGTGCATTTTCCGAAGGCGTAAAGTTTCATGAACAGCATCATTTTCAAGAACACTCGTGGCATCAGTTCCACAAAGCGATTGTATGAAACTGCGTTCGGAAAATCCTTTCTTAGCTGCGTCAGAATACAGTTCAGATAATACTCCTTAAACGTCTTGTATGTGCCGAAATGATAGCACACGAGGATGGTCATAATCTCGCTTTCGCAGAGTTTTCCCTTGTGGTTTCTGCGGCGTTTTCCGCTACTGTGTTGAGATGGCAAACGGAGGTTATTCTTCAATTC
>JAFZWM010000018.1 GCA_017617315.1 Bacteroidaceae bacterium
CTTTTTCGCGAGTTTCCTTGAGGTACTTTTCACAAGCTTCCTCGCTGTCGAAATGTTTTGCAAAATCCAACAACTTCATTTGACTATGATTTTTTCAATTGCAAAGATAATACATTTGGGGATATTGCGGATTATCATTAAAATGTTTATACCAACAAGAAATCCGGATATTACAACTTTTGTGTAAGAAAAATTCTCAAATCCTTTGACAAAGAAATATAAAATCCATACGGCAAATGTTACGGACAGAGAATCATAATAAAATTCCATCGGTCTGTAATAAAAACAAACAACTGGAATCAGCAAACCCAACAGTACAATTCTGCTTTTTATTAACTTGTCATACAGTTTACATACTCCTATAAGCAAAATAAGATCGTTAAATATCTGAAAGAAACGCAATCCATACAATTCTGCCCCTTGCCATATATGCAAAAATGCACCTCCAATCAGATTAGCAAGATAAAAATTCAGGCTCAAAGCCATTGATTCCACATCGTGGAACGAATATTTATACGTTAAAATATAATAAAAAGAGTCGCCATACACAGTCCAGTATGGCAACATTACAATCTTAAACAATAAGATAAGCGCAAAAACAATTATCAAGAAATAATTCTGTTCGATAAATCTTTTTAAAACCGTCATTTTTATAAAGAAAAAAAACTAGAACAACCCTTTATAAACAATTATCATATTAAGGAAAAACGACACAGACAGGTTTAACGACATAGCCTCTGCCTTTGCAAACAGACTGCCACTACTTCTTAGGCAAAAGACAATTTGGTCTTTATTTGCCTCAACAGCCTTTATGTAATCACGTTTCTGAACATTGTCCATCTGAGGACAATCGCATGTCCATATCATATTGGCGATATCAACGGCAAACTTCAAAAAGCATCTGTCTTTCCTGTAATTGTACAGTTTTATAGCCGAATCGACAACGGCAAACAAACTATACGGTTTACGCTCGTTAAACTTGTTTGTAATCGATGTATCTTGAATAATATATTCGTATATGGATTCAGGAACATAAGTTATTCTCTCGGCATAGCCGAACAGTTTCAGTCCAAATTCAACATCGTCAGGAACAACGCCGTCGGTAAACGAAATGTTATGTTTTTTTAGATACGAAGCAGAAATTATATTCCTCCATGGACAAACAACGTAGTTTTTCTTGAAGAAATCTATACCGTTTATGCTTTTTGAGGCTGGCATATCTCTTTTTTCCACAACAAGTTCGTCGGGATAATGAAATCTGGCATCGAAGGTTATGATTTCTTGGTCGGGACAGTCTGATATGGCTTTCAGAACAACTGCCAGACTGCCGTCTGAAACATAGTCGTCGCCATCGAGAATCCACAGATACTCGCCTTTGGCAACAGACAATCCTGTATTCTTGGCGGCACAAACGCCTCCGTTATGCTCGTGGCATACCAAGCGAATGTTTCTGCCAGAATGTCCTGAAATATAATCGGAAATAACTCTTACAGACGCATCCTTAGACACATCATCAACTACAATGACTTCAACATCGGCATTGTTCGTATCATCGAGCTGTTTAACCACGCTGTCGATGCATCGAACTATCACAGCCTCGAAATTATAGCATGTTATTATTACAGACAGTTTCATTTGTGTTACAAGTTGAATTTATTGATTATTCGCAGGGCAAGACGCCAGCCAAACAATCTTCTCAGAATTGTCAAAACTCTTCTTTGAGGAAGAATGAACGAGAGTCCGTTTTCGCCCAGTCCGTCGAAGAAAACACGCTCTACATCTTTCGAGAACGGATAATTTTCGTAGAGCCAATAGCCATAGCCACGAGATATGGCAGCTCTGTTAGTTTCGGTATTCTGATAAGCGAGAATTATCTTGGCAATCTCCCTAAAGGTTGAGATGTACGAAGCTAACGCTTTTTCGTTTTTGGCTCGGCTTACAGTTCCTTTGCGCTGCCGCCAAATGGCATACTCGGCCTCGCCTGAGAAAAGCATCTTGTCGGCAGCGTTGTACACACGGGCAAAGAACTCGCCGTCCTGATTTTTCAGCACACGCTCGTCCCACCTGCCTACCGAATCGACAATATGACGCGGAACAAGATGGCAATGCGGACATCTGAATCCGGCTCCAGTCCAAATGCCTACAAGCATTTCAATGCCCGGAATAAATTCGTGGTCGATGGTTGTGGGAGGCTGCCACAGTCTGCCGTCTGCCTCGAGCATATAGATTGGAGAAAAAGCAGTAGAATTGCCAGTTCCCCGTTGCATTATAGCATCCATCAGCGACCGGATATGCCCCTTTGTTATAAGATCGTCGGCATCGTGAAACATAACATACTCGCCCCGACTCATCTCGAAAGCATAGTTTCGCGCCGAATTTCCGCCTTTCTTCGGATTGGTGTAAAGGTGAACTCTATCCGACAGATATTTCTGCGCCACCTCGACAGAATTATCGGTAGAATGGTCGTCTACGATGACCAACTCGATGTTCGGATAACTCTGCGAAAGACAACACTCTATCGTCTCGGCAACAAATTCCCCGGAATTGTAGAGAGGAATCAAAATGGACACTAAAGGCAAATTTTCCATGCTATCAGATGTTGTATCCGTCTTTTCTGCAATTATCATCAAAATTTGCGTCCAAATCAGGAAACGAATGGTTAAACGGCTGCCCCAACTTAAAAATAAAGTTGCTTCGCCATTTGTTTAGCAAAATCTTAAACGAACTCATATTCTGTCCATCATCAAGCATCAGAACTGGCAGATGCTTTATTTTCAAGCCATTATGCTGGCAATAAAGCGGCAGCAGAATCTCGCCCATAAAACCGTATGTACGTCTTTGGAAAGGATAGTCAACCACCTTTATATATCGTTCAAGTTCCTTGAGCATCGGGAAAAGCCACTGGCAATAACCCTCGAAAATTTCTTTTCGGGTGAAAAACATATTGTAGGCAATCCAACGGTTGTCCATGCACCAATATTTGCGGATGCTCTCCTTGTATTCAGGATGACTTTTCAGTAAAATTCTGCCTAGCAAGTGATATTCTTCGGGCAGATGCGCCTTTACGTAACACTCCGAAACCGATTCGTTCATGTACCACGGATTTGGAAGAATGATGTCGTAGTTGCCAAGCACCTCTTCTGGCTTCTGCCACGTTTTTTGCAACTCGCAAAAATCCTCAACCGACATGTGCCTTACATAGTCGATTTTCGATGTTTTTTTTGAGAAATCGAAATAGCGGCGATAGTGAGCCAGACCGATAAAATCATAGTCCGTCATGTTCTTCCATGCCCAATAAAGTCCTGTCAACTCGCAATAATTAGGATTCTTGCTACTGATGTTGTCGCCCGTATCATCGCCATCAAATCCAAGATTTACAGCCGCTTGAGCCTTACCAACCTGCAAAGGACGGAACACATCGTTGCTCAGAACAAAATCGTTTTTGTGAGCACAAACTATTATTTTGCTTTTTGCCATAATTGCAAATGTAACTTTTTTATTTTACTTTTGAAAGCAGCGAGAGAATTTTGTCTTTGCCCGATGCCGACAAAGGCTTTAACAACGCCAAAAGTCTGAATTTTTTGTTCCGGCAAGACGAAACCACACTTCCAAAGATTTTCCAGAACAGATTATGAAGTTCGATTCGTCCCTCCGCATCCAACTGACTGATTTCGTGAAGATAGCACGCCGTTGCCATATCAACCTCTGCCTTCAGAATCTCGGAATAATATTCATCAGAAAACAGTTCTTTGTAACGTGCAAAAGTCAGGCTCAAGCCCTTGACCGTGTAATAATACGTGTAGTCGTGCTTGGGCTGCAAGAAGAAATAATGATAATGACATTCGGGCAACATTCTGATGCTCTGCACATGCTTCATGTAGTGCGTGATGAACTCCATGTCCTCTTGACATTTCATGTCCTCGCGGAATCGGATTTTATTATCTTCGATGACGCTTCGCTTGTACATCATCGTCCACAGATAGCCAAGCTGGTTGCGCTTGTAAAGCATGAACAACGCGCTCTGCAAATCGCCTTTCTGCAAAGATGCTTCACGAACCTCGTCAAAATCGAAAGTCTTTGAATACATCTTGCCGTCCATGTGCCAGAATCGGCCTTGCACAAGAACGTCGCTGCCGGCAATGTTTTCGACGAAGGCCGAAAGATAAGTCGACTCAAGAAAGTCGTCGGCATCGACAAAACAGATGTATTCGCCCCGGGCGTTATCGAGTCCGGTGTTTCGTGCCGCACTCGCCCCACGGTTTTCCTGACGAATATAGACAAACCGACTGTCGGCAGCGCAGAAATCACGACAGATGGCAGGACTTCCGTCGGTGCTGCCGTCATCAATCAGAAGCACCTCAAAATCCTTGAAATTCAGAGATGCCACCGAGTCGAGGCACTCTTTAAGCCGCGCCTCTGCCTGATAAATCGGAATTATAATGCTTATTTGCAGCATCGGCCTATCTTATTTACAATTTTCTCGCCAAGCCTCCACAGCGGATAGAAAAACGGATAGTAATTCCTTATCTTGTAGCCCAAGTCCGAAGAATGTTCGGTCCAACTGCCGTTGCAGAGATGAATGGCGTAGCTGTCTTTCGAGAGCATGAGTGCATTTCCGACAAAGATATCGGATTTGTAAATGCGCATATCGTCTGCGAGATGTTGTTCTTCGTCAACGTAACGATAGCCGTATTTTTCCATCTGCTTTGTGATGTACAAACCGATTACTAAATCGCACGTCTTGTTTACGTCGAATGTCTGCTGATTGTAGAAATCAAGGCAATTCTTCAGAAAAGGCAATCCTGCCGATGCGCCCATGATGGCGGCCTGAACGCCGAATCCCTTCACGCTCTCGTCGGTCGTATTCCTACCTTCCGAATCGAGTTTCTTCGCCTCGGCATCGTTATACACTCCCGGATTTATCTCGTGAGAAGTGAAGAAGTTGCAGTCGAGAAACTTATCGAAATTGCGAAACACCCTTACATCAGAATCCATATAGATTCCGCCCTCGGTGTAAAGGGCATAAAGTCGGATGTAATCGGCAACGAAGGCCCACTTGCGAGCCTTGTATGCCTCGCGGACAAACGGAACGCTGTCGAAATCGAAACTGTCGGAATCCCAGACTTTTATCTTGTAATCGGGCAGAAACTCCTTCCAAGTATCGATGCATCGCTTGATAAAAGGCGGATATTCCTCGCCGCTAAACCAGCACAAGTGTATTATTTTCGGAATCATATATCAATAGAACATGGTATGACTACCATCGAATTTATATTTCAGATTTTTATTTCGCTCACCTATCTGCTTTGCCGGAATGCCGCCGACAAGCGTGTAAGGCTGAACATCTTTCGTAACGACGGCACCGGCAGCAACAACCGCCCCCTCGCCAATCTCCACTCCCGGCAAAATAGTTACATTCGGACCAATCCACGAATATTTGCCTATTTTCACACGCTTCTTACCGACAGAACACGCAAACATCGGATTGTTATAATCGTGCTGTTCCGTCCAGATTCTAACATCGGTGCTGATGTTTACCTGTTCGGCAATCTCAATGCCGTTGCGCGCATCAAGCAGACATCTGTCGCCCACGACCGTGCCCTCTCCTATTTTCAGGCGCGACGGACAACGGATTTCCGCACCGTAATATACAACTACATCTTCAGCCAACTGTATCATATACAGATATTTGTAAAGGAATCTGCGGATATGATGCGACGGAATGAAGCCAATTTTAATTATCAGATATTTCTGGCTATACGACTGAATAAGAGTGATAAAGAAGTGCTTTACCGATGATTTTTTTTCTTGCTCGGCACATTGAGGCGCGCTCGCAGAACCGTTGTTTCCGTCGTCTTGTGGCATATTGGCAAACATCCGGCTTTCGCGCTTATTATAAAGCCATACAATAGGCAGCGACAAGACGAAAACGACATACGGCATCAGCCACAAGAATGCGACGGCGGCACACAAACATATCATGAAATCCTTAATCATAAGCACTTAAACTTTCTCCCATTCAGAAGTTTCTTCATTATACTTTTTTATAATCCTTGCCGGATTTCCGGCCACTACGCAAAAATCCGGAACACTATGCGTAACGATGCTTCCGCCGCCGACAACGCAATGCTTGCCAATAGTAACGCCCGAATAAATCTGACACCCTAAGCCAAGCCAACTGCCCTCGCCTATTCTCACTGCTCCCTTAGAAACGATAGGCTGCTCGTTTATCGGTTTTGTTATATCTGAATAGTTGTGGTCTCTGTCCGAAATATGGACGTTTGGTGCAAAAAGCACATTGTCTTCTATCGTAACTTCAAAACCACATCCTATCCGGCAAGCCTCGCCAATGCGAACATTGTTGCCAATCTTCAGAATAGGTGGCTCGGAAGAACCAGGCTTGCAAGCCGACACACACAATTCAACATCACGGCACAATTGTACGTTCTCTCCCATCTCAACATTTTCGGGATGCGAAACACGCACGTTCCTCCCTAAAAATGTTGAATGATGCGACTTTCTGAACGGCTTCAGAAACCACCAAAGTCTGACGAGATACGGAATGTGAGTTATACGATATTTCCAATTGCCCATAAGCGTCGTTATTACTTTCTTTTCCACAAATAAATTTGTGTATCAATGGAATTACATTTCAACATAAAAAACGAAATTAAAACTTCATCTTTTATGCAAAGAAAACAAATTATTTATTAATCGCAAAGATTTTTGCTTAATGCCCTCAACAAAATACATTATCACCAAAGGAACTGCAATACCAACAATAGTATATGCACAACACCACAAAATGCCATTGTAGTTAAGAATGACTGTAAAATCAGACATATTTTTAATTGTGAGATCGTCGTAAATCAGATTTTTTACAAAACTTACCAACTTGAAAGCCAAAATATGCAAAGCTAAAATATACAGAGAATCATTGCCCAATATGATAAAAATACGCTTTAACCTTTCCTTTTTGCAAATTCGCTTTGACACATAATAAACAAGATACATACCGAGAATAGTTACAACCATATACTGCCAATAGCCCCAGAAATCCTGAGACACAAAACTCAAACCACGAAAACGTGAAAATACAATCAGCAATGCAAAGCAGAACAATGCAACAAAAGCGTTCATCTTGATCTTTTCTTCGTATCGATGCCACATCTCACCTACAAACAAAATATAAACAAGAACAAACGAAGATTCTAAATATAATTCCGTTCTGAATCCGCTTTCAAGCAAAAACACTCCGAATAACATTGAACAAGCGACAAAAACCGTTAGCAAAAGATTTTCACACTTCGGCTTTAAGAGAAAAACAGCATATCGGATTACAAAATATACAGCAAGGCACATTATGGCACTGATTATATACCAAAATGGCATTAGCATCAATTCCGAAGGAACGAGTTTGCACACAACAAAGCATCTTCGGACAATATCAGACAAAGAATATTGGTTTTCATAAATATGCAGACTTGCAAGAAAATTATGCAGTAAGATAAATGCTATCTGCCACTTTACAAACGTCAGATACAACCCTTTAAATTTTCTTTTCACAAAATCCATTGGATTTTCGAGATATTCCTTTTTGAAAAAATATCCCATTGAAAAGTAGAATACAGAAATATGGAACAAACTGAAAAAAATGAACAGCCATGCAGGACATCCACTATGAAATATCACAATCATAGATATTGCCAATCCTTTCATTACAGAAAGAACTTCGTTCGACTTTTTCTTGCTCATAATCCTACTTTTAGAAGAATTTTTGCTACGAACGACAAAATTTTCGCCACACGACTTTCACCATCAATATTATTCATTATAGAATGAAATCTGTCGATAGAAGAATTGTATCTTTCCTCATATTCGCGGACAATAGGCTGCGGAAAAAGCTGCTGCATCACCTTGTGCTCTTCGGCAAGCCTTGTATCTTCGTTGTAGCTCATGCCATTCAAATCGTACTGCGCAACTATCAGATTTAGATGCTGATACGAACGCTCGTTTTTCACAAGTTCTTGCAGCCAGAATTTCCAGTCGGCACATATTTTAAGTGTTTCGTCATACGGATTTTCAAGCAGCAACTGCCTCTTTATGAATGCAGACTGATGATTGATGCCAATGTAAACTCTCCAAAGCGTGATGTATTCGGGAGCATGAACATAGCGATTTTCCGACTCGTCTTTGTAGAAATAAGTATCTCCCACGGCAATGTCAATGCCATTTTCCAGCTCGGCCGAAACATTTTCAAGAACATGACTGTCGTAAAACAAATCTCCCGAATTCATAAATATGCAATATTCGCCCGATGCATGCTGAACGCCTTTGTTCTGAGCGTTATAAACGCCCTTGTCGGGCTCGCTCACACCAAAAGTTATGTATTTTCCATACTCCTCGAGCAACGCAGCTCCGCCATCTGTTGAGCCTCCGTCTATAACAATCAGCTCGTAGTCAGTAAAAGTCTGGCATACAACGCTGTCGAGCGTTTTCCGAAGCCCTTCCTTGTTATTGAAATTTATGGTTATTATCGAGAATTTTTTCATTCTATAAAATATTCTTGTTTCTGTTCATCGAGTCTGATGCGCTTGCCGTTTTCGAATAAATCAAGCGAAACAATCTTCGAAAAAGATTCCTTATCGACATTTATTTTCTCGCTGAGAATCAAACATAACGGAACGTCGCCATAGAAAGATGCCCACTGCGAATAACTGCTTGGAGGTCCGACGATTAGGTCGCATCTGCTAAGAGCGTACAAATCAGTTATTCCATCGGATTTTTCAATCATGAACATATCGCAAGCATCTTCGGAAATACAGAATTTCTCGTTCGAACAAATAAGAAATCGGATTTTCTGACCCTCGTATAATGCACGAATCTGCTCGACTATATGCAGATAACATTCGTCAGAAAAATAATATTTTCCGCCGAGATAGGATTTGTAATCGCCTCGCCTGATGTGAACTCCGACTGTTATGCCATCGAAATCATCGAAATATTTGCCGACCTTCGAAACGATTGACTCGGCAGGTCGGAGAAGTTTAACAATTTTCGGTTTCTGCTCCGCGATAAAAGATTTGTCGTTACGATGCTGCCATCCGTCTATAAAAGAAAGAAGTTTCACCTCATCGAGATTTCGCAAATCTTTCTTTATCTCAAGATTGAATTTCTCAGAAAAAGTGATGAATCTCCACGCAAGGAAAGTCGGCTCGGGACTGTCATTCGAGAGCATGAAACGCAACATTCCGCAGCGCTTTAGATGCGGAAACGCATCGACATATTTCTTGCCGGCAAAGAAAACGTACATTCTTTGCTGACGGTGCAATGCGTAGGCAAGTGCCGGTACGAAAGCCCACAAGCGGTTGCACATCTGTGCGTAATGTTTAACGTAGAGTAGCATCTGCTATTATATTTTATGACAAACCATTTTATAGACTTCGGCAAGTTTCTGCGCCGATTCTTTCCACGAATAATTATTCAAGGCTTTGTGTCCTTTGTCAATTAAAGCTTGTTTCTGTTCGTTCTGCAAAGTTAAGAAATTTCTCAGACAATCCGTCAATGTGTTTTCTTTTTCGTTGAGAGAAAAATACATCGCTCCGTCTTTTGCAATCTCCGGAAAGCAACTTGCGTTGTTCAGCAGAACGGGACAACCGCATCGCCACGCCTCCAGAATCGGGATTCCAAAGCCTTCGTAGAGCGACGGATAGATAAAACATTCGGCATTGACATACAATGTTGCCAGTTCATCGGCCGAAACGAACATCTGATGCACCCTGTCCTCTATTCCATGCTTTCTGAAAAGAGCCATTTCATCGGCAGAGAAAGGCGTTCCGGTGCAAACGATATTCAAGTTCTGCCTCTCACGCATTACGGGCAACGCCGCCTCGATGAAAGGCACAAAATTCTTGTACGTCCACCTACTGCCAACATATAAGATGTATGGATATTCCATCGGCTTGCCTTTAAGCGAGTACGATGACAAAGCCTTTGGCGCACCGTGATAAATGACCGTAATCTTGTCCTCTGGGATGCCGTAAAGTTCAATCACATCCTTCTTTGTATTTTCGCTTACAGCTACGATATGGTCAGCTCTCAGAGCGAGTTCTTTCTTTCGTATCATCTCCAAGCCCGACAGCGGAAACATCTCGGGATATCTCTCCATGGCCATGTCGTGAATCGTTACAACAAGAGGCTTGTTGCCCAAGTAAGGCAAGAAATAATCATCGAAGAACGTTGGATGAAACACCTCGAAATCACCTTTTTTCAGCAAATCTATGCAGATGTCTCTGTCCATAAGATATTCGTTCAGTTTTGTTTTCTGAGCTTTGTACCTCAACGTTCTGTATAATATTTTGTAAGAAAATGCTTTCCTGTAAAGGTGTTCTATCGGCATCATGTAGACATTCTCGCACATGGAAGCACCCACAACAGCCTCAACATCATCCGGAAGACAATGTATCAGTTCGGCGAAACAACGCGATACTCCGCCGTGTGTCTGCATCTGAAATGCCTGAAAATCAAACAAAGTTCTTATCATATCACCAACCAAAAATTAATTTTCTGTGTTTGAAGGATGGAACAAGGTATATTAATCCAACAGTAACGCCCACCACAACAAAGAATGTCGACAATACATATAGTGAGTAATAATCTTTCAAGACCATTAATGACGTAACATCAACCAATCTATACCAAACATTCAATATAATAAAATGAATCATATAAATAGCCATGCTATGTCTTCCTATATAAAGAAACATTTCAGAAGGCACTTTTACAATACACTTACGATACACATACTGCAAAATATACATAAATGCCACGGAAGATGCCAAACCCACAATAATTCTATAGATACACGGCTTTAAAATAGCAAGATTAAAAAGTATTTTTCCTTTTTCGAAATACAAAAATTCTAAGCCACACAAATAAAAATACGAAGTTCTGTTCCAAAAAGGAATAAGAATACAATACAATACCAATAAAATAACAGTCACCAATTTCCATTGCCTATCAATAGAATTTTTACACAAACTGTAATAATATCCAGCAATATAAAACGGATATATAAACTTAACATACCTCAAATCACCAACTGGCAATACAAATAAAAGTACAACCGAAATCAATACAACAAAAACACTTTTTTCCTTTATTTTATTTGCTGTCCATAAGCATAGAATTGACAAAAATAAAGAATATAAAAACCAATACGCTAAAGGTGAACACACAAAATACATAAGAAAACTATTCAAGTCCCTTTTTTTCTCTGAAACAAAAATCCAAACTATATTCGTTACAACTCCACTCCAAAATATCGACGGAATAATCAATTGTGCAAAGCGTTTTTTTATTACATCCCAGAAAGACAAACTTAGAGACTTCGAAACGAATAATCCAGACACAAATGCAAACATCTGCATGTGAAACGAATATATGAACACAAATAATGGCACTTCAAAATAATACGCCCCTTCTTGTGTCATACAATATTGAATAGAATGTCCTAACACAACAAGCAGTATCAGAACACACTTTATGAAATCTATTGAATTATCACGCTTTTGCATATTCATTTCACTTCGTAAACATCAAAATTTGCATTCATGTCAAAATCTACACTATATACTAATTTCAAATATCCATCTTTTATTCTTTCAACTATAAAGTCCTTATATTTATTACGATAATAACCAGAAAATATAATACGAGATTCTGTTTGTGGCATTACAGAATCGTTTAGCATCTTTAGTTCGAATCCACTTGCTTTGTATTCAGGATGAAGCCAATAGCTGACATACCTATTAATCTGACGCAAATTATTCTTAGCCTCCTTATCCTTATCTCCATCGACATTGAAATAATAGATATCTCCTCTTTTTGAATATTCTCCCATCTCCTTATAGAATGGTGTAAAGAAAGTCCTGCATTCCTGATTTATAGAAGCTACAACCCATCCGCGTTTTGCCGAGATATAAAATATCGGCAACATACAGACAACACACGCAATAATTCCGCCCTTACCAAACCAACCTTTAAGTTTTTCTTCAACTTTTCCTATCAGAAAAACAACATAAGGCGCAAGCAAGACAAAGCAAGGATAGTAATAATATGGACGCCAAAATGTAAGTATAAAATAGGATGACATATAAGCATATGCAGAAACAAATGCAGCATCCACTATTGGGTAGTATTTCCGTTCAATATAATAATGGACTGCTCTGACAGGCAAAAGTATAACCATCAGCCACAAAGCTGGAAAAACCTTAAATGTAAAAACAATATTACTCAAAAATGGATTATACTCTTGCTCTACATACTCTGTATCACCTGAAAATTGAATAAAAACAACATATAAGCTCAAGAATACAACAGCACTTACAATCATTACAATATATGCCATTTTCTCTTGCTTATTCAAATTCTTTCTTCTGAATAGAAATTCAGTTATAGCGAATGTCAAAAGCACTCCAAATAACGGCTCTTTTGTATATGGAATATAAAAAACAAGCAAACAATACAACACTATCTGCAAAGGACTTTTATTTTCTTTATGAAATCCTTGCAGCATAACTATCATAAGCAAGAGTTCGACTATAACAATTTTTTCAGGAAAAATTATATTCAAATAAACTTGCAGAAACTGATATAACAACCATGAAAAAAAGGCAATTTTCACAAAACCACTTCCCTTAATTTTCAAGAATAAGAAAGAAGCTGTAAGAAACAAAAATGCTACCCAAATATAATGAGCCAATGGACTCTCACCATGCGGTATCAATACAAGAAAATTTGTATCAAAATGATTACATGGAATAAAACGTCCTTTTCCAACATGACGCATCAATGATTCCGGCTGTCCAAGCGCCGTTGTATACAACCATTCATAATCGTCGCACGAACACCACGCAGCATTCTTTACAATGTAATACGCAAAAAATGAGACAATCAGTCCATAAATGACGTACACCACATAAGATGAATATTTATTTAACATCTGCATTTTTTTATTTTTATAAATTCATAGCATTGAGCAAAAAAGAGGCCGATTCTGCAACCTTCTCTTTTAGAAGCATATTGCATTTTGAGTAATCAATTTCAAAAGAGGCAACTTCGTTAAAGGTTCTGCCATCTGAAACGCATTTTTCTTCGATATCCAAATCGGACAGCAAATTGAGAACACGGGCATTTCCCCCAGAGTGAGTTCCATTGAGTGGAACATAAACAAAATTCTTACGGAACAGAATGGAAAAAACTATTCCATGAAAAGATGTCGTAATGACTATTTCGCTGTATTTTATCAACGAAAGCCATTCTTCAACCGATGGATAAATATATTTTGCACCTTTCAAAATTTCACTTCCATCAAAATAACCGCTCGATGCCGTGGCTATCGCACTCAAACTATTCTCGCGACAAAACGCCTGCGCCTCGTCCCAACAAATCTCATCGGGAGATTCTATATTAAGTTGGTAGACAAAAGCATATCTGTCTGAAATCAGCCTTTTCTCTGCAAGATTTTCGAAGGCATTAGCACCCAACAATAAAGTCGGATCTACAACTTTTGTAGCCTTTATTCCTACGCTTTTGCAAATCTTAGCGCCTTGTGTTTCGCGAACACTTACAGCATCAAAACGACTAAGGTTTTCAGCCAGTTTTGACCTAAGATTTTCGGGATATTCATTCATCGAGAAACTTGCAGCATAAGCAACGCGCCTCACCTCCTCACCTCCAAAATCAAGATAGAATGCCAAATTCTCTGGTTTCGACAGCAATTGCGCCCACACCTGGTCGCTCCCAACAATATAGCAATTGGCTATCGGAGGATTTTTCTGCAAATCAGCCAGATTGCTATAAGTTTCCGACATATTTATATTTTTTTTCAGAAAGTCTTCGAATTTCCGTTTCTTTTCGTGTCGATATTTTTCAAATTCCTCGTTGGCGAGGCGCCTCCTTTCCACGCACATTCCAAACAACGACACTAAGGGATAAATTACATAGACTTTAAGAAGCATTTTCCACAACGAAGTGTACTGCCGTTCTGCCTTTATGAATCTGTAAGATATCAAAAAAGGATTATGTTCTTTTTCACGCAGATATTGTTGCAGAGCATAACACTGCAACATTTGCCCGTAATTATCTTTCGACTGCCATAATGTTAATACTCCTATTTGCATAAAAGACTTTTTTTAGAAATTAAACTTCCCGCAAATTAACTGTTTTATTTCTTATAGAATTTCAACTCGTCATTATCATATATCCTCACGTAACTGCCTTTGGGCACAGAATCAACAGAAGAAATATATGTAAACTTGTAATTAAGGTTTCGTGGGGTCATCCAATATCCTATAAAAATCTCATCATTTTTCACCTTGTAACCATAATGCAAATCACTCATCTTTAATGAATCTGTAACTGCATATATCGTATTTGTTTCAGCAATTCGGGCAAGATTACGGAAATATTCTGGATAATATGTTCTGTTATGAGATGTTGCCTCTCCCATCACAATAATATTCTTGACAGACTTATACAACAACAAGCACAAAAAGACATAAACTAAGTATTTTATTTTTTTCTGTTGCAGAAGTTCACTCAAAGCCTTGCAAATAGACGGCAATGCCAATACTACAGATGGAATAAAATAATATCCATCGTTTAACTTCAGAATGAAATAAGCCGAACAATATGCAACCGACATGAACAGAAAAGCATCCAGTACTGATATCTCCCGACTTTTCAGAACTATATATATGCGATAAAACAAGAATCCCCAAATAATTATCAAAAAAGGCTGGTGCTTGAATGATTCCACAATATTCTGAATATAAGTCAACTGCACACGTCCCTGATTGTAAAATAAATCGGAGTGTAGAAATACTATAAAATAGTATAACAACGCATAAACAAGCGCGTTAAGCAGACAGAAGTAGCAGAATCGCTTTTCATTAACATTTATTTTTCTCTTTCTAAAAATAAGATTTATCAAAGAAAAAACAACAAAAACTCCGAATACCGGCTCTTTGGCATACGTTATGTACAAAACAACGATGCACAATAGAATCAAAGAAACAAAAGAGTTCTCATCATGAAGTTTTTGAAATAAATACATGAAAAGAGCAAAGCCAAGAATTATTATTTTCTCGGGATATATTATGCTTAAATATACGTTTACAGATTCATAAACAAAAAAAGAGTAAGAAACCAAGAGCAATACACCATTGGCACCTGGAACATGCTTTTTTAATGCCTTAAGAAGGAAAAAAGAAGCCAAACAGAATACCATTGAAACCAACAAATAGTGCACAAATGCCGTGTTTCCGTACGGCAAAAAAAGAGTTAAATTCGAATCAAAATGATTAAACGGCACAAAACGGCCGTTTCCGACATGATATGATATCGGCTCAGCAATGCCTAATGCCGTCGTCTTCACCCATTCAAAATCATCACCATTAACCCAATTTGCATTATGCAGAATGAAGAATACCGCAAGCAAGGCAACCGCCGCTATACAGAAATAACAGAAATTGCCAATAAATACATTGCGAATATTTATTCTTTCACCCAACATTCCACTCTGGTTTTACTACTACAAGACCATTGTTTACACCGTTGTATTTCAGATAATCAGTACCATTATCGAAAATCTTGCAGGCACAGATTTCTCTCACGGCATCGAGAATCTGGACATTCGGAACATGAAGAACGATGTCAAACGCATAGTCGCCCGGCGCGAAAATACAGCTTGGCAATTTCAGGTCGAACGTGTATTCGCCGTCCTTCTCTGCGGCTTCGGAAATCAGATATTCGAAAGTACACATCTTAACTCTGTTCTGCGTGTAGAAGCCAACGCCAAGAACGCATTTCGAATCGACAGTAAATCCGCTCTGCTTGCCGAGCTTTATCGACAAATGAATGCCTTCGTCGAACTTGTACATTCCAATCTGCTGATTTTCAGTACCGAGAAGCGAGACTTCCTTTACAAACAGATTCTTACTGCTCGATTTCTCGCCGGCAACATATTTTGAGTCGCGCGAACCGCCTTGCAGATAGTACGACACGGTTTCCTGAATTGTAGAAGCATATTTTACCGTTCCATTTTCAAGCAGAATACCTTTCTGACAAAGGTTTAGCATAGAGTCCATATTGTGGCTCACAAACAGAACCGTTCTGCCTTCGCCCTTCGACACATCTTGCATCTTACCGATGGCTTTCTTCTGAAATTCGGCATCACCAACGGCAAGAACCTCGTCAACAACCAAGATTTCAGGCTCAAGAAAGGCTGCGATGGCAAAGCCAAGACGCACGGTCATACCGCTCGAATAGCGTTTAGTTGGAGTATCAAGATAGCGAGCAACACCTGCGAAATCCACGATTTCATCGAGTTTGCGAGTAATCTCACTCCTCGTCATGCCCATAATTGAGCCGTTCATGTATATATTCTCGCGTCCTGTCAGTTCAGGATGAAATCCTGTTCCGACTTCGAGCAAAGAGGCGATTCGTCCTCGAGCCTTTATCGTTCCAACGGTTGGAGTCGTTACTCTCGAAAGAAGTTTCAGAAGAGTTGATTTTCCAGCTCCGTTTCGGCCGATTATGCCGACGACATCGCCCTTATTTATATCGAACGTAATATTCTGCAAAGCCCATACATAGTCGGATGTTCCTTTTGTTGAGCGGTCGTTCACCTGTCCTACCTTCAAATACGGATCTTCCTTTCCGAGAATCCTCGTCTGCCACCATCGGTTAAGGTCGTGCGACAAGGTTCCCGTTCCCATCACTCCAAGCTGATAAAGTTTTCCTACACCCTCAAATTTGATTGCTACGTTACTCATATCTGTTCAGAATTAAATGGTATCCATAAAGTTACGCTCGGTCTTGCTGAAAAGTACAAGTCCGAAGAATAGCGAAATCACAAGACATACAGCCGAATACAAAAGCATCATCCAGTCTACGACTCCTGCTCCGGTTACGCTATATCTGAAGAACTCGAAGATTGAGCTCAGAGGATTAAGCTGCAACAGCCAGCGATATTTTTCGGGAGCCGCGCTGAGCGGATAGATTATCGGAGTGGCATACATAAAGAGTTGAATGCCAAAGGTTACGAGCATATTCAAGTCGCGATACTTGGTTGTGAGCGACGTAACTATCAGTCCCCACGACATGGCAAACAATGCCGTCATGGCAATCAGCAACGGAAAGAGGATTATCATCCAGTTTACAGACATCTGCACTCCCGTAAAAACGTAATAGAGATAAACGCCAAGCCACAGCACAAACTGGATTGCGAATTTCACCAAATTAGATGTTAAGCCAGAAAGCGGCACAACCAATCGCGGGAAATATACCTTTCCGAAGACGGCGGCATTTGTCATGAACACCGTAGAGGATGCCGTAAAGCAAGCGTTAAAATAGTTCCAGAACAGGATTCCGCTCATGTAGAATACTGCCTGCGGAACGCCATCTGTTGAGATTCCAGCCAATCCACCAAAAACAACGATGTACATGATGGTTGTGAACACTGGCTGAATGAAAAACCACAGCGGACCTAAAATCGTCTGCTTATAAACCGTTACGATATCGCGCTTGACATACATTCTGTAAAGGTCGCGATATCTCCAAATTCCCTTAATGTCAATATCAAACAGGTTCTTACTCGGAGTAATAACCATGTCCCATTTTTCTTCCATAATATTTTATTTAACCAAGGCAATAACTGCTACTACTGTCGAAACAACTCCCAATCCTGTTCCTACCAAGCTCCACCACTTTGCAAAAGGGCTGTTGTCTATCAGCACCGTAGAACTTGGTTCGACATAAATGATGTCATTTTGCTGAACATAATAACAAGGCGAATTGAAAAGTTTGGCATCCGTTATGTCAAAACGATACATTATACGCTCGCCATTCACTTCTCTGTAAAGTCTGATGTTCTGCCTGTGCGCTCCTACCGTAACATCACCTCCACACTGTCCAAGGACATCGAGAATTGATGTGCGCTCTGATGAAAGGCTGATGACTCCGCCGTTTATTGCTCCGAGCACAGTTATGTGTGCATCCTGAAAATCGACCTTCACCGTCGCATCGTTTATATATCCTTTATCTTTTATCAGTTGTTCAAGCTTTCGGGCACACTCTTCTCTTGTCATACCAAGAACATTGACCTTGCCCAGCAACGGAACGATGATATCACCTTCTGGAGAAACTGTAAATCCGCCCTGTCCTTCAGCCAAACCACCTCGTGTGTTCGATGTCGTTCCACCCAACGTAATCTCGTTTGTAAAAGGATCGAGCAACTCCTTGTCCTGACAATGAACCTTTATAGTCAAACGGTCGGCAGCCTTTATGCGCAGCTGATAATCCTGCATAATCTTCTGCGGACTGGCAAAAATCGAGTCCGACCCCTGCAACAATATCACTTTCTTTGGAGATACACACGACGTCAGGCTACAGACAAATGCAGCAACAATAATACATACAAGAATATTGAAATGTCTATTCATCTATATAAATTCATTCTAAAGTATTTTGCAAAGATATGTTAATTTTGCAAAACGACAAAATTCAGACTATCCAAATCGGCGCAATCTTTTTGTTTCGGGGTTTCTCATATAAATATATTTGTATATTTTTGCAGAACTTTTGATAACAAAAGCAACACTAAAAGACAAATATTTCCAACAAACAGTAATCAAAAAATGAAAAGACTAATAATATCGGTAATGTCGATTTTCTGTGCCACGGCAATCTTTGCCCAAAGCACTTTCGAGTTTGGCACAAACACCAACCCAGACGGAGTGAAGATTGAGGTCGATTCGCACGGACTTATCATTGGCGGAAAGCACGTTCTGCCCGTGATGGGCGAAATGCACTACAGCCGCGTACCGCAGAACGAATGGCGACGCGAGATAAGAAAGATGCGCGCCGGAGGAATAAACATCGTGGCAACATACGTCTTCTGGATTCACCACGAAGAGGAAAAAGGCATCTGGAACTGGAGCGGCAACCGCGATTTACGCCGTTTCATCCAGACTTGCAAGGAAGAGAACATGCCTGTGGTTCTGCGCATCGGCCCATTCTGCCACGGCGAGGTTTATCAGGGCGGATTTCCGAAATGGCTCGTGGAGCGAACAAAGAAGGACGAATCGTACAAACTGCGAACCGAACGTAAAGGCTTCATAGAAGAGACACACAGACTTTACAGCAACATATTTGCGCAGGTAAGCGGACTGATGTGGAAGGACGGCGGCCCAATAATCGGAGTCCAGATTGAGAACGAATGTCGCGGCCCATGGTCGTATTACATGAAGCTGAAGGACATGGCTGTAAAGATTGGCTTCGATGTTCCGTTCATGACACGAACAGGCTGGCCGAAGCTCAACGGAAAGGAAGAATTCGGCAAACTCCTGCCGCTTTATGGCGACTATGCCGACGGATTCTGGGACAGAAAGCTCACAGACATGCCTGGCGAATACGCTAAAGCCTTCATCATGAAGGACACGCGATTGAGCGGAGCGATTGCAACCGAAACATTCGGAACAAACCAAGATACAAAGATGGAGGCTTCGTCGCTAAAATATCCGTATCTGACATGCGAATTGGGCGGCGGAATGATGCCGTCATACCATCGCCGAATAAACATCAGCGGAAGGGAGGCATTCCCGCTTGCCATCTGTAAACTCGGCTCGGGCTCTAACCTTCCGGGATATTACATGTATCACGGCGGAACAAATCCGTACAACCCAAAGCACACGATGGCCGAATGTCAGGCTTCTGCCGTTACCAACTACAACGACATGCCGCACATGTCGTACGACTTTCAGGCTCCGCTGGGCGAGATGGGACAGCCTAACTGGACTGCCTTCCACCAGACAAGATGGCTTCATCAGTTTCTTGCCGACTGGGGCGAGGAACTGAGTCAGATGGACGTAGATTCACTCTCGGAACACTACGCTCGACGCGGCTGCTTTGAGTTCAGAAATAACTATGTAAGAATAAAGAACGAGGGTGGCGTAGCCTCAGTTACTCCAAAAGAAATGTCTTGGCGCGGCATAACCATCAGCAGCAACGATTATCAGCCATTTGCAAAAGCCGACAGCGCACTCTATTTCATCCAGAGCAGGCAACCCGCCAAGGCAGCCCGTATATACATAAACGGAAAAATGCGTTTCTTCGGTAGTAAAAACCAGATCGTTATAAACGGTAACAAATTAATCCTATTGCCGCCAAAGAAGGCAGAATCGGCCTTCGCAATCGACGGAAAGATGCACTACGCCAAGAGCGGCGGAATCCTCTACAAAACGCAGGACGGCATTGTTGAGGAATGTTGGAAGAGCATCGGTACTATCGAAGCAAGCAAACAGAAAGAGCACGGCGGACTGCGCGAGGTAAAACTCGGCACGCAGAAGGTGGCCGAACAGCCTTACGAGGCGGATTTCGGCAAGGCTGCCGTGTGGAGCATCGACTGCAACAGTCTGAAAGACGCCGAAAACAAAAACGATCTCTTCCTGAAGATTTCGTACAAGGGCGACTGCGCACGTCTGTACGCCGACGGACAGTTTATAGAAGACAACTTCTGGAACGGCAAGCCTATGTATGTCCGCGTCTCTGACATAGCCGGAAAGCGAATAGAGCTGAAGATTCTTCCGCTAGGCAAGAACTATCCGATCTATCTGCAAGAGGCTCAGAAAAAAGAGCTTGAGGCGGCAACAGACGGCATCCTGCTTTCGCTCGACGGCATCGAGCTGATTGAACGTTCAACCACCTTGCTGAAATAGCATAAAATCTCGGACGAATCCCGAAGGCATCCCGACTTGGGCTTCGTCCGAGTTTATTTTAACTCATCGGCAACGGTAATTAAAAAAATTTCACTAACTTTGCCCTCAATACTAATTTTATATTAAAACAAATATTCTTAAAAGACATGAAAAAGATTTCTATTCTTGCCTTTATTCTGTGCTTTTCAAGCGTGATGTGGGCACAGTCTTCGCTTGACGACAAGTTCAAGGAAGCCGACAAGATTGTTGAGAACATCAAGAAGACATCGTTCCCAAATGCCAAGTTCAACATTAAGGATTTCGGCGCTGTGGAGGGCGACGAGAAGAAGCTTAACCACGAAGCGATTGACCGCGCCATTATCGAGTGCACGACAAACGGCGGCGGAAGCGTCATCATCCCTAAGGGCATCTGGTACACAGGCCCGATAACGCTCAAGAGCAACGTGAACCTTCATCTTGAGGAGGGAGCCGAGCTGCGCTTCACAACCGACGACTCGTACTACTACCCTGCCGTAAAGACTCGCTGGGAAGGCCTCGACTGCTACAATGCCCATCCGCTCATCTATGCCTATGGCGAGACCAACATAGCCGTTACCGGAAAGGGAATCATCGACGGACAGGGCGCGCCCGACAAATGGTGGTACATGAAGGGCAAGCGATTCAACCCCGACAATAAATACCGCGACCAAGAGAAGGACGGCGGACGCGACAAGCTTCTTGCCTATGCCGAGACATTCACTCCGGTAGACCGCCGTCAGATGAAGGCCGAAGACTGCCTTCGTCCTCAGCTCATCAACTTCTACAACTGCAAGAGCGTTCTGATTGAGGATGTTACGCTTCAGAACCCTCCGTTCTGGGTTATCCATCCGCTCTTCTGCAACGACCTCATCGTCAGAGGCGTAACCATCAACAGCGGTGTGCCAAAGGACGCAACTCACGGAGTTCACGCTCCTAACGGCGACGGATGCGACCCAGAGAGCTGCAAGAACGTGCTCATCGAGAACTGCCAGTTCAACACAGGCGACGACTGCATCGCCATAAAGAGCGGACGAAATGCCGACGGAAGAAAGCGCGTTGTGCCAAGCGAGAACATCGTTGTAAGAAACTGCAAGATGAACGACGGACACGGCGGCGTGGTTGTAGGCAGCGAGATTTCGGGCGGATTCAGAAACCTTTACGTTGAGAACTGCCAGATGGACAGCCCTAACCTCGACCGCGTAATCCGCATAAAGACAAGCAACTGCCGCGGCGGAGTGATTGAGAACATCTACGTCCGCAACATCGAGGTTGGCGAGTGCGGCGAGTCGGTAATGCGCATCAACCTTCAGTACGAGAACAAGGAGAAGTGCGACCGCAGCTTCCCGCCATCTGTAAGAAACGTGTATCTTGAGAACGTAACCTGCAAGAAGGCCCAGTACGGACTTCAGGTTAACGGTCTGAGCGACGACGACAACGTGTACAACATCAACATGACAAACTGCACGTTCGACAACATCGCAAAGGAGAACTACAAGTGCGACGGCAAGTTCCACGACATCAACCTTACAAATGTCAAGATGAACGGCAAGAACGTGAAGTTCTCAAATGTTACTAAAAAGGCATCTAAAAAGAAAAAATAAAGAATTTTCCTTCTTTAAAATTTCAAAAGGAATTACTTGAAAAAGTAGTTCCTTTTTTCTTGCAATTTGTTTTCATCGTTGGATATTTTTTGCATATCTTTGCACCGTTAAATTATATCGTACGAAAAAAATGTTAGAACTGTTTAGCTTTCAGGAATGTCTGAGCGCATTTATCGTGCTCTTTGCCGTGATTGATATCATAGGCTCAATTCCTATAATACTTACCTTGAAGGAACAAGGACGTAACGTAAATCCATACAAGGCTACGCTCTACTCGCTTGCCCTGCTGGCTGCCTTCTTTTTCGTGGGCGACATGCTGTTGCAGCTGTTCCAGGTTGATATTGCATCGTTTGCCCTTGCCGGCTCGGTGGTTATCTTCCTCGTGGCTCTGGAGATGATTCTCGACATCGAGATTTTCAAGAACCAAGGCCCTATCCAGTCGGCAACGCTCGTTCCGCTTGTGTTTCCGCTCATTGCCGGAGCAGGCGCGTTCACTACCCTTCTGTCACTAAAGTCAGAATACCACACACTAAACATTCTCATTGCGCTCATAGCCAACTCGCTGGTTGTATTCCTGGTTCTCATCTCAACCGGCAAGATTGAGAAGCTGCTGGGCAAGGGAGGCATCTACGTTATCCGCAAGTTCTTCGGAATAATCCTGCTTGCCATCGCTGCCCGACTGTTCACTACAAATCTGCTGCAACTTTTGCATTCAGTAAATTAAAAGTCGAAAATCATTTCTTTTTAACACAAAAATACCGAAAAAACGAGTATCTTTGCAGTCTGAATTAGAAGACAGACATGACAAAAGATACTCGTATTTTTTTTGGAAGCAAGATTGGAGCAATACTTGCCGCCGCCGGTTCGTCGGTAGGACTCGGCAACATCTGGCGTTTCCCTACTGAGACAGGCGCAAACGGAGGCGCGGCATTCATCCTGATTTACGTTCTCTTCATGTTCATCCTCGGCATTCCGGTAATGATTTCGGAGTTTGCCGTAGGACGATACGGACAATGCGCCGTGGGCAACGCCTTCGAGAAGATGAGCGGCGGCAGGAAATGGTGGCGTCTGATGGGCTTGATTCCCGTCGTGTCGGGATTTCTGGTGCTGAGCTACTATGCCGTTGTCTCTGGCTGGACGCTCGAATACGCCTTCGTTGCCGGAGCAAACGGCTTTGCCGGAAAGACCGCAGCCGATTATACGGCCGATTTCCAGTCGTTCTCTTCCGACCCCATCAAGCCGTGCATCTGGCTCTTCATTCTGCTTGCCCTAAACTGCGCCATCGTTGCCATGGGCATTCAGAAAGGCATTGAGCGAGGCGCAAAAATCATGATGCCAATTCTGTTCGTCTCTATACTCGTGCTTGCCGTCTATTCCATGACGCTTCCCGGCGCAGCCAAAGGTCTTGAGTTCCTCTTCAAGCCCGATTTCAGCAAGGTTTCGAGCTCGGTAGTACTCTCTGCCATGGGACAGGCTTTCTTCTCGCTCAGCGTGGGCTTGTGCTGTCTGTGCACATACGCCTCTTACTTCCGCAAGGATGTTAATCTGGTAAAGAATGCCGTGAGCGTGGCTTCGATAGACACTCTTGTGGCCATCATGGCTGGTCTGATAATCTTCCCGGCAGTCTACTCGGTCGAGGGTCTGTCGCCCAACAGCGGTCCGTCGCTTGTGTTCATCACCCTTCCAAACGTGTTCCAGCAGGTGTTTGGAGGTGCTCCGGTGCTTGCCTACCTCTTCTCTTTGATGTTCTATTTTCTGCTTGTGATGGCAGCCATAACATCGTCAATCTCGATGCTCGAGATGCCTGTCTCGTACTTTATCGACACGTTCGGCACAAGCCGCACTACGGCATCTGTCATCGTTACAGTCGTGTGCTTTGTTCTGGGAATCGCGTGTGCTCTCTCGTTCGGAATCTGGAGCGACGTGAAAATCTACGGAATGGGCTTTTTCGACCTGTTCGACTTTCTTGTTGCCAAGTTCATTATGCCGATAGGCGCGCTAATCCTGTCAATCTTCACGGGCTGGATTGTAAACGAAAGACTTCTGAAAGCCGAGCTTACCAACAACGGCACTCTTAAGCAACCTATGTACGGTGTTTTCCGTCTCTGCGTGAGATACGTCGCACCGGCCTGCATCATTCTTATATTCCTGAATGAACTTGGGCTGCTTAAAGATATAAAGAATTTATTACAGTTTTAAAAAACAATAAGTTTATGAACACTCAAAAAGAAATATCTATCGGTTGGACTTTTTTCTGGTTTATTTTGCCACTACTTCTGCGCGATGCAAGTACAGCAATAATACAGCCAATTAGTATTTTCATTATAAACAGATATAGTTTCACAGACTACCATCTTATTACTTCGGCTTGCGCAGTTTACAATAATATATTTTCATTTATCGCTTTAATTTCAGGCTTCTTTTGCTACGGAACAATCAGCAAAACAAGTAGGCTTATTGGAACGAAAAAGGACTATGAAGTTTATACTAATTTTGCAAGAACTCTTTTTATCGGAATATGTATCGCATCACTAATTGTAATGTTACAAAGTCCGATAAAAATGATATTCTTGAATCAATTGAATAATCTAAATTCTTCTATTGTTGAAGATGCAGATGTTTACTATAGCATCAGAATTTATAAGACTATTCCAGACATTGCCATTCTTTGTTTCTACGGTTGGTTCTTCGGAATGCAAAAAACAAAATTCCCAGCAATTATAACTGTCATTTTCTGTTTCACATTCAACATTTCAGAGATCATTCTCGCAACAAATGGAGGACTTAATTTAAAAAGTCATGCAATAACACAACTTATTTTTAGCTTTTTAGAACTTGCTCTTTGCATAGTTTGCATGGTTAAATATTTTCCAGAAGTAAAAAAACATCTATCTTTCAACAATATATTTGACAAAAAGCAACTTATTGAATTTGCAAAATTCAATATTCCATTACCATTGGATAAGATATGCAAATTCACAGGAACTTTGTTACTATTTTATTCATTCAAAAAATTCAATCACGAAATTATCATTATACGCTCCGTTTCCTCACTTGCGTTTATATACAATATTTTTTCCAATTGCTCCTATATCTTTTCTTATGCAACAATAGCTTTATGTGGAAAATTCTACGGAGAGGGTAATATGGCTTTATTCAGAAAAGCTATTTATAAAATCACATTATTCCACCTCTGCTTTGCTGTTTTGCTTGCCTGCATTTGTTATACTTATTCAGGTATCTGGATTGAAGCACTTGCAGAATATGGAATAACAGACATTTCAAAATTATACATAATTCTATTTTTAACAATACTAATAATATTTGCAGAAGCAATTCTATCCATATTAGAAGGCGCAGTCATAGGTTCAGGAAAATCCACAGCCTTACTTTTAAGCAGTCTTATTGGATTTCTGTTGTCTGCAATAATTTGCTTAGCACTACACAACATTTCATTGTGTGCTTTTTGGCTTACACTACTAATATTTACCTGCGTTAAGAGCGGAGCCATTTACATATACATTACAAAGAAAATCAAAACAAATTTAGAATAACACAAATAAGGGAGCATTACAGCTCCCTTATTATCTTGTCAAACTCGTCGGCCTTGCCATTGTTGCCTGTTAGTTTCTGCAACAGCTTTTTGCGGACCTTTGTAACGGCTGTCGGACTTCTGCCTATCAACACCGAAATCTCCGACGGACCGAAGCCAAGGCGGATAAGCGTGCAGATGTAAATATCCTGTATCGAAATCTCAGGAATGTTGGTTCGGATGTACGACGTAAACTTCGGATTCCTCTCGTCTACGGTGTTCAGGAGTTGCAGAAGCATGTCGTCGGCAGCAATCTGACCGCCACGGGCAAGCGCATGAAGCTCGTTGCACAGCGAGCCGCCAGCCATGTCGCTCATGAAAGCCTGCGTCTCCTGCTCGCTAATCTTTATCTGAGCGTTCTGCTCCTCAAACTCACGAATCTTGGCGGCAAGCACTTCCTTGTCGTGCGCTCCGTCCTCAATGCGACGATTGGCATCGTCGAGCAGCTTGCGCAGTTCCTGAATCTTGCGCTCGTTGTCGCGCATCTTCATACGGTTCTCGTTCTCGAATCTGTATGTCTGACTGAAATTCTTCTTGCGTCTGATATTGTACCAGATGTACCAAGCCAGCCAGCACACCACGGCAATACAAATAAGCACTCCAACCGCACCTATTACATATAACCCTTCTTGATTACTTGTATTCATAATTGATTATCAGTTTTTGTTGGTGCAAAATTAAGATTTTTCTTTTTAAATGCAATAGAAAGCGGGCTTTGTAAAAGAAAAGTAAAGATTTATGGCATAAAAAAGCAAGGGGTAAAAGAAAAGTAAAATAAAGTTTAACGGTGTTTTAAAGGCAGTTAACTATATTTGCAATGTCTAAGGAGAACAAAGAAATTATTACGATTTTATATTAATTATTACGATTAAAGAAAGGGATGCTAAAACGGCATCCCTTTTTTGTGTGCAGACAAAGACAAAAAGAAAGCCCGACAAAAATCTGCCGGGCTTTCCGTTTTATTTATTCTGACAAACTTAATAATACACAACTATTGTTCAGCATCCGCTACATCATGACAATTGCCATCACAAAGATCTCCCCCCTCCTCCAACAAAAAAAACGACGGAGCATCATAGATAATGTCTATAGTTATGCTACTCGAAACAGATGATAAATGTCACCTTATTACAAGCATTCGAACCAATCCCCAATGACAAAAAGAAGTCCGCATCTCACGATGCAGACTTCCTTTATTGGTAAACATTTTAATATAAATCTTATAATTAAATCATTACAAATCCTTTCCGTGACAATTCTTGTACTTCTTGCCGCTTCCGCAAGGACAAGGATCGTTACGGCCAATCTTCGGACCTTCGTTCACGATTGGAGTGCGCTGAACCTCGCGTGTGTCGCGGCTTGCAGCATTTCGCTGTGCAGCCTCGCGAGCCTCGTCAATGTCAACCTTTGTCTCGGTGTACTGCTGGCGTGGAGCAGGACGCTCTGGCTCAGCCTCGCGCAACTCAGGGGCAGCAGAACCGTTCTCTTCGTTAGGTGCTGCAACTGGAATCTGAGCACGCATAAGCACAGAAGTTGCATCGTTGTAGATCTTGTCGACCATAGAGTCGAAAATCTTGGCACTCTCAAGCTTGAAAATCAAAAGCGGATCCTTCTGCTCGTAGCTTGCATTCTGAACCGAATGTTTCAACTCGTCGAGGTCGCGAAGGTTCTCCTTCCAGCCCTCGTCGATAGAGTGAAGAAGAATTATCTTCTGGAACTGCTTTACAACGCTCTTGCACTCAGTCTCGTAAGCCTCCTTCATTGAGCACTGAACATTGTACATGCGCTTTCCGTCAACGATTGGAATCATGATGTTCTCGAACATCTGACCCTGTGGAGACTCGTAAGCGTTCTTTATTACAGGATATGCGATGCTTGCAATTCTGTCTGAACGACGCTTGAATACATCCATAACGGCTGCATAAGTATCGTCCTCGAGTTTCTCGCGTGGAACAGTCTCGAACTCATCCTGAGTGAATGGACACTCCATTGCGAAGACCTCAATCATCGACTCTTTGATTCCTTCGTAATCATTGTTCTTGATGATTGTGATTACGCGGTCCCATATCATATTGGCGATATCGTTACCGATGCGCTCACCCATCAACGCGTGACGACGCTTCTCGTAGATAACGGTACGCTGACGATTCATAACATCATCATACTCAAGCAGATGCTTACGGATACCGAAGTTATTCTCCTCAACCTTCTTCTGAGCGCGCTCGATTGAGCGTGAAATCATAGGATGCTCAATCATATCGCCTTCCTCGTAGCCGAAACGGTCCATAACGCTGGCGATACGCTCGCTTCCGAACAGACGCATCAGGTTATCCTCGAGAGATACGAAGAATACTGATGAGCCCGGGTCGCCCTGACGACCGGCACGACCACGCAACTGGCGGTCTACACGACGGCTCTCATGACGCTCTGTTCCGATGATTGCAAGACCTCCGGCAGCCTTAACCTCGTCGGTAAGCTTGATATCGGTACCACGACCTGCCATGTTTGTTGCGATTGTAACGACACCGAGTCCGTTAATGCTCTTACCAGCCTCGGCAACGACCATAGACTCGCGTGCGTGCTCCTTGGCATTAAGCACCTGACAAGGAATGTGACGCATGTCGAGCATTCGCTTCAGCAACTCTGAAATCTCGACAGATGTTGTACCCACAAGAACAGGACGACCAGCCTCGCGCATCTTCACAACCTCTTCGATTACGGCTGTGTACTTCTCGCGCTTAGTCTTGTAAACGCGGTCGTTCATATCAATACGAGCCACAGGGCGGTTTGTAGGAATCTCAACGCAATCGAGCTTGTAGATGTCCCAGAACTCGCCTGCCTCGGTTGTTGCAGTACCGGTCATACCAGCAAGCTTGTGATACATACGGAAGTAGTTCTGCAAAGTGATTGTTGCAAATGTCTGAGTTGCAGCCTCGATGGTTACGCCTTCCTTAGCCTCGACAGCCTGATGCAAGCCATCGCTCCAACGGCGGCCTTCCATTATACGGCCTGTCTGCTCGTCAACAATCTTAACCTTTCCGTCGATAACAACATACTCGGTATCTCTCTCGAACATTGTGTATGCCTTCAGCAACTGCTGAATTGTATGAACTCGCTCGCTCTTTGTAGAATAGTCGGCAAATGCGCTATCCTTCTTCGCAACGAATTCCTCTTCTGTAATCTTGCCGGCAGCCTTATCCTTTTCAAGGTCTGAAAGAATAGAGGTGATGTCTGGCAATACGAACAGCTGATCATCGTGAACAAGGTCGGCAAGGAATGCGTTACCCTTGTCTGTAAGGTCTACGCTGTTCTGCTTCTCGTCGATAACGAAGTACAAAGGCTCTACAGCCTCCGGCATACGGCGGTTGTTGTCGCGGATGTACTCTTCCTCTGTCTTCAGCAGCTTGTTCTTTATGCCCTGCTCGCTGAGGAACTTGATGAGCGGCTTGTTCTTTGGCAATGCCTTGTGGCTACGGAACAACGACAAAGCTCCGGCCTCAACCTGCTTTGAATCGCTGCTCGCCATAAGGTTCTTAGCCTCGGCAAGATATTCTGTAGCCAACTTGCGCTGAACAGCCACGAGCTGCTCAACAAGAGGCTTGTATTCGTTAAACAACTGCTCTACATCGCCCTTTGGAATTGGACCTGAGATGATAAGCGGTGTACGGGCATCATCGATAAGCACAGAGTCGACCTCATCGACGATGGCATAGTTGTGCTGACGCTGAACAAGGTCGGCAGGACTTGTTGCCATATTGTCGCGAAGATAGTCGAAACCGAACTCGTTGTTCGTACCAAATGTAATATCGGCTCTGTACGCCTTTCTACGAGCCTCAGAGTTTGGCTGATGCTTGTCGATGCAGTCGACAGTAAGTCCGTGGAACTGGTAGAGAGGGCCCATCCATTCAGAGTCACGCTTAGCCAGATAGTCGTTCACAGTTACTACATGAACGCCGTTACCTGTCAAGGCATTCAGGAACACAGGAAGGGTTGCAACGAGAGTCTTACCCTCACCTGTAGCCATCTCGGCAATCTTACCCTGATGAAGCACAACGCCACCAAACAACTGAACGTCGTAGTGAACCATGTTCCACTTCAGGTCGTTACCGCCGGCAAGCCAGTGGTTATGATAGATGGCCTTGTCGCCGTCAATCTCAACAAAATCCTTTGTTGCAGCCAGTTCACGGTCGTAGTCGGTTGCAGTAACCTCTACAGTTTCGTTCTGGGCAAAGCGGCGTGCTGTATCCTTAACGATGGCATATACAACAGGAAGAATCTCTGTCAGGCCTTCCTCAAGTTTGTCGAGAACCTGCTTCTCAATCTTGTCAATCTGCTCAAAGATTGGCTGACGGTTTTCGAGTTCAGTCTCCTCGATCTTAGCCTTCAGTTCGTTGATTTTGCTTCTCTCCTCAGCAACCTTGTCTTTGAGAAACTGCTGAAGTTCCTTAGTCTTTGCGCGAAGCTCATCGTTAGATAGTTTCTCTATTTCAGGATAAGCAGCCTTAACCTTTTCAACCCAAGGCTGAATAGCCTTCATATCTCGAGTTGATTTATTACCAAACAACTTGGCTAATAAAGCATTGAAATTCATTATATTTTACTTTTTATATTTTAGAAATTGATAATATGCCGGCACAGCCGAGCGTGACAGCAGAAGCATTACAAGAAGATAGTGTGGAAGAACGAACTTCTGCGGGACGAGTGGCATTGCTACCAGAAACAGCGCGATGACAACAAAGGCAAATCTGTGATAGGCACACTCTTTGTTCTTCACTCCCCTATTTATAATATAAGGTATGGCAATCAGAGGCAAAGGATTGAAAACCCACACCAACCAATTGCTGTCAACGGTTGGATGTACCGAACATGTTGCAAGAAAGGCAATTATGCATCCTGCCAATCCCTGCGCCAGATATACTATTGAGTTAACTATCCAATATGAAGTTTTTTTCTTGAATTCGTAGTAGCAGGCAACAACCGACAGCAGCAGAAGAACCGCAAACACGGTAGAAGGCGTCAAAACCGTTACTACTGGCTTCAGCGTATCTTCCGATGCAGCCACAACTACATTGTCAGATGCAACTACTGCCTCTCCGCTGCCCTTCTTCGCCTTGCGGAAACTCGACGACAGATATTGCGGGGCAAACATCTTCTTCTTGTCGGTTATGCAGGCGTCCGCGCCGCTTCCAAGAAGCATGTCTATGCCAAACGAGTTCCAAGGGTCGAAGCTGTTGTAATGATGAATTATGTCGCGATACGAAACAGTCTCGTCGGCAGGCACATCGGCATCGAAGCCGTTGTACTTAATGCCGCCGTCGATGCTTCCTTCAATCATGTCTCTTGCACGAAGCGTGCAGTTGTCATAGAAGAAGTTGTATCGGTAGATTCTGTTCTCTGGCTGAAAATTGATGCACAGCGACTGGAAAAGCCTTACTTTCTCATCAGATGTAAGATTGAGCACCTGCTCCCTCACCTCCGAGCCTCTGCGCGCATACGACGAACGGAAATACTCAAACGGCTCAATGCCGAGCTGATAGTCGGTCTCGCCCTTTATGAAACGATACACGAAATTGGGCGTGTTAAAGTCGAACACGCCGTAGTTGAACGTAATATCAGTTCCGCGATTGTTGTTGAAGCGGATAGCCGTATGACCGTACTGCTCATACACCTCCCTGCCCCCGCTGCAAGTTAGCAGACTAACGGTTGCAGAATCGGCATGAAAATCATCGGCAGCAACAGGCATAGACATGCTCGCCAACAAAAGAAATGTCAGCAACTGATAAATAGCATCTGTTTTCTGTACCCTATGTTTCATAAAATCACGTGCAAAAATAGTGTTTTTAGAGTACACATGCACTAAAACTCAAAAAAAAATTCACAAAATAAGTAAGAAAACTATGAATATAAGGTTTTTTAATTTATTTTTGCATCGTAAAAGCGTGGATTACGTGAATTTGATTATTGACATAGGTAACACAACCGCGAAGATTGCGGTTTTTGAAAAAAACGAGATGGTGGATGTAATAAACGACTCCAACTCTTCGTTCTATCATCTGGAAGAGTTGATACAAAAGTATCAGCCAACCAAAGGCATATTATCAACGGTAGTTCCGCTTACTGATGACATAGAACGCCAGCTTACAGGACTTCCGTTCAAGATGATGAGACTCGACGCTACGACTAACATTCCGGTGCAGAACATGTACCACACACCCAACACACTTGGGTCGGACAGACTGGCAGCCGTCGTCGGGGCATACACGCAGAACAGCACACGCAACATCCTCGTTGTTGATGCCGGAACATGTATAACATACGAGTTCCTCGACAGCGAAGGAAGGTACTGGGGAGGCAACATCTCACCCGGACTGAACATCAGAATGAAGGCTATGCACGCGATGACAGCCTCATTGCCCGAGATAACACTCGACGGCGAGACGCCCGACTTCGGGTTCGACACCACGACGGCACTGCGCTCGGGAATAATAAAAGGAGTAACTATGGAAATTGAGGGATACATCCGTAAAACAAAGGAAAAGCATCCCGATTTAATGGTTTTTTTAACAGGTGGCGACTCGGCATGGCTTGCCAGCAACCTTGACGGCACCATTATAACAAACAAAAATTTAGTATTAATTGGCCTAAACAGGATTTTGGATGAAAATTAACGGAACGTTGAGCTGCATCTTGATGCTGAGCCTGCTCGCAGGCAACGCGAAAGCGCAAAACGGTGTTTCTACACCATACTCAAGATACGGTTTTGGAAAATTATCCGATGCTACTTCGGGGTTCGCTTCGGCAATGGGTGGTATAGGATACGGCATACGCGAAAATGGTAAGGTAAACACGCTCAACCCTGCATCATACTCGGCTGTCGACTCGCTCACATTCATTTTTGACGCAGGTGTATCGTTAGAGAACGTGAACTATTCATACGGTAAGAACAAGACCAACAAGAAGAATTCAAGCTTCGACTACCTCACAATGCAGTTCAGGGCTTGGAAGAATCTTGGAATGACGGTCGGCGTGCAGCCTTTCTCTCGCATCGGATACGAGGCAAGCGCTACGTCCGACATCGAGGGCTCAAGGGATGACTATAACCCTAACAACTACACCTCTACAGCCTCTTACAAAGGCTCGGGTGGATTACACAAGGCTTTCGTTGGAGCGGGCTACCGAATCCTCGACAATCTTTCGGTGGGTGCCAACTTCTCTTATATGTTCGGAGATGTTCAGCATACCATCACATACACACCAAGTTTGTCGAGCTCGTATATCAACTACAGTTTGTATTCCGCAAGCATCTCTACATACAGCATCGACTTGGGTGCGCAGTACACTCTGAAAATGGATGCCAAGAGAAGCCTGACAATAGGTGCGGCTACCACTCTGGGACACGCCACAAACAACGATGCATTGTTGTACGAGACATTGATGGACAGCAGCGGTGACACTATATATTCGAACAGAACGGCGGCTAAGGAAGCATTCGAACTGCCGCTGACTATCGGCGCAGGTGTAACTTATAGATACGACAACCGTCTTACTATTGGAGCTGATTACACTCTGCAAAAATGGGGCGACTGCAAATTCCCGATGAAGGAAGATGCAGCAAACGGCATAGCCTACGCCTCAAGAACAGGCTATCTGCTAGACAGAAGCAGGGTTGCCGTGGGAGCGGAATACATTCCGAATCCGGTGAGCCGCAAGTATCTTAGAAGAGTTAAATACCGCTTAGGTGCATCATATTCAACTCCATATATAAAAGTAAACGGAGCAGATGGTCCAAGAGAAATAAGCGTAACCGGCGGTTTTTCGCTGCCGATACAGAACCAGATTAACAATCGTTCGTGCCTGAACATTTCCGCACAGTGGGTAAACAGCAAGTCATCGGCAATAGGCCTGACAGAGAATTATCTGCGTGTTTGCGTGGGACTCACATTCAACGAGAGATGGTTCATGAAGTGGAAATTCGATTAAACACTATAATAGAGAAAAATAAGGAGAGTAAGAAATTATTATTAAAAAACTAAATCTCATTATACAATGAACGTTAAAAATCTTGCATGCATTGCTGCACTTGCATTTGCAGCTACAGGTAATGCTTTCGCTCAGGACGATTGCATGAGCAACATGAGTATCTATCAGGAGTACTACAAGCAGAAGAACTATAAGGATGCATATCTTCCTTGGAAAGCTGTGATGGATAACGCAAGTTGCAAGCACAACATGGCACTTTATCAGAAAGGTGCAACGATTCTTCAGAATCTTGTATATTCAGAGACTAACGCCGCTAACAAGAAGGCTAAGTTTAACGAGCTTATGGCTTTGTGGGACGAGAGAATCTCAAAGCTCGACCAGCTTAACGCAACAGTTCGTACAAAGAGTACCCTTGGTGATATGTACTGCCGTAAGGCTTACGACTACATCACTTACGGTGCTGGCTGTGGCGCAAACAACGACGTAGCTTACACTATGTTCCGCAAGGGTATCGACATCATCGCCCAGAAGGACGACGAGAACGTACAGGGATTCGTTCTTTCTAAGTACTTCGACGTTTCATACGCTAAGTATCAGGCTGATCCAGAAGGCTTCCGCGAGCAGTTCTTGAAGGACTACATGGAGACTACTGAGATTTGCGAGAAGATGCTTGCTGCTGCCAACAACGAGCCAAACCCTGCAAAGGCTAAGCAGATTGTTGACCAGTACGACCCTGTACAGAGCAACGCCGAGGCAACACTTGCTGTATCTAAGGCTGCTGAGCCAGAGATGCTTAACAAGATGTTTACTCCTAAGGTAGAGGCTAACAAGAACGATGCTGACTACTTGAACTCAGTATTGTCAATCATGTCTGCAAACAACGCAACCAAGTTCGAAACTTACTACAAGGCTGCTAAGTATGCACACGCTATCAAGCCTACTTACGAGTCAGCTATCGGTTGTGCTGCTGATGCAAACCGCAACAATCAGGCTGCTGCAGCTGCCAAGTTCTACGATCAGGCTCTTACTCTCTGCCCTAACGAGCAGCAGAAGGCCAAGATTTGTTTGCAGGTTGCAAAGGCTATGCTTAAGAGTGGTAACACAAGCAACGCTGAGAAGTATCTTTCTCAGGCTACAACAATCACTCCAGCACTTGCAGGTAAGGCAGATATGGTTCGCGCACAGATTGCTGCTGTAAACGGTAACTACGACAACGCTATCAACTTCAGCAACAAGGCTGCTCAGGAAGACGTAACTCTTACTGGTCAGGCTGAGCGTTTGAACAAGCAGATGGCTGAAGCTAAGGTCAAGAAGGCTGCTCAGGATAAGTACAACGCAGCAGTTAAGGCTGAGCAGGCTAAGAAGGCTAAGGAAGAGGCTTTCTGGAAGGGCGGCAAATAATTTCTTGTGTTGAAATATTCAATGACAAGCAGTTACAGACATTTAAATATCAACAATATAAGCATAACAGCGGCAATCATAGCCGTTGTTATGCTTCTTTCGTTTTCCGGTTGTTTGGGCGAGAAAAAGCACATGGCACCAGCCGTGAGCAATCGCGACCAACTGCCAATACTGAAGTCGAAAGGCGTGTCAACGCTAATCTCAGACAGCGGCGTGATAAGATACAAAATCGTAGCCGAAGAATGGTATATCTACGACAAGACCGATCCGTCTAAATGGAGTTTTGAAAAAGGGCTCTACCTTCAGAAATTCGACCAGAAATTCCATGTAGACGCGAGCATTCAGGCCGATACAGCCTACTTCTACGACCAGAAAAAGTTGTGGGAACTGAAAGGCAACGTATTTATCCGCAACCAAAGGGGCGACAGGTTCTACACCGAACTACTCTTCTGGGATCAGATTACGCACAAAATCTACTCGCCTATCCACGTCAGGATTGAAGGCATAGAACGCCGGCTTGAAGGAGCCGACTTCACCGCCAACGAGGAGATGACCGACTATATGTTCCACAAGGCAAGCGGTGCCCTTCCTATGGAAGACAAGCAAGCCAACAACGACTCGATAAAGCGCGCCATGGTGCGCCCATCATAATCCTACTCAAGGCACAGAATGACACTGTTAACAATATTCATAGAAATAATCGTAGCCATCATATTTTCAGGGTTCTTCTCTGGAATGGAGATTGCTTTCGTCTCGTCGAGCAAGCTGCGCTTCGAGATGGACAAGAGCGAGAAGAGCATAACGTCGCACATTCTGTCGCATTTCTACCAAAAGCCAAACGAGTTCATCTCTACCCTTCTTGTGGGCAACAACATCTCGCTCGTAATCTATGGTATCCTGATGGCACAGGTAATCACCACAATCTTCGGAAACTATCTGAACCTGCGATTCGACAACAACGAGGGTACACTCGTGATGATTCAGACAATTATCTCGACTGTGCTAATCCTCTTTACGGGCGAATTTCTGCCAAAGACCCTGTTCAAGATAAATCCGAACAGGATGCTTACGCTGTTTGCCGTTCCGGCCTTCGTATGCTACATAGTTCTCTACCCAATTTCGAAAATTGCCACCGGCATCTCGAAGGTATTCCTTCTGATGTCGGGCACAAAGATAAACAAGAAGGAGACCGCCAAGGCTTTCACGAAAGTAGACCTCGACTACCTTATCCAGTCGAGCATCGACAACACGAAGGACGACAAGGAAATAAACGACGAGGTTAAGATTTTCCAGAACGCGCTCGACTTCTCGAACGTGAAAATCAGAGACTGCATCGTGCCGAGAACCGAAATCCAGGCGGTAGAGGTAAACTCGTCGATTGACGTTCTGCGCTCGCACTTCATCGAGAGCGGAAACTCGAAAATCATCATTTACAAAGAAGACATCGACCACATCATAGGCTACATTCACTCGTCGGAACTGTTCAGGCATACCGACGACTGGAACAAGAATCTGCGCGACATTCCAATCGTGCCCGAGACGATGGGCGCGCAAAAACTGATGAAGCTATTCATCAAGAACAAGAAGAGCATAGCCGTGGTTGTTGACGAATTTGGCGGAACATCGGGCATCGTTACGCTCGAGGACTTGGTGGAGGAAATCTTCGGCGACATTGAAGACGAGCACGACAACACCACCTACATTGCCAAGCAAACCGGCGAGCACGACTACGTGCTGTCGGCACGTCTGGAAATAGAGAAAGTAAACGAGAAGTTCGACCTTGAGCTTCCCGAGAACGACGAGTATCTGACCATCGGAGGTCTGATTCTGCATCAGTATCAGAGTTTTCCGAAACTGCACGAAATAATAACTGTAGGACGCTATCAATTCAAAATTCTGAAGGTTACAAACACGAAAATCGAGCTTGTGCGCCTAAAAATTATTGAATGAGTTAAAAATACATTAAAAATTCACATTATTAATACTTTTTTTGTATCTTCGTGCGCTAATTCTTAAAAACAAGGAAAAAATAATAATAAAAAAATAATAAAATGCCAGCATTACAAAACATTCAGAAGCATGGCAAGGTACTCATCGCAGTCGTTGCTCTTGCTTTGTTTGCATTTATCGCAGAAGAGGGGTTCCGTGCAATGGAACAGAACTCAAACGCCAACAGAAACAAGGTTGGTGAGATAGACGGTGAGGCTATTTCAGCTTCAGATTTCGAGAAACTCGTTGACGAATATACCGAAGCAATGAAGTTCGTTCAGCAGAGATCTTCATTCACCGACGAGGAGACAACTCAGATTAAAGATCAGGTTTGGCAGATGCTTGTCAACAACACACTGGTTGAGAACGAGTGCAAGAAAATCGGTCTGACAGTTACCGACGAGGAGCTTCAGAACATCATCAACGAGGGCAACAACCCATTGTTGAGCCAGACTCCTTTCATCGGTCAGAACGGCCGCTTCGACAAGGATATGCTCAAGAAGTTCCTTGCCGACTACGAAAAGACAAAGGCTCAGGATCCACAGCATGCAGAGCAGTACGCACAAATCTACAAGTTCTGGACATTCATCGAGAAGATGCTGAGAACTCAGACTCTTCAGATGAAGTATCAGGCGCTCATCTCTAACGCCCTTATCTCAAACCCTGTTTCAGCTAAGGCATCGTTCGAGAACCGTACAAACCAGAGCGACATTCTTATGGCAGCCGTTCCATATTCAACAATCAACGACAACGACGTTAAGATTGAAGAGGCTGACTACAAGGCTGCATACGAGAAGAACAAGGAGCGTTTCAAGAACTTTGCTGAGAGCCGCGACATCAAGTACATCGACGTGCTTGTAAAGGCAAGCCCAGCAGACCGCACAAGCCTTGAGGAGGAGATGAAGGAATACGTTGCAAAACTTGCAAACGGCGAGGATGCAACAAACGTAGTCCGCTTGTCAAACTCACTTGTTCCATATTCTGACGTATTCGTTTCCAAGCACATTCTTCCTGGCGACATCGCAGGCAAGATTGATTCAACAGCCGTTGGAACAGTTGCCTCAACATTCTACAACGCTCAGGACAACACACTTAACTGTTACCGCTACATTGCAAAGGCTTCAGTTCCTGATTCAGTTGAGTACCAGTCAATTATGGTTATGGGCGCAAGCAAGGACGAAATCAAGGCTAAGACCGACAGCGTTGTTAACGCAATAAACGCAGGCGGCGACGTTAAGGCTATCGCAAAGAACTACAACCAGACAGGCGAGTCTTCATGGTTGACAAGCCGTCAGTACGAGGGTCAGAAGCTTAACGCAGAGAATGTTAAGTACATCAACGCTGTTACAACTCTTGGCGTAGGCTCAACAACAGTTGTAGAGACAGCTCAGGGTAACGTAGTTGTAAAGGTTCTGAACCGCAAGGCATTCAGCGACAAGTACAAGGTTGCAGCAATTAAGCGCGAAGTTACATTCAGCAAGGAGACATACAGCAAGGCTTTCAACAACTTCAGCCAGTTCGTTGCAAAGAACAAGACTCTGAAGGAAATCGAGGCTAACGCAACAAAGAGCGGATATACTGTTCTTGACCGTACAGACATCTACAGCAGCGAGCACACAGTTTGCGGCGTGGGCAACACTCGCGAGATTATGCGCTGGCTCTTCAACGATGCTAAGAAAGACGAGGTTTCTAAGCTTTACGAGTGCGGTACAGACAACGACCACATGATGCTCATCGCCGTTACAGGCGTTAACAAGGCTGGATATCTTCCACTTGAGAAGGTTAAGCCAATGCTGAAGAGTGAGATTCTTAACGACAAGAAGGCTGAGAAGATTATGGCAAGCCTTGGCAACGTTAAGAGCGTAGCTGATGTAAAAAAGCAGAAGGGTGCCGTTTCAGACACAATCAAGCACGTTACATTCTCAGCTCCTGCTTTCGTTATGGCTACAAGCTCAAGCGAGCCTGCACTTAGCGCACGCGTAAGCATGACTGCAAAGGGTCAGTTTGCTGGTCCTGTAAAGGGTAACGCCGGAGTATTCGTATTCCAGGTTCTCGACAAGCAGAAGGCTCAGGAGAAGTTCGATTCAAAGACAGAGGAGGGCATGCTTACAAACATGGCAGCACGCGCTGCAAGCCGCTTCATCAACGACCTTTACATCAAGGCTAATGTTGTAGACAAGCGCTACATGTTCTTCTAATTATCGGATATTAGAATTTAAATTAAACATAAAATCTGAATGCGGATTCGTTCTGCATTCAGATTTTTTTTACATCTTTGCCGCCATGAAAAGATACGCATTACTCACTCTTCTGCTAAGCATCAGCCTTGGCGCAACGGCTCAAAACTATCAGGCCGACGAAATACAGACTTTCAATATGACGAAAGCCGGAATAAAACCGCGCAACTACAGCGGAATCGTCCGTCTTGCCGGAAGCCGATATGCCCTTGTCAGCGACAAGGAAGATTCCGACGGATTTTTCGTCTTCAGCATTGAGCAGGACAGCATCACGGGCAGAATCATCAATGTTAAGGACGAAGGATTTCGCTCGACAAACACTGGCGCACAGAGGGATTCGGAAGGAATCTGCGCCCGAATCAGCAACGGCGACACTCTCGTCTACATATCGGCAGAAAACGACCAGCAGATTCAGGAATACAAAACGGACGGTTTTCCTACGGGAAGAAGTCTGAAAATCCCTGAAGAATTCAGCAAAAACAACATTCAAGGAAACTACGGATTCGAATCACTCGCCTACTCCACGGCGACACACCAATTCTGGACTACGACCGAAAATGCTCTGAAAAAGGATATCGGCAAGCCAGACGAAGGTGTAAGACTTAGATTGCAATCGTTCGACGACTATCTGAATCCCGGTAATCAATACGAATATCGCACTGATGCGCCGATTTACGGAAACAAAAAGAAACGGAACTACGCTTTCGGCGTTGCAGAAATCTGTGCGCTTACCGACAGCAGTCTCATCGTTCTCGAACGCGAATTTATCGTCGCTACAAACTACGTCGGCAGCAAGAGCAATCACAAACTTTACATCGTAAAGCCAACGCTGAACGATGCTCCGTTGAAGAAGAATCTGCTTTACTCGTTCGAGACAAAGTTCAATCTCTCGCACACAAATCTTGCCAACTACGAAGGGATGTGCCTCGGCATCAGACTACCCGACGGAAAACAAACACTCCTGCTCGTAAATGATTCACAAGCAGGAGCGGGAAATAAATTTTTTGCGCTACAAGACTACATAAAAGTAATCTCTATTTCTTATCCTCGCGAAGCGGAATAGTTGTTTCGCCGGCAAGCGATTCAACGACAGGAATCATACACTTGTAGGCTTCAAGCACCTCGAGAATCTTCTTTTCCTGGAAGTTGAATTCGTTTCGGGTTATCCTTGGCTTCTCGTTAAGGATTTTTTTCTTGAAGAACTGAAATGCTGTTCCGCGTCCCATAATTTCCTTGCGGAAAATCTCGTAATTGAAGACGAAATACTTCTCATGACGGCAACATTCAAGCACGACATCCCATCGTTTTTGAGTGAATTGCAAGAACGCACGCAGATTCTTTACACACTCGCCCACCTCGTTAAGAGCATCGACAAAGGCTCGCATAACGCGCTCCTGCTGCGTTTTATGGTCGTAGTCGAAAACATGGTTCACAGCATCCGTGGCATGTCCCGAAGCCCTTTCAACCTTGTGATTCCAATTCTGACTGAGAAGCTGAAGATACAGTTTATCAAGCAGAGAAACAAGTTTTTCACGAGTTTCCAAGACATCTTTTACATGCTTGTAATTTAGCAAATCAGTTGCATTGTTTTTTACAAGATATTCGAAGAGCTCGCCCATTATATAAAGGTTTCGAGCCACGCTGTTTCTCATTCGGTAGACATCTGTTGCCAGAATCTCGACAGACGAATCAAGAGAGTCGCCCTCGTTTCTCATTATCTCGCAATGGCCAAGGAAAGTCGAAATTCGTTCTACATCTCGCGACTTATAAACAGTTTCGGCATCCTTATCAACCTGAAGAAGATGCTGCTCGATGTTGTTCAAATCGACACTCTGCTTTTTGTAATCTTCCTCGGCAAGGAGCATATATCCTTTCATAATCGCGTGATGTTCAGGCACTTTATAGAACGTGCGATTATTATAGTTGTAAACCCAATAAGGAATCAGCAGCGCAGGAATAACTACGTTTACGACAAACATAAACGCCAGAACCAGCCACGATACAAACAGAATATAGTTGTTTGCCAGATGCCAGTCCCAGTTTTCCCAATAAACCGTAAGCATTCCCGGCGTACGCCAATAGAACATCAGAGCAGAATAATTAAGCGAGAACAAAACAATGATTATGATGATGCTCAGAATCCGCCACCAGAAATTACGGTTCTGCCCCGTGAGATGGAACAGATGAGCCGTCCACAATCCGCCAAGAAGCAGGAAAAGATACGTTTCCCATACGGTTGTAGGCTCGGGCGTCTCGACATCGTCTTTCTGCCAAGCCCACACGATTGTTGCTCCCATGTAGACCAAGAAGAGCACAAAAAAAGCGTACTTCACCACCACGTTGCTCTGCTGGTAGTTTTCAATATTTCGGTTCGCAGTCTCAAACTCTTCGACCGTGATAATATCGTTGTCTACGCCTGCCCTTAAGTATTTTTGCGTTGTACAAACCTTATTTTTCTTAAGGTCTGCATCTTCGGTTCGGCAACTGCAGAACAATGCCGTCATCATTGCTAAAAGCAAGAAGAACATTAAATTCCTTATCTTCATCCCCAATATTATAAAAGGTAACATTATTGACACAAATATACATAGCTCATACGAAAAGAACAAATTTTTAGATGTAAAAAATGAATCTTCATACATAAAATTATGTCATTTTAACATTTTTAAGCATCTCACAAACATCCGGAAGATGATTTTCAAAATCAAAGAAGAGGCACAAAACTACCCTATCCGCCTACAATCAGACACAAAAACATTCGTCGGTCTCGCGTTATTTTCATATTTTTGTACGCACTCAAAAAAATCATCAGAACAAAATGAAAAATAAGACATACGAAGAATCAATGGCTCGCCTCGAGGAAATAACCAAGATGATTGAAGCTCGCGAACTGACCATCGACGAACTGAGCAACAATCTGAAAGAGGCGCAGCAGTTACTGAAATTCTGCAAAGACAAATTGTACAAAACCGAAGCCGACATACAAAAAATATTGGATAAGGCAGGCGACGAATAAAAAAGTCAAACAAAAATATAGTTTGTGTTGATAAATTTTGTAATTTTGCTTTCGACTTTCAACAAATTGAAAGCAACGACACAGATTTTATTAAATAATATAATAAGGCAATGAACGAATTAGACTGGAAAAATCTGCCTTTTGGTTATATAAAGACAGACTATAACGTACGCTGCTACTATCGCGATGGAAAATGGGGCGAGATTGAGGTTTCTTCAGAAGAAACCATCAACATGCACATGGCAGCAACATGTCTGCACTACGGACAGGAAGCATTTGAGGGACTGAAAGCATATCGCTGCAAGGACGGCAAAGTAAGAGCTTTCCGCATCGAAGAGAACGCTGCACGCTTGCAGAGCACTTGCCGCGGAATTCTTATGCCAGAGTTGCCAACAGAGAAGTTTGTCGAAATGGTGAAGAAGGTGGTACGCCTTAACGAACGCTTCATTCCGCCATACGAGAGCGGCGCAACACTCTATGTACGTCCTCTTCTTATAGGTACAAGCGCGCAGGTAGGCGTGCATCCAGCATCTGAATATCTGTTCATTATCTTCGTTACTCCGGTAGGTCCATACTTCAAGGGCGGATTCTCAACCAACCCTTACGTCATCATCCGCGAGCACGACCGTTCGGCTCCTCTCGGAACTGGTATCTACAAGGTTGGAGGAAACTACGCAGCAAGCCTTCAGGCTAACAAGAAGGCACACGACTTGGGCTACGCATGCGAATTCTATCTCGACGCAAAAGAGAAGAAATATATCGACGAGTGCGGTGCTGCCAACTTCTTCGGAATAAAGGACAACACATACGTTACTCCAAAATCAACATCAATCCTACCGTCAATCACCAACAAGAGCCTTATGCAGCTTGCCGAGGACTTTGGAATGAAGGTTGAAAGACGCAAGATTGCCGAGGAGGAACTCGAGACATTCGAGGAGGCTGGAGCATGCGGAACAGCAGCCGTAATCAGCCCTATCGAGCGTATCGACGACCTTGAACTGAACAAGAGCTATGTGATTGCAAAAGACGGCAAGCCGGGTCCTGTGAGCACCAAGCTTTACAACAAGCTTATAGGCATCCAGTACGGCGAAGAGCCTGATACACACGGCTGGATTACAGTTGTAATTGAATAAGAAAACATAACGTAATTTACTTACGCACCTTGATAACCGGACACATCGAAAGATGTATCCGGTTATATGGGTTATAATTAACACTAATGTAAAAATGGGCAAAGGAAAGTTAGAAAAATTCGCCGACATGCGAAACTACCCACATGTTTTTGAATATCCGTTCTCGGTGGCAGACAATGTGCCTTTCGAGATGAAGGGCAAGTGGAACGAGATGTTCTTCCACAACAGCAATCCCATCGTTCTCGAACTGGGCTGCGGACGAGGAGAATACACCACCGGACTGGCACGGATGTATCCCGACAAGAACTTCATCGGCGTTGACATAAAGGGAGCGAGAATGTGGACTGGTGCAACCGAAGCACTCAAAGATGGACTGAAAAACGTGGCTTTTCTTCGCACCAACATTGAGATAATCGAACGTTTCTTCGACACAGGCGAAGTGAGCGAGATTTGGCTAACGTTCAGCGACCCTCAGATGAAGAAAGCCACAAAGCGACTCACCAGTACATACTTCATGAACAGATATCGCAAGTTCTTGTCTCCTAACGGATTAGTACACCTGAAGACAGACAGCAACTTTATGTTCACATACACAAAGTACATGCTCGAAGGAAACAAACTCCCTATTCAGTTCATAACCGACGATTTGTATCACAGCGGACTGAACGACGAGATTCTGAACATTAAAACATATTACGAGCAGCAGTGGCTCGACCGCGGTCTGACAATAAAATACATACGCTTCGAACTTCCGCAAGAAGGCGAACTCTGCGAGCCTGACGTTGAGATTGAACTCGACGAATATCGCAGCTACAACCGCAGCAAACGCAGCGGTCTGCAAACCAGCAAATAAGAAATCAAATAGATAGTTATGACATTATATCCAAAGTTAATTAACGACGCACTTGCAACAGTACGCTATCCCGGCACAGGCAAGAACCTGATTGAGGCTGAGATGATTGAGGACGACATGCGAATTGACGGCATGAAGGTGAGCTTCTCGATTATTTTCGACAAACCAACCGACCCTTTCATGAAATCGGTAATCAAGGCAGCCGAGGCGGCAATCCACACATACGTTGACAAAGATGTTGAAGTAACCATAGGCGTAAAAACCATTCAGGCTGCACGACCAGAAGTAGGCAAACTTCTTCCGCAGGTAAAGAACATCATTGCTGTTTCGAGCGGAAAAGGCGGCGTTGGAAAATCAACCGTGGCAGCAAATCTTGCCGTTGCTCTGGCAAAACTCGGCTACAAAGTCGGCTTGCTCGATACCGATATCTTCGGTCCAAGTATGCCAAAGATGTTCCAGACCGAAGATGCCCGCCCTTACATGGACAGAATTGATGGTCGCGACCTCATCATTCCAATCGAGAAATACGGTGTTAAGTTGCTGAGTATCGGCTTCTTCGTCAATCCCGACCAAGCAACTCTGTGGCGCGGCGGAATGGCTTGCAATGCCCTAAAACAGCTTATTGCCGATGCAAACTGGGAAGACCTCGACTACTTCATCCTCGATACACCTCCGGGCACGAGCGACATCCATCTATCTCTTGTTCAGACACTTGCAATCACCGGTGCAGTAATCGTGAGCACTCCTCAGCAAGTGGCTTTGGCCGATGCTCGCAAGGGCATCAACATGTATCAGAACGACAAGGTTAACGTGCCAATCCTCGGATTGATTGAAAACATGGCATGGTTCACTCCTGCCGAGCATGCCGACGAGAAGTATTATCTGTTTGGCAAAGAAGGCGTTAAGAATCTTGCAGAGGAGATGAACATTCCGCTGCTCGGACAGATTCCTATCGTTCAGAGCATCTGCGAGAACGGCGACAACGGAACTCCGGTTGCCCTTGACGCCGGCAGTATCGTCGGAAACGCATTCATCCAGTTGGCGCAGAAGGTCGTTGACGCAACAAAAAAGCGTAACGAGGAACTTGAGCCGACAAAAATTGTTGAAGTCAGCAAGAAATAATCATTCAGGATGATAGAATCATCAAGAAAAAGATGCAAAGAGATAATGCGCCAGCTGGAAGCCCTCAAGAAGCTTCCGGCTGACGCTTTCGCTGCGTCGCAGAAAAACATTCTTGCAGACCTTCAGAAAGTAATCGAAAGCACCAATACAACGCTGACAAATACACCAAGCACAAACGCATTCACAAATCGTAGCGAAGAACTTGAAAATGAATTAAATAAGCTCATTCAAGTAGAACAGTACATTAAGCAAAACAATCTTCATGAAGCCATAAAAATCCTGAGCGATTTTGCCGAAGGAAAAGCCGATCCGATGTCGTACTTCACCGGAATGGACGACCTCTTCAGCTTTCAAGATCCAGATGATTTTTGATTCAGAATGCAATAAATATCCAATTTGTCTACCTAAAAAAGCGTTAATGTCATAATTCTTTATTATCTTTGTAAAGATTTAACATATCCTAAATAAAAGAAGAACAATATTATGGCAGAAAGTACCATTAAAAATTCTTTTGGCACTGGAGAAGAAGAAACCGCAGGATTTGATTTTCAGTCACTTATAGCGATTTTTTTGATGAATATACACTGGTACATTTTATGTATCGGCATAGCACTTGGCGTAGCTTACTATCTTATAAGAACAGCCATTCCGCTTTACAGCGCAGGTGCTCGCGTTGAAATCAAGGACGAAAAGAGCAACTACGAAACACGTTCGTTGATGGACTTGGGTGTGCACTCTGTCAGCGATGGTAGGCAGAACGATATTGCGCCAATGCGAACAACAAACATCTCGAAGCAAGTAATCAGAAACCTAAAGCTTTACACCACATACTTCGTAAGCGGAAACATGCGCGATACCGAACTATATCGCAATCAGCCAGTTACCGTTGATATCGAAAAGGACAAGCTGTTCGAACTTCCTGGAAACATCGTCCTTACCCTAACCGAAGACCAAAACGGAATAAAAGTTACAGGAAACGCAAATGGCGAACCGATAAATAAAAGACTGAAATATCTTCCTGCAATACTAAACACTAAAGTCGGAAAGATATCAATCTATCGCAACCCAGAAAAGCCGGGAACGATAGAACAGCCTATGACAGTAACCATAACAAATCCAAACAATCTGGCAGCGATGTATGCATCGGGAGTGAGCATAACTCCAGCCAACGATTCGGAAACAGACATGGTTCTCGGACTTTCAGGTACGAATGCCGACCGATGCAAAGACTATCTTCGCGAGCTCGTTTCAGTCTACAACGAAGAATGGAACAGAGACAAGAACATGGTTGCACAGAAAACCGAGGAATTCATCAATAAACGTATCGAACTGATTAGCAAGGAACTTGGTGATGCAGAAAGCAAGGTCGAGGATTTTAAGGTTTCGGAAGGAACTCTAAACATCGGCGACGAAGGTGTTGCAGCATACGAAAAGAAAATAGAATATCAGGAAAGAGTTACCGAACTGAACATGCAACTCGGCATGCTCACAGCCCTCTCCGAATACATCAACAAGAAGGAGAACCACATGCAGCTTATTCCTAATAATATCGGTATTCAGGACGGAACGATAACGGCACTCGTAAACGAATATAACAAGGACTTGAAAGAACGTACCAGACTGATGCGAAACAGTTCGGAGACAAGTCCTGTGGTTGTTCAGAAAACTCTCGACTTGGAGCAGTGCATGAACAACATCAAGGCCGCAATTACAAGTGCAAGATACGGCATCAACCTAAACAAGAAAGACCTTACAAAGCGTATAAATGAAGAGAATAGCAAGGTTATCGCAACTCCTTCAAAACAGCGAATTCTTGCCAACTTCTCTCGCCAGCAGGACGTGAAGGCAGGCTTGTACATAATGCTGTTGCAGAAACGCGAGGAAAACTCCATCACAATGGCTGCAACAGCCGACAAGGCTAAACTTGTCGACGACCCTTATTTCGCTGGTCAGATTTATCCAAAGGAACAGATGATTTGGGTAAGCGCAACAGCCATCGGCTTCACTATACCATCTACAATCCTCTTCATTCTGGCAATGTTCCGCTACAAGATTGAGGGACGTTCAGACATCGAAAAACTGACAACAATTCCAATTTTGGGCGATGTTCCAGTAGACAAGAATCTGAAGCAGGGCGAGCGTGCCATCGTTGTTAAACCAAACACAAACAACCTTATGGCTGAAACCTTCCGAGGAATACGAACGAACCTCGATTTTGTGATGGAAGAAGGCAAACAAAAGGTTCTGCTCGTGACCTCCACATCCAGCGGTGAGGGAAAAACATTCATAGCCAGCAATATAGCCATGAGTGAATCGCTTTTAGGACGCAAGGTCCTACTCATAGGTCTTGATATTCGTAAACCACGAATCATAAGTCTTTTCGGACTACATGACAAGCGTCGCGGTATCACGGCATATCTTTCTGGCGACATAAACGACTACGATACTCTGATGGCACAGATAATGCCTTCAGGCATCAGCGACCATCTCGATTTGCTTCCTTCCGGAACAATTCCGCCTAACCCATCGGAGTTGCTTGCAAAGAAGAACATCGGTGCAGCCGTTGCATATCTGCGCAACATCTACGACATGATTATCATCGATACAGCTCCGGTAGGACAGGTGTCTGATACTCTTCAGCTTGGCTATCTGGCAGACGCATCAATCTACGTAGTCAGAGCAGACTATACTCCGAAGGCCACATTCAGCATGATTAATAGTTTGCGCGATTCGAAGAAATTGCCAAACATGAATCTCGTGCTCAACGGCATTGACCTTACAAACAAGAAGTACGGCTATTACTACGGATACGGAAGTTCTGGAAAGGGATACGGCTATGGCTACGGACGATACGGCTATGGACGATACGGATACGGCAAGAGCGGATACGGCTATGGATACGGCTTGTACGAGGATGGTTACGGCTACGGAGAAAGTGCCGACAACAATGAAGAAAAAGATAAAAACAATTAAATTATAATATCATGACAATAGCAGTCGATTTTGACGGAACGATTGTAGAACACCGCTATCCAGCAATAGGACGCGAGATTCCGTTCGCTATACAAACCCTAAAAATGCTTATAAAAGACCAGCACAGACTCATTCTGTGGTCGGTCAGAGAAGGAAAAACTCTTCAAGAGGCAGTAGACTGGTGCAAGGAACGCGGCGTTGAATTCTACGCCGTAAACAAGGACTATCCGGAAGAAACTCAGGAAGGAAACAAGAACTATTCAAGAAAGCTGAAAGTCGACATGTTCATCGATGACAGAAATCTTGGAGGAATTCCGGATTGGGGAATGATTTACCAGATGATTACGGAACACAAGACTCTCGAAGAGCTTATCAGAGAGGAGATTCGCTCAGAAACCGAACCTCCTAAGCGCAAGAAGAAATGGGGAATTTTCTAAGATAGAGTTCTTTTACGGACACAAACCGCCGGAACTCCCTGATAAACAGAATCACAATCCAGATTTTTGGTAGCCACGCTGCCCAAAGTCAGGATTGTGTTTTTGTTTACAACCACTCCAGGGCCAACCACTGCCCTTGCACCAATCCAACAACCGTCGTGCAAAACAATAGGCGCATTGCGATACGGCATATTATATAAGGTGTAATCGTGATTTCCCGTAATCAGAAGTGCATCCTGCGAAACACAAACGTTGTTTTCGATTGTAACATAATCAAGATTGTCAATCCAGCAACGTTCGCCAAGCCACACATTGTCGCCAATCGTAAGTTTCCACGGAAACTTTATGCGAACTTCATTCTTGATTACAAGTCCTTTGCCAATCTTTGCACCGAAAGCCTTCAGAAGAAAGATTTTCAAACCCATGAACGGATTCCACGAAGCCCTGACAAAAAGCGCATTCACGAAATACCAAAGCGTAATCTTGATGAATCCCGCACCCTTGTCAAAATTTCCAGTAGTAAACTTACTTAAATCGACACTGCTCATGATAACATTTTATTATAGAAAGACATCAGTTTTTCGCCCATCATTCCGAGAGAATATTCACGGCTGATAACAGAGAACGCGTTGCATCCCTTCTGCTGCAATTCATCAGCTGAAAGAGATGCGAAATCAGCCAGCGCACCAGCGATATGCTCCACTCCTACCGGAACGCACCAACCGCTATCCGAATCTGTCAGAATCTGCCAGGGCGTTGTATTCGTGGTTATTACTGGGACAGAAGCCGACATTGCCTCGGCAATCACAAGCCCGAAATTCTCGCTGTAAGTTGGCAACACAAGAACTGAAGCGTTCGAAATCAACCGCCACTTGTCGTCGCCATAAACGCCTCCAACGAACTCGACAATATCAATCAGATTATTATCCGAACAGAAATTCTTCAGATTTTCGACATAGGCAGAATCACCCTCGCCGGCGATTTTCACCTTATAACCGACGATTTTTTCACGAACCCGGCACAAAGAATCAAGAAGAATCTCGATTCCTTTCTTCGGATGGATTCGCGAAAGAAACAGAATATATTTCTCGCCGTCGGATTTCAGACTTGCACACTTTTTGGCTATCGACTCATAATCTATACCGATTGGAATAACATCGATGTTGAGGTTTGCAACATCCGCAATTTTACAATCCGAATAATACTGAATCACATGTTTTTTCTCCTCCACGGCCGTAACAGTCTGCCACAAAGCCGTCTTCAGTTGCCGTCTCTGAAAGAAAATCATTCCGAGTTTCTTCTTAAAGCGGTTGCGGTTTACAATCCACGGTTCCAACATTCCGTGAACGGTGAGCGCGCATTTGTACCCCTTCTGTTCGGCCCACAACTGCACCCACGCACATTGCGGAAGCCAAATCGTATTGACGTGAACGACATCGGGCTTTTCGGCATCGAGAATGGCAGTCCATTCTTGTTTGTATCTGCTTCGCGAATACCATTTCGACTGCATGAAAATGACTTTCGCCCCACAGATTTCAACAGGATTCTGCGAAGCATCGGCGACGAAAATAAGTTCGGCCCTTGAGCGCAACGAGAGCGCAAGCATCTGCATGTATGTCGTTGTGCCGCCAAACGAACGGTCGAGCGTATTTATGTAATGTAGAATTTTCATTTTGCCAAGACTTCTTTATAAACATCCTCGTATTGCCTTACGATGCAAGAGAGTTTGAATCGCTTAATGTTCTCAAGTCCGTCGGATACGAGTTTCTGTCTCAAGCTCTCGCCCGAAATAAGTTTTCTGAATCCTTCGGAAATCTCCTGAACGCTCTCTGGATTGACGAAATATGCCGCATTTCCAGCCACCTCAGTCATCGGTTCGATGCGCGATGTCAGAACTGGTCGGCCAACACTCTGCCCTTCGATAATCGGCATTCCGAAGCCTTCGTAAATTGAAGGAAACGACACGATGTCGCACAATTTGTATTCTTCGACAATTTCCTCTTCCGTTAGATTTGCCCTCTGCACGAACTTGATGTTATGCTTTTTCAGCAAGACTTTTATCTCGTCGGAAATCTCGCCGATTATCCTAAGTTCGCAATCGATGCCGTCGAGAGCCTCGATTACGCGTTCGAGATTCTTGTTCCAGAACGTTCCAATGTGCAAAATTACAGGACATTCGACATTGAAATTCTTTTCTGTGAAACTGAATTTTTCATCTACCGAATTGTAGATAACAACCGTTTTCTTCTCTGCCCACGGACAATGTTTTAGCAAATTCCGTCGCGTCTGTTCAGAGATGCACGTTACTTTGTCGGCCATCCGCACAGGCAGATAGAGCCAAAAGAGCCATTTGTACAGTTTTTTTATCGGATTTCGCACATTATCAATGAAAACCAAATCGTGAATTGTCAGAACCGTCTTGCATCCGCCAAGGAAAAGCAGGGCATCGTGAATGTGCCCAGTTACATGATTCACCCCACGCTTGTTTCTGTGTCGAAAAACGTAGAATCCGTTAATCAGAACATCCCACGGCATAGAATTAGGCGATGGCATTTCGGTCGTGCCAACCTTCCACTCGTCCGACAACCGACCTACGACAGGCTCAAAAACGTGTGCGATAGAAAATCCGCATTTTCTGTTGCGAAAATGGAATGTAACAGATTCCTCTGGCTTTGTTTTCTTCTGCATTTGTCCAAGAAAAACGAATGCAGTCAGACGATTGGCGCGCAGTAATTTTCCGATAATCATGCAAACAAATGCAATGGCAACGGCACCAATCAACGTACAAATATCTTTTTCTAAATCGCTCCACTTGATTGTGATTGACCTAGTTGCGTTCATACCATACCAAAGCCACAAAATCAAGAAATAATAATGGAAAACGTAAATATCGAGCGACGATTTTCCGAAGCTATTGAACAATCTATCCAACAATCTGATATTCCGCAGATTATAGAAAAATCCAAGCATCACGACAACAGCCGAGATGCGCGCAATATCCTTGAAAATACCTTTTTCTGATATTGAATCGGGATAAACATGCACAAGCAGAAACAAATATAAACAAAACAAGGCTACAGTAACTTTCTTGTCTGTAAGGACATTGAAAACGCGCAGTCTGTTCAAGAACAAGCCAAAAGCGAAGAATGGCAGATTTCCGGCAAGATGCTTAAGCGAGAAAAAGCCAGAAACTACATGCGGCGACATTTTATTTGCAACCACAGCAATCGCAAAGAAAACGAGCCAAAACAGAACATCTAGCAAAAATCCATATCGAAATTTCTTCCAAACAGACTTCAGAAGATGGTAGAAGATGTTTATTATAGCAAGTTCAAACAGAACAAACAAATACCAATATCCATACTTTGCATTTGCAAACAAAATTGCATAAGGAAGCGAACTGTAACAATAATAAACATAAAGTCCGCCAACAACAAAGAAAGGTATCAGCAAGCCTGCCGACTTCTTCTTCAGAACAGACAGAACATTCATCTCCCTGCCATCGTAACACGAAAAATATCCGCTTACCATGAAGAACAGGGCCATGTGAAAACTGTAGATAATTCCGTAGACGAGATTTGCCGACGCCGCCGCATAATCGTAACCATATATCGCCTGAATGAGATGCCCCCAAAGCACAAGCAATATGGTAAATCCTTTTATGTTGTCCCAGTATTTGATTCTCTGATTAGTCATTGCTATCTTGTTTTATGAGTATTACATGCCGCCAAGGCGAATCCGCCCGAAATGACGGCAAATCCTAAGTTTGTAGGAACTCCGAGCTGTCCCTGAGGCTCGTTAAGAAGCATAAAGGCGCAAAGCATCCACGGCAACATATCGTTGCCTCTGTTTAGCATTCTGTGCGACTTTATAAAGACATCAAGACCGAAAGCACATCGCAAAGCAATAACCATCAGTCCGAAAACATATCCGCTTTCAGTCATAACACGTCCCCACTCATTTTCGCCGTTCATGAATGCGAACATACTGCTACCACCCAGCAACTGCGCTCCTGTACTTGTTCCGGCACCAAGTCCGACACCCCAGAGTGGAGCATAGGAGTTGAACACGGCATTCAGGAAACCACCGGCATATCGTCCTCCCAAGGCACTCTGTACACCTCCCTCAATCTCGTTAGCCTCATCAATGCGGGCACTGAAAGCAGCCGAACTATCTTCCATCCAGCCTGACAGCATCACGGCCGCCGCCGCCACAATTATGAACAAGCCAGTCTGTATGGCACGACTCTGCATTTTTCGATGAATCATCATGACATAGACCAAGAAAATACATTCCACCATACACTGATAGTATGCCGTTCTGGAAATTGAAAATGGAATAGCGAGAATATAGAATCCGAGCGCAACAAACAGCACATATTTGTTTATTGCCGCCCTCTCCGTGAGATAGTTGTTCATCAAAAGAAAATAGCCCATGAATGCGCCAACCATTCCAAGCCATAGTGACACTCCAGATGTGAACGAGAATGTTCCAGAAGAACGGTTAAAGCCCATTGCACCAAGGTACGAAGCTGTTCCTTCGCCACCAACGCCTCGGTTTACCCACGAATCCATTGGCGAATAGAACTGCCACATAATCAGCATTGTCATCGGTATTGAACAATACAAGATGAACTTGCCCATCGTAAGCAAATCCTTACGAGTCAAGACTTTGCCAATTATGAACATCATCGGAAAATGACAAAAATAGATTCTGGCTCCAAACAAGGCACAACTCACCGTGTGGTGGCCGAATGCCAATGATATCAGGAACATCGGCACGGTTATAATCATCATAAGCTGGGCAATTCCGTCGCGAATCCATCCGCGACGCAAAGCCTCCCATACAAGCCAGAGCACGATAGGCTCACGACACAGAAGTAATGGGGTGGCAAGCGGAGTGAGGAACCACTTTCGGAGTGCTCCCTCGAATATCAGAAGAATCAGATAAATCCAAATAGCACGTTTATGGATAAGATACTGATCCTTTTCAATATATCTGTCTAACAGTTCCCAGCTTATTCTAAATTCCATTCTTTCAGATGTTTCTCTACCGATTTTGCCATTGCTTCGCTATAAACATTCCACGGTCTGCCTGCGGCGGTGTTCATTGCCGACTTTCCTACCTGAGCCAGCATCTCGGGATGCAAAATGATGTCCTCAATCCGCTCTCTTATCGGGGCTGAATTGGCTGCATTTACGAGCCATCCGTCGCTGCCGCTCTCGATGATGTCGGGGCCGCATGTACGCTCGGTTGTAATGACCGGAGTTCCCTGCGACATTGCCTCGGTAACGACGAGTCCGAAACCCTCGAACAACGAAGGAAACAACAGCACGTCCGATTGAGCCATCAAAGATAGCACATTTTCATGACTTAGCGAAGGTATGTAGTTACATTTCTGCAATTTAGACTTCAATATCGGTGTTCCGCCGATGTTTCCGAGTCCAACAACGGTTAACTCAACGTGGCGCTCCAAGCCTTCGATAGCATCGAACATATACGACAAGCCCTTACGCTGACTAAGTCCGCCGACATACAACAAACGGATTTTCCGGCCGTGAGGACTCGAATATTCGCGATTTCTGTTTACCTCAGGAAAGCCATAAGGCACGACCTCAACCGGTGCTAATTTGCCGGGATAAAGTTCGAGAGTTTTCTTTGTAAAACTGCTTGCCACATAGATTACATCGGCCATCGCCAGTTCATTGTCCTTGCGTCGGAGTTTTGCATCAGAATCGTCGAAACCGCCCAAAGTCGGATTCCAATCCGGATTTTTCTCCATCTCGGGCGAAAGACATTCGCGCATGGCACGCCAATATCCTATAGGAAGGTCGTAAAAACACGGAATTTTCACCTTTTTCGCCTCGGCAAAGGTCGATTCGATGCCATCCTCATATCCGTAAACGAACGAAAAATCCTTGTTCAAAAGAGCATTTTTTGAGTATTTATCGATGTTCTGATAGATTTTATCTACCGAAAAAATGCCGCGTTCATGCCCAATCATGCTCGACAGATGAGCCTTCTGAGCAAAAATACGGCCGAGTTCGCGCCACGGATGCATTTTCAGCGCAGAAGCGATTTCGGAAGAATAGCCGCGCCGTTTCAGCATCGACATACCCGGAAAATCAGACAGCCGACAGAAAACATTGCCCGGCACGCAGCCCACCGTTGTGTGAAACTCGCCCAGCAATCCGTGCGAACTGAAACCGTCGAGTACCGCCCTGACATTTGCGTTTCCTGTAGGATGGACAACTATTCCTCTGTTCATAAACCAATCTCGCTTATTATCTGTTTGTACTGCTGAAATGTGTATTCCCATGTGAGTTTTTCCGACAAATCGCCGTAGCCGGAACTCAATTTAGCTCTTAACGACTGGTCGCCGAGCAAGAGCGACAGTTTCTGTTCAACATCATCGACATTGCTGAAGTCGGCAAACAGAAGTTTGTCCTTCAACACATCGTCGGTATGGTCGCCGCAAGCCGTTAGAATCGGCAAACGATACTGAATAGCCGCAGCAAGAGAGCCGCTCTTCAGACAAGCACCGCCGCGCTTCAGTCGGCGACTGACCTTCTCGGGCAAAACAAACACGTCTACGATGTTAAAATATTCGGCAAGTTCTTCAGCCGAAAGTTTGCCGGTTCTGTAAATCCAATCAGGCAGTTTGCCTTTCCAATCGGACTTGCCGAGAAGTAGAAGCTGAACGTTTTTCCCGCTTTCTACTATGTTTGAAACTGCTTTCAGCACGGCAGACTTGTCGCGCATACCAAACAGCGCAACGACTTGCTTTCCACATGCACCAATCTTATTCCTGAGGATGTTCTTTTTCTCATCATCGATTGTCTGCATCGGGATATTCGGAGCTATCGGAATCAGTCTTGCCGATTTGCAATAGAACGATATTCTGTTCTTGTAATTCTGTATGCTTGTCGCAACCTTTGCACTTTTCTTTATGACATAGCCTGTGATAAACCTTTCGCAAATAGCCACAAGCAAATGCTTTGGATTACAATCGTTTATCATAACGAAAGGTTCGTGTACGAAAGTAAATATCGGAATCCCTGTTTTATGGATATCGCGCATAATCGGAACCAAGCCGAAAGGCAGTCCTTTAGCATCAAATCCGTGAGGCACATACTGAAGCGAGATGACATCAGGCTTTTCTTTTTCGATTATGTCAAACACGATGTTGCCTGCATTCTTGTTCCATTTTTCAACCACAGAGTAGACAGAAACGCCTTCGATGGCATCTCTTTGGCAATCATCCCTCCGGCACACGACGACGCACTTGTCGCCATTCTGTACGAATTGGCGGCACAGAAAAAATGTATAATCGCCCACCCCACAAATGTTTGGCGGAAATGTATTGGTTATAAACAGAATCTTCATCAAAAATAATTATCAGGCAAATATAATAAAATTTATCCGATTATCATTTTGAGTTGAACAACAATTCTATTTCTTGACAAACTTAATCAAGGCATAATTTTCAGTTTCCTTTACATGAACGGTGTCCGTGTCTATTAAATAATGCTCTTTTATTGAGTTCTGGAGATTAGTTGTATCGTATTTTTTTGGAGAAAAAAGCAACACGTCGCCATTTAAGAAATCCTTATAAGTAAAATAGCCTGTTTTTAATGGATACTTAGCCAACCAAGCAATATATATGATACTACAACCTTCATATTGCTTTCTCATATTAAATGGACGCGAATGAAATTCAACCCCTATTTCATACTGATAAGGAACACATCTGTACTTTTTCCATTCTCCGCATATTGGCAAATCCGCAAATTCATCTTCATATTTTACTGTCTTTATATAATAAATCCACCCTCTAATATCACGTACAAAACCAATGTAACTTACGAAAAACAATAGAAACGAAAGATATAGCATTATACTATATTTCTTTAAATATCCAGAAGCAACTATACACAACCAAAACAAAGGCAATATTGAAGATATTACAACCCTATATTTTGGCATACTGTTCATTGAAACATAACAAAGCAACAGCACCCACAAGATGTAAGAAACTACAGAAATATAAATAAATCTTTTATTGTTGCACCCGAAAATGAAAGTTAGCATCACAACAAAATTGACAAATATCATCTTCCAATATTTTTTCAAAAAATTCTCCGATATATTGTCTACCTTATTATCAAAAGTATTTGAGTCTAAAACTTCATATGTTTTCCTCAAAACATCTGTTGTTAAAATATCTGGATCCTGAAAGAATTTACGGAACAAATAATAGTCGCTCACTGACATTATTTTCAACATTTCAGGCTTACATTTCTCCCTATTTGGATTATCAGAAATCTTTCCTCTGATTTCATTGTATTCTTTATACTCCTTCCATTCCCTGTCCAGGTAAAAAGCATTGTTTCCCAGATGTAAAATTCCAGCCACACAAAGAATCACCCCAATCTTCAGATAACTTTTCCACCCCTTGCCAAACTCATAAACGAGAATTGGAACTGACAATATAAAAATCATTCCGGCACAATGATACCGAACCAAGAACGATATCAAAAAGAACAATGCCCCTAAACCAAAATGCCGTTTTTGCAACAGGATCATCGAAGCCATAGCCAAGACCCCAGCAACTGTTGTAAATTGAAGATAAAATATTATATAGCTCCATACCGAATATAACACAAACAGCAAGGAAGCCTTTAACACCTTTGACTTAACATCCTTTATTGTATAATACGATGCAACCGTAACTGATAGTATCTGAAAGAATGCCAACAAATAAGTATACCACTCAACCGACGGAACAAGTTTATACCAAAAAACTAAAAAACAACCGTACAAAGCATTCATATAAACCAAATGACAATTTGGCTCTCCTAGATATGTACCGTTAGCGATACTAGCCATTATGACATCGTCACATTCTTCAAACCTTACAGGAAAAACATTGACTATAAGTACAAAAAAAGCGATATTAAATAACAATATAGCTATTAGTATAAATATTGATCTTCTGTTGTTTATGTTCAACATAATGGCATTTTATATCTTATTAAAATATTCCTTTATCAAACCAACAATATAATCAACCTGCCCCAATGTGAGTTCATAGAACATTGGCATACGAACAATACAGTCGGCATACTTGTCGCAATACGGCAAATCTGGAATCTCGGTATAATTAGAAGTGTAATACTCGCTCTTGTGCAAGCTAAGATAATGGAACACGCTTAAAACACTATGTTCTTTCAGATATTTTATCAAGCCTGTTCTTTCCTCAAGATTGCGACACACGAGATAGAACATGTGAGCATTGTTTGTTGCATATCCCGGAATCTGCGGAAGTCTGATTTTTCCGCTTGCAGCCAAAGTCTGAAGCCCTGCGAAATACTGGTTCCACAGCAGTCTGCGTTTATCCTGAATCTGCTGCATACTCTCAAGCTGCGCCCACAAGAATGCACTAACCACCTCGGAAGGAAGGAACGACGAGCCAGTGTCGCACCAACCATATTTATTAACTTCGCCACGGAAAAACTCCGAACGGTTTGTTCCCTTCTCCCAAATAATTTCAGAACGACGGATGAATCGCTCATCGTTTATTCCCAACATTCCGCCTTCTCCAGAAATGATATTTTTTGTTTCGTGGAACGAGAAGGCTGACAAGTGTCCGATAGTCCCAAGTGGTCTGCCCTTGTAGTAAGAATCGATTGCCTGAGCCGCATCTTCAACCACAAGAAGATTGTGTTTGTCGGCAATCTCCATTATTTTGTCCATATCACACGCAACCCCGGCATAATGAACCGGAACGATGACTTTTGTTCGAGTAGTTATGAGAGCCTCAAGTTTATCGGCATCGATATTAGGATTGCTTTCCATCGAATCGGCAAAGACAATCTTGCATCCCTGACGGACAAAAGCCAATGCCGACGAAACAAACGTATATGAAGGAACGATAACCTCATCACCCGGACCTACATTACAGAGAATTGCGCACATCTCAAGCGCATCGGTACAAGATGTTGTAAGCAATGCTTTCTTAAAACCATACTTGTCTTCGAAAAACTTCTGGCATTTTTTTGTAAAAAAACCGTTGCCCGACAGTTTTCCTGTATAAACCGCCTGATACATATAATGTGCCTCCTTACCTGTAAGGAATGGCTTGTTAAAAGGTATCTGTTCCACAAATATTCTAAATTTAAATACAAAATAATACAATTATTTCAGATAGAACACATAAATGCCCAACAATATAAGTACCATCGACAGACAAACACGCTTCGTTATCTTCTCTCCAATGAAGAAATACGACAAAATCGGAACAAAGACATAGCCGAGCGATTCCATTATCGGCAATTCTTTCATTTCAACGCCGTTGCCCATTGCCGTGATGTTAATGAACAGCGATGAGAAGAATATCAGATACGCCGTTATAACCCGCCAGTTGAGCATCGAGGCTATCCATGAGCGATGTTTTATGTCAGCACTTTTCTTCAGAAGAATCTGGCTGCACGACGAGGCAAAGATGCCGAAAATCAGTAGAGCGTAAAAAAATGTCATTTTCTCCATGCCAGCACAAACAATCCTAACATTATACATAATGCTCCGCATACGTTATAGACCGATATTTGTTCGGCAAAAAACAAGTACGAAAGCAACATAACCATCACAATTGTAACGCTCTTGCACAAGAATGCCGTATTAAGCTGCATGAACGACAGAATCCTCTGCCACAGCACGGCGTACACTCCAAGTGCAAGAACGACTCCTGCAAAAAACAAGATATAGCCAAACGACATTACCTCGTGCAGAGAGGCCATCTTGCTGAACAATATTGAACTAGAATAAACAGCAAAGGCAAACAAAAGCAGGCACACTCTGCCTATCGACAAATTCTTCATTTAAGCCAGATGTGATAAATGTTTGTTACCGACTTCACTTCAAAGCCGTTCTTCTCGTAATAGCGACACGCCACAGTGTTTCGTTTCTGAGTGGCAACCTCGATATGTGTTCCGACTTCGAACTTCGACAAAAAGGTCTGCATTATTCTTGAGCCTACACCACGACCAGCCACCGTCGGACTTACAGCAATCAAACCGATATCCACGCAGTTTTCCTCTTTTTTATAAGTCAACATGCCTTCGCAACTGCCAGACTGGCAGAAGCCGAGCACATCGGTAGCAATTGCCCCGTTTAGCGAGCGTTCCATCCACAAGCGATAAAGGGTCTTGAACACCGAAGAAGGCAGCTTTTTGTCGATATTATAGCGCGAATATTTTCCGCTTTCATAGGCAAGCGCAAGAAGCTCGTCTGACAACTCGCGATTCTTTATACTAACAACGTTTTCGTTGGATAAATGCCTGTCAGATGCTTTAATATTCTGCTGATATACAACCTTTTCATCGGCTAAGAGAATATTTTCAGACATCAAATTTTCGGGAATTGAGCCGCCCTTGAGATAAAGCAGTTCGTAGCCTTGTTTTTTGGCTTCCGCAAGTTCGGCATCAAGCCATAGCTTCGTTATATCGGCATCAGGAACAAGATTTCCGACCTTGAACCCGAAATTATCAGTATCCCACTGTACCAACTGTATCATTTTTCTGAAAAATTTATAGTCTCACCAATAATGAAGACTGGACGGCCTTTCACTCTGTCAAAAATTTTTCCGATATACAATCCAGTGATTCCCAGCATCATAGTAAGAATTCCGGCGATGAGCCACAAAGAGATTACCATCGTTGTGAAACCATCGACCGCAATCAAGCCCAAACACCACTTTATGAAGTAATACAAAGCAACAAGCAACGAACCGATTACGACATAAAAACCAAATGTAAGCATAAGCCTTAGCGGCTTGTCTGAGAAGCCAATCATATTGTCGCTTGCAAGTCGCATAAGCTTGAAGAAACTGTATGACGATGAGCCGACCTGTCTCTCGGCATGTTGAACGGGCAGATAGCCTTTGCGGAAACCAACCCATTGAGCCATAATCGGAAAATATCGGATGCTGTCGCCCATCGACAAAATGGCACTTACTACCCTGCGGTTATATATTCCGAAATTCGCCACGCTTTTGTCTTGCTTTGAATCTGTCAGGAAAGAGAAAACAAAATAGAAAGCCGCGCTCGAAAGTCGTTTCATGAAAGTATCCTGACGCTCAACGCGCTGTGCAAAGACCGAGTCGAATCCCTCCTTTGCCTTAGCATAAAGGTTCGGGATTTCTTCGGGACGATCCTGAAGGTCGCAATCCATAACCACAACCCAGTCGCCTGATGTTTTCGACAATCCGGCAGTAATTGCGTAGTGCTGGCCGAAATTTCGCGAGAGATTCACACCCTTCACCTTTTTGTTTTCGTTACAGAGCTGAACGATTTTTTTCCACGAATTATCTGGCGAGCAATCGTTTACAAGAATAATTTCAAAATCTTCCGTTATATCTTTTACAGACTCGATTATCCGGCGAACAAGTTCGTCGAGCATTTTCTCTCCGCGATATATTGGCGATACAATAGAAAGTTCCATATTATTACATTTTTCAGCTACAAAGATAGTAAAATTTCTGACGAATGAGCACAGTTTTCGCCTTACAAAACAAAAAAAGGCTCGCTACACTTAGTGTAACAAGCCTTTAATTTCTTACTGTTCGTAAATTACTTTACAGCAGCAGAATCAGCAGCTGTTGAATCGCAAGCAACAGTGTCAGCAGCAGTAGTGTCAACTGCTACAGAGTCAGAATCAGCTGCGTTAGCAGCAGCGTCGTTCTTACCACCATTACATGAAGCCAAAGAGATAGCTGCGAAAGCTACGAACAAAAATACAAGTTTCTTCATTTTTTTTGCTTTTTAAATCTGTAAAACAATCATTTGCTTATTAAAACGATGCAAAAGTAATCACTTTTTTGATACAACGTATATTTTTTTTGAAGTTTTTTTCACTCTTTTTGTAACTTTTTTATAACTATTTATTTTTCAATACTTTACAGACACACTTTTTTAGCATTACTTTAGCACTTCAAACAATACGGTTGAAATAAAACGCAATAAAAATGTTCTACAATAGTGTTTTTACACAAAAATTAAATTCATTTTATTTTGTCAGGCTATCGTTTTGCAGTATCTTTGCCAAAGATATATTATAAGGTAAAAGATGATTGATTTATCAATATTCCAGCATAAAAAAGTGGCTTTCTACACGCTCGGATGCAAGCTGAACTTTGCCGAGACTTCGTCGATAGGCAAGTCGCTTAAGAACATTGGCGTTGAAAAAGCCGGAGAAAACGAAATTGCCGACATCTGCATAATCAACACATGCTCGGTTACCGAGGTTGCCGACCAGAAAGGCCGCCACGCCATAAACAAACTCGTCCGCGAGAATCCGGGAGCGTTTGTCGTGGTTATCGGATGCTACGCACAGCTCAAGCCCGAGCAGGTGGCAGCCATAAAGGGCGTCGATCTTGTTTTGGGAGCCGAGCAGAAGGGACAGATAATCGAATATATGTCCGAAGCTATGGTTCAGCGGATGCAGAACGGCAACGGCGACTCTCATCTGCACGAATTTCATCAGGTGGCAACGAAGGACATCAAGTCGTTCGCGCCGTCATGCTCATGCGGCGACCGCACCCGATATTTTCTGAAGGTGCAAGACGGCTGCAACTACTATTGCACCTACTGCACCATTCCCATTGCACGCGGAAACAGCCGCAACGGCTCTATCGCATCGCTCGTGAAACAAGCCGAAGAAGTGGTTCAGGAAGGCGGAAAGGAAATTGTTCTGACGGGCGTGAACATTGGCGACTTCGGACACTCTACAAACGAGAAATTCGTAGACCTTGTAAAGGCTCTTGACCAGGTTGAAGGCATTGAAAGATACCGAATCTCATCAATCGAGCCAAATCTGATTACGAACGAGATTGTAGACTATTGCGCAGAGTCGAAAGCATTCATGCCGCACTTTCACATTCCGTTGCAAAGCGGAAGCAACAGCGTATTGAAGCTGATGCACCGCCGATACACAACCGAATTCTTTGCCGAGAAAATCAACTACATTCGCCAGAAGATGCCAGATGTATTCTTTGGCGTAGACGTAATCGTGGGCACGCGAGGCGAGACCGATGAATATTTTGAAGAGGCCTACCGATTCATCGAGTCGCTGCCAATCTCACAGCTGCACGTGTTCAGCTACAGCGAGCGTCCGGGCACTCAGGCTCTGAAAATCGATCATGTGGTATCGCCCGAAGTCAAGCACGAGCGCAGTCAGCGACTTCTGGCCCTATCGGACAAAAAACTGCACGATTTTTACCAGAGATTCATTGGAACGACACGCCCCGTTCTGCTCGAAAAGCCAAAGGCTGGTATGCCAATCCACGGATTTACAGATAATTATATAAAGGTTGAGATTGAGCCGACCGACGAGAACATGGAGTTGATAAACACCATAGTAAACGTCGAACTGAAAGGCTTCAACCACAACAAAACCGCACTTGAAGGAGTTTTAGCATGAAAAAGGTCTCAATCGTAATCCTGAACTGGAACGGCAAGGAGATGCTGAGAAAATATCTCCCATCAGTGCTAAAATTCAGCAATGGCGAGGATATTGAAGTCTGTGTTGCTGACAATGCATCAACCGACTCATCGGTAGAAATGCTGAAAGCCGAGTTTTCGGGCGTGAGAATTGAACAGCTCGACATGAACTACGGCTTTGCGCAAGGCTACAACATCGCCCTAAAGCGCATCGAGGCCGAATATTACGTTCTGCTGAACAGCGACGTTGAGGTTACAGAAAATTGGATTGAGCCGATGCTTCAGTATCTCGACTCAAACCCGGATGTGGCGGCGTGCCAGCCTAAGATTCTGAGCGCGCACGACCATTCGACCTTCGAATATGCCGGAGCTGCCGGCGGATTCATCGACAAGTACGGCTACCCATTCTGCCGCGGCCGTCTGTTCGACACGGTCGAGAAGGACAACGGGCAGTACGACGAGCCGGCATCGGTTATGTGGGCAACGGGCGCGGCTCTGATGGTCCGCTCGGCCGATTTTCACAGCGTGGGCGGACTCGACCCGAAATTCTTCGCCCACATGGAAGAGATTGACTTCTGCTGGCGACTCCGTTCGCGCGGCAGAGGCATCGTCTGCATCCCCGACAGCAAAGTCTTCCACATTGGCGGCGGAACTCTTCCGAAGAACAATCCGTTCAAGACGTTTCTGAACTTCCGTAACAATCTGCTGATGCTCTACAAGAATGTTCCAGACGATTGCCTGAAGCGCGTCATGATTGTCCGGTTCTGGTTCGACATGCTTGCGGTGATTGTCTTTGCCCTGAAGATGCAGATGGGCGATGCCAAGGCGGTTATCAGAGCGCGAAAGGAGTTCAAGAAACTCCGAAAGACGCTATACAAGGACATCCGAAAACAGAACATGGCTCTCGCCACGAATAAATATCCGGCTGAATGGTGGGATAAAAGCCTGCTGAAGGCCTATCATCTGAGCGGAAAAAAGACATTCTCCGAACTAAATTTTAAGTAATGAAAAACATCTGGCTAATCATAACGACAACCTTTATCTGCACGGCAGCCAAGGCTCAAAACACGGTTGTGAGCGACCGCAACATCCACTCGGTTCAATGCGTGGCAAACAACGACTGGAGCCAGCTGCCGATAATCGGACTGAACGACGATATGCAGATAAACATCTCGTTCGACGAACTGTCGCACGATTACCGGAAGTTTCATTACACCATTCGCCACTGCGACCGCAACTGGCAGCCAACCGACATGCTCGACTCGGAATACATCAGCGGATTTAACGACCAGACTATCGACGATTATGCCCAATCGATGAACACGACCGTCCCGTTCAACCACTACTCCATCGCGCTGCCAAACGAGCAGATTAAGTTCAAACTATCTGGAAATTACAAACTTATCGTCTTCGAGGACGGAAAAAGCGAAGAGGAGCCGTCGTTTACCACGAATTTCTACGTCGTAGACAGAAAAATTCTGGTCGGAGCTACAATCTCGGGGAACACCGACATCAACAACCGGACAACGAGCCAGCAACTCGACATCAACATGAATCTGACGACGATGCGCATTAACGACTGCAAAACGGAACTGACCACCATCGTTACGCAAAACCGACGATACGAAACCCGACGGAGCGTCGAGCCAAGCTACATAAGCAGTTCGGCTCTGAAATTTGAGCACAACAGAGATTTGATTTTCGACGGAAACAACGAATACCGACGATTCGAAGTTACAAACCACCTTAACGGAACGATGGGCGTTGACCGCATAAGATGGAACAAGGCGGAAGAACATTTCGACGTATTTCTGTTCGAAGATGAGCCACGCAAGAATTACTCGTACGACGAGGACAAAAACGGTCTCTTCTACATCCGAAACGACAACCGCGAAGACATCGACACCGAAAGCGACTATATGCTCGTTCACTTCTGCCTAAAAAGCGAACCTCCTGTAAATCAGCGAGTTTTTATAAACGGTGCGTTTACCGGCGGATGCTTCATTCCGGAGTACGAAATGCTGTACAATCCACTTACTCAACGCTACGAACAGGCCGTATTGCTTAAACAAGGCCAGTATAACTATCTGTATACCAACCAAAAGGGTAAGCCACTCGCCGACATCGAAGGCAATTTCTACGAAACCCGGAACGAATATCAGATTTTCGTATATTACCATCCTTTCGGTGCGAGATACGACCAGCTTATCGGCTTCTGCGAACAGAAAAATTAGTCGTCGAAGAGCAGGCGGGCATCTCTCGCAGCCGCCTTTCGGCACCAATCCTCTGGCACGAACTTCCAGCTATTGAACGGTTTTGGGTCAATTCGCTGTTTCTTTTCGATATATTCGGTAATGTAATATCTTATGTCGTAAGGCGTGGCGTCAACCACCCTGCTTTCCAGTTCATCGTGCGGAATTCCGCAGCCCTTTGTCAGAATCTCGCCGCCGCCGTTGGCACGATAGGCGTTCATCGCCACCGTATAGTCGGCATCCATGCTGAAAGGCTCGCCGTTTCGCATACTTTTTATCGAAATCTTCTCACCGGCAGGCTTGGTTACATCAACCTCATAGACGATTCCGACAGCCGAATCGAAGTTGAAATTCGGATTCTTGAAACCGTAATGGCGCGGCGCATTCGTAGTGTCGAGAAGCAAAAGATGATCGTCGGGCGAAGTCATCACATCTACCCACTTCATGTAGCTGTATTCCAGATAGTCCTTTATCTCGCTGCCCTTCAGACGCATGGTGTAGAGCGAGTTCTCGTACCGGTAGAACTTGAACATATCGCGCATGGTAAGCGCGCCGCCGCGAAGCACCGAATTGTATGAAAGAGGCGCAGCAAAACTCACATCAGCCCCCGTTTTGTCGAGCTGCACCTGATGAATGAAATCGACAAAGGCGCAAGGGCCGAAATACGCCTTGTTTTCCTCAATCTGATGCTTAATCTCACCCACACGATGAGAAACGTAACTCTTTACGGCATAATACTGCGCACGGAACTGCTGGAACAGCTCGTTACCGTTGATGTCTAAGTCGTGAATGTCGGCAAGCTGCGGAGTAATCTTCTTGTCAACAACCTTGCCGTCGCACTTCGTAACAATCATCTCCACATCGCTCACCTTGTAGGCATTGGCTCCCGGGTCGATGCAGCAGACCTTTTCGCCGCTGATGTTCTCAACCCAGTCGAGACGGCGCACATGGTCGTGTCCAAAGAAAACGATGTCGAATCCTGGCACTTGCTGAGCCACCTCCCACGATGCGTTCTCCTTGCCGTCGGGCATCACCATTCCCTCGTCCTTGCCCGAGTGGAACAAACCAACGAGAACATCCGGTTTCTCTTCTTCCTTGATGCGACTCACCCAATATTTTGCAGATTCGAGCATATCGACAGGCTTCAAGCCACTCCAAAGTCTGTGCGGAAACCAGTTGGCAAGCATCGGCGACGTGAGTCCGAGCACGGCAATCTTAACGCCTTCGCGATTGATTATTATATAAGGTGTAAAATAAGGCTCGCCAGTCTTTTCATTCAGAATATTTGCCGCCAAAATCGGAAAATCGCATTGCTCAACAAAACGGTCGTAAACCTCGTGCCCCGTCTCGATGTCGTGGTTTCCGATGGTGCAGGCATCGAATTTCATGTAGTTCATCATCTGCGCCGCAAGATGCTTTGAGCGCGTATCAACAACATTGTAGAAATAAGCCGACGGCTGTCCCTGAAGCGTGTCGCCGCCGTCGAGCAGAACGAGCGCGTCTTTGTATTTCTCGCGCTGCTCGCTAACGAAAGTATGCAGTCGGCACAGGCTTCCGATGCTGGCATTTCCCGAGCGGTCGCGAATGAAATCGTACGGAAAATAATTGCCGTGAATATCTGTACAATGAACGAATTTTAGTCTGACTTCCTTATTGTTTCCCATCATCTGTTATTTGTAATGCGAATTTAGCAAAAAATCGCGTTTCGTGCAACTGAATGGCATTTATTTTGCAGAGTGCAAAACAAAAAAAACTATTATGGCAGTTGATTACTACAAAGTTCTAGGTATTGACAGAAACACTCCGCAGAAGGACATAAAGAGTGCCTACCGCAAGAGAAGCAAGCAGTTCCATCCCGACTTGCATCCCGACGACCCGAAGGCCGAAGCCAAGTTCAAGAAGCTTCAGGAGGCCTACAACGTGCTGGGCGACGAGAACAAGCGCAAGCTTTACGACCAGTATGGCGAAAATTGGGAGAACATGAGCAAGATGGGCGGCGATCCGTTTGGAGGTGCCGGCGGCTTTGGAGGAGGCAATCCGTTTGGCGGCGGAAATCCTTTCGGAGGCGGATTCAACACGTCCGACCTCGGCGACATCTTCAGTCAGATGTTTGGCGGAATGGGCGGTAGCAGAAGACGAAGCTCGGGAGGCTGCGGCGGCAGTTGTCATTCTCAGCCAGAACCCGACGAAACACAAAGCACCGTAAACATCGACATGTACACTGCCCTGCTTGGCGGCGAAGTCATCGTTCAGACTCCAAGCGGCAGCAAAATCAAGCTGAAGGTTAAGCCTTGCACGCAAAACGGCACAAAGGTAAAACTTGCCGGAAAGGGCAAGCCGAAGAGCAACGGATATTATTCCGACCTTATTATAACGTACAACGTTACGCTTCCCGAGTCGCTGTCGGAAAAGCAGAAATCGCTTCTCGAGCAGATGCGAAACGCAGGATAAAAAAGAAATGCCTTTCATTCAGAAAACAAACAGAATGAAAGGCATTTTTTTGTTATAGTCTGTGGCTTTCGCCGAATTCTTTCGAAACCGAATTGTTAACGCTCTGGCACACCTCGGCCGAGAAATCGGTGGCGCACTCTATGAGTTTTTGCCATTGCTCTGCCGACAGATTCTGAAGGTCGTTCTTGCAGACATCATACTTAATCAGACCGTAAACGAAGCCGGCGTTGAAGTTGTCGCCCGCGCCGATTGTGCTAACCGTCTCAACCTGCTTTACATCGTACTCGCCGCTGAAGTTTGCCGTGCGAAGCGAAACGCTCTTTCCGGCGTTGGTACAGATGAAGCAAGGCACATGAAACTTAAGTTTCTCGTTGAAAAGGCGGTCGGCATCGTGCATTCCGTACATCACATCAAAATCGTCGGCCGAGCCGCGGAAGACGCTGCACATCTCCATATTTTCGAGGATTGACGACTGAAGTCGCACGAACTCATCCTTGTGATTGGCGCGATAATTTATGTCGTAATACAGAATTGCGCCGCGCTCGTGTGCATACTGCAAAAATTTCAGAGTCTTTGGACGGAGCACCGGATTTACCACGAAATACGAGCCGAACATCACGATGTCGTCAGGATTTATCTCAGGCAGTACAAGTTCGAAATTATTCTTGTTGTAATCCTTGTAGAACGAATAGTTGGCATCATTATTCTCGTCGAGGAAAGCCAGCGAAATCGGCGATTTTCCTTCGGGATATACACTGACGTATTCCGTTCCTACGCCATTCTCTTTCATGAAACTGATGATATTGTCGCCCACATGGTCGTGGCCTATTTCGGTAATCATCGATACTGGAACGCCGCATCTGCCAAGCGAGATAACTCCGTTGAAAGTAGAGCCGCCCGGAACGGCCGCAACAGGCTGTTCGTTCCTGAAAATTATGTCTAGAATAGTCTCTCCTATTCCTATTACCTTTCGCATCTTATTGTTATTTTTAATAAATTACAGATTTTCACACTCCTTTACCCAAAGATTGTACGAAGCATCGCTCGGCATTCGCCAATCACCTCGCGGACTGAGGGTTACGCTACCAACCTTAGGACCGTCTGGCAAGCACGAACGCTTGAACTGCTGAGTGAAGAAGCGTCGGCAGAATGTCTTCAGCCACTTCTTTATCGTCTCGTCGTCGTAATATCCAACAATTCCGGCAGAAACATATTTCGTGTTGTACGATGTGTCGCCGCTTTCCGCCGCCTTTCTGCCCTCTTCGTTCTGCTTCTGGAAGGCAATTTTTGCAAGATAGTAGATTTTTGAAGGACGGAAACCGAATCGCAGCATGTTGTAAAGGAAGAAGTCGTGCAACTCGTAAGGACCAACCAAATCCTCGGTTTTCTGCTTGATGTTGCCGTTCTCATCGGCCGGGATAAGTTCGGGACTGATAGGCGTATCGACGATGTCGAGAAGCGTTGTGCGAGCCAGTTCGTTCACTACATCAGAGTTTGCGACCCATGCCACCAGATGCTTTACCAGCGTCTTCGGAATGCTGCAATTTACGCCGTAGTTGCTCATGTGGTCGGCGTTGTATGTTGCCCAGCCAAGAGCGAGTTCCGACAAGTCGCCCGTTCCAACAACGAAGCCGTTCATTTGGTTGGCAACATCCATCAGCACCTGAGTTCTCTCGCGCGCCTGACCGTTCTCGTACGTTACGCTGTAATCGTCGAGCGGATGGTTTATATCCTTAAAATGCTGAATACACGCATCTTTTATGCTGATTTCGCGCATCGTTATGCCGAGCGATTCCATCAGTTTTATTGAGTTGTTGTATGTTCTGCCCGTTGTTCCGAAGCCCGGCATCGTTACGCCAACAATGCCCTTGCGGTCGCGCTTCAGCTTGTCGAATGTCTTGACGCAGACGAGCAACGCCAAAGTAGAATCCAGTCCGCCCGAGATGCCAAGCACCACGGTCTGGGCATTTGTATGCACAATGCGCTTTGCAAGTCCGGCAACCTGAATGTTGAAGATTTCCTCACATCTCTCGTCGAGAGCCTTTCCCGTTGGCACGAAAGGATGCGGATTCACTCTTCTCGTCAGTTCCATTTCCTGCTCCTGATTGAATCTGTCGCGCTCAACGAAGGTTACAAAGTCGTTGTCTTTCTCGGTTCGCTGAAGAAGCGTCTGCGAGTATGTTTTGTTAACCATTCGCTCGTTTCTGATTTTCTCAACATCGATCTCACCCAAGACAAGCTGCTCGTCGTAGTCGAAGCGGCGGCTCTGCGCAATAAACGAGCCGTTCTCGCAGATGTAGGCGTTTCCGGCAAAGACGAGGTCTTGCGTAGACTCGCCGAATCCGCACGACGCGTAGACATATCCGGCCATGCAGCGCGCCGACTGAGACGAGATAAGGTTCATTCGATAGTTGTGCTTTCCGATTACCTCGTTGCTTCCCGACAGGTTAAAGATGATGTCGGCTCCCTTCATCACAAGCTCGTTGCTCGGTGGATTTACGGCCCACAAATCTTCGCAGAGTTCAATTCCGAAGTTGAACTTGCTGCTGCTGAACACCTTGTTTATATAAACATATCCGTTGATGTCGTTCTCCAAGTCGAGCGATGAGCGGAAAACCGTATCGTTCAGCAAGTTGTCTGCCGACGAGAACCAACGGAGTTCGTAAAATTCCTTGTAGTTTGGCATGTAAGTCTTAGGAACATAGCCTATCACGCGTCCCTCCTGAACCAAGGCAGCCATGTTGTAGAGGCATCCGTTAAGGCGCAGAGGCAAGCCAACAATCGCCAGAATCTCCAGGTCGGCAGTCTCGCCAACAATCCGGTCGAGCGCCTTCTCAGCCTCATCGAGCAGAAGCGAGTTGAAGAACAAGTCTTGGCAAGTGTAGCCCGTTATACACAATTCGGGAAAGCAGATGACATCGACCTTCTGCTCATCTGCCTTTTTTATCATAGAAATAATGTGCTCAACATTAAACTCACAGTCGGCAACCTTCACAGCAGGAACAGCAGCCGCAACTTTTACGAAACCGTATTTCATACTATTTTTTATTTTTGTCGGGGCAAAGTTAAATATTTTTAAACGATTCTGCCACCCTGCCAAATATTTATTTTTCGGCAAACGGAAACAAGGCTTTTTATTTACGAAAATTCTTAACAAAATATTTGTTTTTTGAATTTTATTTTTTATCTTTGCGAATACCAAACAAATATTATAAAATAGAACTTAACTTTAATACATCAAGATATGAAGAAAAAATTTATTTGCGCAGTTTGTGGCTATATATACGAAGGAACAGAAGCTCCCGAAAAGTGTCCACAGTGCGGAGCAAAATCAGATAAGTTTACTGAGGTGAAGAACGACGGAAGCCTTACTTTCGTTTGCGAACATACCCTCGGAATTGCCAAGGGCGTAAACCCCGAACTTCTGCAAGGATTGCACGATCACTTTAACGGCGAATGCAGCGAGGTTGGAATGTATCTGGCAATGAGCCGTCAGGCCGACCGCGAAGGCTATCCAGAGATTGCCGAAGCCTTTAAGCGCTACGCATGGGAAGAGGCTGAACACGCTGCCAAAATATGCGAGATGCTTGGCGAATTGGTTTGGGACACCAAGACCAACTTGGAAAAGCGCATGAATGCCGAGGCTGGCGCATGCGAGGGCAAGGCACATCTGGCAAAGATTGCCAAGAACGAGAATCTAGACGCCATCCACGACTCTATACACGAGATGGCAAGAGACGAGGCAAGACACGGAGCCGGATTCCAGGGCTTATACAACAGATACTTCAAAAAGTAAGTTAAGATACTAGGGTTATTAAGGTAAAGAGGATAGTTTTAGGTAACAAACAGACAGAAGGCGTGCCATAGCGATTACGGTGCGCCTTTATTATTTTTACTTCTTGCCAAATTTGAAAGATTTGTATATATTTGCCGATGTTATTTCAGAACTACAACAAAATTCAAAAAATGAAAAGCCTATACTTATTATTCATTTTCTTGCCCATAATTTGCGGATGCAATTCAAACACAAGAAATTCTGGCATTGCTGATAAAAATCAGCAGAAAGATTCTGTAAATGCAGCAGATACTCTTTACGATTTTGTTTCCAAGATTTACAAGCATAATTTTATGAAGACAAAAGCCGAAGTTTTAGATTCGCTGTATTTGTCATCGGAATTGTATTCCTTGGAAAAGGAATATAATAAATCCTATCCAGACTCGTACTATAATCATTGGATATGCGATGATTTTGCTTATTATCCGTCTTTTAAGATTGGCAAATTCACGCAACTATCAGATACAACAGCAACTGTTGACATTAAAGTTTCGAATGGGGAGAGCAAATCAGAATATCAGTTGGTTATGTTATTAGAGAATGGCAAATGGAAAGTGGACGACTTTGTATATAATGCTTACTCTGATGATGCTTCCAGTAATAAATCAGGGCTAAGAGATCTACTCGGTCTTGAAACTCACTTACGAGGCTCTTTGTCTGAATACAGTTTGAAGTTCTGGGAAAAACCAGAAGATGAACATGAAGGGGCTATCAATTTGTATAAAAACAAAACTATTGTTTCCCAAAACCTTGTTAGTGTAGGTGGTAACAAAACCTTCGAAGGAATAGATGATACAAAAGAGGGATTTAAAATCTTCTACAGTTGGGGACATAATAAGTATTTTGGCAATACAATTTTTCTTTTTAAATATCAGAAAGGACAATTTTATCTCTATAAGGTTATTCGATATCGTTCTTTCGAAATTGAAGAAGGATTTGATTTTAAGAGGACAGAGGAAGTTCTTAAAACTCCAATTCTGTTTCAAGATGTAGATATTGAAAAGTATTTATTTTAGAGAATTCGGTAGGTCTCCGCAGATGGAAACCTACCGAATTTCTGTTTTTTTAAAGCCATCATTCTTCACCATGGTCGGCTGCCATCGATGCCAGATAGAAGGCATTGTCGGTAACAACGGTTGCATCAGCATCTGCCGGAGACACGAAATCGACTTGCGTGTAGCACTGTTCACTCACGCCGGTAACAACCTCGGCACGTCTGAACCGGAACGACTTTTCGCCGTCCTCGGCCGTAGAATCATCAAGCACAAAGACGAACTTTCTGCCCTCAGCACGGACAATGGCATTGTCGGGCAGAGCCTTGACCTTTTTCTGCCCAGTCTTGATGCTTCCCGAAACATACATTCCGGCAATTAGGCCCGACGCATCCTTGCCGACGATGCGCACATGTATGGCAACCGCCTTGGTATCGGCATCGAAACTGCGGTTTATCTGCTGCACACGCCCTTTTAAATGCACACCCGGACTGTTAGTAACCACCAAATCGACATCCTGCCCCACCTCAACCTGTGCAATGTTGCGCTCGAACACGTTAAGGCTGGCAAATACCGCCGAATTGTCGGCAATCTGCATAAGCGGAGCGGTGGCATCGACATAACTTCCGGTGCTTACGAAGACCTTGCTGACGATGCCCGAAAGCGATGCGCAGACAGGTATACGGGTTACGATTTTTCCGGCCGCTGCTTGCTTTGGGCTGATGCCCATCTGCCTTAGCTGATGCAGAAGTCCGGTGAGCCGAGCATTCGAAATCTCGTAGTCTGCCGCCGCCTGCTGAAGCGTTTTCTCCACTCCCGCGCCTTGTGCCGCGAGCGACTTCTGCCTTTGCATTTCCTGCTTGGCAACCTCAGCCTCCTTTACTGCCACGAGATAGTTTTTCTGAACCTCCACAATTTCGGTATTCTCGATATATGCCACCGTCTGCCCGGCTCTGACCTTCTGACCCTCTACAACGCTTATCTGGCGCACAATTCCGCCGATAATCGGAGTTACATCGGCCTTGTCCTGAGGGTTAAGGCGCAACTCGCCGTTTGCCTTTATCGCTCCGCCGAGTTCTTTCTCCTCAACGTGTCCGAGAGCAATTCCGACGGTATTCATTTGCGTCTGACTGAGGACGAGTTCTTCGTGATTTTCCTCTTCGGCCTCCCGATTTTCTGTATTTTTATTCTGCGAGCACGATGCAAAGGCCATGAATGCACATGCCGCGATGATTATCTTCGATGTTTTCATTTTTCTTCTCCTATTATAAAATTCAAATTGATTACTGCCTGATTATAGTCGTTCACGGCATCGGCAAAGCGAAGCTGAACATCGAGCGCTGTCTGAAGATTCTGAATGTACTCAACATATCCGATTTCACCGTTTTCGTAGGAAATCTGAGACAAACGAGCCATCTTCTCGCCCTGCGCGTTGCCCTGCCGTGTGTAATAATCGAGCACCTTCTGCGCTCTCTGATATTCGGCCAGAGCGTTACGGTATGCGATGTTCATTTTTTGTTCTGCCTGACGGCTTGCTATTTCAGAAAGTTCAACATCGCGGCGCGCCGCCTTCAGTTTGGCATTCTGTCCGCCCCAAAACAGCGGAATGTTTATGCCCACCTCGACCCCCATGAAATTGCCTTTCTCGAACCTCGTACGGTCGATGTTGTACGGATTGAAGCCCTTGATGAGCATCTGCTCGGTGAAACCGATGGTAAGCCCCGGCAGAAAGCCTTGTCTTGCAAGACTGAGATTGCGCTCGGAGGCTGTTGCGCGAGCCGAAAAGATTGCGCCGAGAGCCGTCTGGCTGAACGAGAAATCGCCAGTCGGCAACGGCTTCTGAATGGCCGTAAGTCCCGACTCTGCCGGAACAATCGGCTCTTCGGCATTCGTTATCTGTCGCAACGCGAGCAGAACCGACTGATAATCGGCCTCGGCCTTCTGCAAGCGGAAAAGGTTCTCGTTGCTGACGCGCTCGGCATTCATCTGCTCAAGATTGCCCGACTCGCCGGCGCGATGCTTTGCCGTGGCAATGGCTACGAAGCGAGCGCAAATGCTATCCTGTGCCTTCAGAATCTCGACTGTGCGGCGTGCATGTAGAAGCGAGTAATAACACGAGTTTACGCTCTTAACAACCTCGCTGCGAGTGAGTTCGAGCGTGCTTTGCGCCACGGCAGTCTCGGCTTTCAGATATTTGCGTCGGGCGGCATAGACTGTCGGAAACTCGAACGACTGGCTCAGGCTTATTCCATTGTCGGGATTTCCGCCCGACGTCGGGTCTTGGCTCAACGTTAGCGAGGTTCTGTCAATGTCGAACGCCGTGCCTTGCAAATCGCGCGCCTTGTCTACCGATATTCGCCCGGCCTTCATGTCGAGATTGTTCTCGAGCGCAAGGCTGATGCACTCTTGCAGCGTAACGGCACGTTCTTGAGCCGCCGACAAAATCGGCATCAATCCGAAGAATATTATGATGATTTTTTTCATGCTTTCTTATTTTTTGTGAATGTCTTGTAGATTGACGGCAGAACCACGAGCGTAAGAATCGTGGCGGTGAGAAGTCCGCCGATGACGACGGTTGCAAGCGGACGCTGAACCTCGGCTCCGTCGCCGGTAGAAAGTGCCATCGGCAAGAATCCGAGCGAAGCCACCAAAGCCGTCATCACAACGGGGCGAAGCCTCAGCAGGCATCCTTCAACCACCCTTGTTCTGACATCGGCAACGCCCTCTTTTTCGAGCGTGTTGAACTGTCCGATGAGCACGATTCCGTTAAGAACCGCAACACCAAACAAGGCGATAAATCCCACTCCGGCAGAGATGCTGAAAGGCATATCACGCAGCCAGAGAGTCCACACGCCGCCGATGGCAGAGAGCGGAATGGCAGAGAAAACGAAAAGCGTTTCGCGCAGATTCTTGAGCGTTGCGTAGAGCAGACAGATGATGACCAGAAGAGCCAGCGGAACGGCCACGAGAAGTCTGTCTGTTGCCTGCTGAAGATTCTGAAACTGACCGCCGTAGGTGTAGTAATATCCGGCTGGCAAATTCAGTTTTTCATCGAGAATCTGCTGAATTTCCTCAACTGTGCTCTGAACATCGCGTCCACGCACGTTGAAGCCAACGTAGATGCGCCGCTGTCCGTCCTCGTGCGTAACCTGAGCCGGAGCATCCTCAAAGCAGATATCGGCCACCTGACGCAACGGAACCGTTCCACCGTCGGGCAAAGGCAGATAAAGTTCTTCGAGCGATGCCACATCGTTTCGCAAGGCATCGTCCATGCGCACAACCATGTCGAAACGGCGGTCTTCCTCGAACACATATCCGGTGCGGCGTCCGGCAAAGGCAGCCTCGAACACACGGTTGGCGGTAGAGACTGAGATGCCATAGCGCGCCAGTCTGTCGCGGTCGTACTTGACCTGAATCTGCGGCAAGCCCTGAACCTGCTCAACAAACGGCTCTGTTACTCCGTCAACGCGCTTTATGAGCGATGCCACCTGCTTTGCCGAGGCCTCAAGCAAATCGAGGTCGTTTCCGTAGATTTTTATCGCCACATCCTGCCTTATGCCCGTAATCAGCTCATTGTTTCGCATCTGTATAGGCTGCGTCATCTCCACTTCCATTCCGGGAATAACGCTCAGCGCGTCTTCCATCTTCGCCATCAGTTCCTCGGTTGTCTTTGCCGATGTCCATTCGGCTTTCGGAATCAACGAGATGAGCAAATCGGCACGTTCAACGGGCATCGGGTCGGTCGGAATCTCGGCACTTCCTATTCGGGTTACGGCCTGTCTGACCTCGGGAAACTGCGATTTCAGAATCTTCTCGGCCTGAGTGGTGCTCGTAACCATCTGCGAGAGCGATGTGCCTTGCGCCATGCTCACCTCGGCGGCAAAATCACCTTCTTCGAGACTCGGAATGAATTCTCCGCCCAAACGAGTGAACACGAAAAGACTTATCAGAAAAAGCACGACCATAGATGCGATGAGTGTCTTGCTCCAGTCCAGACTTCTGGTGATGACCGGCAGATACCAGCCGCGCAGCTTCTCAATCAGCCTGTCCGACAGATTTGGCTTGTGCGTGCTTTCCTTGCTCAGGAACAGCGCGCTGGCCATCGGAACGTATGTGAGCGACAAGATGAATGCTCCGAGAATGGCAAAGAATATCGTCAGAGCCATTGGACGGAACATCTTGCCCTCTATTCCGACAAGCGTGAGCAAAGGCAGATAGACGGTCATGATGATGATTTCGCCAAACGCCGCGCTCTTGCGTATCTTTGATGCCGAGAGGAGTACCTCGTCGTCCATCTGCTTCTGAGTGAGGCGCGCGCCCTGATATTTGTCGCGCCCGATGGCGATATGATGACACACGGCTTCGACGATGATTACTGCGCCATCGACAATAAGGCCGAAGTCTATCGCGCCGAGGCTCATCAGATTTCCTCCAACGCCAAACAGCTTCATCATTCCGAAAGCAAAGAGCATTGACAGCGGAATGACCGATGCCACCACCAACCCGGCGCGGTAGTTACCAAGAAAAAGCACAAGGATGAACACAACTATCAGTCCGCCCTCGATGAGGTTTCTGGTAATTGTTCCCGTAACGCGGTCTACGAGTTGCGTGCGGTCGATAAACGGCTCTATCACAACGCCTTCGGGCAGACTCTTCTGAATCTGCGCCATGCGTTCCTTAACGTTCTTTATAACCTGCTGAAAGTTCTCGCCCTTGAGCATCAGCGTTATGCCGGCAACAACCTCGCCCTCGCCGTTGCGCGTAACTGCGCCGTATCGCGTTGCCGAGCCAAAGCGGACTTCGGCCACGTCGCGCACCAGAACAGGTGTGCCCGAAACGGTCTTTACGGGAATCTTCCCGATGTCTTCGAGCGATGTGGCAAGGCCAATTCCGCGGATGAAATACTGGTTGCTGTTCTTCTCAATGTAACTTCCGCCGGTATTCTCGTTTCCGGTTTCGAGGGCATCGTAGATGTCGGCAACGGTCAAGCCCGAAGCATTCAGGCGGTCGGCATCAACGGCAACCTCATACTGCTTTACGAATCCGCCCCAGCCGCTCACCTCGGCAACGCCCTCGGTTCCCGACAGTTGTTTGCGCACAATCCAGTCTTGCATCGTTCGCAAGTCGGTTAGCGAGAATTTGTCTTCGTAGCCCTTCTTTGCACGTATTGTGTAATGATAAATCTCGCCAAGTCCGGTAGAGACCGGGGCAAGTCCAACCGAGCCTTTACCACTCGGAAGCACCTCTTCGGCCTCCTTCAGTTGCTGGCTCACCTGCTGGCGCGCCCAATAGATGTCGGCATCATCGTCGAAGACGAGCGTAATTACCGACAGTCCGCTACGGCTAATGCTTCGCCTCTCCTCTACCCTCGGAATATTGGCGAGGGCCATCTCAACGGGCGTTGTAATGAACTGTTCAACCTCCTGCGCGCCCAACGACGGCGCTTGCGCTATTACCTGCACCTGATTGTTGGTTATGTCGGGCGTTGAGTCGAACGGAAGCTGCGAGAGCGACCATCCGCCCCAAACCGCAAGAGCCACAGTGAGAAGGCATATTGTAAGTTTGTTCTCGATAGAGAATTTTATCAGTTTCTGAAACATAAATTCATTCTGATTTTTTAGAATATGAAAAACACGGATAATCCGATGCCATAGCCGGCATCAGATACACGTCGTTTTTATGAAAAAAATGGAAATATCTGCGCACGATTGACGCACGCATCAGCCTGCTGAAAATCAGAGGCTAAGAGAACAAAGCCGATGGAGGCGCGCGCAAGGCGTTTATCCGCGTAAGGCAAGCCGAGGTGTAAAAGACAACATCGCTCTGCCAACGCAGAATGTTTTGGGTAGGATATAGTTCGAAGCCCGCAATCTGGCCTATCAGCGCAATGAATGCAGGCAGAAGATGATATTCGGGATTGCCGAAATCGGTTGTAGACTGTGTGAAGAAGAATTCGTTCTTCTCTACACACGCCGAGCCGTCGTCGTTGTGCGCGGTATGCGAGTCGTTGTCGGCATCATCGGCTTCGCAATGCTCAACGGTCGTACACAGCACCATTTCGTGATGATGATGCGGAACTAATGGCAGAATCATCAGCATGATTGCCGACAATGCCACAAATAATATGTACGCGCGTCTTTTCAAACTAAAAAAAACTGATTTCCAACTGCAAAAATAACAAAAAAATTGCTTTCGGCATCGGTCTTCAGCCCGAAAAATATGATGCAGTAAATTATTCCGTCTGAGCTATTTTCGAGCCTCGGATTTCAGAAAAATATTCTATCTGATTTCGGCACACAGCAATTTATTCGAAATAAAAGTTCTTCAATAAGCATCTTCTCTTATTCCGCCCTGAACCACTCTTCGGGATTCAGAGCCTCGGTCTCCTTTCGCAACTGAAACTGAAGCATAGACTTGCCTTCGTTGTCGTTGTAGACCTCGCCCACCGCCTGACGCGGCACAACAAAGTCGCCAGCCGACACGCACACGTTATACAGGCCGAAATATCCGCTTATATAACGTCCGTGGCGCACAAGAACGTTGTACAAATCGCCGTTCTTGAACACGACCGACACTTTTCCGTAGAAAATAGAGCAGGCATTAACGTTGTTGAAGTTACACAGAATCTTTACGCCTCGCTGCTGCAAGGTTACGTTCTTCTCGTTCTGAAAATGATATGTTCCATAGTGCAGGCTTATGGTGCTTATGTCGATAACCGGAAGCATGAACGTGCCCTTGCGCTTCTCGAACTCCATTTCCAGCTGAGAAGGGGTAAGCCTCTCCCACTTGCTTGTTATTATCGAATCGTATGAGCGATAAGTGTACTCGTATTCTATATCTTTTTCAATCTTTCGGGAAGACGAACATGACGCAAGTGTAAATAAAAAAGCCGTTACCCAACAAAATAAATATTTAGTTCTCAAAAAACTCATAATTCGCAGCAAAGTTACAAAAAAACGTGGATAATCGCATTTGATTTTTTCACATTTTTTAACAAATGTAATGTTAAATACTATTGCGTGAATCCATTAATTTGTATTTTATGAGTCTTTCAATAGACACATTTTCATTGTTTTGATATATGTCATATTACTCTTGTTTAGTTTCTTCCATAAGCAAGTCAAGCATTTCTTTTTCATGTTCAGCACAGATCGTTTCTTTCCATTGCTGACTCGCATTAGTGCCATCCGTCAAATCACTCATTTTACGTAACTTTAGGCTGCCCTTCTTAATCATGTCCTTAAAAGTGCTCTTTTTCGCCTCTGGGGACATATTAGAAAAACGAGAATTGACATTACGCTGAATTAGGCACAAGTTTCCAAATCTGTCAACGTCATCCTCCCAGCGCTCAAATGTTCCTTCTGAAGGATTGCGTGGATACCAGTGTTCCACAGAGTTGCGGAATTCAAATACGAAGTCAACATTTGGGTCTCTTTTCCAAAGCAGAAAGTCCAAATAGTTTAGTACAATATGTGGAGTATTGACTCCGAGTGAGAATTCCTTCTTTTCAAGAAATTCTCGTACGGGACGCTTTGCTATTTCATTGATTTTATCTGTGTAATCTGGAATATCCGTATCTAGTTTGTCCACGTTAGATGATAGCCAAACCAATAATTCTGTTATCCAGTGCATTACCTTTGGTGAGGTGTAGGATACACGAAGAGCAGATTGTAGCATAAGGTTGTACGGATGGCGCCATTTGTTAGTAGATTCCCGTTGCTTGTATGCTGCAAAGCGTGTGTTGGCATAGTATGCTCGTTTATTTGATTGTTGACCAGACACGTGCAAAGATTTTAAACTCCACTCGCCATCAGATGATTCGTTGGCGTATTCTCGTTTGATGATATACTTATCAAATAGATATCTCGTTCGAAGTAAGCAAATGATAAATTCACGAGAGAATCGTGAACGATTGATAGGCTCTCCATTTACTACTCCATAGTCCAAAACACGTTCAAAAGAGGATGTCAGTTTCTTGTCATCTAACAATTCGTAAACTAACGCATCTCCATCTCTATGTTTAATATCTGGATGAAGATTAAGATAAACTTTGAGCACATGTAGCAGAAAATATGGGAAATCTATTACACTTTCAAATCGAACTCTCGTATTATCATCCAAGTAGCCATCCTCAGTGTCAACAGTAAAGTTTGGGAGTATTATTATCTCAGAAATAGATGCCCCAATTTTAGATGCAGATGATAACGACAACTGACGGTAATCGGTTAATTTGAGTGAAGGAATATGCCCCCAATCCCAATCAAACAATTCTCCACGAAGAACTGGAGTAAAATGCATTTGTACATAGCCAGACATGTCACGGCATGCATCCCATATCGTAGCAAAAACGGCTTGATCCTTCTTATTCCCTTGTAATTCACTCATCATTCTGGCCTTCAGTACATCGCTCTGTTCCAACTGCTCACCACGGGTATTCATTATTTCGAAGTAATGATTTAGATCTGTATGGTCGGGAACCTCTATTCGATAGAGCACTACATTTTCCAGTTTCTTTACGAAATCTCTCTTGTGTTCATCCGTAAACTTATCTATATTTTCTTTAATGATGTTCAATCCACTAATAATGTTCTGCTGCAGATTGTCAACGTCATACTTGTCCCGTTCATCATCCAATATGGAGCGGATGTGGCGAAGGGTATAGTTCGATTTGTTACGGCAGGAGAAAGACAAAGCATCCTCTTTTCCTGTATCAATTCCCAAATAACTCAGCAATAGGAATAAAGTGGTAAGACGCTGTTGCCCATCTACAACTTCATATACCCCATCATGATCCGCAACAACCAACGAACCGATGTAGTAATTCTCGCCCAAGTTAACATCATCTATATCTTCGATGAGTTGAACAATCTCTTTCTCTTCCCAAGCATAGTCACGTTGGTAGAGAGGAATGCTGTATTTAACCGACTTAAAAATAGTCGAATCAGCATCTATAATATGTAATTCAGAGACTTTATTTGTTTTCATTATATACCACTCATTTGTTTTAATAGTTCATATAAACTTTTCTGTTCATCTGTTTCAAGAACTTGAGCTTTTATGTTTATCTGAAGATTTCCTATTTCTGTATGTAATCGTGCTAATTTAATCTTTGAAAATACAGATTTACAATTGGTATAGTTATCTGACCGCTCGCCAACTGCGTACTTATTAACAGAATCTGCACCTAAACTATGTAAGTCTATACGAAGCATAAATGCCCATCGAAAGAGTTTATTCACACCTAACTCATCTATTTCGTGGAACTTGTCGTAATAGAACAGCAACGCAGCAAAGAAAAGATAACGCACATGTGCAAGACCTACAGATGAATTCTTTGTGAACTGGCAGAATGGCCGTAACTGTTCAAAAGCTGGATTTGTATCCAACTCTCGTTTTATATTGGCTAATATGCGTAAATAGTGATCCACCATCTCAAAAAAATCAAAACCAGCAATAAATGGTTCCGTTATTTGGAAATATGGTGATGCCTTGCCGGCACGATGAGCATAAGTATATGTAGAATTTGCAGGAATACCTTTGTAGGTATCAATGTCATGATCTGTGAATGTCCATGTTTTATGTCCACGAGACCAGTTCCAAATAGGAAACAGATATGCAGAAAATAACTCGCGGATTTGTGCCACATCCTTGGCTTCCCATTTCGTTACGGCATACTCCATCTCATATTTGTCGTTTTGCATTTCTCGAAGATGAAACGCTTTCAGTAAATCATGAGGATTAAGAGCACGACCTCGAGTGTTTTGCGAGTCAAATAGTTGAAATGCCTCTGACTCTTTTCCCACTTGTATTACTACCATTTCCAATACATTTGACAAAGCTTTTTTGAAAGATTCTTTGGTTTCCTTGTCACGCAACGAGAACCACTCACGAATATGAATGTAGTTTTCGTGAATATGTTTTTGCGTGATTTTGTCGTAAAATTTTGTTTGCAGAATAGCATTGTCAAAATCGTCATCCAAATATTTGGATATTAATGTGAGCGAAATCAATCGTTGCTGACCATCTACCACATCAAGCATTTGGTCAGACTTATGAAGTATGATAGTACCGATGCGATATTTATAATCTGCGAAAGTCAAACTTTGTTGAATAGCATTATTTATATCCCATAGCATAGTATCTATACTCTGAATACTCCATTTATATGGTCTTTGGTATTCTGGTATTGCCAGATTTAACTGCAAACACTCTGATACAGGAAGAATTTTAATATTGTTTTGCATACAATGCATATTATATATAAAATCCGAAACTTTGTTAATGATTTTTAGTCTTCAAATAGTAAAAAAATATTCAAAGCATATGCTCTGTCTATTTTTCACATATCCTAGTGTTGCGATTCAAAAGATAATGAAATCGTAACAAGGCATGGCAAAGTTAGCAATAAAAATCAAAAAAACAAGGGCATGTATAAAAACTCCATACATGCCCTTTTATGAAATTACTTCGTTTCTGTCTTCTTTGCAGACTCTGCCTTTTTCTTGGCTGCAGTTGTCTTTTTCGGAGTAGCAGCCTTCTTTGCCGTCGGCTTTTTGGCGGCTGTTTTCTTAACCGCCGTAACGGCTTTCTCGGCCTTCTCTACAACCGATGAATCCGGTTCGTATTTCTTCAGTCGGGCACGAAGTTTCTCAATCTCTCTGTCCTTTACCTCCAGTTCTTCGCTCTGGTTGTGAATGGTGGTTATCAGAGAGTTAAGTTCCTCGTTGTCCATATCAACCGGGAACAGACGGTTTACTCGGTTTATAAAGTCGCCGATGATGTTCATGTAGTTCGTAAACGCATCGTATGGTGAGTCGTAGATGCCTCTGTTAAGTCCAACCGATGTTCTCTTGGTTGTCATGAAACGGAAGTTGTTCGATGCCTGCAAATAGTCGAAGTCGCACTTTATCATCTTGTCGCTGCACATTCTAACTCTGTCGGCAACGCTGTAAAGTTTATTGAACGCCTCGCGCTGCATCTGGTTACCAAGCCAGCAGCTTATGTCGCGCTCCTCGTCTACCCACGACATAGGATATGGCACGTCGATGCTATCGACAGGCTTCAGCTTGGTGCAGATTTCAGTTGGAGTTGAGAAGGTTATCGACTTGCTTCGGGCCAACTCCGGCAATGCCTTGAAGAACTCCAAGATGTTTGACGACAGCGGCTGATAGATGCCCAGCGCGCAAAGTTCCATAAAGATGCAGATTACCTGCTCTTCTTTAGGAAGCTCGTCAATCCACTTTATATAAGTATCGGCAAACAGCGGATATTCGCTCCAGCTCGAATCGTTAAAGCGCAGACCGATGTCGTCGCTCAGTTTGTAGTCGCGCAGCAGAACCTTCAGATTTGGGTTCTCGATGCTCTTGTAAAGGTAATGCGGACTCTTCCATCCAAGAATGTGCTTTGCGCCTTCGGTAACAATTCCGTCGAATCCCATCTCGGCAGCCATGTTGCCAATCTCGTTGCTGTATATGAGGCTCGAGTTGCGTATCACTCTCGGCTTCTGCCCGAACACTTCCTCAATCTTCTTGCTCATGCGCAGAACTTCTTCCTTGAAGTATTCGCCGTTGGCAAGAGACGACAAGCCGTGCGAATATGGCTCGGCAAGGAACTCAACACAGCCTGTTTCTGCCAGTTTCTGAAGAAGCTCGATAACCTGCGGAGCGTACACCTCGAGCTGCTCCATAGCCACGCCCGAGATAGAGAAGGCAACCTTGAAATACTTGTTGCTGCTGTTTATCATGTCGAGCATTGCCGTAAGAGCAGGAATGTACGAGCGGTTTACAATATCGGTGATGGTACGCTCATTCTCGTAGTCGTCGTAATAGTAATGGTCGGTACCTATGTCAAAGAAACGATAGCGTCTCAAATGAATAATCTGGTGAATCTCAAAATAGAGGCATATAGTTTTCATATTCTATGATTTAATTCGTTATTTACACTTTTCAATAGTCTCGTCATACAGTTTACGGATGCGCAAGCCTACCTTCTCCCAAGTAATCTCGTCAACCTCCTTCTTTCCCTCCTCTTTCAGGTACTCGTAAAGAGAGTTGTTGGTACAGATTGAGTTGATGGCATCGGCCATTGCATGAATGTCCCAATAGTCTGTCTTTATACACTTGTCAAGAATCTCGGCACAACCGCTCTGCTTTGAGATGATGGTTGGCACGCCGCACTGCATAGCCTCGAGAGGCGAGATTCCGAAAGGCTCGGAAACAGAAGGCATGATGTACACATCGCTGGCCTTAAGACACTCGTAAACCTGCTTTCCCTTCATGAAACCCGGAAAATGGAAGCGGTCGGCAATGCCTCGCTTTGCAACAAGGTCAATCATCGCATTCATCATATCGCCGCTGCCAGCCATGCAGAAGCGAATGTTCCGGCTTCGGTTAATAACCATCGTAGCAGCCTCAACAAAATATTCAGGACCTTTCTGCATCGTTATGCGTCCGAGGAAAGTAACGACCTTCTCGCCTTCCTTCTTCTGCGGCACGATGTCCTGAATCTCCTGCGGCAGCGGATAAACGGCGTTGTGCATAGTGAAACACTTCTTAGGGTCTTGTCCGTACTTTGTGATTACGGTCTGACGCGTAAGCTCGCTCACGCACATAATGCAGTCGGCATGGTCCATACCGTTGCGCTCAATGGCATATACGGTAGGATTAACGTTTCCGCGGCTACGGTCGAAGTCGGTTGCATGAACGTGTATGCACAAAGGCTTTCCGCTCACCTGCTTGGCATGAATTCCTGCCGGATAAGTAAGCCAGTCGTGCGCATGTATTATATCAAACTGCTGCTGACGTGCAACAACTCCTGCAACTATCGAATAATTGTTTATCTCTTCCTGAAGATTGTCGGGGTATCGTCCAGAGAACTCTATGCAGCCTAAATCGTTGGTCTGCATATAGTTGAAATCGGCATATATATGATTTCTCAGGTCATAGTAAGTATCTGCCGGCATTATGTTTCCGAGTCGTTCGCAAAGATAGTTATGGTCCGGTTCGCGCCATACAACAGGCACCTTGTCCATTGCAATAATCTTCATAAAACTCTGGTCTTCATCTCCCCAAGGCTTAGGCAGACAGAAGGTGATATCCATATCACTCTGCTGGGCTAATCCTTTGGTTAGACCGTAACTTGCAGTACCAAGTCCGCCCAGAATGTGTGGAGGAAACTCCCATCCAAACATTAAAACTTTCATATTGGCTCCTCCTTTTTATTATAAATTATTGTATTTGTCTACAAGTTTCTGAACACGAAGAATCTCGGCTACGTTCATTGCGAAAGATATTGCTCCTCTGCCCCTGAACGGCGGATTACCGTCGAACAGTTCAGGAATTGAGCCGATGCAATGCGATGTCATCTCGCTCTCGTAGCCAATCATTGTGCGCTCTACGAACGATATTCCGCTGCGCTTGCGCACCTTCAGATAAGCCTCCATATAGAAGCCGCCGAGCCAAGGCCACGCCGTTCCCTGATGATAAGCGTAGTCGCGCTGTGTCTGCGGACCGACATACATTGGATTATAGCCCACGCTCTTAGGACTGAGCGAACGCAAGCCCTTCGGTGTGTTCAGTTCCTTAGTACAGATGTCGAGAACGCCCTTACGCTGCTCGAACGACAGTGGAGAATAGTCGAGCGCAACGGCAAAAATCATATTCGGCCTTACGCTCCAGTCGCACATTGCGCCGTCTACATAGTCGAGCAGATATCCGTAGTCGTTCAGGAACACTTCCTTGAAACTTCCGGCACACTTCTCTGCCAGTCTGCCGAATTCTGCCGCTCTTTCTGCGTTCCCGGCATCTTCTGCCATCTTAGAACTCATGCACAAAGCGTTATACCACAAAGCGTTGAACTCTACAAGATAACCCGAACGCGGAACAACCGGACGGCCGTTTACCGTAGAGTTCATCCAGCTTATGGCACGGTCGCGTCCGTAAGAATAAACGAGCGCATTGTCGTGAACCAACAGATTTGGATGTCTGCCAGATATGATGAAATCTATTACCTTATCAAGCGTGTCGCCGTAGAGTTCAACGGCTTTCTCCTTAGACACGAACTTAGCATACTGCTGAACGGTCCAGAAGAACCACAGAAGCACGTCTGGCTTGTCCATCTCCTGAATTCTCACGGTCAGATCCTTGCCTTCCAAGAACTCGTCGATGCCTTTCAGAGCGGTGCTCATCACCCTCTCGAACTTGTCCACCTCGTTGTTGGCAAGCGTCAGGCCCGGCAGCGACACGAACATATCTCTGGCACGGCACAAGAACCAAGGATAGCCAGCAAGAATATACGACTCGCCGTCTCTTACCGAAAGGAACTGGTGGGCAGCATTTATCAGACAGTTCTCAAAATTATCGCGTGGTATTCGGTTGTCAACCTCGTGCTGGAACAGTTTCGTCAGCCCCTTTGTGTCGGCAGCCGTCGTTCCGCCCGAGAAGACAATGCTTTCGCCCTTCTTTATCTTCAGTTCGAAATATCCCGGAACATAAAGGTCTTCCTTTGAATCGTATCCGCGCTCCTGCTCCTTCGGATATTCGATGCCACGATACCAGTCGGGCACGAACTTGAACTCGCACTTGCTGTTAAACTGCATGAAGAGCGTAGGCATTCCGGGATACATGCAGGTAGATATTCCGTTCTCCACCTCCTGATAGCTCTTGTCTACGTTGTCGTTCTCGTGCGTAAACTGGCGCACGCTTCTGAACGCAAGGAACGGACGGAAACGTATAATCGTGTCCGAATGTGCATCGAGCAAGGTGTAGCGGATTAGGATTCGGTTTTCGTGATGAACGAAGACCTTCTCTTTCTTAAGTATCACGCCTCCAACGCGATATGTCGTAGTTGGAACGATATCGCAATCGTAGTCGCGGATGTACTTGTGTCCGGCAGGACTGAAATTGTTACCCTGATACTTATGAAGTCCAAGATTGAACTCTGCGCCATGTTGAATCACCGTCTCGTCGAGCGACGACAGCAACACCACCCTCTCATCATCAAATTCGGGAACAGGCACAACAAGCAAACCGTGATACTTGCGAGTATTACAATCTACTATAGTTGTACTGTGATAGGCACCCGAACGGTTTGTTCTCAGCACCTCACGAGGAAGAGTCTCCTCCAAATTAGTCATCAGAGTCTTGTCAAATCGCAAATAACTCATAGAATATTTTTAACAAGGTGAATAATTATTTATCCATTATTTTGCAGCATATGGTTACTGCACCCCAAATATAGCAACTATTGACCAAACAAAAAAATAAAATCACGTTTTTTTTACCTTTCGCAACAATTTTAAAATTGTGCGCGTAACAGTTTTTCACAAATCCTGCACGGCCATGTTGCTTGCTCTCACCACTTTGCCGTCAAAAAAGGCTTTTTTTAAGATTATATCCGAAAAATCAGTAAATCGCACCAAGATTACGAAACATTATGTAAAATAATTCAATTTCAGCGGAATGCCGAGAGATTCACGCAGCGCGACATCGGCAGCAATATTTTTTACAGAAAAAAGCCGTTTATGTCATTTTTAACCAAAAAGTTTTTTCTATTCAATTTTTTATTACTATTTTTGTGCTCAATAACACGATTTATAAGCAGTCGTATACTTATATGGGTAAAAAAGAGTTATCAGAAGCTGAGATAGTAGGTTGCATAAGCGAGCTATGGCAGCCACTAAACGAGGAGCAGAGAAATCTACTCTCCAAGCAGTTTACCATTCAGCATTACAAAAAGAATGAAATGATTTACTTTGAGGGTGAAACTCCTTCACACCTTATGGCGCTCCTTTCGGGCAAGGTAAAGATTTTCAGAGATGGCGTAGGAGGCCGAAGCCAGATTATCCGTGTGCTCAAACCTGTTGAGTACTTCGCATACCGCGCATACTTCGGCGGCGGAAACTTTGTAACCGCTGCTGCCGCATTCGAACCGTCGACAATCTGCACAATACCAATGGACACAATTACACAGCTGGTTAACGAAAACAACGAACTTGCGATGTTCTTCATAAAGCAGCTTTCGAAAGACCTTGGCATTGCTGATGAAAGAACCGTAAACCTTACCCAAAAGCATATCCGCGGACGACTTGCCGAATCGCTCATATTCCTGAAAGACAGCTACGGTCTTGAAGAGGATGAGGCTACTCTGAGCATCTACCTCTCACGCGAGGACTTGGCAAATCTTTCGAACATGACAACATCGAACGCTATCAGAACGCTGTCTAACTTCGCTTCAGAAAAGCTTATCTCAATAGACGGCAGAAAGATTAAGATTCTTGACGAGGAGCGTTTGAAGAAAATTTCAAAAATAGGCTAATCAACAAAAGATTCACTATACAAAGAAAGCAGGACTTCTGAGTCCTGCTTTTTCTTTTTTATGGAATTACAAAGCTTATTTCGTCGTGCTTCACGCTCACATCGACATACGAGCCTGCCGGAACTTTCTCGAGCAGTCCGTCGATGCTTGCTCGCGTAGTCTTCAGAATCTGCGCCTTCACTCTTCTGGTCCGGTAAGCCTTCACCTGCTTGTTGTTCAAGAATCTGCCGATAAACAGCTGGAACAGCAAGTTAGGGAACTGCAACAGCGATGGATTGAAGAGCAGCGACACATCGAGCATTCCGTTATAAGGCACGGCACTCCGCGTCTGTCCGTATCCGTGCGCATTTCCAACACAAACAGATATGATTCCAGAGCGATAGCGGTCTTCGTTTATGTCGATGTCGAGTTTCAGGACTTCGCGATAGAATACCAGTCGCACCAAGTGAATCCAATAGATTATGTAATAGATTCCTGTCAGTTTCTGCTGCTTTTTAGCCTCGTTGGTTATGCGCACAACATCCGCGCCCAAGCCAAAATTCACACTGTCGAGAAAGAACCGCTTAACCTTTGTGCCGTCGGGCTGCTTGCACTGAAACACGCCCACATCGACCTTGCGCACCCTGCCGCACAAAATGGCATCTACCGCCATCTCAAAATCGTCGTAGTTGTACCCCCAGAACGATGCAAAATCGTTTCCCACACCGTTGGGAATGACCGCCAGCCGGATGTTTGCACGCATTTCCGACGGACATTTCATTATTCCGTTTATGGCATCGTTAAGCGCACTATCGCCGCCGATAACGACGATGATGCGGTAGCCATTGTTTACGAGCATGGCAGACAGGCGTTCAACCGAGCCGTACGATTCGGAATGAACATAGTCAAAATGCACGTTACGCTCTTCCAAGTACGAGCGTATGTCGTCCCATCGGCTCTGTCTGCCAATGAGTTTCTTTCGGGGACAGTATATAACGCCCCATCTGTCCAGCTCTACTCCCATAGCCTTTCTTTTATAAAGTTAATCTTCTGCTGCATCGGCCACTCGGCGCGAAGCCATTCTATATGAATGCCGCGACGCTCCATTCCGCGGAACCACGTCATCTGTCTTTTCGCAAACTGATGGATTGCCGTTTCGAGCAGGCGAACCATCTCGTCGTATTTCAGCTCGCCTACAATATACTGCGTCAGGAACTTGTATTCCAAGCCGTAGTAAATCAAATCCTCGGGCTTTATGCCGCTGTCGAGCAGACGGCGAACCTCATCAACCATGCCTTCGTCGAGGCGCGCATGAAGTCTTTTAGTAATCTTCTCTCTCCGCAAATCGCGGTCAATATCAACACCGATTACAAGCGACTTTATCTGAGGAAAATCGCGTTCCTCTACCGGGCATTGCTTGTAATACTCCTCTATCTCGATGGCGCGGATTGCGCGCTTTACAGAATCGACATCCGTTGTGTTATGAAGAGTCTTGTACTGTTTCAGACGTTCCGTCAAGCTTTCTATCGACTCGCCTGCCAGAGCATTCCGAAGTTCAGGATTTTCAGGAACGGGAATAAGTCTGTAGCCTCGCAAAACCGACTCGAGATACATTCCGGTTCCGCCACAGAGCACTGGCATCACGCCGCGCGAGGTTATATCCTCGTACGCCTTCAAGAAATCGCGCTGATATTCAAAGACGTTATACTTGTATCCTGCAGGCACAATATCTATCAGATGATAAGGAATCTGTTTTCCGTCAACAACATAGTCGGCAAGGTCCTTGCCAGTACCGATATCCATGCAACGGTATATCTGACGGCTGTCGGCGCTGATAATCTCAGCGTCGAGTTCGGCAGCAAGTTTGGCAGCCAAGGCTGTTTTTCCCGATGCGGTAGGTCCAAGAATAGTAATCATATCCATAGCGCAAAAATAATTTTTTTTTAGCGCCCTTGCAAACAAATAAGATTTCTTTTAACCAAGAAACATTATTTTTCAGATTTAGCCGTGCCCGACAAACCGCAACAAATGCCGGATGACGCCCTTTGAAAATAAAAAACTGCCCTTTCCCGAAGGAAAGAGCAGCTGTATATAGAATCAAAAGATTCGGAATGATTAGCCAAGTTCTGCGAAGTACTTGATAGTACGAACCATCTGAGAAGTATAAGAGTTCTCGTTGTCGTACCAAGAAACAACCTGTACCTGGAAAGTCTCGTCGTCGATCTTAGATACCATAGTCTGAGTTGCGTCGAAAAGTGAACCGAACTTCATACCGATGATATCAGAAGAAACGATCTGATCCTCTGTGTAACCGAAAGACTCGTTAGAAGCAGCCTTCATTGCAGCGTTGATACCCTCAACAGTTACGTCCTTACCCTTAACAACAGCTACAAGGATAGTAGTAGAACCAGTTGGAGTTGGAACGCGCTGTGCAGAACCGATAAGCTTACCGTTCAACTCAGGGATTACAAGACCGATAGCCTTAGCAGCACCAGTTGAGTTAGGAACGATGTTGCAAGCAGCAGCACGTGAACGACGAAGATCGCCCTTACGCTGAGGACCATCAAGTGGCATCTGGTCGCCAGTATAAGCGTGGATAGTAGACATGATACCGCTCTGGATAGCAGCGTACTTGTTCAAAGCGTCAGCCATAGGAGCCAAGCAGTTTGTTGTACAAGAAGCAGCTGAGATAACCTTGTCAGCAGCAGTCAAAGTCTTGTGGTTAGTATTGAATACTACAGTAGGAAGATCGTTACCAGCAGGAGCTGAGATAACTACCTTCTTTGCACCTGCAGCGAGGTGAGCAGAAGCCTTCTCCTTAGAAGTGTAGAAACCAGTACACTCAAGAACTACGTCTACCTTATTAGCAGCCCATGGACAGTTAGCAGCGTCCTTCTCAGCAGAAATCTTGATCTCCTTACCATCAACGATGATAGAATTCTCAGTTGCCTCTACAGTGTGCTTACCCTCACCGAACTTGCCAGCGAAACCACCCTGAGCAGTATCATACTTCAAAAGGTGAGCCAACATCTTAGGGCTTGTCAAGTCGTTGATAGCAACAACTTCATAACCTTCTGCCTCAAACATCTGACGGAAAGCCAGACGACCAATACGGCCGAAACCGTTAATAGCTACATTTACCATGTTATTTAATTTTTTGTTTTATAATTGATATAAAAAATGATTTTTCCTTGTACCAAGAGAAGCATTGCCACCGGCAAGTTTCCCTATCCCTGACAGAGTTATCCACAGTTGCAATAGTGAGTGGTACTGCATGATGCAAGCAACACCGACATTGCTACAAACATACCTATATAGAAGAATGTTTTCATCTGTATCTCCGTTTTATCGATAGCAAAAATACAAAATCTTTATTTTTTACAATGCTTTTAACGTTTAAAAATATAATAAAATTATGTTTTACATCTGTTTTTTTTGCAAAAAACGCACCTTTTGCTTTCTTCACTTTACATTTTGAGCACAAATTGCAAAACGGAGTTTGCAAAAGCAATAAATATGTTTTATATTTGCCACCGACAACAGAATAATGTCAGTCCTAACAAACGAAAAAATGAACAACATTAAGAAAATCGTCCTTACTGGAGGACCTTGCGCAGGAAAGACCTCAGCATTAGTGAAAGTGATTGAGCACTTCTCGAGCCTCGGCTACAAGGTGTTCACCATTCCCGAAGTGCCTACGATGTTTACGCAGGCCGGAATGAACTACCTTACAAAGAACAAAGATTTTTTCTACGAAGGCGAGAAGGCGACTCTTGAGATACAGATTGACCTTGAAGACAAGTTCATGAAGATGGCGCAGACTTGCACGGAGCCTTGCGTGGTGGTTTGCGACCGCGGCGCGATGGATATTTCGGCATACATGTCTCCCGAGACTTGGAACGAGATAACTGCCGCCGTGGGCACATCGACCGAGGAACTGAAAAACCGCTACGATGCCGTTCTTCATCTTGTTTCGGCAGCCGACGGAGCTGAGCAGTTCTACACAACGGCAAACAATGCACAGCGATACGAGCAGGCCGACGAAGCTGGCTTGCAGATAGCGCGCGACCTCGACAAGAAGGTGATAAACGCATGGAGCGGACACCCTCATCTGCGCGTTATTAACAACGGCGAGGATTTCGACCGCAAGCTTAACCGCGTGATAAAGGAGATAAGCAACGTTCTGGAGCTGCCGCAGAGCATCGAGGAGGAGCGCAAATACATAGTGCAGCTTACCGACGAGATTCCGAGCTGCATAGAGAGCGAAATAACACAGCTTTATCTGGTTGCCGACCCGGGCTGCGAGATTCGTCTGCGCCGCCGTACATGGAACGGAAATTCAATAAACGTACACACAACGAAGAAGACTGTTTCGCCAACCGAGGAAATAGTCATCGAGCGTCAGGTTGAGGACACGCTATACGAGTCTCTGCTCCAGCAGGCCGACCCTTACCGCCGTCCAATCCAAAAGAACAGAAAGAGCTTCATCTGGAAAGGTCAGTTCTTCGAGCTTGACACTTATCTGAAGCCGGTAGGCAATCTTATGATTCTCGAAACCAAGGGAATAGCGCGCCACGAGGATGTAAAGTTCCCACCTTTTATAAAGGTTATCGAGGACATCACGGGCAACCGCAAATATTACAATTACAACATTGCGCTGAAGTAGCAGAAGAACTTATTTATTCTTCTGCAAATTCAGCTCAACATATTGCAGGTCGGCAATGGCGTCCTTATCGTCGGGCAAGAAATTCAGGAGTCTGCCAAGCGTTTTCTTCGCATCTTTGAAATGGAGATGATCCATCTGGCAATGCGCAAGACTACGCAGCAGGAACAGGTAGAATTCCTTTTCTTTCTGGTTTGAGAAACTTGAGCGATAGCCAATTTCCTCATACCTCTCGCTCAGGAACGGAAGAGCCATTACCGACCTGTTGTTTACAAGCCATTCGACATAGGCTTTTTCGTATTCAAGCCTACCTGCGCCGTTGCACCAATAGGCCTGTGCAATATACTGATAGGCATACTGCTGCTGTCGGCTGCGTACATATTCGCCGCCAATGAGGGCGCATGCCTCTACAACCTCGTTCTGGAAGATTTTTTCAAGACTGTCGGCTTTCTGTTCGCTTGCCAAGACGGTATTTTTCAGTTTCTCGTTTATCTTGTTGCGATACTTAGCCAGTCCTTCCGACTTGCTCGGAAGGTGTTCTATGACATTGTCTATCAGGGTTCGAGCCTCAAGATAGCGTTGTCTGTTTACAAGATGCTGGCAAGCCTTTATCGTAAAGAAAACGGCATCGTCCTTCTCTTCATTATTCAAGAATTCCTTTTCGAGAAGATTCTCGGCATAGGTTGTTGCCGCGCCTATTATTCGCAAGTCCTTGGCAAACTCGTAAACTTGCAGCTTGTTCTTAGCTTTTCTGAAGCCGTCGGCATCGTCGGCAGCAATCGGAACGCTTATGTCGGCATAATAGACAGCCCTTTGCGGAATGTTGAGGGCGTTGCAGCAGCCAATAACATTATCGACCGACTTTCGGAAGATTGCCAGTTCTGCCTCCGTGGGATTTCCGCCGTAGTAGAGAAAATCCTCGAACCATCTGACAACCATCATGCTTGCCGCAAGCGAGTAGTACGGATATTTCTCCATCGAAGCGCTTGCCACGGCATAGCATTCCTGCAAGTCTTTCGTGAAAATCTCACAGGTGTCTGATATTGCAGGAACTTCGAAATTCAGCGGCAAGGCAAAACGATAGATGCTGTCGGTAAGGCTTTTGCCAACGCGGTGCATCTTGTTGCGAAGAGCCTCGCTGATGCAGACGTTCACGTTACGGACGTCCGCTCCGTTTTCCGACGGTTCTACCCCGACCGTTATCTTGTCTCCGTCGTAACTGACTTCAATATCGAACTTATCTTTTCCGCAATCAGTAATTTTAAGATTACGAATGTCGTTCTGGGCCGAAACCGTGCGTTCAACCTTTCCTCCGACAACAAATCTGACCTCGCTTATTTTATCTACATTTACGGGATAGAACTGCGAGAGCATCCAATCAAGCTTATAGGCATTTTTGGCAGGCTGAGCCGTTGCCACAATGCTTACAATCAGCAGCATAATGGCAACGGCAAGCTTGCGCGTCATTTTTTCTGAATTCCCCATTTTTCAAGTTTCTTATACTCTTTTTTGGTAAGTCGCATGAACGAGCCATGCTGCGGATTAGCCACGCCCTTTATGTCCTGAGGGTCGCTGAAGTTCGTGAGGAACTTGTCGGCCTTGCAGATGCGGTAATGCTTTGGGCGGTCGCTGTACTGGATGTAGGCAACGCGCCATCCCTCCTCGCCTACGATTTGGAACGCGCTTGCGCCCTCGCACTTTTTCTTTCCCTCGAAGTTTACGAAATCGCGTGCGTCCGGCTCTGGCCACGGGCCTGTAAGCGACTTCGACTTTGTCTGGAATATTCCGGGCTGGCCGCCTTCCTTCTTAATGAGCATGTGATACATTCCGTCGCTCTCGAGATAGTTGATGTCGGCATCGATTGTGGCATATCCCCAGTCGAAGAGAACGCGCGGCTTTGTAATCTTGGTGAACGATTTGTCGGCATACGAATAAACCATTCGGTCGTACTTGTCGTTCTCGTTAAAGCTCCAGATTGAATAATAGATGAGATATCCGCCCTTTTCGCCATTCTTCCACACATAGCTTGGATCCCAGAAAATCTGAGGAGCCCACACGCGGTTTATCTTGCTCCAGTCGTCAATGATGTCGGGACTCTCGGGGTCGCAGAAAATCTCGTTTCCCTTGCGAAAATCGAACGTTGTGCTTGTCCAGTTTATCAGGTCGTCGCTTTTCAGGAGGTTTATTCCGTAGTTGTACCACGTTTTCGACTTGCGATTGCACATATCAGTCGTTACCATCAGATAGCCCTTTGCGCCATCGCTCCGTCGACAGATGTAGGCATCGCGCGCTCCGCCTTCAATCTGGCTTGTTACCTCGGGGTCCATCACCGCCTTGCCTTCGAGCAAATCCTGATAGTTCAGTCCGTCGCGCGAGATGGCATAAGCCGTCCATTCACCATTGCCAGCCATGTGGCAGTACAAATATCCATAATCACCCTTCTGCACGTTTTGTGCAAAACCCATTGTGTTTGCAGCAAGCAAAAGAGCCGCTGCCGTCTTTCTAAAGTTCATATCAACAGTTATAGTTTCTTTTTTTAATCATCATACATAACCGTTCCGCCGTCCTTGCGGACTTTTCGCTTTAGCGGAGCGCCTTTCTTGTCGAGCATGTGAACCGATGTTATAATCAGGCCCAGGCCGCTTATAACCAGTCCGTTTTCGCCGTCCTTGCCAATCAGTCTGTTGTAAATCGATGAGTTTACCTGAAAATCGATGTAGCCTGATTTCTGAAGTTTGATAGGCTCTTCCTGAAATCCGTACCAGTCCCAGTCGCTGCCGATGTAGTAAGTTCGCAACGCCCCAACCTCGTTGTGCCTTCCGGTTAGCTGATAGGCAATTCGCATGATGTCGCCCGGACGCGCATCGGAGAGGTTGAACAGGAAGCACGGAATGTGAACAAAGTCATGCCAAGTAGCCAGACGAGCCTTGCCGAACCAGATGGCATCGGCGCACTCCTGCTTGTTGCTGTATTCTGACGAATATGTGTCGATTGACGTTACCGTACACTCGCATCCCTGAAGCACCAGTCCGTACTGGCGCATTGCCAAGATGATGTCGGAGGTTACGACAATCTCTACCCTGTCGTTTATCACCTCCTTGTTGAGATAGAACGAAACGAGCATGGGCCAGTTTGTCGTTGCCGCCTTTAGTACGAGTTGCGGATTTTTCTCCTGCGGAGCCACGTCGCACACCTTTACGCTTATCACATCGCCAAACGTAAGATTCTTGAAAGCTCCGCTGAACAGCATTATCTTCTCGCTCCAGCTAAGTGCCATTCTGCCGTTCCACACATTAGTAGACTTTACAGGTGACGAAATCAATAATGCCACAATCGATATTAGTATTATATAAATTCGTTTCATCTGATTAAAAGGCTATTGTTCGGCGCAAATATAAAAATATTTTTCGTAAAGAAGAGTCTATTTTTAATGTGAACATCAGCACGATGGCAAAATATGATTATTTTTTCACAAAAACGGATGTAAATTGCTCATATTTTCGCATCGCCGCCACCCTTTTATAGGGATATTCCGCTTAAAATAGGGAAAATTATTTGGTTTCTGTACAAAACTAAACTATCTTTGCCGTCGCAAACAAACAAAAATTTAGAGGAAAAATGAAAAAATCTATAGTATTAACATTTTGCGCCGTTATGGCATTGAGCAGTTGTGTAAGCAAGAAGGACTTGCTTGACTGCCAAGTTGAATTCAAACAAGTACAGACAAACTATCAGGACGCTCGCGAGAAGATTGCATCGCTGACTGCACAGCTCGAGGCAGCACAGAAGGCAAACGAGAGCCTTCAGAGAGCATTGAAGGCACAGAAGGAGACAAACACAAACCTTCAGAACTCGCTCGACAAATCGCTTGTAAACGCCAATTCGAACAACGTGAACATAGCAAAACTGGTTGACCAGATTAACGAGTCTAACCAGTACATCCGTCATCTTGTTGAGGTAAAGAGCAAGAGCGACTCTCTGAACCTTGTGCTTCAGAACAGCCTTACACGCTCTTTGTCTAAGGAGGAGATGAAAGAGGTTGACGTTCAGGTGCTGAAGGGCGTTGTGTACATCTCGCTCGCCGACAACATGCTTTACGAGAGCGGTTCGTACAAGGTTAACAGCCGCGCATCAGAGACTCTTTCGAAGATTGCAAAGATTATCAAGGATCACGACGGATACGACGTTCTAATCGAGGGTAACACCGACAATGTGCCAATCTCTCAGACCAACATCCGCAACAACTGGGATTTGTCTTGTCTTCGCGCATCAAGCGTTGTTCAGGAGCTTCAGAACAAGTACGGAGTTGACCCTAAGCGTCTGACTGCCGGCGGTAGAGGCGAGTACAACCCTATCGTGTCAAACAACACAGCCGTTGGAAAGCAGCGCAACCGTCGTACTCAGATTATCATCACTCCAAAGCTCGACCAGTTCATGGAGTTGATAGACAAGGCTCCAAACGAGTAACGGAAATATTCAATCAGCATAAAGGAGGAAGGCTTCGCAACGAGGCTTTCCTCTTTTTTTGAATCGGATTGTTGAAAGTTGAAACTTGAGAATTGAAACATGAAAATTTGAAAGTTAAAAATTGAGAGGGAAAACTTGAATCTACAAAGAAATCATCCATCTTCCTACATTCTTCCTTGACCTTTTTTACTTTCGACTTACAAATGCCCATTGGCAACCATACATTGCTTTCCAATTAAGACGCCAGTTCGGGATAAGAAAAGGCCATAAAAATTGGTAATCTCGCTAATTGTTGTATCTTTATAGCTGTAAACGAATAAATCGCTCTATACACAACTTCATCATGAACATCTGCTCGGCACTTACTGCGTATTGCTTCTTCGACAACAAGCCTGATGCGTCGCCTGTGCATGTGGAAAACTCAAGACATTTGACTGTTTGAACTGTAATCTTATCCCGAACTGGCGTAATGATTACAAATTCTGAATCTGAAAAAAATGAAAATAAGAAAAACAAGAGCGGAAAGTCGAAAGAGTTTGATTCTTCGTTTTTCCGCCCTATTGCTTATTTTGCAAGGCTATGCCTTGGGGGCATGTTTAATGCGCTCGGTGTTGGAAATTAGAGAGAGTAAAATGCAAGATAAAATCATATCACAATTGAGAAAACAAATAAATTCCATTTTTGTTTGTTTTCCTTTCTTATCCACCGCCCTTCTGTCTGTTCTAAGTATTTTACATACTTTTCGATGACTAAAGTGTTAGCCTTGTAAGATGGACATAATGGTTCAAAGACTCTTATCTCTTGCACTTGCAACTGTTCGTTAAATAAAATAAAGAAAAGAACCCTTCCTCCATAATCTTCATTACAAGAATCCAAAGATGAAAATAGTTCTTTTATGAGTCCTTCTTTCCCCTTGTCAAAACAGACCATATTAGGTATGACATAAATCTCCTTACCCATTTTATCAACATATATCACCAGACTATCTGATAGATATTTAGCTATAACCCCATTATTATCTCTAATAATCTTATTTTCTTCTTTTTGACAGCAAGGTATATTTGCAGAACACGACAGGCTCAGCAATGTAAATACTATAAAAATTATTCTCATTATTTAAATATTTTTCCTGTAAGTGACTCTAAATAATCGTATCCAAATCTTTTCATAACATTCCATTGTCTCTCAAATATGAAATCTGCATTTCCACTATGGCTATGTGGCAAACCTCTCATATATAAAACAACGTGACCAAATTCATGTGCAATAGCACAAGAACGTTGATTAATAGTTCCTTTGTCATTTATATAAATTGTTATATGATTAGTTGCAGATTTTTTCAATTCGTTTGAGTTTATCGGATATAAACTCTGACCAAAATTTCCACATATTGTTTTCCCCGCAGGATATAAATCCGACGCAATTCCATTGTTATACTCTTTTGCATAATCTATATCAACAGGCTCTCCCCATTGGTCAATTTTCCTCTCCCCATTCATAATATAATCACTTTCCTTTGTTGTTCGAAGATCAACCATTTGTGGATTAACCGCAATCTCATACAAATCTTGAAGAAAAGTATCATTTGAACTACTTACGGCATCCGAAATTGACGAAGGGTCTAATACTCCATTATTAACCTTCATATGGATATTACACCCTGCCTCTAATCCATTATAAATTGCTAGAATTGCTTTGGTATCAATTGTTATACTATCTCCATGCAAATCAATATAGTTCACAGGATTATTGCCATAATATGCATACGGAGAAATATGGTAATATTTCTCACACAATGGGTCGAGACTTGTGAATCCCGGCACAAATGGATCGTGCTGGCGTGCACCATAGTCGTACCAGTCCAAGCCGTGTGTGCGGTCGAGTTCCTTGCCGTTATACTTGTATGGCTGCGCATCTGGACTTTTAGCGTAAGCAGCCTCGTTGGTAGAGAACACCTCACCAAACGGGTAGTAGTTCGTTACCTGTTCTACATAGCCGTCTTCGCATATTACAGAGCGGTTGTTGCTATTGTAAAGCCTGTTTTCCACAATTTTTGAATTGGTTTTTTACGGCGGTAAATGTACAAAATTATTTTTTTGCCGAAGCCTAATTTTGCCAACATTTTGAAAAACAAAAGCGGAAAGTCGAAAGAGTTTAATTCTTCGTTTTTCACTCTGCTGTTTATTTTGCAAGGCTATGCCTTGGGGGGGGCATTACTAATAGTTCTGGACATTGTGCTCGGAGTTGGAAATCAAGAGAGAACTGACTATCTCCTCATATTTAGCATATCTATTAATTCTACGAATTCTTTACTAAAAACATACCTCATTCTATCATACGAATACGCTGCTATTAGGCGGAATTCCCGTGTTTTAGTCTTTGGTATATAGAGAGAAAACGCCGCTGGATAATAATCTGCGATTACCAGATTTTCATCTCTATCTATTTTTGACAATATCACAGGAGTATTATTCTCGATAAATAAATCTGTAATAAGATTCTTTACTCTTGCAACAGAGTCTTTGTCTGTTATAACTGAAACCAGACTGGTATCCTTTCTGTTTCCTATCATGTCAGAATTAACTTTTCTGATTTCTATCTTATCAGAGCATATAGATGCTATTGTTGATAGGCCATCCATAAAGTAGCGTTTATGAACCATTCTTATCTCTAAATAAGTTGTACTCAGATTGATATCTTGAGAATAAGCTATTTGTACGAACATGCACACAAATAGTAAAAACGTAGTTTTCATAGATTTAAAACTTTTTCTAAGATTTTCAAATTATACATTCTATATAATTCCATTTGGCGTTGATTAAAATGTCTACATTTGTCTGTCATTTTTAAATAATTAAAACATAAAGCATTGGAATATGCTTTCCAATGGTTGTATTTTTCATCACCATAATCTTTTATTATATGCGAATACCATTCATGCCCTAACATTGTTGCTTCTAAGTTCTCAACAGTAGATTCATAGCTATCCTTATATATTTTTGAAACATACATATGCCCACTTTTATTCTCAGGATTATAATTTGATAAGAAATTCCATTCATCCGTATCTTTATATATTACCCGATTATCTATGGAAGCCATAGTAAACTTCTCGTCAAACACCATTTTCCCTTCCCAACGCTCCAATATGTTTGTCATAATGTTACCGATAGCATCACCACTTAGTTCAACTTCGTCCATAGAAGAAACTCCATTAAACTTACTAAGTTCTTTTATGCTATAATCAGACAGTTTGCTTACATCCAAAATTTCATCTTCAGGTAAATCTGCATTAATGTCACAATTGTAAATGTAAATCTGTCCTGTATAACCTTCAGAAGTGCAGCCCAAAAACATTCCATTACTACTAAATACTGGATTTTCGCCATTTGGATCAACCAACATCACTGGATTATTTACGCAATACGCATACGGAGAAATATGGTAATATTTCTCACACAATGGATCAAGCGAAGTGAATCCCGGCACAAATGGTTCGTGCTGGCGTGCGCCATAGTCGTACCAGTCCAAGCCGTGTGTGCGGTCGAGTTCCTTGCCGTTATACTTGTATGGCTGCGCATCTGGGCTTTTAGTGTAAGCAGCCTCGTTGGTAGAGAACACACCACCAAATGGGTAATAGTTCGTTACTTGTCGCACAACGCAAAATTCGTTTATAACGGTGCGGTTGTTGCTATTGTAATGTTTGTTTTTCACAATTTTGAATTGATGTTTTTTACGGCAGTAAATGTACAAAATTATTTTTTGCAGAAGCCTAATCTTGCCAATATTTTGAAAAACAAGAGCGGAAAAACTAAATAGGTTGATTTCGTTGTTTTTCCGCTCTATTTGGGCTGTATTTGCAACCTTATGCTTGCGCATACTGTTTTCACTTATTATAGATTTCTTTTACAAGTAATTCTGTTACACCATTTTTCCGAACTTTGCAGAAGTCTTGGATTCTGCGATAACATTCATACCAATGGTTTTCCTCTATGTCATAGAGTTTTAAATGAATCCAGTCATTTATGATATTTATAAGGAATCCTGTAGATTCTATATATTCATCTTCGGTTTCATCTGAAATTAGGGATAATATATCCCCATTTTCTTTTGCATCAAGAAGCAAAGACAATAATTGATCACTATCATATATTATGCTAACATCTTCTATTGCATTCCTTGGTATTTTATTTGTGTAAAGCAACTCTATCTTATCTAAATAGAAGCCACCATGTCCAAAAGTTACAATGTCTTTAACATTGTATTCTTCTAAGCCGCATTCCTTGCCATCTGGATTTATCTTTTTTAAACTAATTCTATCTTCTTGTATGGATTCTACAAAACCGACTAAATCTTCTTCGTTTTTTATATCAGTAGCGTTCTGCACATCGACAAGTTTCTTTTCCTTCATGCTTTGGCGCAGAAAATCAAGACGAATGTCAGTTGATTCAATATTACATTTGTCAATTTTTATTCGATTTTCGTAAAGGTAAGGATACATATTCAATTCTGGCATATAAACCCCAATTTTCTCAATTGTTTCTATCGGAAAACAAATAATGCCATTATCAATATTATAGTATGGATTAAATGTGTGTAGAATAATTGTATTCTCATTAAACCCAACGATATATGCATAATAACCAACCTTACAGATGTTGGTATGATATAATGCAGGAATCTCCTTACCCCATAAGTGATGTAAGTATTCACGGATTTTACTTCCTATGATTGTTTTCTCTTCTTTTATTGCGAATTTATCTTTATTGGCAATTACTTTATTAAGATACTCTGTATCTGCACTATTAGTATCAAAACTGACAATGTCAGAAGACTTCACTTGAATAGTTGCAACAATTTCACCATTTTCACCATAGGACATAAAGTCCAACAGATTATCTGCATATTTGATAATCTTTCCATAATAAATATTATCGTAAGAATCATCAATTGTACGTAATCCTACAATAGTACCATTTGATAATGCTTTTATGATTTCTTCCATATTCTCTTTATCTTTCAATCTATAATTTTGCCCTTATTTCTGCGATTATCTGCTCCTTTTCTTTTATTGTTTTGTGGCTTGAAGTTAGGCTTTGTTCCTCCTCCATGCCTTTGACCATGCATATGCTTTTCGTTTGTTCTTTTCTTACTTCCATTACTTTGTTTCTTTGGGGTATGTGCCTTTTGATATATATCACTAGGGGGGATAACATCTGTTTTTTTATATTTTTCATTCACAACATTTGTTGACGATTTATCATCAGTAGAAGTAACACGTCTAAAACCATCAACAACAAGACCGCATCCTAATAAAGCTAGATCACCGCCGCCAACAACAGCAATGGTCGAAGTACCACCTGATGGTGCTTCCGCAATCACTCCTGCTGTCGCACATGTTCCGCCAGCAAATATAGCAATAAGTCCAGCACCAACCTCACAAACACCAAATATTTTTTCTGGTGTTCCAAAATCCCTTCCATCAGGATCAATAAACTTAATAGGATTATTACCTGTGCCACATTACCGTTTTCGTCTATTACGGCGCGGTTATTTCCTAGGTGGTCTTGCGTAATAATAATAGATGTATTTAGGGGGAAAACAACATTATAACGATTAAAAACAATATAAAGTTCTTATCTACAGCATGTTTTGAAAGCAATTAAAAGCTCTGCGCGGAGTGCGCTTTTACAATCCCCTTTGCCAGCCCCCTTGCAACCCTCAACCTACCCATCACCTAATCTGGCTACACCTTGCATATATCTTACATATACCAAACATATACCCAACATATAGCCTACATATAGATAACATATACCCTACATATAGCTTACATATACCCTACATATAGCCAACATATACCCAACATATAGCCAACATATAGCCAACATATAGCTTACATATAGCTTACATATAGCTTACATATAGCCAACATATAGCTTACATATAGCTTACATATAGCTTACATATAGCTTGCATATAGCTTGCATATACCTTCCCTATACCTTGGACGTACCCTGAACGAACCTTCCCCGAACCTTGAACGTATCTTGAACGTATCTTGGACGTACCTTCCCCGAAGCTACCTCGAAGCTATCGGCTTACTATTGGCTTACCATCGGCTTGCTTGAAAAAACATAGACATTTGCCAATGGCTGTCTTTCGGTTTGTTTCCCTCTATGTTGCGTCTTACTTGATACGTTTTTTCAATTCTCTCTAAACAATTAAGAAAATTCAACTCTCCTTATTTTTGCCAACAATAAACTTAATGATTATCCGCAATTCGCCCTGCCGTTATATAATTTGTGTTCAAACGTAGGCTTATACGAAACGGCAGCGATAACTAACCGGTCGAACATCCTGTCACCGAAATATTTACGGTTGAATTTGTAGCAGAATTCATTCA
>JAFZWM010000019.1 GCA_017617315.1 Bacteroidaceae bacterium
GACCCTTCTCGTCGGTGTAACTTTCTGAAGTGCGTCCAAGCGCATCAGTAACGCGCGTGAGCAGCATCTGCTCGCCGTCGTGAGATACGATTGTGTAGTCGCTCGTAGTCTTTGCGCCGTCGGCAAGGGTAACGCTAAGTGCGCGGTCGCGGCTGTCGTACTCGGTTTTCGCCTGAAGCGAGCCGAGACTTCTGTTGTACTTGTCGATATCCGCAAAACTTTCAGCAACAGGATAGTATGTTGCAATCTTGCGTCCGAAGGCATCGGTAACCACGCGTCCGCTCACGATGCTCATCTTCTCAGCCTTCTTTGCCGATGCGTTCCAGACAGAGCCTGTGCGCTTTGTCTGCACGGCACGGCCGAGCGAGTCGGCAAACGTATATGTGTCGATGTTGCCCTCTGGCGAGAAGTGGATGGTGTGTGCGCTTCGGGATTCTGGAAGATACTCGTACTTGATAGTGAACGGCTGTCCGCTCTCAATCTCGTAAGGCGCGCGTATTACTGTCGGGCGTCCGAGGTCGTCGTACTCATACTCCATGCGCTCGCCGTTGAGGTCGGTCGTAGCCTTAGGAGCGTTCCAGAGGTCGTCGTACTCGGTAGAAGACGAATATCCGTAGGCATCCTCGACCTTTGTTACGAGGCTGTGGTGGCGGTCGTCGTATGTGTAGCTGTGCCACATGCGCTGTCCGCGGTAGTTCTCCGGCTTTGTTAGCTTGAGTATGTTTCCGTAGTCGTCGTAGTCGATGTTGTAGACCGAAGGCTTGTCGCCTGCGCTCATCTCAATCTTGGTGATGTTGCCCAGATTGTCAATCTCCGTGCTGCGCTCGCGGTATGTAACGCCGTTGCTGCCCACCTTTATGCGCTTAGGCACGCCCACGATGTACTTGTCGGCCTTGTCGTGGTACTCGATTGCCGCGTCGAGCTCGTAGCCTGCCGCCGTCTCGTTGCATACGGTAAGGTTGCCCAGCGCGTCGTAGTCGTTAACCACCTTTGTGCTCATGCTTGCGCCAGTGGCCTCGTCGTATGTTGTCTGTACCACGGTAGCGAGGGCAGGGAAGCGCACCTCGTCGCCTACCTTGCGCAGGTCGTACTCGTATGTAGAGCCTTGGAGCAGTCTGCCCTCGGCGTCATAGAGAGCCTCGGCCGTTACGAGGTCGTGGCGGTAGTAGTCGCGGTTGTCGGCAAATGTCTGCACGCTGTAGCGGAACAGACGGTCGTCGTTCTCCGTGTCGAGCTGGTTTGTGCGCACGGTGCGGAATCCGAAGAAGTCGCGCTCGTGGCGGTCGCGGTAGCCGCCCGAATACTCGAAGGTGTTCTTGCCCGATGTAGCTCCGTTCTCCTGATATCCACCAGTAGTCTCGACCGACGACATAACCCACTTGCGGCCCGGATGGTCGTAGCTTGGGGTGGTTTTTGTTCGGGATTCGTTCGGGATTTTGTTCCTCAGGGAGTTCCGATGCTTGCCTTACTGCGCGTGTTGCGCCTGAGGAATGGTTGTTGTTATCGCCACACAATTTTATGGTTGAAATGTGTGGCGGTTATGTTGTACGCTTAATTGCGTAAGATTTCGTTTCATCATACGTTTTATAGTCGCTCTTCCTGTCGAGCCTTGACTGTCTGTACAACGATGTGAAAGAACGTTTCTGCTGTATATAAAGAACTGGGGTACAAGCCCCAGCTCTGTTTTAATTGCGTGAATGTGTTGGGAGCGCAAATTACCACGAACATATCTGCTGCATATTCTCGAGAACAGAGCAAATATGCATAGAAGCATTGTTAATTTTTTTGTTTCGTCGTATTACGAAAATCTTTCACAGCTTATTTTTTAACTTATGCTGTTTATTATACCACCCATATACAAATATAGTCAAATTCATAAGTATAAAAGTCCCTATGTAGACGTATATACTGAGATCTTCTATTTCTGTTTTATTTTCGAATCGGCAATAATCACAGAAGACTGATGCAATGTGAGGTAATATTGAGTATAATAGTCCATAAATATAATTATTAAAAATTATTTTGTTAATGTTTGTGACACTTGCTATAAATGCTATAAGTGTACTTACAGGTGCGTATATTATGCATGTGTACAAATATAATAAAAAGAAGAACATCTTCCCCTCTATTATGTCAGTTGAAAGAATGTAATCAATGATTATATTTGATGTACAACATATAATATAAAAATATAAAACTTTAAGCATGCTATGGAATCCAGACAGTATTTTGAAGTTCCTTAATTTTTTCTTGTTCTCGTTTTTTTGCCTTTTCGACGGCTGCCTTTTGTTCGGACTTTGTCCACGGTCTCGTATCTGCAGTATTGAAACCTGTCTTAATGCCAGGCATAGTCTCATATATTTTCTGCATGTAATCTTTTGTAACTCCTGATTTTATTAAAATAGTAGAGGAACTAGTATTACAATTTCCTGTTGTCTCTTTATTTGTAAAGATATCATACTTTATTTCACTATTATTTCCAAAACTATTTATAACATCTATAACTTTTTTATCAAATTGTTCTTCTGTTAACCCATCTGGAGTTTCTATTTCAAGGGGAAAATTTTCTTTCAAATTCTCATTTTTTTTCTTCGAATTAAAATAATCTGTATATACATTAATGTCTTGATAGTAGTGACATTCCATTAACCTATCAGTACCAAATGGCTTGTCATTTTCTGGTCCATAGGCTGCATATCTAATGGGTTTCCCTTCTTTATTTGTGACGACAATAAAGGTATGGGTTGCAGGTTGTAATATCCATTTATACAATGGATGAATATCATCCATTGGTAATTGTGTTGCAAATAAATATACCTTTTTTCCATCAGAATCAATTAACTTCACTGGATTTCCTAAACAATAAGTGTATGCACTTACGTTTGTGTACTTCTCTGTAAGCGGATCAACCCCATACCAAATGGAAGCCACCGGATTCATATATCTTGCACCGTAGTAGTACAAGCCTGTCTCCTCGTCGAACTCCTTGCCGTTGAACTTGTACGGCATTTCCTCGCTTGACGAGTGCTCGTCAACCAACAGTTCGCCGTATGGCAGGTAGGCATCATACTGGGTGATGTTGCCGTCCTTGTCGGTGATGTACGAAGTAGAGCCAAGGTGGTCGCTATGGAAATAGTATGTTTCTTCCTCTTCAGAAGAAGAATCAGCCACGAAGCCATATCCCGGCTGTGCCTCGTCAGGGTCTGAAGGGTCGTCCCATGCGATTGGTGCGCCGGGTGCTGTTCCTTCCTGCTCGTTCTTTTTAACGTACTGCGCCCATTCGGCTGGTACAGAGTGGTCGCCCAGCTCCTTGATGATGGTGTTGTAGCCGATGCCCGTGTTCTCCGGGTCGGCATAGCTTCCCTTCATGGTAGGGATGCCCGGAGCGATGCCTAACTTCTTGTAATAGTCTTCCTTCTGGCTTTCAATCTGGCTGAGACGCTCGGCATAATCCTGCTGTCCTGCCGTTACATGACTGCCGTTTACGCCGTACATGTTGTTGAACGAGCCAGAGCCAATTCTTGAAGCAACCCTCTTACTTCCGATAAAGTAGTGCTTTGTAAAGCGGTTCTTTGTAACAGACAGAATCGAAGCCGGGTACAAAGTGTACTCATCCGTCTCGTGGAACGTGATGCCCTGCGGCGCGCCGTTGATATACACGCCCTCCATAGAGCCGTGGCTCTTCACGATGCGCTCGCCTGCGTGGTTGTAGGTGTAGCGGCTTGTCTTGCCGTTGTCCGAGAGCACCATCAGACGGTTGTCCTCGTCCCAGTACATCTCGCGAGTGGCGTCGGTTGAGTCGTTCTCAACGCGCACAGGGTTTCCGTTGGCATCGTAGGTGTAATGCTCGTGTCCAATCTGGCTCGGCGCAGAAGGGTGTTCTGCATCCTCGTACTTATACACGTTGGTATAAGATGCTGCCTTGCTGGAGTTTTCAACGCTCTGCGCCTTCGAAACAGGCATGCTCATCACGTTGTAAGCCATATCGAGTGTATAGCTTGCATCCTTCGCCTTTCCGCTTGCTGAAATCAGTCGGTTAAGCGCGTCGTACTGGTATGTGTGGCTGCTTTCGCCGCCAAGTTTTGCACTATTGTTAGAGAGCTCCTGCGGATTGACCGTGTTGGCTATGCCAAGAATGTTATCTACGGCATCGTAGCTGTACGTGTTCTGCATCATCGGCTCGGCGTCTGCGTTGAGCAGTTTCATCTCCTGCAAACGCTGGCGCGCGTCGTCGTAAGTGTACTCCGTCTCCGTGCCGTTGCCCAGCTTAGTGTAGACGGTGTGTCCGTCCTTGTCGTAGCCAATCCTGTCTACTATAACGCTCTCAACACCCTGTTTATTGCTTGTGAGCGAATAAACCTGTCCTGCCTCGTCGTAGTGGTATGTAACCACCTCGCCGTCAGGGTATGTCATCTTGCGCACGCGGTTCCAGCTGTCGTACTCCGCTCCGTAGACGTATGTGCGAATGTCAGCCACGCTTGCCATGACGGTGCGCACGGTCTTTACAACCTCGCCCATCTTGCCGTAGTAGTAAGCCTCGCCGCCGCTGGCATCCTCAACCAGAGCCAGACGACCGGCACGGCCGTGGTCGTCTCCAGCCTCGCCGTAGGTGTACGTTACGCGGTTGAAGAGGTTCTCAGGGTAGAGCACCTCGCTAAGACGCTCGTAGTCGTATGTGTATGTTATCGGTGCATTTTCAGATATGCTGCGCTTGAGTTCTGCGGTCAGCTTGGTGAGCATGTTGCCTGCAGGGTCATAGGTGCAGATGACCTCGCCGGCATCAGGATGGTTCACGCTCAGCTTTCGTCCCAGCAGGTCGTACTTGTAAGTAGTCTGAGTTCCGTTAGGATGATGCACGGTGGTTACCTGACCCACAGGGTCGTAGTCGTATTTAACTACAACATCCTCGCTCTCGCCGTGCTGAACGGTCTGGCGGTTGCGACCCTTCTCGTCGGTGTAGCTCTCGGATGTTCTGCCCAGCGCATCTGTAACGCGCGTGAGCAGCATCTGCTCGCCGTCGTGAGAAAGAATCTCGTATTCGCTCGTAGTCTTCGCGCCGTCGGCAAGTGTAACGCTGAGAGCGCGGTCGCGGCTGTCGTACTCCGTCCGTGCCTGAAGCGAGCCGGTCGAAGCGTTGTACTTCGCAATGTCTGCAAAGCTTTCAGCAACAGGATAGTATGTTGTAATCTTACGTCCGAAGGCATCGGTAACGACGCGACCGCTCACGATGCTCATCTTCTCAGCCTTCTTTGCCGATGCGTTCCAGACAGAGCCTGTGCGCTTTGTCTGCACGGCACGACCCAGAGAGTCGGCAAACGTGTAGGTATCGATGTTGCCGTCTGGCGAGAAGTGTATGGTGTGTGCACGCATATAAGCAGGCTCATACTCATACTTGATGGTGAACGGCTCGCCGCTCGCAATCTCGTATGGCGCGCGTATTACGGTCGGTCTGCCGAGTTCGTCGTACTCATACTCCATGCGCTCTCCGTTGAGGTCGGTCGTAGCCTTAGGAGCGTTCCAGAGGTCGTCGTACTCGGTAGAAGACGAATATCCGTAGGCATCCTCGACCTTTGTTACGAGGCTGTGCAGGCGGTCGTCGTATGTGTACTTGTGCCACATGCGCTGACCGCGGTAGTTCTCAGGCTTGGTGAGCTTGAGAATGTTTCCGTAGCCGTCGTACTCGATATTGTAGACCGAAGGCTTGTCGCCCGTGCTCATCTCAATCTTGGTGATGTTGCCCAGATTGTCAATCTCCGTGCTGCGCTCGCGAAGCGTAACGCCCTTGCTGCCCACCTTAATGTGCTTAGGCACGCCCACGATGTATCTGTCGCCCTTGTTGTGGTATTCGATGGCAGCGTCGAGTTCGTAGCCGGCTGCCGTCTCGTTGCACACGGTAAGGTTGCCCAGCGCGTCGTAGTCGTTCACCACCTTGGTGCTCATGCTCGCGCCCGAAGTCTCGTCGAATGTCGTCTGCACCACACTTGCAAGTGCAGGGAAGCGCACCTCGTCGCTCACCTTGCGCAGGTCGTACTCGTAGGTAGAGCCTTGCAGCAGTCTGCCCTCGGCGTCATACATGGCCTCGGCGGTAACGAGGTCGTGAGTGTAGTAGTCGCGGTTGTCGGCAAAGGTCTGTACGCTGTATCTGAACAGACGGCCGTCGTTCTGGGTGTCGAGCTGGTTGGTGCGCACGGTGCGGAATCCGAAGAAGTCGCGCTCGTGGCGGTCGCGGTAGCCTCCCGAATACTCGAACGTGTTCTTGCCCGATGTAGCTCCGTTCTCCTTATATCCGCCCGTTGTCTCTACCGACGACATAACCCACTTGCGGCCCGGATGGTCGTAGCTTGGGGTCGTCTGCTCGTAGCCGATGCTTATGCGTCCGGGATTTTTGTTCCTCAGGGAGTTCCGATGCTTGCCTTACTGCGCTGTTGCGCCTGAGGAATGTTTTTGTTATCGCCACACGATTTTACAGTTGAAATGTGTGGCGGTTATGTTTGTACGCTTAGTTGCGTAAGATAGCGTTTCATCATACGTTTTATAGTCGCTCTTCCAGTCGAGCCTTGACTGTCTGTGCAACGATGTGAAAGAACGTTCTTGTATTTAAAGAACTGGGGTTACAAGCCCCAGTTCTGCTTTAATTGCGTGAATGTGTGGGGGATTGCAATTCCCCACAAGCAAAATTAGTTACATATCCCCGAGAGCAGGAATCAAAAATCTGTCCCTGTGATTTTTCCTGTCCCTGTGATTCCAAACCAGTCCCGCTGATTCGAGGAATTAATTACCTGTCTCGCTGATTCGAAAGAATAATCCTGCGTGAATGAACATTTACCAGTTCTAATATCGTAGAAATATATTTTTTCTTTTGCTAAGATAGAATTTTCATACTCGAAATCAACAACTTGACGCGTTTTTTCCCCTATAAATATCAACTTATACAACAGCCCTTCTTTTATCAAAATTTTTAATGAATGAAGTATTTCTGTATTATATAATTCAAACAAACCATACAGCATTATATTTGAATCAATGTTTGTGTATTCAATGTTACAGACATCATTCATTGCTACAATCCTTTTATTATCAGACAATAGCATGTGGCCTGAATTTAGTTCATCGTCAATAGCAGCCAATGACCACAAAACATCTTCTAAGAGAATTTGTGATTTAACCATTCTATATATGGCTCTATCACCTAAACTCTTATCAAAACATGGGTAATAGAATTTCTGGAAAGGGACATCCTTTTCCAATGAAAATCCATTATCACCATAGTGAAACCACACCACTTCGTCTTTGAAGATTATGGAATCTTTGGTATCCGTACAGTTGTATGCAACAATACTTTGTAATTTACCATTCTGATAGTTTCTTTTTTCTATTAACCGGTCATCACATTTTACCTGATAAATGGTGCTTTTTGAACATGCACAACAAGTAAATGCCGATAAAAGAATTATCAAAAGTTGTTTCATCATCTCTCTTTCCAAAAAATAGTTAAACCATATTGTGCTGTTGAAAAAAGTCTTATTTTCCCTTTATTGAACATCCCCTTATAATTTTGGGTTGCTGCTTTTTTTTGTGGAACAGTGAATTTCCCTGCTCCAAATTTATTATTAACAGCATCTTTCCATGATTTATAATCTGCATCTGACATTGACCATCCCATGGTATTTATCTTATACATAAATTTTCCATTAGATGCTGCATTTGCATATTTCTGAGGTATCATTGCCTGTTCTGCGCCATCCCATTGATTTGCGCCTCTACTATAGTCAAATCCACCTGTTAGAGCATTTATTATTGCAGCATTTGCCATCTGCATTCCTTCATCTTGTTTTTCTAAATCCCGACTTCTAAATTTTATTGCAGCTGGTGATGTGTCGCCGAAAACTTTAGCCTTACGATTATTGATGTGTACACTAGCAATTGCGAACATTTCCTCTTTGCTCGTTATGCCATAAGATACAGAACTTTCACCGTATACAGTACTAGCCATCATTTTAAATTCATTAGTTGTAACGGGCTTACCATTTAGAAATAACTTTTGTTTATTTACAATAACGAAATTAGTTCCATTATTAACCCTTTTTATAAATTTACCTTTTGTATTATAATTGTCATCCATTCCATCTGGGTCAATCAGTTTAATTGGATTTGCATGACAATAAACATAGCCAGAAATCTCACTATACTTCTCAGCAAGCGGATCAACCCCATACCACACGCTTGCCATTGGCTGCATGTAGCGAGCACCATAATAATACAGTCCAGTCTCCTCGTCGAACTCCTTGCCGTTGAACTTATATGGCATTTCTTCAGAAGAAGAATGCTCGTCAACGAGAAGTTCGCCGTAAGGAAGATATGCGTCGTACTGGGTGATGTTGCCGTCCTTGTCGGTTGTTCGGGATTCCTTCGGGATGTGTTCGGGATTTTGTTCCTCAGGGAGTTCCGATGCTTGCCTTACTGCGCGGTTGTGCGCCTGAGGAATGTGTTTGTTATCGCCACACTATTTTATAGTTGAAATGTGTGGCGGTTATGTTTGTACGCTTAATTGCGTAAGATTTCGTTTCATCATACGTTTTATAGTCGCTCTTCCTGTCGAGCCTTGACTTTTGTGTGCAGCGATGTGAAAGAACGTTCTTGTTATATTAACAGAACTGGGGTTACAACCCCCAATTCTGTTTTAATTGCATGAATGTGTGGGGAATAACAAATTCACCACAAGCATACTTGCTACATATTCTTGAGAGCGGGTTCGTAGCTTGGGGTGGTCTGCGTTTTATAATTATATGCCAGTCGTCAATGAAGTAATAATTTCCCCGATGTACTCTGGTGTTATAGAGGAAAAATTATAAACACGCTGTTTTTCCTTATCATATACCCATCCTTTTCCGTCATTATTTAATTTCAAAGGAGAAACAATGAAATCATCTTTGTACAAACTTATATCACAAATAGAATTCTTGTATAATGCTTCAAAAGATTTTAGTTTGAAGTTTCTATATAGCCATTCCTTTTTTGTCTCTTTAGACATGTAACTTTTCAAATCAACTTCTTTTACTTTTGTTTGCATTAATATTGCGATCACAGCTTCTCCTAATACTATTGGGGCTTCATCAATACTGACGGTATGAACAGGATCTGCATACAGTGACCAGCCAGTATCTTTGTCATATATACAAGAAACAATCTTATAGTTGTTTGACAACATGTAAACTGAACAATGTTTTTTTGCAAAGTTCTCATTGCGCCATTCACGCATTTTCCTTGCTTCTTCTATTTTCTTTGAAATTTCTTTAAAAATATTCATTTTACTGTTCTTATGTTTAATTCTACTCCTTGACTTTTAGCATATTCCACAGCTTTATTCATTTGCTCAATTTGAGGTTTTGTTGCTCCATTTGGTATGCCAACTTCTAAAACTCTTGATTTGATTACTGCATCTTTCGGATCATATCCACCATATTTCCTTAGTTCAAAATTAGAAAGTTTGTCAATATATTTTTTTAATGTATTGTAGATATTCTTTCCTCCTGCATAGCTTTTAGCTTTTAAATCCATGGTTTTTATACTCGTTGCAATACCATTGTAAAAAGCATCTATAACTGGATAATTCTTAAGTCCACTTGCACTGAAAGTTCCTTTAAGCCCCAACATCTTCTCATATAAAAAACCTCTTTCAAATGGACTTAGTTTCCAAAGAGAACCACCAGCCTTCTTATATAAAGCAAGTGCTCTTCCGAAAAGTTTTCCTACAAGATGTCCTCCAACAAAAATCTCTGTTCCTATTCGGACTCCGTCATTGTATGTTTCTTCTTCTGCTGAATAAGGTTTCTTCTCTACAAGGTGAGTTCCAAAAATTGAATTTAGACCAGATCTGAAGATATTTGTTGTGTTTTTGTGATACAAACTACCGTTAATTATCTCCAATTCATTATATCTATTACTTTCTGGACGAACATTACCTATATATGAGAAACCTGTCGCGCAGAAATCAGCCATCCAAAATCCTCGACTATTCATATAATATGAAGTAGGATCAAGTCCATTTAGGTCAAGGAATACGATAGGATTACCCAAACAATAAGCATATCCACTAACATTCGGGTACTTCTCCGTCAACGGGTCAACCCCATACCAAACAGAAGCCACCGGATTCATATATCTTGCACCGTAGTAGTACAAGCCAGTCTCCTCGTCGAACTCCTTGCCGTTGAACTTGTACGGCATTTCTTCTGAAGAAGAGTGCTCGTCAACCAAGAGTTCGCCGTATGGCAGGTAGGCATCATATTGGGTTATGTTGCCGTCTTTGTCGGTGATGTACGAAGTAGAGCCAAGGTGGTCGCTATGGAAATAGTATGTTTCTTCCTCTTCATATGAAGAGTCAGCCACATATCCGTAACCCGGTTGTGCCTCGTCAGGGTCAGAAGGGGCGTCCCATGCGATAGGTGCGCCCGGAGCTGTTCCTTCCTGTTCGTTCTTCTTAACGTACTGCGCCCATTCGGCTGGTACGGAGTGATCGCCCAGTTCCTTGATGATGGTGTTGTAGCCAACGCCCGTGTTTTCAGGGTCGGCATAGCTTCCCTTCATGGTTGGGATGCCCGGAGCGATGCCCAGCTTCTTGTAGTAATCCTCCTTCTGAGACTCGATTTGGCTGAGACGCTCGGCATAGTCCTGCTGTCCTGCCGTTACATGACTGCCGTTTACGCCGTACATGTTGTTGAACGAGCCGCTTCCGATGCGTGAAGCCACGCGCTTGCTGCCAATGAAATAGTGCTTTGTAAAGCGGTTCTTGGTTACAGACAGAATCGAAGCCGGGTACAAAGTGTACTCATCCGTTTCGTGGAACGTGATGCCCTGAGGCGCGCCGTTGATATACACGCCCTCCATAGAGCCGTGGCTCTTAACTACGCGCTCGCCTGCGTGGTTGTAGGTGTAGCGCGATGTCTTGCCGTTGTCGCTCAAAACCATGAGGCGATTATCCTCGTCCCAGAACATCTCGCGTGTTGCATCGGTCGAGTCGTTCTCAACGCGCACAGGGTTTCCGTTGGCATCGTAGGTGTAATGCTCGTGACCTATTTGCGATGGAGCAGAAGGGTGGTCGGCATCCTCGTACTTGTATTCCAAATTGTAAGAGTTCGCCTTCTTCGAATTCTCCACGGTCTGAGCCTTGTTTATAGGCATACTCATCACGTTGTAAGCCATATCGAGTGTATAGCTTGCATCCTTAGCTTTTCCGCTTGCGCTTATCAAGCGATTCAAATTATCATACTGATAGCTGTGCGAACTTTCGCCGCCAAGCTTTGCACTATTGTTAGAGAGCTCCTGCGGATTGACCGTGTTGGCGATGCCAAGAATGTTATCTACGGCATCGTAGGTGTACGTGTTCTGCATCATCGGCTCGGCGTCTGCGTTGAGCAGTTTCATCTCCTGCAAACGCTGGCGCGCGTCGTCGTAGGTGTATTCCGTCTCCGTGCCGTTGCCCAGCTTAGTGTAGACGGTGTGTCCGTCCTTGTCGTAGCCAATCCTGTCTACTATAACGCTCTCGCTGCCGTTTTTATTGCTTGTGAGCGAATAAACCTGTCCAGCCTCGTCGTAGTGGTATGTAACCACCTCGCCGTCAGGGTAGGTCATCTTTCTAACCCTGTTCCAACTGTCGTACTCCGCTCCGTAGACGTAGGTGCGTATGTCCGCCACGCTTGCCATCACGGTGCGCACGGTCTTTACAACCTCGCCCATCTTGCCGTAGTAGTAAGCCTCGCCGCCGCTGGCATCCTCAACCAGAGCCAGACGGCCTGCGCGACCGTGGTCGTCGCCTGCCTCGCCGTAGGTGTATGTTACGCGGTTGAAGAGGTTCTCCGGGTAGAGCACCTCGCTCAGACGCTCGTAGTCGTAGGTGTATGTTATCGGTGCCTTGTCGGAGATAGACTTCTTCAGCTCGGCTGTGAACTTTGTAAGAAGGTTTCCTGCTGCATCGTATGTGCAAGTAACCTCGCCTGCATCAGGATGCTTAACGCTCAGCTTGCGGCCGAGAAGGTCGTACTTGTATGTAGTCTGAGTTCCGTTAGGATGATGCACGGCAACAACCTGTCCCACTGGATCGTAGTCGTACTTTACGATAACATCCTCGTCAGAAGCGTGCTGAACGGTCTGGCGGTTGCGACCCTTCTCGTCGGTGTAGCTCTCAGATGTTCTGCCCAGCGCATCGGTAACGCGCGTGAGCAGCATCTGCTCGCCGTCATGCTCCGTTATGCTGTACTCGCTTGTGGTCTTCGCTCCGTCGGCAAGAGTTACGCTAAGTGCGTGGTCGCGGCTGTCGTATTCGGTTTTCGCCTGAAGCGAGCCGAGACTTCTGTTATATTTGTCGATATCCGCAAAACTTTCAGCAACAGGATAGTATGTTGTAATCTTGCGTCCGAAGGCATCGGTAACAACTCGTCCGCTCACGATGCTCATCTTCTCCGCCCTCTTTGCCGATGCGTTCCACACAGAGCCGGTGCGCTTGGTCTGCACGGCACGGCCGAGCGAGTCGGCAAACGTGTATGTGTCGATGTTGCCATCTGGCGAGAAGTGGATGGTGTGTGCAAGATGCTTCTCCGGCTCGTACTCGTACTTGATCGTGAACGGCTGTCCACTCGCAATCTCGTATGGCGCGCGTATTACGGTTGGTCGTCCGAGGTCGTCGTACTCATATTCCATGCGCTCGCCGTTAAGGTCGGTCGTCGTCTTCGGTGCGTTCCAGAGGTCGTCGTACTCGGTAGAAGACGAATATCCGTAGGCATCCTCGACCTTTGTTACGAGGCTGTGCAGACGGTCGTCGTAGGTGTACTTGTGCCACATGCGCTGTCCGCGGTAGTTCTCAGGCTTGGTGAGCTTGAGTATGTTTCCGTAGTCGTCGTAGTCGATATTGTAGACCGAAGGCTTGTCGCCTGCGCTCATCTCAATCCTGGTGATGTTGCCCAGATTGTCAATCTCCGTGCTGCGCTCGCGGTATGTAACGCCCTTGCTGCCCACCTTTATGCGCTTAGGCACGCCCACGATGTACTTGTCTGCCTTGTCGTGGTACTCTATTGCCGCGTCGAGCTCGTAGCCGGCAGCCGTCTCGTTGCATACGGTAAGGTTGCCCAGCGCGTCGTAGTCGTTCACCACCTTGGTGCTCATGCTTGCGCCCGTGGCCTCGTCGTATGTTGTCTGCACCACGGTAGCGAGGGCAGGGAAGCGCACGTCGTCGCCTACCTTGCGCAGGTCGTACTCGTATGTAGAGCCTTGGAGCAGTCTGCCCTCGGCATCATACATAGCCTCGGCCGTTACGAGGTCGTGGCGGTAGTAGTCGCGGTTGTCGGCAAATGTCTGCACGCTGTAGCGGAACAGACGGCCGTCGTTCTGGGTGTCGAGCTGGTTTGTGCGCACGGTGCGGAATCCGAAGAAGTCGCGCTCGTGGCGGTCGCGGTATCCGCCCGAATACTCGAACGTGTTCTTGCCCGATGTAGCTCCGTTCTCCTTATATCCGCCAGTAGTCTCTACCGACGACATAACCCACTTGCGTCCCGGATGGTCGTAGCTTGGGGTAGTCTGCTCGTAGCCGATGGTGATGCGTCCGCCCATAGGCAGGGTAACGGCCTTCAGCATGTTTGTGCGGCCTGTGAGGTTGCGGCGGACATAGATTGTGTTGTAGTCCTTGCCAAGACTCATGCCCGGCACAATGCCTTCATCAGCCTCCACCATGTCTGGCAGTCCGTCGCCGTCCATATCGTGGAAGGCTGCCTGTACTGTACTTATACCCGAAGAAGCGGCATACTTGAAGTTTGGCGTGAGGTTGAACTTCAAAAACAGAATGTGGACTTTGATCGTAAAAGAAATGTCGCCGTAGGTAGACACAGATTTAGCAAGAGTGCCGCCAAGACTTCCGTGGGTTGTAAAGTCAGACGCGAATCCGCTGCCTGTATTTATTTCCACATTTATTTTGCCGTCGTCCTTTGTAAGTCTGTCAGGCAATCCGTCGCCATTTACATCAAGGAACGTAACCTCTGTATTGTTTGTAGTCTTCGTACCGTTTGCTCCGAACGATATGTGGGAAGGACCAAGTACGTCTATCTTTGTACCGAAGCCTGCTCCCCAAGTGCTGTAACGCGATTTTTCCGTACAGTTGACGTAATTCTCCTGCTCTTCCTCGAAAGAGTTTCCAAGATTATATCTGATGGTGTTGCCGGTGAGCATATCCGGCAGACCGTCGCCGTTGAAGTCGCTCCAAACATTCTCGTTGCTGCTTTTACCGAAAGAGAAGTCTCCGCTTGCACTTACAGAACATGCCGAAGTCTTGTTTCCGTTGGCTGCATTATTTCCTTGGCTTGAACTGCCGCCTTTAGGGTGGATGCTTATGGCTATGGCATCATTTGCATCGGCATCTTTCTCTTTTGTTACGAATGATACGCTTGCACCTATGGTTGCCGACTCAGATTCTGATTTCTGCAAAGGTACGCTGGTCGTGATTTTCTCTTCGCCTATAACGCCGGTAGGCTTTGTAGCCTGAATCAGTACGTTTCCGTCATTATCGCGCAGCCAGTCTGGATAACCGTCGCCGTTTACATCCATAACAGAAACCTTGGTGTAGGATGTAGAGTTGCTATGGCTTCCGCTTACGCCGATGGACAGTTTTTTCTTTGCTAATCCTAACTGACCGGAAACGCTATAACCGTCGCCTTTTGCTTCGGACAGCAGGACAGGAGCAAACAGAACGCCGTCGCCGTCGGCAACATCCAAAGTGTCTACTATGATTTCGCTCTCGCCGATACGCGAACTTGAAACGGTATCTGGCGAAACAAAGACGCGGTCTGCAATGCCAACATAGGCATTCCTTTCCGTATTATATCCCATAACATGGAAACGCTGCTTGTTTACAGGCTCAAATTCTCCCTTAACATCTTCTGGATTTCCGCCTTTGTCAATTTTGTCAGCAACGCCTTTATACTTGTCCTTGTCTACATTAAGCACAGATACGTCGATAGGATCTTTTGCATACTCCTTGTTTCCGTTGTATGCAAACTGTCCCCATCCGTTGTAGAGCAGACCGAGGTCTACGCTGTTGTAGCCCGAGAATACCGACGCATTTATCTTGCACAGTTCCTTGCGTTCAATTTTGTCAATCTTTACTCCTGTGCTGTCAGCCTTGTAATGTATCTTATCGCGCAGGATTGTAAATTCATGTGTGCCGGTTTGCTCTATTTCGTTCTGAACTGTGAAGGTAACACTATGTTTGCCCGAAGTCAGTTTTTCAGCAAAAATGCTGTCGTTTATAAGCAGAGTGTCTTTTTTGAGGACATTATTTGTGCCAAGTCTCCATTTTCTTTTGTACACGAGTGCTCCTTCTTCGTTGTTTATGAGTACATTAACGACTGCGGTGTCCTTGTCGTTCTCTTTGTCTGTGCGGCTCACATTCATTGAAGCCGCAATGTAGAAGCCGTCCTTATATTCTTTTACTGTTACACTCTTCTTTTTATCGCCATTGCCGTACTCAATAGTTCTGGTCGTATTGTTTCTGATTTCTGCGGGAATTTTCTTCGCTTTGCCAATGTTGAGTGGCTTGTTGAACATGGTGCGCTGCGGCACTATCTTCTGAATCTTATCCTCACCGTCATACTTGCACTCTGGAGTCCAAGAAACCTTGTGCCAGTCGAGTGGAGACTGTGTCTCCATCGTGAATGAGAAGATAGTAGAGTCGCTCTCCAAAGCATCGTAAGAATATGTGAATTTGTCGTTCAGCACAGTGTCTGATTTCAGCAGAATCTCTTTCAAGACGGTGCTGTCCTTGGCAGTCTGGCGTATCACCTTAAGCAGAATATCGTCGCTGGTCTTATCTTTCGAATATGGTGCTTCGATGGTGAAGTGACCAGACTTATAGGCTGTTGCCACAGACGACTCGCCCTCGATAAAGTCCTTACGGCTGTCGTAAACCGTGAGGTCTCTGCCCAGATAGCTTGTTGTATCTATCTTGACGGAGTCGTACTTTATTGTCGGATTCCATTCAACCTCGTCGGCAACGCCCGAGTAAACAGACTGCAATCTGAAAAACAAGCGGTTGCCTGCCTTTATGTCAATACTGTTGTCGTATGTCTTGCTTCCTGTTGTTTTAAGGGAGTCGGTATACAGAAGTTTTTTCTCGTTCTGAATACTGAATATAACTCCGTCGCCCTCGGACTTCAGTTTCTTGACAACGCTGTTGATATGGATGCGCCCGTTGAACGGAGCACGCCACATTCTCACTACATCGTTAAGCGGATATTCGTCTTCGAGCGAGTCTCTTTCTGCCTCATAATTTGGTTTGAAAGCATCTAACAGATCTGCATTTGTTCCCAAAATAGGGTTGGCCGTTTGGGTGCTCCAAGGCTCAAACACAGGAATGCCGTCTTCTCCTATATGGTTAAAGTAAACAACGCCATTCCTTGCAATGTCTACAAGACCGTCGCTGTTAAAATCATTCAGATATGTTTTTGTCTTATCCTGGTCTTTGGTTATGCTGTAACTAACACCGGCAGTAGCCATGCCAATTTCTACGCTGACATCAGCATTAGTACTGTTGTTGGTACTTTGGCTTTCCGAAAAGCTGTTGATATTTCCTTTTATTAGTACAGGCTTGTCGAAAGTGTGCTGATTATCCTTGCCACAAAGATTTTTCTGATAGTAAAGTTTGCCGTTGCGCTGGAAAATCTTGTCTGGCAGTCCGTCGCCGTCGATGTCGGCAAGAGTTACCTTTCCTGAGTTGTCGTTCGTTGAGTGGCTGTATGATGCTCCTACGTTTACGGTTGCTACAGAAACGCCGAAACCAACCTGCATACCGCCGCCGCCTGTCTTACCCTTAGAGTAGCCGCCGCCGAGAATACCCATTCGGCTGTCAAAGCCATTGATGGCTGTGTGGAAAAGGCTCTCGGCATCAAATCCGCTATCCTTTGCTTCCCATTTTTCTGGTTCTCCAAACATTCCCTTCTCCACATCGTTGTAGTAGTCGAACGACTGGCTGGCAACAAAGGCGTCCTTGCTGTCGAGCTGGTCGATGCTCTTCAGCAATGTCTTGCCAAACGGACCGGCCTCGTAGTTTGGCTTGTAGGCGCGCAACTGCCTGCCGTCGTTCTTCACCGTAACCTTTGTAAGCAGAGCCTTGTCGGTCTGCAAGATGCCAAGACGACCGTTGCGCACAACATCCTTGCGGCTGTCGCTCTCTGTATCAATCTCAAACTCAATGCTGTATGCACCTTCCTCGTTGCCGAATCCGGTCCATGTGTACTTGGCAGGGTAGAGGTTGTTTCCGCTCTTGATGTAGTGGAACGCTGCAAAGTTTCCGTGAACATCGGTAATCCTGTCGAGAGCCCAGCGTATGCGGTGGTGGTTGGCATCGCTGAGGGTCGATTCGTCGCTCACCTTGCCGTCATGTCCGCCGTAGCTGTAAACTGTTCCGTTCTTGTCGGTAACCTCCCAGTAGTAGTCCTCCGGAGTGCTTCCCTTGCGCACAATCTTGCTGAAGCCGCCCTCTACCGTAGGGTAGAAACGCTTGTCCTTCTCCCTCTTCTGAACGCCGCTCTTGCGGTACTGGCGGTCGCTGAGCTGCTTTCCGGCAAGAAGGTAGCTCTCCGTCTCGTTCTCGCTGTCGAAGCGCGGAACGCCCCAGCGCGTCTCTATGTCGATGCTCTGCACTGGCAGACTCCATCCGTAGCCCACATAGCTGCTGCTGCCGTCGCTGCTGTACTGCAGTCCTGCGCCTGCTGATATTCCGGCTCTGCCTTCGGGCACGGCAAACTGGTAGGCGAGTGCCGCCGTACCGTTCTGGTTGGCTGTCGGAGCCTCAATCTGCTGGATGCCGGCTGACGGGTCGGCTGCCTTCAGGTCGCTGATGCCTGTCGGAACGTAGTTCGATGTCTCAGGACTCTCTGGCACTTTTATGATACCGTTTATCACATCGGTAAAGTGCGTAGTCTCTGCCGTCACCGTGGCAAGATGCTTGTCGGTAGACTTATGCTTCAGCATCGTCCACTTGCCGTGCATCTCGTCGTAGTAGTATGTGTGAATGTCGGCAGCCGTGTAGCCCTTAGGGATGAGCGTGCTGTCGTAAGGCACGGTTATACGTGCAGGTATATTGCAGAAATGGTTTCCGTGCGGAAGGAATCGGTAGCCCGAAACCGTATCGCCCGGCATTGCGTCGCCGCCCGTTACGTTTACCATTCCGGCAGGCAGATGAGGCAGCTCGTTCTTGTCGAGCGGAGTGATGCTCAGAATCATTCCGTGGCTCATCGCACCGGCAGGAACGGCGAGTCGTGCGCCGCCAACAGCGAGGCTGTCGCCCTTGGCATTGCTGAAGAAATGGCTCACCGCCTTGTGCCTTGCGATTTTCGTGCATTGTCTCTGCGCCACCGCACCACTCTCGGACTGCGATGCGCTATCGTGTGTAGCCACGGCCTGATGTGCCTCTGTGGCTGTATCTCTGCTGATGCCGATGTTGTTTCGGCTGCCAGTGTTGCCATGATTGCCGCTGCATGATGCAAAGGCGGCTGCAAGTGCTACGGCAGCGCATAGCGTGGCTGCCTTCAGCTTCTCTATTTTCATCGTATGTCTATTTTCTGATTAGTTTTACAGTCTTTGTGTAGTCTCCAATTTTTATGCTAAGCAGATAGTGCCCTCTCTCTGGAAGGAACAACTGCCTGCTGAAATAGGTGTCTGCGCCGAGGCTGAGCGAGCTTACCGCCGCGCCCTTGGTTGTGCAGAGCGACAGGCTCACGGCCGATGGCGACGACAACTCAATCTGAACACCTACGTTGCCGTCGGTTGTAGGGTTTGGCGATGCCACTATGTTGCGCACAATGCCGTCCTCGCCAGTCAGCTCCGGAAGAATCTCGGTCTTGCCGTCGCTGCTTATCCTGAACTCGTTAGTGGCGGTGTTGCCTGTGCGGTCGGTCGTGGTAAGGGTGTATCTGCCCTCGGCAAGATTCTCGAAACGCGCTCTCGGCTCGTTGCCGCTCTTCTGTGCCGTCTGCCTGTCGTCCTTCTCAAGCTTCATGCTGAAAGGCGGAAGACCGCCGGTTACAAGCAGGTTAAGCGTTCCTGTTGCGCCCTGTCCGCTTGGCTGCTCAACATCGATGGTGGTGAACAGGTCCTTCTCGGCTCTGAGGGTGAAGACGCAGTTGCCATAGGCCTTCACGCCGCCGAATGCGATAGTGTCGCCGCCGCAGAAATCGGCCTTGCGGTAGATTACGGCCTCGGGACTGAACGTGCCAGTTCCGGTAGGGTCGATGGCAAGATAATAGCTCTCGCCCTCGGCAAGCGGCGCAATCTGTCGGATGTCAGATGCGTTGGCAGTCAGTTTCACTTCCGATTTTGCCATGCCGGCCGATGAGGCCTTCCATCGTCTGCCCATCCATTTTCCGAAGGCAGAGCTGCGCGCGAACGACAGATTGCCGCCGTCGTCGCCAAACAGAAGGCTCTGTCCGTCGCTGATATTGTCTGTGCTGATGCGCACGAATGCGCCATCCTCGGCACTCATTGCCGACTGTATATGCTGTGCCGACGCGCTGTCGGCTGCTATGCCCGATATTCGGTTACGGAACTTCTTGTTCTTGAAGGCATCCCATATTACTCTGCCGTGCGAGTCGTAGTAGCTCGATTTAAGGGTGATGCCGTGCTTCAGAGCCATGAAACTCTCGACCTGAGCGCGCTCTCTGCCCGAAAGACTGCGGTTATACACGGCATATTCAACCAGCGCGTCGGTCATGTCGTCGCTCGGCAGTTTTCCGCTGCTCGACTTGCCCAGCAGAAGCGTCTTTCCGCCCACGTTGCGCGAAGCCGAATAGCTGTAGAGGCGCATCTGTCCTGCGCTGTCGGTGTTGCAGTTCATAAACGAGCCGCCTTTGAGGTCGGCCGTGCGCGATGTTGTCTGCACCAGTTCCGATGCCGTGCCGTCGGTCATGCTCCAGATGGTGCGCTCGCGGTTCTTGTCGGCCTTCGATATTCCAACGAAGGTGAATCCGCTGCCGCCGTCAATCTTTATGCTGTCGGCGCGGTTGGTGGCAGACCATGCCAGGGGCGATGAAACGCCGCCGGGAGTCTGTGCCGCAGCCTGCATTGCCACAAATATTGCGGCGAGTGGTATGTAAAGTCTTTTGTCGTAGAGTTTAGCCATAGTCAATCTTTCTTGTTTTGTACTTTCTTGCTTAAGTCGATGGTGTAGCCGATGCTCACGCCAATGTAGTGCGAGTTGTTGCACCGCTCGGTATATCCGTACTCGTTTTTCTTCGTATGCAGAAGGTCGGTTGCGCCGTAGTCGTACTCAATGGCGGCTTCGAGTCCTGTCTTCTTGTCAGAATAGCCAATCTTCAGCGCAGGTGCAAACTGAACGTTGCTGCTAACTGTCTCTCTGAGATGCTTGGCAGCCAGTTCGTCCTGCTGGCGGTATATTGTACCAGTGCGGCTTGTCTCGTAGCTTACGGATGTGTGGAAGGGCAGTACTGCCATCGCTCCGGCCGACATGTAGAATCCGTCGTAAGGGTAGAAACGGAACATCAGCTGAGGCGCAAGGGCATCGCAGCCCACCGACATCTTCTCTGTAAGATTTATTGCCGCCGTGTTCTTCTCTGTGCTGCCCGACAGACGAAGGTAGTCCAGACCGAGTTCCGCACCAATCATGCCATACCGCCATGTGCCGAAGATGCCTCCGCGGAACACGATGCTTCCTTTCTCTTTCAGGGTGAACTGTGGGCGCACGTTGTAGCTCTCGGTCATTCCGCCGAGCGATGTAATGCTGCTGTAGCCAACGCCAGCCCTCACGCCGATGGCAAACTGATGCTTTGACGGTGCAAAGACTTCGGCAGGCTCTTCTGCTTCAACGGGTTTCTGCTCCTCTTTCTTTGGCTCTGGCTGAATGTTGACAGGCTCTTCAGCAGGCATAACCGCTATAAGTTCCTCTTCGGGCTGAGGCATTGCCGGCTCTTGATTGATGACGGGCGTCTCTGTTACCTTCTGCCTTCTGGTGCGCTTCGGCTTCTGGCGTAGCTGCGATGGCTGAGGCTTGTGCGGCTCGTTGTCCTTCTGTTTCTTTGTGGTTACAGCCGTGGCACCTGTGCCTGTATCGGTCTTCGGCTCTTCCTTGTCGGTGCATCGGTCCAAGCCTATCAGCAGAGCCAGCAACAGTAGTATTGCCGTTATTGCCGCGCGCTTGCGGCGGTTGTCTTTCTTCTTGTCTGTCATCTGCTAAGGTTGAAGAGGTATGAAACACTAATTTCGATGTTGTGGCTGTGAACGCTGTTGTCAACCCAGTTGAAGTCGTTCGCCTCGGTCTTCAGTCCGCTCGTAAGTCCGTAGAAGTATCGTGCGTCGAAGAGCCAGTGGGGCAGCTCGTAGCCGAATCCGCCGCCGACAGCCACGTCGGGACGGCCTGTAAGTTTGTCGCGCATTATGCGTTCCGTCTCGGCCGAAGTACCGTATCCGTAGGAAGCGAATTTCTCGTCCTCCTGATTGCTGTCGTACTTCAGCCCTTTAGGATTGAGCACAGCCGCGATTCGTCCGCCGGCCGAGATGCTGAAGCCCTTCAGCCACGGATAGCAGCGTAGCATGGCTTCTATGCCCAGATGACTGTAACGCGTGCGCACATCGTAGTTCAGCTCCATATTGTCGGAGTAGCTTAGCTTTGCCGCCTTCTGATAATACACGATGCCGCCGTCTGCGCCGAACAGCGCGCCCGGCTTGTGCCAGTGGGCGTACACTCCGCACGACGGGATGCCCTGCATCTTCTCCGAGAACTTGTAGTTGGAATAGTAGTCCTCGGGCACAAGAATCTTGCTTGTACCGTTGTTTACCGACACGCCTCCGCCCAAGCGGATGCCCAGTTTAAGAGAGCTTTCCTGCGCCGACAAATTCAACGCAGAAAGCATGAATAAAGAAATTAAAGTAATCTTATTACCCATAATTCATGATTGTTTTCGAAGTTTTAAGCTGCAAAAGTATCTATTCCACAGATTCTTACAAAATGATTTTACATTTCTTAACATTTGCGGTAGGTTATTTAATAAATATTAACATTTGATAACTTAGATGTGGGTAAATGGACAATTGTCAATAGACTGTTGACAATTCAAAATTGAGATTCGAGATTATGACTTGTAGGTTATAAGGAGAATTTTGAAAATTGAAAGAGTGCGATTGTTATCGCTTTTCTTTCATAAGTTCTGCCGAATTTCTGTGCTCGAACTATGTTCGCTTGCTACCAAAGGGACGTAAGAATTTTGCAGCGTTGCCTTCCCTTGGTTCTGACGAATTTTGTTGCATCAGCGTTCGGGAGTTTGTAACTCCCATAGTCGCAAGGCGACAAAGAGTTAAATTTTAACATAACCATCACCTATTCTACGTATAATCTTCCTATACCTTCCATATATGGAACATATACCGAACATATACCTTCCATATATGGAACATATACCGAACATATACCCAACATATAGCTTACATATACCCAACATATAGCTTACATATATCCAACATATAGCTTACATATACACAACATATAGCTTTCATATACTCAACATATAGCTTCCATATAGCTTCCATATACCCTGCATATACCTTGGCACTATTTTGTATATACCAAAAGACAAAATACTCCACTTTTTCTACCATTATGAATCCTCACCGTCTGAATTGGCGGGACAATGTGGATTCCCCTCGAACCTTCCCCATTGCTATCCCCTTACTATCCTCTTGCTATCCCCTTACTTCATTCCACCTAATCCAACTGTTCGGCGGCTTGCCTGTAATCTATTTCTTCATTCGACATCATAAAACTATGCTTTTATTATTCATGACACAGTTTATTTACATTCTCTCCAGTTCTACCTTCCCTCTACCTTCCCACGACGTTCCTTCGACGTTCCTTGGATGTATCTTGGACGTACCTTGGACGTACCTACAACGTACCTTGGACGTACCCTGAACGTAACTTGAACGAACCTTTCGGCTTACTTGCATATTACTTGTTCGAATGTGGTCGAACCTTGCCCGAATTTATCGGCTTGCTATCCCCTTGCTATCCCCTTACTATCCCCTTACTATCAGCTTTCAAAAAAAATGGGAATTGCCAGCTATTAATAGTCGCAATTCCCAATAAAAATCAATTTTCTCAAAAATAATTGTCAATTGTCAACTGTCAACTGTGAATTAAAAATAATTGTCAACTGTCCATTGTCAATTAAATAGCTTTTTCAACTTTCAATTCTCAACTTTCAACTAAAATAATTGTCAATTGTCAACTGTCAATTGTGAATTAAAAATAATTGTCAACTGTCCATTGTCAATTAAAAAGCTTTTTCAACTTTCAATTCTCAATTTTCAACTAAAATAATTGTCAATTAGTTTTGTCCTTGAACAGAAGTGCAAACATAACGCTTACAGCAAGCGCGTATGCAGCAAAGATGAACCAAACGGTAGACCATTCGCCAACCTGATAGTTGCCCTCGTTAGTAGTGTAGCTGTTCACAACCAACTGCGCTGCAATCATTCCAAGACCAGCGCCAAGACCGTTTGTCATGAGCATGAACAAACCCTGTGCGCTTGAGCGAATGTCGTGAGCCGTCTCGCGGTCAACGAACAACGAACCGCTGATGTTAAAGAAGTCGAACGCTACACCATAGACAATCATTGAGATGATGAGCAAGCCAACGCCCGACATAGAAGGGTTTCCGACGGCGAAGAAGCCGAAGCGGCAAACCCATGCAAGCATGGCAATGAGCATGATAGTCTTGATGCCGTAACGCTTCATGAAGAAAGGAATAAGCAGGATGCAGAACGTCTCGCTCATCTGCGACAACGAGATAAGCAGGTTGGCATGCTCAACAAAATAGCAACCAGCATAGTTGGCATCGGCTGCAAAGCTCTGAATGAACGGCGATGCGTATCCGTTAGTAATCTGAAGGCATACGCCCAGCAGCATAGAGAAGATGAAGAACATAGCCATTCGAGGCTGCTTGAACAGGAAGAAAGCGTCCAGTCCGAGAGCCTCCTTCAGACTCTTGTTCTCGCCGGCAGGCTTTGTTGGGCACTTAGGCATGGTGAGCGAGTAGACCGCCATCAGCAGTCCCCAAGCCGCGCTAATGAAGAACTGCCAGTATGATGTAGACAGCTTTGTGAAATCCACAATCAGCATTGACACTATGAAGCCGATAGTACCGAATATTCGGATGCTCGGGAACTCGGCAACCGTGTCGAGACCCGACTTCTCGAGCGCGTTGTACGAAACAGAGTTGCTGAGGGCGAGGGTAGGCATGTAGAACGCGATGCCCAGCGTGTAGACAGGGAAGAGCTGCGCGAAGGACACATCCTCGCCGTAAGTCATGCCCATATAGCCCACCGTGAGCATGCAGAGTGCCGCCACGAGATGACAGAAGCTAAGCATCTTCTGCGCCTGAACCCATCTGTCGGCAGCGATGCCTATGATTGCAGGCATAAATATTGATACGAAACCCTGTGCCGAGTAGAACCAGCCTATGTTTGCGCCGATTCCGACACTTGCCAGATAACCTCCCATCGAGGTGAGGTACGCTCCCCAGATAGCAAACTGGAGAAAACTCAGGATAATAAGTCTTATTTTCATGTTATAATTACGTTTCAATTCGGTGTAATAAGACGCAAAGTTATAAAAATATGTTTGTAGACGAAATATAAATACATTTTTTATTCTAAATAAATGTGTCAAAACGATTATTTTTATAATTTTGCCGATATAATATAATCGTAAGAATGAAGAAAGTATTTCTAATCTGTACACTTGCTGTGTTGCAGTTGTTGCAGCCAATTGGTGCTTTGGCGCAGAATTCAGGAAAAAAGTATGCCGTATATTGCGTGGCATTCTACAATCAGGAGAACTTGTTCGATACAATCCACGATGCTCATAAAAACGACTATGAGTTCCTGCCAAACGGAGGCTATCACTGGACTGCACTTAAGTATAAGAACAAACTGAAGAACATGGCTACGGTTATCGCCGACTTCAAGGACAAGATGGCACCCGCAGGCCCTGCCTTCATCGGCTTGTCGGAGGTCGAGAACCGCCGCGTGCTCGAAGACCTGCGCAATCAGGAACAACTGAAGCCTTTCGGCTATGAAATAATACACGAAGAAGGAGAGGACAAGCGCGGCGTTGACTGTGCTGCCTTCTACAACCCACAACTGTTCAAGTACAAGAGCCACAAACTTGTACCTTTCATATACGAGGATGGCGACACCGTTCACCGTACCCGCGGATTCTTGGTGTGCCGTGGCGAGATTGCCGGCGAGGATGTAGCGGTAATCGTCAACCACTGGCCTTCGAGAGGCGCAAAGAGCGACCGACGCGAGATTGCAGGCCGTCAGGTTAAGCGTATAAAAGACTCGCTGCTTACAGAGAACCCTAATATAAAGGTGATGATAATGGGCGACCTCAACGACGATCCAATGAACGCAAGCATAAAGGATGCCCTCGGCGCAAAGCGCAAGCCTGAGCAGTGCAAGACCGCTGCCGACCTTTACAACCCTTGGTGGGACATCCTTGCTGGCGGAAACGGAACGCTCAAGTTCCGCGACCAATGGAACTTGTTCGACCAGATTATCTTTACCGGAAACCTTTTGGGTACAGACCGCTCAACACTCAAGTTCTACAAGGCCGAAATCTTCAGCCGCGACTATCTGTTCGAGCACGAGGGCAAGTTCAAGGGCTATCCAAAGCGTACTCACGGAAGCGGCATCTGGCTGAATGGATACAGCGACCATCTTCCAACCCGCATCTTCCTGATAAAAGAAGTAAAATAAAAACACACACATATTTATATAATCAGAATCTGGTACGCTAATCTAATAGTCGGAGTTTTTTTATGTTAAGACACACGTTGTTAGATTGGCGTATCTGTTTTGGTTAGAGGAATCTTACAAAAGAGTAAATTAATAACTAATACAGTAATAAAAATGAACAAAAAGATGGTATTGGTGGCAATGCTGTTTGGTTCGGCAACGCTCGTCCTTGCGCAGCAGGCGAACGAAACCGACTCACTTGGCATCTACCGCATCGACAATGCTTCGTTCATCTTCTCCGAGGACCAGCTCAGCGACGATGACGACGCGGCAAAGTCCATCTCGCTTGTTACAGGAACCAAAGACTTGTACTTGCAGAATGTAGGCTATCTGTTCAGCCCTATGCGATTTAAGTATAGAGCCTACGACAGCCAGTATTCCGACAACTACTTCAATGGCGTGAAACTGAACAACGTGGAGAGCGGACGATTCAGTTTCTCCGGAATGACAGGCGGTCTGAACGATGCCACACGCAACAGCGAGGGCTCGGCGTTCCTTGACGTGAACAACTACGGCTTCCTGAGCTTCGGAGGAGGTACTAACGTAAACCTTCGTGCCGGACAGTATGCTGCCGGACACAAGCTCGGCCTTGCCGCTACAAACAGAAACTACATTCTGCGCGGCAACTATACCTACGCTTCGGGCGTTAATAGCAACGGATGGGCTTACATGTTCTCGGCTGCCTACCGATGGGCAAACGAGGGCGTGATTGAGGGTACGTTCTACAACTCGTTCAGCTACATGTTCGGCGTAGAGAAGTACATCAGCGACAAGCACCACGTCTCGTTCAACACATGGGGCGCTCCAACCGAGCGCGGACAGCAGGGAGCATCAACCGAAGAGGCTTACTGGCTTGCCAACAGCCATTATTACAACCCATACTGGGGATACTACAACGGCAAGAAGCGCAACTCGCGCGTCGTAACCGAGTATTCTCCATCGGCTCTGCTTACTTGGGACTACTATATAAGCAACAAGACAAAGCTCGTAACAACCGCAGCATTCAGCTATGTGCAGTATGCAAGTACGGCGGTGAGCTATAACAACGCATACAATCCGCGTCCCGACTACTACAAGAACATGCCAAGCAGCGTGTTCAACGTGTACGACCGCGAGAACTTCAACAACGGAACATTCCTCGGCGACAATCCGGGAATCCTTGAGCAGTATAATCTGCTTTACGACCGCTGGACAGGAGCAAAGGCCGACCGTCAGATGAACTGGGACTTGATGTATGCACAGAATCAGGCTAACAACGGAGTAGGCAAGAGCGCGCTCTACTATCTCGAGAAGCGTCATAACGACCAGTTGGCCTTCAACCTTTCATCAGTAATCGACGGAACTCTGAAAAACAACTTCGGACGCTATGCTCTGGGTGCACATCTTTCGCACACTCACGGCATGCACTACAAGACGCTTGCCGACCTTCTGGGTGCCGACAGACTTATTGATGTTGACAGCTACTCATTGTCAAAGTACGCGAGCGACTCAAAGGAGATTCAGAACGATGCCGACCGTCCTAACCGCGTGGTTAGAGAGGGCAACCGATTTGGCTACGACTACGACATCAACGTAACAAAGGCACGCGGCTGGGGACAGTACTCGTTCGTGGTTAGCGACTTCAGCGCGTTGTTCGGCGCAAACATCGAGGGCACATGGATTGAACGCTTCGGAAAGATGCGCAACGGCCGTGCTCTTGAATACTCAAAGGGAAGCAGCGGCACAGCCGAATTCCTTAGCGGCGGCGGAAAGGCACGCTTTGCATACAAGATTCCTACAGGAACAGTCTATGCCGGAGGAAGCGTAGAGAGCCGTGCTCCGCTTGCATACAACGCCTTTGTTGCTCCACGCGTTCAGAACAACTTCGTGAACAACCTCCGCACCGAACTCGACTACAGCGCAGAGGCCGGATATATGTTCCACATCGGAGCATTCAGCGGTAAGGTTAGCGGCTACTATACCGAGATGAGAAATCTTACTCAGCAGATTTCATTCTACAACGACGATGCAGGCTATCTTACATATCTCAGCATGACTGGCCTGAAGAAGCAGTACTACGGCGTTGAGGCTGCCATCGACGTCAAGCTGATGAGCAACCTTACTCTGAAACTGCTGGGAACTGTCAGCGAGGCTAAGTACGCCAACAACCCAGACGCAAGTCTGGCATACGAGGGCTCTGACGGCGAGACATACACTAATCTCAACACTTGGAAGAATCCTGTAACAGGCGAGAAACAGCAGATGCGCGTGTTCATGGACGGACTTCATGTTGGAAGCACTCCGCTCACCGCTCTCAGCGTAGGACTCGACTACAACATCAAGGGCTGGTACTTGAGTGCTAACCTTAACTACTACGACCGTGTATATATCGATGCTTCTGTATACAACCGCATCGGTAGCGTAATGGATAATATCGGCTATCAGACTGTAAAGATGAGCGATTTGAACGCATCTACATCTGTAAACACAAATACTGGTCAGCTTACCGATGCCTTCGATGTGGCAAAGAAGGAGGGACAGAACGTATATGATGCCGAGACAGGCGAGCTTCTTGCAAGCTATACCGAGGCACAGACAAAGTGCAAGGGCGGATTCATGCTCGATGCCTCTGTCGGCCACCAGTTCCGCTTGCCTCACGGAAAGCGTCTTAGCGTAAACTTGCAGGTAAACAATCTGCTGAACAACACTAACCTGAAGACCGGCGGATACGAGCAGAACCGTGCAAACAAGAGCACATTCGTCTTCTCAAAGAATCCTTACTGCTGGTATGCAAATTCGTTGAACGCATTTCTTAACCTTGGTCTTCGTTTTTAATCTTTTTTGAGTATGAAGAAATATTTTTTAATATTGCTTGCAGGATTGCTCAGCACGGCTTGTATGAACGATTTCGAAGATGAGCCTGTTTCTGTCGACAAGTTCACGGCAGAGAACGTGGGCACTCCGAACACCACCATCAGCAAGGTGCGCAGCAAGTACAGCAGCATAATATCAAATTCGGGTCATACCCTGATTAACGAGGACTTGGTTATCGAGGGCATCGTTACAAGTAGCGACATCACCGGAAACCTCTATCAGGTTATGGTTATTCAGGAGATGAACGAGGACGGTACAGTTAATGTTAACGTTCCGGGCATAAACATCGGAATAAAGGGCGTTAGCAACCTCTACACAATCTTCCCGGAAGGACAGGTTGTCCGCATCAACCTGAAAGGTCTTTACATCGGCGGATATGGCCAGTGCCCAAAGATTGGCGAGCCATACATCACCGCCAGCGCAACGCCTACGCAGCGCATCGGACCAATGTGCCTGCCGTCAATGACAAAGCACATTCAGAAGGTGGGCAAGGCTAATGCCAAAAACGTAAAGGCTCGCGAACTTACAGCCGACGATGTGAAGAAAGGCGACCTTGCAAAACTGTCGCCAATGCGCGTAAGCCTTAAGAGCGTAAAGATTAAGGAGGCTGACGGATTCACGATGTATGCGCATAAGGAAAGCGCAACCACCTATTCGGTCGAGAACAATATCCTGTTCAGCGACAAGAGTACAAAGATTCTGCTCTATACAAGTTCGAGTGCGACATTTGCCAACAATCTGCTGCCCGAGGGATGGCTCAACATGGAAGGAATCCTTTCGCGCTACAACAGCAGCTGGCAGTTTCAGGTCATCTCTGAGGACTTGATAGAGAAAATAAAATAACATTAAACTGAAGATATATGAAACTTTATTCAAAAATACTGACAATGGTGGGCTTGGCTGCAACTATTGCTTCGTGCAGCGATGTGCCTGCACCATACGAGTTGAACTTCGACCCAACCGCTGCTTATACGATGCCTTACAAGAATGCTTCGTTGCAGAACAACTTTAACACTGTTACGGTAAACGGCGTTGCGTGGTCGTTGGGCTCAACATACGCAAAGGCTTCGGGCTACAATGCCGACGACAAGTCTTACATTGCAACCGAGGCATGGCTCGTTTCGCCAGCCATAAACACAACTACAACCGAGAATGCCGCTTATCTTAGCGTAGACTACGTTGTACGCTATGGCTCAAAAACAGAGGCAGACTTGAAGAACAATCACAGAATTCTTGCAAGTACCGACTATACAGGCGATGTAACCAAGGCTACTTGGACCGACCTCGGCTTTACTCCAGAGCAGTCTAACGACTGGACTTTCAAGACAAAAGACATTGCACTTCCCGAAGGCTTGGTAAACAAGGAGAGAGTTGTCTTTGCTTTTGTTTACAAGAGCGGCGACAAGCAGGCTGAATGTTCAACATGGGAACTCGAGAACTTCTGCGTTAAGGCTGGTGTTCCTGCAACCGATGAGCCTGCTCCAACTCCAGATCCGACTCCGACTGTTGAGCCTGCCGGCGAGGGTACTCTTGCAAGTCCTTACAACGTGGCAAAGGCTCTTGCAATAATCAATGCAGGCACTTACACATCCGACGAGGTCTATGTTTCTGGTATCATCTCTCAGATTGACGAAATTGATACAGAAAAGTATGGAAACTCAACTTACTACATCTCTGACGATGGCAAGACTCCAACTCAGCTTGAGGTTTACCGCGGCTACAGCGTGAACGGCGAGAAGTTCAAGGCTGCCGATGAGATTAAGGTGGGCGACAAGGTTGTTGTTCTTGGTAAGATAACTCTCTACAAGGAGACTCCTGAGTTCGCACAGGGCAGCAAGATTGTTTCTCTGAACGGAACAGGCGGAACAGTTGAGCCAACTCCAGATCCTACACCAACAGGCGACAATCTGCTTACAAACGGCGGCTTCGAGACTTGGGCCGACGGCATTCCAACAGGCTGGAAGAGCGCATCAAGCGCAAGCAACGCAACTCTGGCTCAGAGCACAACTGCCAAGTCGGGCACTTATTCAGTTCTTGTAGAGGGCGCAACAGCAAACAAGCGTCTTGCATCTGCCGAGATTACTCTTGCATCAGGTACATACAAGTTCTCAGTATTCTACAAGTCGGCTGAGGCTGGTGTTAGCGGCTCTATTCAGCTTGGCTACGCACCTGTCGATGCAGAAGGAAAGGCTTCATATGTTTACTCAAACAACTACGTTGATTCTTCTGACGACTGGAAGGAACAGACAAACACCTTCACTCTTGAGGCCGAGACAAAACTCTGCCTTGTTGTAATGAACTCAAAGAAACCGGGCAAGAGCGTTCTTATCGACGATGCAAGCCTTTACGCAGTTTCGGCAGCATCGGCAAAGAAAAGATAATCTCAAAAACAGAAAAGATAAGTTATGAAAGCAAAATATCTGCTCCTCCCGCTCGCATTCCTTGCCGTGGCGCTGGTGTCGTGTGGAGATGATGACGATGTAAGGAAGACGAGCATCGAGAAGTCAGATGTTAATGTAAATGCCAACAAGAGTGCCGACCCTTCTGCCAGCCGGTGGGAGATTCCGGCACTCCGCGAGGCCAACGACTACATAACCCACAAAACGGGCGACGGCGAACTGAACTATGCTCTCGAGTGGAACAAGTCTGCCAACCATTCGCAATGGGTGGCATATCGCTACGACAGCTATCTTAACAGACAGAAGGTTGGCCGTACCGATGAGTGGGGCGCAGACCCTTACTATGCCAGCCAGCCACAGTATCAGATTGCAGCACAGTATTTTTCGGGATACAACCGCGGGCATCTGGTCGGCTCGGCAGAGCGGCTCTACTCGCGCGAGGCTAATGTTCAGACGTTCTACATGACCAATATGTCGCCAATGAACGGCAACTTCAACAGCACGTATTGGGGCACTATTGAGGACTGCGTTCGCGATTGGGGACGCAGCTGCAAGTCGGGCGACACGCTTTATGTGGTTAAGGGCGGCACTATCGACGACCGCATCAACGGCTCTATATCGCTTCGCACTACAAGCGGCAGCCGTGTCAGCATGGTTGTGCCAAAGTATTACTACATAGCGGTTTTGTCTCTCTCGGCTGACGGTACGGCAAAGGCCATCGGCTTCTGGATGGAACACAAGGACTATACCAATACTTCCGACTCGTTCCTGAAAGAATTGCGCCGCAGTTCGGCATGCTCTATCGACGAACTCGAGGAGCGTACTGGCATCGATTTCTTCTGCAACGTTCCCGACTGGATTGAGAATTTTGTGGAGAAGGCATATACATTGAGCGATTGGAGCGGAATGTAACTGTATATTAAAAGCACTGGATTGTAAAAAAAATCCAGTGCTTTTTTGTGTAATATACATATATGTAATATCTTTGTAGCGGATAAAGATACTATAAAAGTAACGTAAACAAATTAAGGTAAAAATGAAAAGATTTCTGTCGTTTTTTGGCGTAATGCTTTTTTGCGTTGTAAGTGCGGTGGCACAGGTTACAACTTCGGGCATTACCGGAAAAGTTACAACTGAAGGAGAGGCGGTTATTGGCGCTACCATTCAGGCAGTACACGTTCCTTCTGGAACACACTATGGTACGACAACCAACCTGAGCGGTCGTTTCGACATTCAGGGTATGCGTGCCGGTGGCCCTTACAAGGTCGAGATTTCGTATGTTGGTTACGAAACCAAGGTGTACAACGACCTCTACTTGCAGTTGGGAGAAGCTTTGACTCTGAAGGTCAACCTGAAGGAAGACTCAAAGGAACTTAACGAGATTGTTGTTGTTGGTCGTTCAGGACTCGATGCTAACAAGACTGGTGCTGCAATGAGCATCAATGCAAAGCAGATTCAGAACATGCCATCTATCAGCCACAGTATTGCCGACATCACACGTCTGAACCCTCAGATTAACGTGAGCCAGAGTGGTGCCATGACTTTTGCTGGTGCAAGCAACCGTTACAACAGTTTCCAGGTTGATGGTGCAATGAACAACGATGTGTTCGGTCTTACATCAAACGGCCAGAACGGTGGTCAGGCTGGTTCTCAGCCAATCTCTCTCGAGACTATCGACCAGATTCAGGTCAATGTAGCTCCGTTCGATGTTCGTCAGTCTGGTTTCACCGGAGGTTCTATCAACGCTATCACTAAGTCAGGTACAAACGAGTTCCACGGCTCTCTTTACGGCGACTGGAACAATCAGGACCTCATCGGTAGCAAGTACAAGATGATGAATGGCAAGAACAGCGAGAAGTACGAGGAGCAGCATGAGTATCATTTTGGTGCTACAATCGGCGGTCCGATAATCAAGGACAAGTTGTTCTTCTTTGCAAACTTCGAGAAGGCTAACAAGACTTATCCAAACAAGTACGGATACCGTTCAACTGCTTCTAAACTCAATCCATCAGGAACAAACGGAAAGGACGGATGGGCTGTTGTTGACGAGATAATGAGTTTCATTACAGCAAGTGCAAAGCAGCAGGGTGTCAACTACACTCCATCGCTTGCAAATCCTGATATCTATCAGAAGTCAACAAAGGCAGGCTTGAAGCTTGACTGGAATATCAACGACAAGCACAAGTTTATGCTTAGCTGGCGTTTGAATGATGCAAAGCAGCTTAACGGCGGAAGCAACGCTTCTACATTCAAGGCTGCCGACCAGCAGTACGACTTCGTTTCAAACACTAATACGTTTACTGCCGAGTTGCAGAGCCGCTTTAGCCAGAGCGTAGCAAACGAGTTCCGTGCATCATACGTTCGCGTTCGCGACCATCGCGACCCAATCGTTGCAGCTCCAATGGTTCAGATTTCGGGCGTTGGAAACGGAACTTTCACAACTGGTACTGAGTATTCATCAGCAGCAAATGCGCTCGATCAGGATACTTACACATTTACCGATAACCTTACTCTTTACAAGGGAAATCACACATTCACCTTCGGTACTCACAACGAGTTCTACAATTTCAAGAACCTGTTTATTCAGAATTACTACGGATGCTACTACTTCAACAATCCTGAGGATTTCTACGGATTCGCAAACGGCGATTACACAAAGTTGAAGCAGTACTACTATACTTGTGCAAATGTTGCAGTAACAGGCGATCCGCACTGGGCTGCTGAGTTTGGTGCAGGTCAGCTTGGATTCTATGTTCAGGACAAGTGGGATGTAACAGATAACTTCCAGGTTACTTACGGCTTGCGCGCCGACATTCCATTGTGCTTCGACACTCCAACAGAGAACCCTACATTCAACAACTATGCAAAGTCTATGTACGACAAGTACGGCGAAATTGCTGCAAACTACAGCAACTTGGCTGCTCAGGCTTATAATGCAGGCGACATCGAGACTGCAAACGCATACGATCGCAAGTGGTACGAGACTGATCAGGTTAGACAGCGTTGGGATTGCAAGACAAACCAGAAGATGAGCAGCGCGCCAATGTGGAGCCCTCGTGTTGGTTTCCGTTGGAAGCTTGACGATGCAAGCAAGTATGTTATTCGTGGTGGTGCAGGTATCTTCACCGGACGTATTCCATTCGTATGGTTGAGCAACAATATCTCAAATACTGGTATTCAGTTGAGTAGCTACAACACAAACAAGGGTGTTGAGGGCATGACTCTTATCTGGGATCCAAACAAGCAGCAGCCAAACGTTGCAGCCCTTGCAGCATCAGGCTCACAGCTTATCAATGTATTCGACAAGAACTTCCGTTTCTCACAGAATGCACGTTTCAGCCTCGGTTTCGACTTCCGTGCTGCAGGTATCGACTGGACATTCGACGGAATCTACTCAAAGACTCTTAACGATGTAGTTTACCGCAACCTTGCATACGATTTGGATGGCAAGACTGTTGCAGAGACTTATCCATCATTGTCATTCGATACTCGTCCAACATTTGCACGTCAGACAACAAAGGCTCTTGCTGGTGCTGAGGCTGCTAATATCACAAACATCTATCATCTTGGCAACACTTCACAGGGTTATTCATACAGTTTGTCTTTGAAGGCTGCAAAGAGCTTCGCATTCGGTCTTGACTTGACTGCTGCTTATACTTATACTCAGTCTAAGTCTGTAAACAGTGGTACAAACTCTGTTGCTCAGTCTAACTTCCGTTACAACTATACTCACGGAAATTCAAACGAGCCTGAGCTTGGCTACAGTGCATACAACATTCCTCACAAGATTGTAATCTCTGCATTCTATACAAAGGAATATGCTAAGCATTTTAGTACTACTGTTGGTCTTATCTACACAGGTTCAACAGGTGCTCCATATTCTGTTTACTACTATGGCGACCTCAATGGCGATGGTGCTGACGGTAACGACCTGATGTTCATCCCAACAGATGCTCAGATTGACCAGATGAGCTTCAAGGCAGGAAGCGGCTACACAGAGGAGCAGCAGAGAGCAAACATGAAGCAGTGGCTTGCAAGCGACGATTATTTGAGCAAGCACCGTGGCGAATATTTCGAGCGTTATGCTGCAAACGATCCGTTCGAGCATCACTTCGACTTCCACTTTGCACAGGGCTTCAAGTTCAACACAGGCAAGTATGTTCACAAGTTCGAACTTTCATTTGATGTGCTTAACATCGGTAACATGTTCAACAAGGAGTGGGGACGCTATTCTTCAGCAGCTGGTAGTGCTTCATACTACAGCCCTGTTACTTATGCTAAGAACGGTCAGTTCCAGTTCTTGCACGACGGCGACTACAACATGCATTCATACTCTGACTACTACTCTCGCTGGAGAGGTCAGATTGGTTTGAAGTATACATTCTAATCAAGAATACATATCCGCTAATACAAAGGCTACTTCGCATAGAGGTAGCCTTTTTTGTGTTCTGTAGTAATTTTTGATTTATTAGACTTTATTGTTGGGATATTTGATTTTTTGGTGTAGTTTTTCCATTTTTTATGGTTATCTTTGCACTCGCTTTGTGATAGCTATTTTCCGATGAATATTTTGAAAGTGATACTTCTGGTCTGCTCTTTCCTTGTAAGTGCAGGGATAAATGCTCAACAAATGGTTGGGCTTTCAAGCGTACCACGAAAGCTGAACTACCTTCCCGACGGAGAAAGCTTTGTAAGCGTAAACGGTAAAAACCGATACACGCGTCCTTTGTACGGCTCGCACGACTCGTGGCGACTTGAGACTTCCGATTTCCCGGTTTTTGCAATATATTCTAAGAACGTACAGCGAAACATTCAGTTCTATCTGCGCAAGCATAGCGGCGGAGTGGTGTATCTTGACTCGGTTGACTACTGCGAATCGCGCTTCACTCCCGGAAAGCGCTCGTATCATCTGAAGGACAGAAACTGGAACGGCGGAACAATCGACATAAACGTAATTGCAAATTACAAGTCGGAAGAGGCCGTCATGAAGATTGAGTTCAAGAACATTCCTTCGGATATTCTTCTTTATGCCTACGTTCGCGAGATTCGCGGAAAGGAATTGCAGCATAACGGCGATTTGGGAGGCGAGAAGCCCGATGTCTTCGAACCCGATTTGAAGACACCTCCAATCCAGCATCAGCAAATATATCTGCAAAGCGGAAAGGTATATCTTCTTCTTCGCAACTATCAGATTGTAGTTCCGCGCGACAACGAGGCCGTCTTGGCTTATGAAAAAGCCGAGGAGGAACGGCACAAACTCGTTTCGCAGTTCGAGATAAAGACTCCCGATGTCTTCATAAACAATCTCGGCGGCGTACTGATGACGGCTGGCGAGGCTCTGTGGACAGGCTCGGTTTGGCGACACACGCCTATGGACTGGTGTATTCAGCATCCGGGAATGAGAACGGCCTACATCGGCGACATGCTTGGCTGGCACGAGCGTTCAAGAATTCATTACAGCAACTACGCATCGAGTCAGGTGGTAGATGTAAAGCAGAAACTCTTCCATCCAACGCAAGACCCCGAAAGAGGCATGAGCTCAAGCCGAATGGAGTGGGGACTGCCTATTTACAGCAACGGATACATTTGTAGCGTTCCGCGTCGAAGGGACGATATGCGAATATACAACAACAACGAGTCGTTTATCGACGGTCTCATCTCTCACCTGAGATGGACGGGCGACAAGGAAATGGCACGAAAGATGTGGCCCGTTATAGAAAGTCATCTGGCATGGGAAAAACGCAATTTCGACCCAGATTTCGACGGATTGTACGATTCTTACGCAACGATGAACTCCAGCCCCGGAATTTATTACAATGGCGGAGCGGTAACATACTCGTCGGCAAACAACTACAAGGCGTTCTTGTTCGCGTCAGACCTTGCAAAGATGCTCGGAAAGGACGGAACGGCTTACAGGCAGGAGGCCGATTTTATAAAGCGCGCCATGCAAAACCGCCTCTGGATTTCAGACCGTGGACATTGGGCTGAATACGAAGACTTGATGGGACACCGAATGTTGCACAAGAGTGCCGGACTGTGGAGCATCTATCAGCCTATCGATTGCGGACTGAACACAACATTCCAGGCGTATCAGGCAACACGATATGTCGATTCCGAGATTCCGCACATTCCAGTGCAGTCGGTAGGCGATACTCCGATGGACGGCGAGGTTAACCGTGGCGACTATGCCGATGTTTCGACAACAAACTGGATGCCTTACGCATGGAGCGTAAACAATGTGATGACTGCCGAAAGTATGAATGCAGCGCTGGCTTATTTCCAGTCGGGCAGGGCAAACGAGGGCTTCAAACTCTTCAAGTCGGCAATCATCGACATAATGTATCTTGGCAGATGTCCGGGAAACGTGGGCTACATAAGCTACCTCGATCAGGCACGCGGCGAGTTTGCACGCGACTATGGTGATGCCGTGGCAACAACGGCTCGCACGGTGGTTGAGGGATTGTACGGCATTGCGCCCGATGCGCTGAAGAGATGCCTGCACATGAAGCCGCAGATTCCAACCGACTGGCAGTTTGCGAGCCTCAAGACTCCCGACATCACGTTCGACTATCGCCGCGACGGAAGCGTTGAACGATATGTCATAACGCACAATATGATGGCCATCGATACCGTAGAGTGGCGTCTGCCGCTGAAGTATTCGGCTGTCGAGATAAAGGTTAACGGAAAGGTTCAGAAAGATTGCTATGTCGACCCGAACAGCGTTCAGAAGCCTTACATGGTTTTCAAGGTTGTCCTTAAACCCGGAAAGAAATGTAACGTTGAACTCAGAGGTCAGGAAGGCGAAGAACTCTTTGCCAATATGCTCTCGCTCGGATTGCAAGGCCCCGGCTCGTTTACAACGCTCAAGAATCCTTCTGAACTTCATGTAGATTGGCTGAGATGCTACGACCCTGAGCAGATTTTCGGCGGTTCGGAAAGACTGACGCGAAGCTCGTTCAAGGGCGAGATTGAGCAGAATGTTCCCGAGGGACACCACACGTTCTTCATTCAGGCTCAGCAGGGCTATCAGAACTGGTGGATTCCGGTTGATGTTGAAGTCCGACAGAAGCCTGCGGAAACGATAAAGCCGGAGTCATTCGACGAAATGAACGTCGCCACTCTCGAGCCGGTCGATATGTCTGGCTGCTTCAACGCCAAGGTTACAGATATCTTCAAGAACAAATATCTTAAACCGCGTCCGCCGTACACAACGTTACAGATTCCGATAAGCGGTTTGGGCGACTGGCGTCATCCCGACCGAAAGTTCGATGTAGACGACAGCGGACTGCGCGCAATGGCAAAGAACGGCCTGTTCGTAACCGACAAGGGTTGGAAGTGGCTCACGCCGTCAACCGGAAAGAATGTTCTGTACACAACGCTCTTCGACAATTATCCCGACAAGGCTCGTGTGCCGCTATCGGGTTTTGCCGAGCATGCCTATCTGATGATGGCGGGAAGCACCAATCCAATGCAGAGCCGCATCGAAAACGGAGTGATAACCGTTGTCTACAAAGACGGCTCAAAGCAGAGGATGTATCTGGTAAATCCAACAAATTGGCCGTCAATCGATCAGGCTTATTTCGAAGACGGAAAGGCGTTCGACCGCGATGCGCCAACGCTCTATCGCCTTTGTCTGAAGACAGGCTATGTAACCAATCATTTGGCGCGAGACATCAACTCAACAGTCTTGCTCGTAGAGGGCGGAGCGGCCGTCTTGCTCGATATGCCTCTTGATATGTCAAAGGAACTTGACTATCTCGAAGTCGAGACGCTTGCAAACGATGTCGTCGTCGGTCTGATGGGCGTTACATTACAGAGATAAAAAAATCTCCACAAAAGCATTTTGCATTTGTGGAGATTTTTTTTGTCTTATTTTCTCTTTGTATAGAGGTCTTTTATTTCCTTTACCATCTTTCCTATGTCATCTTTGCCTATTGGTTTCCATTCGCCTCCCATGTTTTCCGAACGATGGATAACGTTGTCGTTGTCGGCATGGAAGAAATTGTGAATGTACATGTATCTGTCCTTAGACATATCTATGGTAATCTGAATGTTGCCTTTCTGAAACTTGCAGGTGTATTCTGTAAAGTTCTTGTAGAAAGGCGAGGTGCTGTACCATTGGGTGTTTACTACGAGAAACAGGCCGTCGGTCTTTTCCCATTGCAAATCATCGTTGATGAAGTACACGCTTTTCTTTGCTTCTGTTTCTACCGTGAATTGCGGAAATTTGTAGAAGTCTCCGATAATTCCTTCAATTTGCTTGTGAATGGTGCCGACTCTTTTCTGTGTTGTTTGTCCAAACATGTTAAGGTTGCACATCATAAGCAATGCTAATATAAAGACTTTCATGTTCATAGCGGGTGGATTTTTCTATGTTATGTAATAATGCAAAGATAGTCTTTTTTAGTTTTATGACAAATATTTTTATATGCTTTTATTGCGTAATCGTCTATATTTATTATGCGAGTTCGGCATAATTCTGTAATAGTATGCAAAAAAAACGAATCATTACATAAAAAGTTAAGACTTGAAAGTTGAAAAAGCTATTTAATTGACAATGGACAGTTGACTATTATTTTAGTTGAGAATTGAAAAAACTTTTTTAATTCACAATGGACAATGAAGGAGGAAAATCCCATATCGTTAATTACTACGATATGGGATTTTTCTGTTGAATACGCTATTTTGAATTTATTAAGAAGATAGTAAGGGGAAAACAAGAGTGTAGGTGCGAGGAAGATGCGGGATAGCAAACCGAAAGGTATGCTCAAGGTACGGGATAGTAAGGAAATAGTAAGGGAGTAACAAGCCGGAAGATTTGGAGTAGCTACGGGGAAGGTACGTTCAAGTTACGTGGAAGGTTCGGGGAAGTAAGCCGTAAATCCAATTCACAATTGCAGTGAACAATTGACAATGAATGGGGTAGTAAGGGGATAGCAAGGGGGAAGCAAGCCGAAAACTTGGGACAATGTTTTTGAATTTTGGAACTTGAAAGTTGAAAAATCCAATTCACAATGGAAGCCGCGTAAGAAAGAATTGTCAGTTATTTTTCAACTATCAAATTTCAATTCTCTTTTTATGATTCACTTTCGGCATAAAATGGGGGTGATGTCTATGTTTACCGAATGAAAGGTATTTGTGCTTGAAAGCGTAGGATTTTCATCGGCCTTTTTCATCCAGAACATAACCAACTCTGGCGATGTAATGGTATGGCTGTCTTCGAAGATGCACTTTTCGGGTTTAATCTCTTCCCACTTGCGCGATGTGTGGCGAAGGGTTCTCATGTTGTCAAGCTTGATGCTTTCGTCAATATCGCCGTACAGATTATCTCTGTTCATGAACATCTCGGCCATGCAGTCGGCTTGCAGTTCAAAGCGTTCTTCGAGTTGCGTTTTCCTTTCCTCGTCCATTTTCATGCTAAGTTCGTCGATGTAACTGCTTATTCCAATTGTGTTCTGTACATGATGACTTACGCAATGTGCCACCAGATATGTGGTGATGAAATCCTGTCTTATGCCGCTTTGCTTGTGCAGAAACTCGAGATAAGCCATGTCGAAGTATATTGTGCTGTCGGCTGCCGAGTAGAAGATTCCGGTATGCGTTTCTCCCTTTGACGATTTGCGACATTCCACCTCACCCTTATATATAATAAGGTTAGGCTCTCTGTATTTCGGAAAGCTATCAGAAAGCACGTACAACCAGAAGTCGGTCGTACGTGCGATATTGTCTTTTATGAACCTTACGGTTTTGTCCTCTTCTTTTGTCGTCTCGAATCTTATCTTTTCTTCCGATTCTGAATTCTGCTTTTCCCATCGGCTTTTGGCATAGAAGCATCCGCCGATGATTATTGCTGCAACCAAGAAGTAGTAGTATTTTCTTTTCATTTGTTCATGTCTTTGTCGACAGTTGTTGCGTACATTCCGATGTATGCGCCCGTAAATCCGCCTGCAACCTTTGTGCTAAGAACTGTTGCGTCCTGCTCGCTGAATTTCATTTCTACCTTGTTTTCTGCCTTTGCTTCCTGAAAGTAGTAGCTGAATTGCATCTTGTCGCCAACCTGCTTTACCTTCAGTATAAGTTCAGAAAGCTTTTTCTTGTTCGGAATCAGTTGTTCTTCTGAAAAAGTCTTGTCCTTGTTGCGTCCGCTCAGTCTGATAACCATCTTTCCCTTGCTGTTAACCGTCTTTCCGAGAATGTAGAAATGCTCGTCGTTATAGAAGCAAGCCATTCCTGCAAATTCGCCTTCCTTCAGAGGCAGATAGTCGAGGTGGACGGTGGCTGTATATTCCTTGCTTATTACGCGCTCGCCGATGAACGACGGATTTCCGTAGCTGTCGAGTGCAACAGGGCGTGGCGTTATTCTCAGCTTTCCGCCGCCAACCTGATACCAACTGTTTGCCGGGTCTTGCGGAGTTCTGATAAAATTCCACTGATTAGAGAGCTTGTTTGCCATGAAGTCATCACAGTTGCCAGTAAGATCGCGGTTTTCCGGGCGCAACATTCCCTTTTTCAGTTTCAGCGGAACGCTTTCGCCTTCTTTCAGGATTATCGGCTGCTCGTCGTTCCATGTTACAGGCAGCAGGAATGTCTCTCTTCCGGTATTGTAGAAGTCGTCTTTGTACGGGCGGCATCCGAGGAATACTGAAAACCAGTTGCCGTTTATGTCTTGAATAAGGTCGGCATGACCTGTGCATGTTACAGCATCTTTTCTTCCTGCCGGCAGATTTCTTTGGGTTAATATCGGGTTGATAGGGCATTGCTTGTAAGGCCCCATCACGCTGTCTGCCGAGAAAATAACTTCAGAGTGAGCCTCTGCCGTTCCTCCTTCGGCTGCCATCAGATAGTATTTGTTGTTTACTCTGTAAAGATGCGGCCCTTCAATCCAGATTGGTTTCTTCTCCGGATTCGTTCCTTTGTCTATGATTACCTTGCTTGTGCCTTTCACAACCTTGCCGGTCTTTACGTCAAACTCGTGAATCCATATTGCGCGATGGCCGTCGTACTCGGCAGGGTAGGAAGGTGCGTCGTTGTTCACGATATACGCCTTTCCGTCAATGTCGAAGAAGAATGAAGGGTCGATGCCGCCAACCTCAGGCAGCGGAATAGGGTCGCTCCAATGATTGTACTTCGGATTTGTGGTCTTGACATAGAAGTTTCCGCCCATATCGACGGTTGTATAAACAACGTAGAACGTATTGTTGTGCTCGTTGAACTGAATATCGGGAGCATATACGGCGCGCGACATTCTCAAGTCCTTGATGTTGAGTTGCGACTTTCTGTTCAGGACATATCCGAGTTGCTTCCAGTTTGCGAGGTCGGTGCTGTGCCATATCGGAATTCCCGGATAATATGCAAACGAAGAGTTTACAAGATAGAAGTCTTCGCCTCTTCTGCAAACGCTCGGATCGGGATAGAATCCTCTGATTACCGGATTCAGATATTCCTCGTTTGGGTCGTACTCTATTGTTTTGTCATCGTTGTGGTAGAAAAAGTTAGAGAAAACGGCTTTTTCCTGCGAAAAGCAATGACCATAGGCAAAAAGTAGTGAACAAAATGCTGCAACTCTTATGAATTTCATGATTTTTAATATATTTATTATGATGAAAACTCCTTAAATACTTGGTAAATATAATATAAGGTATTTAGAAATAGCATATAAAATATTTTACTGCAAATATATACTTTTCCAAGAGATAAATTTGTATTTAAAAAAGGTTTTTTATATTTTTGTCCCCAAAAGCATGTTCTATGCTCGTAAAAATTATGAGCTGTAGTTCTTAAAATTAATATTTCGGTATGAAATACACCATGATGTTAAAGCCTTTTGGGCTATTGTTTTTACTCTGCATGTTGCCTTTGTGGGCAGCTGCGCAGACTATTACAGTGCGTGGTACCGTTAAGGATAATGCCGGTGAAGCTATTATTGGTGCTAACGTCGTACAGACTGGTACGACAAATGGTACTATCACCGACTTTAACGGTAATTATACTTTGAAGGTGCCAGCTAACGCCAGTTTGAAAATTTCGTTCGTCGGATACGAGCCTCGACTCGTGTCTGTTGCCGGCCGTCATAACATCAACATTGTGTTGCGTGATGACTCTAAGGTCTTGAACGAAGTCGTTGTCGTTGGTTACGGACAGATGAAACGAAGTGACCTTACCGGTTCCGTTGTGTCTGTTTCTAACGAGGCTATTAAGAAATCTGTGGCAACATCTATCGATCAGGTACTTCAGGGTAGAGCTGCTGGTGTGCAGGTACAGATGAATAGCGGTTCTCCGGGTGCAGGTTCTGCAATTCGTATCCGAGGAATCAACTCTCTGAATGCAACATGTCAGCCAATCTTTGTTATTGATGGTGTCGTTGTTGATGGCTCAACCGAAGGTGTTAATGATAACCCTCTGTCAACCATCAACCCAAGCGATATTGTCTCTATGGACGTGCTGAAGGATGCTTCTGCAACAGCTATCTATGGTTCACGAGCTGCAAATGGTGTAATTCTTGTCTCTACTCGCCGTGGTACAAAGGGTGATGCACATATCACTTACGATGGTTACGGCGGTGTTCAGCAGATGCCAAAGAAGTTGGATTTGCTGAACTTGCAGGAGTATGCAGCTCACCAGAATACTTTGGCCAAGTTGGGTCTTACAAGCTTCGATGATAACTTTGTAAGCGCAAAGGATCTTGGTGATGGTACAAACTGGCAGGATGCTTTGTTTCAGAATGCACTTATAACATCGCATAATATTGGTGCTACCGGTGGTACTGAGCGTTCTAACTTCGCGCTTGGTGCTGGTTTCCTTGATCAGGAAGGTATTGCACGCGGTTCTGCATTTACACGTTTCTCACTTCGTTCAAATGTCGACTGCTTGGTTAAGGACTGGGCTAAGGTAGGTATGAACTTCGCCGTAAGTGATGCCCGCCAGAAGGTTGGTTGCGATAATGACGTAATCCTTACTTCTTTGCGTCAGACTCCAAACGTATCAATCTTTAAGGCTGACGGTACTTACGATGGTCCTCATACATCTTTGAGTAACAAGGATGTACAGAGCAACCCGATTGGTTTGGCGAGTCTTACTGAAAACAAGAAGAAGATTGCAGACTTGAGAGGTGATGTGTATGTCGACCTTTCTCTTGTAAAGGATCGTCTTTCATTCAAGACTGAGTTCTCATTCGACTACTCTGTAGCAAGTACATATTATTATCTTCCTTCTTACGAGTTTGGTACGGTTACAAACGACCAGCGTACATCTACTCGTTCAAAGGCAACTTCTGAGTACTATTGCTGGAGAAACGTTGCAACTTATCAGAACCTTATTGATAAGGTACACTCTATAAACATCATGGCTGGTCATGAGATGAGTAATACCGATTACGAGTATTTGGGCGGTACACGAAGCGGATTCCTTTCAAATATCGCACACGACCTCGATGCCGGTAATGCTACAACTGCGTTGAACAGCAACCATTCATACGACAACTCAATCCTTTCATTCTTCGGACGTGCGTTCTATTCTTACGACGACCGTTATCTGATTACAGCAACAATCCGTGAGGATGGATCTTCACAGTTTGCAAAGGGCCACCAGTGGGGTATGTTCCCTTCAGGTGCATTCGGTTGGAAGGTTTCTAACGAGAAGTTCATGAAGGATGTCAAGTTTATCAACAGCTTGAAACTTCGTCTTGGTTATGGTGCTGTAGGTAACCAGAATGTTGAGCAGTGGGCTTTCGCTTCAACAATGAAGGCTATCACCAACAACTGGGGTGGTGGTTTGAACTACATGAACATGGGTAACGAAGACCTTACTTGGGAGACAACTTATGCTGCCAATGCTGGTTTCGACTTGAACATGTTCAAGAACCGAGTTGAGCTTGTATTTGATGTTTACTACAAGAAAACAAAGAACTTGTTGCTCGAGTTGGCATTGCCTGCTTACATGGGTACAACCGGTAGTGGTTCTATGGAAGCTCCTTGGGCAAACGTAGGTTCCCTCATAAATAAGGGTATTGAGGCAACTATCAATACAATCAACTACGATAAGAAGGGCTTCTCTTGGAAGAGTAACATCGTTTTCTCTATGAACAAGAATGAAGTTAGTGAGTTGAATATCCAGAGTGGTGTTGTTGACCGTACAATGACAGACCCTAACGGCGTATCAACAGTAGTAACACGTACTGTTGTTGGTCAGCCTATCGGTCAGTTCTATGGATACAAGGTTATCGGTCGTTTCAACAACATGACAGACTTCTATTATAAGGATGCTTCTGGCAAGATTAAGGAAGTGCCACGTCCAGAAGGTACAGCAATCAGCGAAAATAGTGTTTGGTTGGGCGACTACATCTTCGAGGATGTTAATGGCGATGGCGTAATCAACGCAAACGACCAGACATTCATCGGTGATCCAAACCCATTATTTACATTCGGTTTCGGAAATACGTTTGCTTATAAGAACTGGGATTTCACAATCTATTTGAACGGCTCTTATGGAAACGATGTGCTTAACTATGTTCGTCGCTGGAGCGAGGAGCCTTCTCAGACTACAAATTTGTTCAAGTCTGCTCTCGACTATCCTGTAGTTAAGGGTACAGGTAGTGAGGCAACACTTTCTGGTGGTGATGAGCACATGTATCGTTTGAGCGCAACAAACGCTAATACAAACAATCGTATGAGTAACAGATATATCGAAGACGGTTCTTATATCCGTATTCAGAATATATCATTTGGTTATACTTTCCCTCGAAAGATTACTCGTAAGTTCAGTGCCGAGGCAGCCCGAGTTTACGTCAATCTTCAGAATGTTTACACATTCACAAAGTATAAGGGATATGATCCAGAGGTAGGTTGCTACGGTTCAGATGCCTTGTTGCAGGGAGTTGATTACGGTCGATATCCATCGGCTCGTGTATTCACTGCAGGTCTTAGTCTAACATTCTAAAAGTTTGATTGTATGAAATTTAAGTATATACCTGTATTTTTCGCATTGTTTGCCGTTTCGTTTGCAAGCTGCGATTTCCTCGAGAAAGAGCCTTCTGATCGTCTGGTCGATGAAGAGTTCTACAAGGACGAGGCGGACTTGGCTGCGCTTACCGGAGGTTTGTATAATACGGCTTGGTTCGATTTTAACAGACATTTCTATCACGCTGTCGGAGATGGTTTCGCAAACAACTTGTGGGGACCATACGACAAATATCTTGCTCCGTTCAATAACATTTCTGATATTTCAAGTAGTGGTGCTATTGACGAAGGCTGGAACTCATTGTACAATGTCGTTAATCAGTCAAGTATGATGATTAAGAAGATAGATGAGTATTCGGCAAGCACTATTCCAAGTGAAGTAAAGCAAAGATATATTGCTGAAGCAAGATTTATGCGTGGTTTGGCATATTGGTATCTTGCATCATGTTGGGGTGATGTGCCGATTATCGAGGATAATGCTGCAATCATTATGACTCCTTTGATTCAGAAGGTTAAGCAGGAGGATGTATTTAAATATGCCCTTGCTGATATGGAATTTGCGGCATGCCATTTGCCAAGAACTCAGAATAATGCCGGTCGTGTAACTCGCTATTCAGCTCTTGGTATGTTGTCACGTTTCTTCTTGGTATATGCAGGATATAAGGCAGCTCATGATTATGCTAATCCTGCAACATATAACCAGAAGTTCCGCGATGCAACCTATTTGGAATATGCAAAGTTTGCTGCTTTTGCTGTAATCAAGATTAGTGGTTTGTCGCTTCAGCAGAACTACAAGGATCTGTTCACTACAGATAATAATAACAATAGTGAGAGCTTGTTCGCTTTGCAGTGGGTTCCGGGTGTGTATGCTTACGGAACATCAAATACTCATCAGAACTGGTTGGGTTATTCTACCGCTATCGTTGCTGGTCAGGTTGCCGAGGGTAGTGATATTTACGCATCAGCTGATATGATAAAGTCATATTCAAATGATGACCTTCGCTTACATTCAACATGGTTCAACTATAAGGATACATATTCTGAAATATGCAAGATATACGGTGGCTTGACTTTTGATAGAACTCAGAACTTGAGCGATATGATATATCGTGCAAATGCAAAAAAAGGTATCGTTGGTTCTTACGAGGATAATGGTGTAAGTTACGAGAACAACTCTGGTCTTAACACATATATGCTTCGTTTGGCTGAGGTATATCTGAACTATGCAGAAGCATCTATTGCAAGTACAACAGACGTTCTTACAAGTAGAACACAGGGCGTTAGCGATACTAAGATAAAGAAGACTCCTCTTGACTTCTTTAATGATGTTTATTCTCGTGCCCACAATGGTGAGAAACTGACATCTGTAGATATGTCAACCTTGCTGAGAGAGCGCAGACTTGAGTTCGCTTTGGAGGGAAGATATTGGTACGATTTGCTTGCATGGTCATACTACGACCGTTCAAATACAATCAACTACATTTTGGGTGATCAGAACCGTACATATCAGTACTACTATCGTACACAGGAGTTGAGATATGAGATTGACAAGACAAAGACAATCGGTGTTGTTGGTGTAACAGCTGATAACTTCAACTTCCTCTTGCCTTATCCAGAGTCTGAGGTAACTCAGAATCCATACTTGAGCGGTGATGCAATATCGTACCCTGAAATCAAGTCATTGGAGAAGGAAATTGCTTCTTATGAGGCTCTGCTGATGTCTGCTTATCAGAGTACTGTTTTAGGTAGTGGTAACTAAATGAAGTTTAATATTCTAAATATATTAACAATGAAATCAAAGTTTTTCTTGATCGCATTGTCTGCGTCGATTATACTTACATCTTGTAACGAAGATTTGTTTAAGTATGAGAACGGAGATTCTACTATAAGCATCAGCCAGATACATTATTTGCATGCTTCTGCTGATGGTACGACGGATGTGTCTACTGATTATGCGCGTTTGGGTGAGACAATACGCCTTACCGGTACAGGTTTTGTTGGTGTAAAGCATGTATATGTAAACGGTTATGATACATATTTCAATTTGCAGTATCTGACAAATAACTCTATGCTTGTTACAATTGACGAGAATACTCCAATTGAGCAGGTGAATGACCAAGTGAATAACAAGAATTGGATTGTTCTTGTTAAGGAAAATGAAGCAATAAAGGCAAAAAAGGCGTTGAAGATTCGTCGAGCAGCCCCTGTCGTGCATGATATTTCAAACAGTATGCCACAGCCAAATGAGTGGATTACTATTTATGGCGAAAATCTGCAGAACGTTGCTTATGTACAATTTCCGGGTGCAGATATAAGTACCGTATATGCTGATGGTGGGGAAAATTTGTATAGTGATGATGAGAAAGGTACGTATGTAAGGGTGAAAGTGCCTGCAAATTTTGATACCCGTACTGCAGAGAATAACAAGCATCAGGGTGCTATTATTATAAATGCTGACCATGATGGAAATGGAGTATGCGAAACACCTGCATATTTCAACTATCGTAAGGGCTTGTTGGAAAATTTTGAAGAGGGTTCTTCTGCTTTCAACAACTCTAAGTTTGATGCTTCGGAATGTACTATGACAGATGAAGCGTCAGGAAATGAAGACGGTACGAATGACGGTCATTATTATGTGATGAATTCTAATTCTACTTATATCAGTGACACTACAGCTTCACGCAGAAATATTTATGTATTTGAGAAGCTTGAGGCCTTCAATAATCTGCCAAGCGAATTGGATGAATTGTATTCAACAGATGTTGCGTTGCAGTTTAATGTAATGTGTCCGCAGGAATGGAATTCAGGAAATATTGATGTTGTATTCGATATTAACTCTGGAAACTACAAGATGACTTATGCCCCTTGGGTGTCAGGTAAGACTGATGATTTCAGTAAGGGATTTGCAAAGGGTAGTTGGTTTACTGTTACCATGCCGTTCAGTACTATTACTGATTTCCAGGGCAAGACATTCGGTGAAATCCGTAAGATATTGGCATCTATAGAAAGTCCGGTTTGGGGAATCTATTTCGAGAATGTAGATCAGACAAATGTATTAAATGGTGTTTCTGTTGAGTTTAAGGCTAAGATGACAACGATAACACCTTGTATTGACAATATTCGTGTCGTTCCTTTGACTGTATCTAAAGTATATGGACGCGATAATGAATATAATTAAATAGAGGAGGGCATATTATGAATAAGTATTTAAAAGTAGGTTTCGTTTCAGCTTTCGCAGCAATAGCGTTGCAGTCATGCTACGATGAGAAGATGGAATGGTATAACCCATATACCCCTATCTCTAAAAGTGAAATTCCTCAGGAAACAGAAAAGTTGGTAGCACAGTGTCAGCCTTTGAAGAGTTATGCTGCCAATGCATCGTCTGACTTCCACTTGGGTGTTTCAGTCTTAGGCTCTTCGTATGTTGAAAATACTAAATATGCTGAGACTGTAAATGAAAATTTCAACTCAATTCAGCCAAGCACAGAGTTTGCGTTGTGTAATGTTGTTACCGATATAAACGGTACTTACAACTATGATATGCCTGATGCTCTGTATAATGCTGCGATAGATAATGGATTGAGCATTTTTGGACATTGTTTGATTTCAAATCAGTTCCAAAATGTTGAGTTCCTTCAGAATGCCATTGCTGACAAGGTTAGTCCAAGTGAGGAGACAAACTATATCAATGTAGGCAACGATCATGAGTATGATTTTTCATACAGTTTCAATTTGGAAGACTATCAGATGTATGGTCCGAATCGTGAGCACTACAATGATGGATGGTCTTTCTCATCAAGCGTAAGTGATGCCTATTTCAATGTTGGTGTTCAGTCTTTGGAAATCACTGATGGTGATGATTGTGTAAAATCAACAGATAAGGCATGTCTTTGGGCTTCAACAGAAGGTTGGGAACAGGGTGATGCGACAGATGTTGCACAGGTTGTAAGCGATTATATACCAGTACCAACAGGTAAACTGAACTTCTCATTTTATGTGAAAGGCTATTCGTTGACTGGTCAGACTGCAAAAATGAGAGTTAGAATTCTTGGTGTAAATAATGGTCTTAATGGACTTGTCCCAGCGTCAGGCGGTACTTCTGCATATACTTCAGAAATCAGATTGACTAATGAGTGGAAGCAGATTACTTTCCGTGACCTTGTAACAAATGGTGTCGTTTCCGACCATTCTTCGCCAGTTCCTGCTGTTCGTATTGTGTTTGATATAACAGATGCACCTAACAGCTATGTATATTTCGATAACTTGGTTTTGGAAGTTGCTGGTGGTTCTGGTGCGGTTGTTGAGGGTACAAACTATATTGCAAACTCATATTTCGATGGTAACGAAAAGACATATAACTGGTCGTTTGTTGAAAATCGCGAGTCTGTTGCAAGTATGGAACTTGGAAAGTCAATCAATGGTAATGACAACTCAAAGTCTGGTGGCAATTGCTTGAAGATTGTTAATACAGCAAGTTATAACAGCGCTGGCGATGTTACGGTAAATGCTATGTTTACTGATAACAAGACGCTTGTTATGGGACAGAGATACCGTTTGACATTCTATGCGCGTGCTGATGCCAATAATGCAATTATTGAATTCAGTACATCAAACAAGTCGGCAGACAAGAGTCCGGCAAGTGCCCAAGCTCCTGCGGAAGGCAAGCAGAGCTATGTGCTTTCTACAACATGGGAGAGACAAGTTTGGGAGTTTACTGCATTGACTTCGGACATCGGCTCTATGAACTTTAAGTTTGCAAAGACTGCTACAACATTCTATCTTGACGATGTTACGCTGACGCCAATATCTACATCGACAAATGCCAAGTCTACTCGTATTCCAAACTATGTAAGTTCTTACGACGATGCAATGAAGGCTGCCATACTTTCAGGCATCATGAAGACACATATTGAGAATATGATGAATAGATATGATAAGGTTGATGGTTGGGACGTTGTTCAGCATATTGTTTCTGATAATCAAACTTCAACATCATCAACCTATCTTGATTCAAAGGGCTTGTCTGTTGGAAATGGTGAATTCTATTGGGGCGACTATATGAAGGAGGACTTCATTTTCAATGCCTTTACGTATGCAAGGAATGTCTTGAAGGCAAACAACAGTAAGGCTAAGTTATTTGTTTCTGAAGGCAACTTGGTTCATAATGAAAAAAAGTTTGATCGTCTTAATCAATTTATAAACAGATTGCAGGCATATGAAGGACAGAAATTGATAGATGGTTTGAGCCTTGAGCTGCATTTGGTTTGTTCAACTGAGATTCATACTCAGGCAGAGCTTTTGAATCAGGTTACAGAGTTGTTTAAAGAGCTTAATAGTACATATTGTACAGGTACAGGTTCTGAAGATCCGTTCCTGATTAGAATTGGTGAGCTTGATGTTCAGATTGAATCTGATTACTTGCCGTCTGTGGCACAGCTTGCTGCTCAGGCTGAGATGTATGAGCATGTAATAAACTGTTATCGTACGATCATCAACCAGAGAAACCAGTATGGTGTGTATATGTGGATGCTGACAGACTCTGATGTTGAGCAGGGAGGCAAGGCTTATAACCGCCACAGAAGTCTGTTCGACGAAGACTATCAAAGAAAGCACGCATATCTGGGCGTATGCAGAGGCTTTGATGAATTAGCAGGAACTTCTGCATATTAAGAAGAATAAATAAAATCTCAAGTAACGTAAGAGGGGTGTTTTGTAACATCCCTCTTTTTGTTTTTAAGGGTGGTTATTGTATTTTTTACAATAAGTTTTGAAAAAATGTTTAAATATATAGTTGATATTACAAATATTTTGTTACTTTTGTGGCTGATGTATAACCATAAAAAACATTTGTTTACATAAAAAATACATTAAGTATTGTGGTGCTTTGATTAGTAAGGCGATAACCTTTAATGCAAAAATAAATTAAATAATAAATATAATCGAGGCAGGTTGAATGTCTTTTTCGGCTTGTTTCTTAACAATTTTTCTTTATACAAAATGGCAAACAACGAAAAAAAAGGCTTTTACAAGCTCTCATGGGCACAGCGCATCGGCTTTGGCTCGGGTGACTTGGCTCAGAATCTTATCTTTCAAGTAACATGTACTTACCTAACATTCTTCTTTACCGATATCTATGGACTTGATGCGGCTGCTGTTGCATTGATGTTTACTGTAGGTAACGTTCTGAACGTGATATGGGATCCGATTGTTGGTGCAATTATTGACAAGAGCAATCCTAAGTTCGGTAAATATCGCTCATATTTGCTTTATGTAGGTGTGCCTTTGTCAATATCTGCTATCCTCTGTTTCTATGATGGATTCAGACCTTCTATTGTCTATGCGTATATCACATATATCGCAATGACTTTGCTCTATACATTTATCAACGTGCCTTATGGCGCTTTGAACTCATCACTCACTCGCGATACAGATGAGATTACCATCCTCACATCTGTTCGTATGTTCATGGCTAACGTAGGAGGTTTGGCTGTAAACTCTGGTCTCCCTCTCGTTATTGGTCTTTTTGCTGTAGCTTCAGGTGATGAGTTGCCAAAGGACTCTCATTCGTGGTTCATCACAATGTCTCTCTATGCTATTGTAGGTATGGCACTCCTTATCTTCTGTTTCACGCAGTGTAAGGAACGTGTCGTTATGGACTCAAAGTCGAGTGAGAATGTAAAGATAAGCGACCTATGGATGGAGTTCAAGGATAATGGTCCGCTCCGTGTCATTGCATTCTTCTTCATCACGGCATTTGCAATGATGTCAATTGGAAATGCTGCTGGTGCATACTTCATCAATAGTAATATGCACGGAACTGCAACTGAACTTTCTATCTTCATGGCTCTTGGTTCACTCCCTTCATTCATCTTCATGCCACTCGTTCCTGCTATTAAGAAGGCTATAGGCAAGAAGAATATGTTCTATGCCTTCCTTGGTTGTGCTATTCTTGGTATGGCAATGCTCTATGTTATCGCAAAGATGGACGAGCCAAACATGACATGGATCTATGTTGCACAGTTCATTAAGTCAACAGGTGTTATCGTTGCTACTGGTTATATGTGGGCTCTTGTTCCTGAAGTAATCTCTTATGGTGAATGGAAGAGCGGTAAGCGTATTGCTGGTATCGTAAATGCTCTTACTGGTATCTTCTTTAAGGCAGGTATGACACTTGGTGGTATTGTTGCTCCTGCTGTTCTTGCTTATGTTCAATACAACAAGGATAGCATTCAGCAGAGTCCAGAAGCAGAAGAGGGTATCCTTTGGCTTGTATGTGTAATTCCTGCAATTCTCCTTGCACTCGCTATGCTTATCATTTCTAAGTATGAGCTTACTGACGAGAAGATCGATGAGATCAACAAGGCAATCGAGGAAAGACATAAGTAAAAAGGATTATTTATGAAAAGGTTATTATTAGCAAGTATCATAGCACTCTCTTCAGTCGGAGCATTCGCACAGAATGCTCCGGGCATGAAGGATGCTTTTAAGGATAAATTCTATATCGGCGGCGCTCTCAACACATGGATGATTGACCAGCGCATTCACTCTGCACTTAACTCAGTAGAGAAGCATTTCAACTCTATCGTTGCAGAGAACTGCATGAAGTGCGAGGAACTTCAGCCGGTTGAGGGACAGTTCAACTTCAAGTGGGCAGACCAGTTTGTTGACTATGGCGAGGCAAATAATATGTTCATTATCGGACATTGTCTTATATGGCACTCACAATGCCCAGCATGGATGTTCCAAGGCAAGTATCGTGTTCCGATGACAAAGGAACTTCTCATTAAGCGTATGCGCGACCATATCCACACTGTGGTTGGTCGTTATAGAGGACGCGTTAAGGGATGGGATGTAGTAAACGAGGCTATCGAGGACGATGGTTCATTCCGCAAGTCGCCATACTATAACATCATTGGTGAGGAGTTCATCGAGCTCGCATTCAAGTTCGCTCACGAGGCTGACCCTGATGCCGAACTCTATTACAACGATTACAGCACGCATATACCGGCAAAGCGTGAGGCTATTGTTCGTCTTGTAAAGAACCTCAAGGCAAAGGGCTGCCGCATTGATGCCGTAGGTATGCAGTCACACGTTTCTTTCGATACTCCACTTGACGAGTATGAGAAGTCAATGGAGGCATTCGCTGCTGCTGGTGTTAAGGTACAGGTTACAGAACTCGACCTTTCTGTTCTTCCTTGGCCACAGCAGGGCATGGGAGCAGGAGTTGAGCAGAACTTTGAGTACCGTAAGCAGATAGACCCTTACAGAGATGGTCTTCCTGAGGAGATGGCTCAGAAGCAGGCTGACTTCTACTGCAAGTTGTTCGAAATCTATCTCCGTCATGCTGCTGATATGAAGCGTGTTACCTTCTGGGGAGTTCTCGACTCAGAGTCATGGAAGAACAACTGGCCTGTTGAGGGACGTGTTGACTATCCGCTTCCTTTCTATGGAAATGGCAAGGAAAAGCCTTTTGTTGAGCAGATAATGCGTATGGCAGATCCTAATATCCTGCCTGCAAAGGCATCTGCCAAAAAGGCAAAGAAAAAGAAATAAACAATTTTAAATAAATAACAACTATGGAAGGAAAATTCTATCTTTGGCCAAAAGACTATATGGCTGACCCATCTGTTCACGTTTGGAACGGAAGAATTTATATATATCCATCTCACGACTGGGATGCTGGCGTTGGTGACGACGATTCTGGCGCAGAGTATGAGATGAAGGACTATCACGTATTCTCTACTGACGACCTCGAGGCTGTATGCCGTGGCGAGAAGGAACTCGTTGATCATGGTTGCATCCTTGACCTTAAGGATATTCCATGGGCAAGCCATCAGCTTTGGGACAACGACGTTCAGGAGAAGAACGGCAAGTTCTATATGTATTTCCCTGCAAAGGATAAGACTGATATATTCCGTACAGGTATTGCTGTTGCTGACAGACCAGAAGGTCCATTCATTCCTTTGAAGGATCCAATGCACGGCTCTTATTCTATCGACTATGCCGTATTCAAGGATGAGGACGGCAAGTACTATTTCTACTTCGGTGGAATCTGGGGCGGTCAGCTTCAGTGGTACAAGAACAACAAGATGTCGTTCAACGAGTCAGGCGTTGCAGCTCCACCTCCAGGAGACACGGATCCTATCGTTCCTGCAAAGAAGTCGGAGACTGATGCACTTCCATCACGCGTAGCCCTTCTTGCTGACGATATGCTTGGATTTGCAGAGGAGCCAAAGCCTGTTATCATCCTTGGCGAGGACGGCAAGCCTTTGAAGGCTGACGATCCACATCGCTTCTTCGAGGCTTCATGGATGCACAAGTATAAGGGCAAGTATTATTTCTCTTATTCAACCGGTGATACTCACATGATTTGCTATGCAATCGGCGACAATCCTTACGGACCATTCACATACAAGGGAGTAGTCCTCACTCCGGTTAAGGCTGGTTGGACAACTCACCACTCAATTGTAGAGTTCAAGGGCAAGTGGTATCTTTTCCACCACGATTCAGCCCCTTCTGGTGGCGTGAACAGTCTCCGCTCTTTGAAGGTTACAGAGCTTCACTACAATGAGGATGGTACAATCCAGACTATTGAAGGATAAGCAGAATAGCATATAAAAATATGAGAAAAGCCTTTTTTACATTAGCATTATTATTCTCCGTTCTCTGTGCAAAAGCAGAGGATGGACATTCTCTTTGGCTGCGCTACAATCAGGATGCGCGCCATGTAGACATAACGGTGAACCGCGACAGCAAGACCGTAAATCTTGCCGTTGAGGAGTTGCAGAAAGGCTGGAAGGGAATGCCCATAAGCCTTGTCGTTGCAAAACCAGGCAAGAAGCAGAAGTCTAAAAACGGAAAAGTTAAGCAGCAGTCTCCCGATGCCTTCACTATAGAGACGGTGAACAAGGCAAAGGAAGAGAAGCACATAAAGATTAGCTCGCAGACCGATGCGGGCATCTTGTATGGCGTATTCCACCTTTTGCGATTGCAGCAAAGTGGCAAGTTGCCAGCCGACATGTCATGGTTCAAGGTTTCAGAATCGCCTGTTTATCAGCACAGAATACTGAACCATTGGGACAATCTCGACGGAACGGTTGAACGCGGATATGCCGGTCATTCAATCTTCTGGCACGACAATGAGGCAGAGCCAACCTTTACCGACGATGATGCCAAACTATGGGCAGAATACGGAAGGGCAAATGCTTCTGTCGGCATAAACGGAACGGTTGTGAACAACGTGAACGCATCGCCAAAGATGTTGAGCAAGCCATACATCGACCATGTGTGCAAGATTGCAAACGTGTTGCGCCCTTACGGAATGAAGGTCTATGTGGCAATCAACTTTTCGTCGCCAAAGGAACTCGGCGGATTGTCTACATCCGACCCTCTGAATGCTGATGTAAAAAACTGGTGGAAGAAAAAGGCTGCTGAAATATACAAGCAGATTCCTGATTTCGGCGGATTCCTTGTGAAGGCAAATTCTGAAGGATTGCCAGGACCGCAGGATTTCGGTCGCACCCACGCCGACGGAGCTAACATGCTTGCCGACGTTCTGAAGCCTCACGGCGGAATTGTGATGTGGCGCGCCTTCGTCTACAAGTCAGACGACAGCGATAGAGCAAAGCAGGCTTATCAGGAGTTTATGCCGCTCGATGGACAGTTCCGCGACAATGTCATCATTCAGATAAAGAACGGTCCAATCGATTTTCAGCCACGCGAGCCGTTCAGTCCGCTTTTCGGTGCTCTGAAGAAGACTCAGACTATGATTGAGTTCCAAATTACTCAGGAGTATCTTGGTCATAGCTTCCAGTTGTGCTATCTTGCACCTATGTGGCAGGAATGTCTGATGAGCGACACTTATCAGAAAGGCGAGGGCACAACCATCGCAAGAGTTACCGACGGCAAGACATATCCGCAGAAATACACGGCCATTGCCGGAGTTTCAAACGTTGGACGCGACATAAACTGGTGCGGACACATCTTTGCACAGAGCAACTGGTATGCCTTCGGCCGATTGGCATGGAATTGCAACCTCGACAGCAAGGACATTGCTGAGGAGTGGATTGCGCAGACATTCTGCACCGACAAGGATTTTGTTCAGAAAGTTGAATCGATAATGATGGACAGCCGCGAAGCCGTTGTCAACTACATGATGCCGCTCGGCTTGCACCATCTGTTTGCATGGACTCATCACTACGGCCCGGAGCCTTGGTGCGATATTCCGGGAGCAAGAGCCGACTGGCTGCCAAGCTATTATCACAAGGCGGCTGAAGACGGCATCGGATTCGACCGCAGCAGCAAGGGCACAAACGCCGTGAGCCAGTATCACGAGCCGCTCAGCACTCAGTTTGATGACGTGAAGACTTGCCCTGACGAGTATCTGCTCTGGTTCCACCATCTGCCTTGGGATTACAAGATGCAGAACGGCGAGACTTTGTGGAGCGCGCTTTGCCACAAGTACGACAAGGGCGTTAAGCAGGTAAGAAACTATCAGGTTGTTTGGGACGGACTTGAAAAATATGTTGATGCTGACCGGTTCAAGCATGTGCAGAGTAAGCTGCGTCGTCAGGCGCACGATGCCATGTGGTGGCGTGATGCTTGTCTGCTGTATTTCCAGCAGTACAGCAAGATGCCTCTGCCAAGCGATGTAGAGCGTCCGGTCAAAGATCTCGACGAATACAAGCAGGTTAGATTCAGATGGTCGCATCATAACTGATACAAACCAAGATTTTTCTTTTGAGAAGTAAAAAAAAAGCGGTATGTTTGTACCGCTTTTTTGATTTTAACGTAAAATTACATAATGTTCAACGATTCAATATTCGATGCGCAGAACATCGAACTTCTAAGGAAAAAGATTTCACAGGCTAACAATGTTGTAATTTGTGTGCATGTGTCGCCCGACGGCGATGCCGTAGGCTCGGCAACCGGACTGGCCGCATATCTGCGTCAGATAGGGAAGAACGTAACCCTAATCTTCCCGAATCAGATGCCCGATTTTCTGAAGGTCGTACCGTCATCGCACGATCATCTTCGCTACGACAGAAGTCCCGAGGCTTCAGACCTCATGATAAAGGCTGCCGACCTCATCTTCTGCCTTGACTTTAACAGCAAAAACCGAATTACCGATATGGGCGAGAAGATTTCGGCGGCAAAGGCCTACAAGATAATGATTGACCATCATCTCGACCCCGACGATTTGTGCGACTTGGTTTTCTCTTATCCCGAGATGAGTTCGACATGCGAGCTCGTATTCCGCATTCTCTGGACGATGGGCGAGTACGACAATCTCTCGTATGAAACATGCAAGTCGCTCTATATCGGAATGATGACCGACACCGGCGAGCTGAGCTACAACAGCAACCGGAGCGAGGTGTTTACAACCATTGCCATGCTCATCGAGAAAGGCATCGACCGCGACGAAGTTCACAACGAACTCTTTATGAACGGAACCGAGTCGCGTTACCGAATGCAGGGACACATGCTTAAGGATAACCTTACGCTTTATCCTGAATTTGGTGCTGCCCTTCAGACTCTTACGAAGGAAGAGTTCAAGGAGTACGGCTGCATAAAGGGCGATACCGAGGGCAATGTAAATATTCCGCTGGCTATAAAAGGCATCAATTTTTCAGCCTTTCTGCGCGAGGATACCGAGAAGGAGAATACTATCAGAGTGTCGCTCCGTTCGCTTGGCGACATAAAGTGCAACGAGATTTCGGCCGCATGCTTTAACGGCGGAGGACATGCCAGAGCATCGGGCGGAGAGCTTCATTGCTCGATGGAAGAGGCTGTTGAAGTCTTCAACAAGGCACTCGTCAAGTTTGAGGACATGCTAAAGGCAAAATAGGCGATTTTCTGCCCCTGAAAGACGAGATTATAAAAACCGGAGGTTGCGGTGGCATTCTGCGCTATCGCACTTTTTCGGGCTGCGCGCATTAATTAGCGTTGCAGAATTTTGTCTTTTTCAATGAGTTTATTATTTTTGCAACGATTTTATTCAAAAATAATGCGAAAAAAAAGTTTTTTATACCTAATCCTACTATTTGGAAATTTAATGTTCACGGCATGTAACGATGTTGTGAGCTATGCCGACTTAAAGGAAAAAGAAAAGGATGCAATCAATTCTTTTCTTGTGTCGAACAATTTTGTCGAAGGACCTATAAACGTCATCAGCCAGGCTGAGTTTATAGCCAAGGATTCGACAACCGATGTCAGCAAAAACGAGTTCGTGCTCCTTGGAAGTACAGGTGTCTACATGCAGATTGTGCGAAAGGGCGACGGCGTTAAGATGAAAAGCGGCGATTCGAAAACCGTTCTTGCACGTTTCTTGGAGTACAACATCCAGTCGGGAGATACAATCCTGACAAACCGTTTCAGCGCTTCGAACGTTGACAAATTCACCGTTTCTCTTACAGGAACAACGTTCACAGGCTCGTTCATCTCCGGATATATGTACAGCTATTATTCATCGTCTTACGGAACATCCGTTCCAACGGCGTGGATGATTCCGCTGAGCTATATAAACCTTGGAAGAAATACCGCCGACTTGGCGGAAGTTCGCCTTATAGTACCTCACGATCAGGGCACGCAGGCTGCATCGCAGAGTGTGTACCCTACATATTATGAAATATCTTACGAAGCAGGATTATGACACTAATCAAATCAATTTCGGGCATCCGCGGAACAATCGGCGGTGCCGCAGGAGAAGGCTTGAACCCTCTTGACATTGTAAAGTTTACTTCGGCGTATGCAACTCTTATACGCAAGACAAGTAAGGTTCAGTCTGGAAAAATCGTAGTAGGCCGAGATGCTCGTATCTCTGGCGAGATGGTAAAGAACGTTGTTTGCGGAACCCTCATGGGAATGGGATTCGATGTTGTTAACATCGGTCTTGCAACAACTCCAACAACAGAACTGGCTGTAACAATGTTTGGTGCCGACGGCGGTATCATTCTCACTGCAAGCCACAACCCACGTCAGTGGAATGCCCTCAAGCTCCTCAACGAGCACGGCGAGTTCCTTAACAAACAGGAAGGCGAGGAAGTTCTTCGCATTGCCGAGGCCGAGGATTTTGCATTTGCCGATGTTGACCATCTTGGCAAATATACCGAGGACAATACGATGGATCAGAAGCACATCGACAGCGTTCTCGCTCTGAAGCTTGTTGATGTCGAAGCCATCAGAAAAGCAAACTTCAAGGTTGCGATAGATACAGTAAACAGCGTAGGAGGAATCATTCTTCCAAAGCTTCTGAAGCAGCTGGGCGTAGAGACTGTTACTGGTCTTTATACCGAGGCTACAGGCGATTTTCAGCATAACCCAGAGCCATTGGAGAAGAACCTTTCGGACATCATGAATCTGATGAAGAAAGGCGAGCACGATGTTGCATTCGTAGTTGACCCTGATGTTGACAGACTTGCATTTATCTGCGAAGACGGAACAATGTACGGCGAGGAGTACACTCTCGTAACTGTTGCTGACTACGTTCTTCAGCATACTCCGGGCAATACAGTAAGCAACCTCAGTTCAACACGCGCTTTGAGAGACGTTACACGTCAGTACGGCTGCGAATATAACGCTGCTGCCGTTGGCGAGGTTAACGTAACAACAAAGATGAAGGAGACAAACGCCGTTATTGGCGGCGAAGGAAATGGCGGAGTTATCTATCCAGAAAGCCATTACGGACGCGATGCCCTCGTTGGAATCGCCTTGTTCCTCAGCCACTTGGCACACAAGAAGATGAAGGTGAGCGAGCTTCGTGCAACCTATCCTCCATATTTCATTGCCAAGAATCGCATCGACCTTACCCCAGACACTGATGTAGACGCCATTCTCGAGAAGGTGAAGGACCTCTACAAAGACGAGGAGGTGAACGACATAGACGGCGTGAAGATTGACTTTGCCGACAAGTGGGTTCACTTGCGCAAGAGCAATACCGAGCCGATTATCCGTGTCTATTCAGAGGCTTCGACAATGGAGGCAGCCGACGAACTGGGTAAGAAGATTATGGATATAGTTTATTCAATGACAAAATAATAATGATTTTTAGACTTAAACCTTTTTTCGGAGCACTTCTGATGCTCTGTGCTGTTGCTTTTACAAGTTGTCATGAAGATGAGGGCTGGGACTGCCCTTACAAGATAACTGTAAACATGCCTGTTTATGAGAATGCAGCATCAGGCGACCCGACATTCCTTTCGGGCAAGCTGAACGGCGGCGAGCAGGTGTGTGTGCTCGACCTTACAAGCTCTATCAACCGTTCAATCCTTACAAATGACGGAAACGGTGAGTTTTCGGGCAGATTGTACGGAGGTCACGACAACGACCGCATGTCTGTGTTCTATCCTGCATCGGCGGTAAACGCTTATACAAGCGATACGCTTACGCAGACACTCAGCGCGATGGATCAGCTTGGAACGGCAAAGGACTTGCAGAAATATATGTATGCGTGGGCAAAGGATACGCTAAGCGTTACATATACCGCGCAGACCGCTTATTCAACTCGCAAGCTCGGCGCACTTACAGGCGTGGTTAAATGGATGTTCACAACCGACGGCGTTACGCCGATAAAGGACATCGTGAGCGTTGTTGCATCATCAGAAATCGGAACGATGTACTCTAAGAGAGTGTTCAGAATGAGCACAGGAGGATATTCAAGTTCAACCGAAGGAAGTGTTTCGATGACAAATGCCGATGGAGTTACAGGAACAATCTATATGTCGATGTTCCCAGCCACATTCGTTCAGCTTCACTTTACGGTGATGACGAAGAATGGCGACAGATACGAGGCTGTTCAGCCTGAAGTATCTACTTACGAGGCAGGGAAGGTTTATGATACTGAAGTCTTCACTTGTCAGCCAATTGCCAAGGCAAAGGTGGGCGACTACTATTACAGCGACGGCTCAACAAGTTCTGTGCTTAATGCCGGACGCACTTGCGTGGGCATTGTATATGCGCTTACAAACGCAAATGGCGAGATTGACCAGAACCTGAAAGAGTCTTCATCGGGCTGTGTGGTTGCCGTAAAGGATTTGAACAATTCAACCCTTTACCGTTGGAGTGCGAAGGTTGAGAATACATCAATCGCCGACTATACCACCGTAGACGGAAGCAAGAACACTGCGTTCCTTCCTTTCTACAAAGGTCAGGCTGGCGTTTATTATTCAACAGAGAACAAACTCGAAATTTCAGACGCAAGCAATATCGCATCATGGCCTAAGCAGGGCTGTATATCAGATTTTGCGGGCGACGACCACGCGCAGTATTTCACAAGCAGCACTTACTATGCTGCCGGATACAACTGCCGTAACGGCGGACTTTCTTCGCTCAACTGGTATCTGCCAAGTATGGGCGAGCTGATGATGGTCTACCTTCTTGAGAAGGATGGCGTTATCGGTCATGACAAGCAGTCGCCATACATCAACCTGAACGACCAGTCATATTGGTCGTCATCAGAATATGACGACAGTCATGCGTGGGCATTCTCTTACACAAGCGCGAACATTTTTGTTTGCTACAAGACCAGCACACACAGTGTGCGCCCTGTTCTGAAATTCTAAGGAAAGTATAATTTTTGCAGCTTAATGGCTGGAATTTATATTCACATACCGTTCTGTCAGCGTCGTTGCATCTATTGCGATTTTTATTCAACGACCGATGCTGACAGGACGGTTTCTTATGTCCGTGCCCTTAGAAAGGAGTTCCAGATGCGAAAGGATTATCTGCACGGCGAAACTATCGAAACTATCTATCTTGGCGGAGGAACGCCGTCGCAGCTTTCGGTTTCTCTGTTGGCTGAGATTCTCGACGGCATATATTCTGTTTTTGAAGTCGGAGAGAATGCCGAGGTTACGATAGAATGTAATCCCGACGATTTGAGCGAGGATTATGTCCGCGGATTGCGCAGTCTTGCGTTTAATCGCGTAAGCATGGGCGTTCAGAGTTTCAGCGACGAGCATCTTACGCGACTTCGCCGCCGACATTCTGCCGCGCAGGCTATTGAGGCCGTGCGATGCCTTCAGAAATCAGGAATTGCAAACATCAGCATCGATTTGATTTACGGACTTCCGGGTGAGACTCTTTCTGAATGGAAGAGCGACTTGGATAAGGCATTTTCGCTCGATGTTCCGCATCTTTCGGCATATCATCTGATGTATGAAGAAGGAACGCCGCTCTACAAACTTTATCAGCAGCACAAGGTGAGCGAGGTGGCGGAAGATTTGAGCGTGGCGATGTTCGAAACGCTTATTGACAAGAGTGCGGCGGCTGGCTACGAGCATTACGAGATAAGCAATTTCTGCTATCCCGATATGTATTCGCGGCACAACAGCAGCTATTGGCACGGTATTCCGTATCTGGGCTGCGGAGCGTCGGCGCACAGTTTCGACGGACGGTCGCGCCAGTGGAACGTTGCCTCTCTTTCGGAATATATCGAGGGCATTGAGAACGGAAAGTTGAACTGTGAGACCGAAGAACTCGACATCTGCACTCGTTACAACGATTTTGTGATGACGGCTTTGCGCACAAGCATCGGCTTGTCGATTTCCCAGATGCGTTTGCAGTTTGGTGCTGAACTTTCGGATTATTGTATGAAGATGGCGCGGACATCGCTCTCGAACGGATTGCTCGAGATTGTCGAACGAGACGGCGACCGCTATCTGAAACTCAGCAGAAAAGGCATTTTTGTGAGCGACGATGTTATGAGCGACCTCATGTGGGTGTAAAAAAAGTGTGATGACGTTTCTGTCACCACACATCACATTGTTTTCTTTCTGTATCTTCGGTTGGCTGTTCGTCAATTTTCTTACCGTTAACCTTGCAGTTTATGAATTTGCAGTCTTTCGTCTTGAACAGATAATGGGCGTGTCCGGCCTTCTCAACCTCAAAATTTTCGACCTTGATATTTCTTATCGGTTCGGCATCGTTGCCGTCGTAATAAATGGCGTATGCGTCGGCATTTCCGGCTTTTACGTTGCTTATGCTGAAATCAGAATATCGGGCTGGAAAGTTTCCGCCGCGATAGCCGAAATAGTTCGTCTCGAACCGCAGAACGGCTCCGGCTGCCGATTTGATGCTGATTGAATCGACGAACACATTCTCGATGAATCCGCCGCGGTCGAGATTCGACTTGAACAACAGAGCGTTCTTTACGTTGCCAATCTCGATGTTGCTCATGAAAACGTTCTTCACGCCGCCCGACATCTCCGAGCCGATGCACAATCCGTTACATTCGCTGTAGAATTTGCAGTTTCTGATTACAATCATTTCCGAAGGACGGGCAACACGACGGCCGTCGGCATCGCGCCCCGATTTTATGGCGATGGCATCGTCGCCCGTGCGGAACGTGCAGTTTTCGACCAGAACGCGTTTACTCGATTCTGGGTCACATCCGTCGTTGTTTGGAAAATGCGAGTCGATGGTCACGTTTCTCACCGTAACATCCTCGCAATAAAGCGGATGAATGCACCAAAACGGGCTGTTCTTCAGCGTGATGCCATCAATCAGAATCTGTGAGCACGAATTGAACTCGATGGCGCACGGACGCAGATGCGTATTCTTTCCGAAGATTCGCTTTTCTATTGGCACAAGGTCGTCGCCCATCTGTCTTAGCCTGTCAACATCGGCTTTTTCGGGCGTTTCGCCGTGTGTTCCGTGAATGTTCTCCTTGAAATCTTTCGTATCCATAGGCATTCCCCAGCGCGCCATCTCGCCTCCGTTGGCATCGATTATGGCATTTCCTTCGCCCGTTATGGCGATATTCTTCTGATTGTAAGCCCTAATCATCGACGAACGGTTGTAGACTTCCGTGCCTTCCCATCGCGAAAGCACGGCTGGCAGGTAATCATCGGGCTTCGGACTGAAAACGATTTTTGCTCCGTCTTTCAGATGAAGTCTCACGCCCGATTTCAGCTCGATGCTTCCTTTTATGTTGTATGTTCCTTGCTGAACCACGATTGTTCCGCCGCCGCTTTTACTGCAATCGTCAATCATTTTTTGCAGAACTTTTCTCGAAGCGTTTTGCGGCAGATTGATGGTCTTGTCGGCAATCTTCGGAGTGCTGATGCTCGCGGCGATGAGTTCTTGCTGACGCTTGCCCGAAACACCCTTCAGATGCACGCGCTCGGCATTGAGTGTTGGCGAAACTTTGCTGATTGTTCCGTCGGAATTGTAACTTAGTTTGTCGTAGCAGACCGAGCGGCGCACTCCGCAATGAAAGCCGTCGTGCAGATATTTGCTGATGTCGGCGGTGTGATAGAACAGATAATCCTCGCCTTTGTAATTTACGATGGAGTGGTGATTCGTTCCGCTGTTCACCGGGTCGAGAATCACGCCCTGATATGTGTACGGACCGAGCGGTGACTTGCTTGTGCAGTACGCAATCTGCGGCTCATGACCGTGAAATGGTCCGTCGGAATAAGACAGATAGTACGTTCCGTTGCGCTTGTGAACCCATACGGCCTCGAAAAAATCTTTCGCCCCCTCGATGATGTGAACTTTTCCGTCGTACGAAATCATGTCATCGTTCAGCTTGATGCAGCACACCGTATTCTGTCCCATGAAGAGGTAAGCCTGACCGTCATCATCGACAAATACGCATGGATCGATGAAATCTCTGTCGCACACCACTCCCGGAGAGTCAATAGAAATAAGCGGATGTCCGAGCGGGTCTCGGAAAGGGCCGTCGGGACGGTCTGACACTGCCACGCCGATGTGTTTCTTGTCGGTAGGATAGTACAGATAGTATTTCCCGTTTCGGCAGATGCAGTCGGGAGCCCAAGCCGCTTCTTTAGCCCATTTCGTCTGTTTTATCGGGTTGAAGATTATGCCGTGGTCTGTCCACGTCTGCATATCGGTTGTGCAGAATGTGTGATAGTCTTCCATCGAGAAATTCAGCGCATCGTCCTTGTCGTGGCTCGGATACACCCACAGAGTATCGCCGAAGACTCTTGCCGAAGGGTCGGCACTGTACATGCTGTTTATAATCGGGTTATGGTTTTGCGCTGCCGCGTTTAGCGTAGTCATTGCAAGTGCTGACAGCAGCAGTATTGATTTCAGTTTCATTTTTTGTATTAAGGGTCATAAAAAGTGATGGATGCAAAAATACAAAATTCTTCGCGAAGCCCTTGGTTTGGCAATGGAAAAATGTTAAGTTTGCATCAGCTAAAAAAAAGATTGAACCAAACAAAAACGAAAATAATATGAACGAAACTATTAAGAACATCATCACACGCCGAAGTGTGAAAAAGTATCAAGACAAGGCTGTCCCGACAGAACTTGTCGAGGAGATTGTAAAAGCCGGAACATTCGCTCCTTCGGGAATGAACAAGCAGTCTGCCATCATCATTGCCGTTACCAACAAGGAGATGCGCGACCGCCTGAGCCGCATAAATCTCGACATCGTTACAGGCAGAGGACTGAAAACTTCTTCTGGACATTCCGACCCATTCTACGGAGCACCGGTGGTTCTTGTTGTGCTTGCCAAGAAAGAGATTGGCACGCGCGTGTACGACGGCTCTCTGGTTATGGAGAACATGATGATTGCAGCCAACAGCTTAGGCTTGGGCTCGTGCTGGATTCATCGTGCCAAAGAAACCTTCGAAACCGAGGAGGGCAAGCAGATTCTTCGTGAACTCGGGATTCCTGACGAATACGAGGGTATTGGCAACTGCATTGTAGGCTATGCCGCCGACGATGCGCTGAAGCCCCAGGTTGCACGAAAAGATGACTATGTAGTTTGGGTAAAGTGATTGTACTTTACCCAAACTTTTTTGTTACAGACAAGGTTTAATAGTTCTCAATCAACGCTTTTCGTTTCTGCCTTTTCAGATTCTGGCGGTGTTGAATTTTCTTGCCCCAAAGCTCGTGAAAGGCAAGACCCAATAAGGCTCCAACATTGACTCCCTGCTGTATCTGTTGCATCATCTTTATTTCATGTTTCTGTTGCGAGAGATTGAACTTTAGGTCCTTGCTTTTTGAATGGCCGTAGATGACGACTTCGTCGAGCGCATAGGAGTTAGTTAGCATGAAAATCGTGTCGCTTTTCAGTTTTTCTTTGTAGACTGTGCGTTTCTCATAGGCCGGATGGGTGAGCGTCATGCTCTTGTAGCTGTTGTGAAGTGCGAAGGTTCCGTCCCATCGGCTCTGTGTCTTTTGGTTGTCGTTGGTATGCACAAGAATGTCGCGTATCGGTACGCCTGTCTCTATGTTGACGACTATGAAATGCAGAGAGTCGGCTGTATTGGTGATACGGCATGAATCGGCAGGTGTCTGTGCATTTATGTTTTGCATCGTAAGCAGACCTGCGGTTATTAAAAGTTTATAATCCATTAGTTAGAGGTTTAAGTTAAAATATTATGTAGTTTTATGATTTCTGGTTGTTTTGGGTGTGCAGAAGAACTGATGTTTTTCGTGTAGTTTGGGTAAAGCCTTTTAACTTTACCCAAACTGTTTTTCAGTTATTCTGAATATTTCTTCAGCTTGTTGCGATAGTATTCGGCAAGGTCGCTCCATTTGTAGTAAGGATACGAGTCGGTCTTTGCCGGCATGCTTATCTCGCACTCGTTGAGAAGAGCTTTTACAAGAATGTCGCCGTTTCCTTTCTTTGGACGGTAGAATACCAGCTGAACATTCGATGCCATCGGATAAATCTTGTAGTTGCGCCAGTGCTCGTCAAGCTTGTCAAGGTCGTCGAAAGTCTTGCCGTATTCGCCAAGCTCGAGAAGGGTTACAAGTGGCATCAGACAAACCTCGTGTCCGAATCGCATTGTTGCACCGTTGAACGAGCGGTTGTTCACAATAGTGTCGCAAGTCTCAATAATGTTTTCGAGCAGATTGTACTGATGATACGGACCTTCGTACTTGTTGTACTTTGAGTTTCCGTATCGCAGGTAATAGCTGATGTTCTTTATTCGCCAGAGATTATAGCATTCGTCGGTGGTGAAGAGGTCCAACAGCGAGTAGTTCACATCGTGGCTCTGCATGTTTCCGGCAACATCGAAGAAATTCTGCATCAGACTCTGCGAGTTGATATTGTCGGAAATGTATTTCTTGTCGTTGAACAACTGGCCGACAAATCTCTCAGGGTCAACCCATTTCTGACGGTATGTCTCCGGAATTCCATGCGTGTCTTTAAGAGCCTCCGAAATCTTTGGAGTGATGCTCTGGTTCAGATACCGCTGGAATTTCTGGCTCGCATCGTTGTGTATTCTGATGTTAGGGTTGAATGCCGTAAGTTCCTCACATTCGGCAACCATGCTGAGCATACATCTGATGACAACCGTAGAACGTGCATCTACTTGTGCGTTTCCTCTGAAAACCTCGGGGAAGTTCTGCGTCATGCGCTTTCCGATGCCGTGATGCTGGCGCTCGCCAACGGGAGTAAGGTCGCCCAGGCGCTTCTCGGTTGTCTTGTAGAACTCGTTCAGAATGTTTAGCACTTCTTCGCCCTTTGGCGTGAGCTTTCCGTATTTTTTTGCTGCATTCAGTTTCTCTATCAAACCAGAGTACTGGCTGTCGTTGATAAGCCATCGAGAGCCGTGGCGCGCGTAGGTGCTGATATAAAAAGGTTCGTAGCCCTTTGGTGCAGGCGTAAGTTTTTGGGCTGGAGCCTGATAGGCAACATAGTTGCTTGCGCAGAGAAGTTTGTTTGATGTTATCTCTGCCAATGCCGACTCCTGTGCATTTGCGCTGATTGTCAGTGCTGTAAGTATTACAGAAGATAAAAATTTTCTCATTGATTATTGTTGTTTGGTTAAAAGATATTCGGCAAATACCCTTGCGGCGCTCTCTACTTTCTGCGCGCAGGGGCGTTTTTTGTAGTATTCGGCATTGCGCTGGTCTGGGATGTAGGTATTCTTAACAACCGGGCAGCCGTTAAGGCCTAACAGCTCGGCGCAAATCACCGAGCCGTTACGCTGTTTGAAAACGCCAAGCAAATCTTGTACAACCTTGTAGCAGGCGGCTTTTCCCTCGCGGTCGTCGCCCTCGGTCTGTCCGCAGTCAAGTCCCACGAGTGTTACTATTCCCGACACGGCTCCGCACATCATTCTCATGCGTCCCACGCCGCCGCCAAATCCAGCTCCAATTTTCTTTGCCGTTGTGCTGTCAATGCCGTAGATGTCGGCAAATGCGCATATCACACTTTGACAGCATCCGTAGCCCTGCATAAAGGTTTCTACGGCAAGTTGTACTCTTTCGTCTGCTTCTTGTTTAGTCATATCCTTATTGATGTTTTTTTATTTTCTGCTGTGGCCTGCGCTAACTTCGACTGGTCTTACCACAGGCTTTGGAGTAGGACGGTAGTTGTCCTTTCTGTGGTTTCTGTCGAGGCGGAACTGGCCGTTGAATTTTTTCAGAGTCCATCTCTGGTTGTTGTTTCCGTTGTACTGATACAGATGGATTCGCGTTCCTCTTGAGGCGTAGCTCTGCGGAACGTCGAGAACAAATCTGCTGTCCTGTGCGCTCTCAATCACCACGCTTCCGTCGGGATATTGGATGAATCTCCACTTCTGCGCGTTAGATGCGTTAGGTATGTAGAACTGGATTCTGCCTCCGTTGATAGCCTTTCCGGTGTTGAGGTCGAGGGCGAGACCCTTGTTTGCGTCGTCGTAAATGTAGTAATAGTCGCCCACGCGCTTGATGTATAGCGGTTCTTCGCGGTCGTCAAGACCAATTCTGTTTCCGCTTATTCCGGCACGCATCGAGATGTAGTAAGAACTGTTGCAGTTTGTTGAAATGAGGTAATATCCGTCGCTCGGATAAATAACCTTTCCTCTCTGCTGATGCTTCTGCTGGTGATGGTGAGGCGGATTGGCATGCTGCTGATGCTTCTGCTTCTCATATCCATGCACTTTCTGAATGTTTGTCTCGGCGTTAGCCACTAATGTCATACCGCAAAGCAGTAGGGCGAATAAATTTTTTGCACTCATAGTTTTTAATTGTTTTATGTTGGTTATATTTGCAAAAATATGAAAAAAATGGATTCAGCAAGTGTCAGTAATGATAAAAGTTGATGTAACGCTTTACATTTTGGCCAATTTCTTCTGACGGATATTTATGAATGTTTTGACATACTGAAAATCCTCTCTTAAAATCCGCTTTTGGCATAAAATTTGATACGTTCAGATTAAATGTGTAAAATATTTTCTGATTATGAATAATAATGAAGTTCCGGTTCTGCTGCTAACCGGATATCTGGGAAGCGGCAAGACTACTCTTTTGAACCGTATTCTCTCGAACAAGAAAGGTATAAAATTTGCAGTTATTGTAAACGATATAGGCGAGGTTAACATCGATGCCGACCTTATTCAGAAGGGCGGAGTTGTTGGTTCTACCGACGATAGTCTTGTGCCTCTTCAGAACGGATGTATCTGCTGCACGCTCAAGATGGATTTGGTTCAGCAACTGCACGACATTGTGGTTCAGGGGCGTTTCGACTACATCGTTATAGAGGCAAGCGGAATCTGCGAGCCTGCGCCTATTGCCCAGACAATCTGCTCAATTCCGCGCATGGATCCTAAGTATAGCGAGGGCGGAATTCCAAAACTCGACAGCATCGTTACGGTTGTCGATGCCTTGCGCATGAAGGACGAGTTCGGAAGCGGAAGCAGTCTGCTTGCTACATCGATAGGCGAAGAGGATATCGAAAATCTTGTAATTCAGCAGATTGAGTTCTGCAACATCGTGTTGCTGAACAAGGCTGCCGAGGTCGCTCCTGCCGACTTGCAGAGAGTTAAGGAAGTGGTTCACGCCCTTCAGCCAAAGGCTCAGATAATTGAGACTAACTATGGCGATGTAGATTTCGACAAGATTCTGAATACCAATATGTTCAACTTTAACGAAGTGGCAACATCGGCTGCGTGGATGACCGAAATTGAAAAGCCTATGGACGAGGAGGCGATGGAGCACGAGTTGGAAGAGGAGCATCACCATCACCACCATCATCACGACCACGAGCATGATGAGGAACATCATCACCACGACGAGGAGCACGAGCATCACCATCATCACGATGATGAGGACGGCGAGGTTTGCGAGAAGTGCGGACATCATCACCACCATCACGACCATTGCCACTGCCACGAGGGCGGCGAGGTTGAGGAATACGGCATCGGAACGTTTGTGTATCTGCGTCGCAAGCCGATGGATATGGTCAAGTTCGACAATTTTGTGGCTAAGAAGTGGCCTAAGAACATAATCCGTGCAAAAGGAATCTGTTATTTCCAGACCGAATACGACGTGTGCTACTTGTTTGAGCAGGCAGGAAAGCAGGTTTCGATGCAGAACTGCGGCCAGTGGTACGCTACAATGCCGAAGGACGAACTTGAGGATTTCAAGGCGAAAAATCCGGGATTGCAACGCGACTGGGACGAGCAGTATGGCGACCGTATGCAGAAGATTGTCTTCATTGGTCAGCACCTCGACAAGGAGACGATAGTCAAGGCTCTCGACGAGTGTCTGATTTGAATTTGACAGATATTTCTATAAATAAAAAAGGAGAAATGCTTACAAATAGCATTTCTCCTTTTTTGGTTTATAAGCAGCAAACTTCGTATTCTTTTTCCATCTCGGGCAGAAGCCGCTTGAGCTGGTTTACCGACGGAATGAAAGACTTGTATTCCGTAAGGATGTATTTCTTTACAAGCTCGAACTTGTCCTCGAAATCGTTGTCGCGGCAGAGGCGCAGAAAGACAACGCCGCGGATTATCTGCTCGGGAGCCGTGATGCCGCGGATGATTTTCACCCAGTCGGGATAGGCTTTGATGTCTGAGCACAGCCTTTCCCACAAGAACTGCGGAGACGAATAGTCATCTACAAAGTCGCCGAACTTTTCTTCGATAAACTGCCACGTGGCAAGGCAGAGTTTCTTTACTTCCTCGTCGCTAACGCATTCACTTTCATTTAGTTTAACGATTTTCTTCGGAAGCTCGAGTTCTATCGTTCCCTGATGGTCGCCGTCGCGCGATTTTAGCTTAATGTCTATCTTTTTCATCCATTCTTCGACCTTGTCGAGGCGGATGCTTGGCGGATAGGTGCGGAGGCAACCGTTGTTGCCGACCATAAACGAGAAGATTAGGTTGCCGACATCTGTAGGGTGCGTGTAGTAGAACACGTTTTTATAGCGATGTACGTTGCAGAAGCCGTGGCTGCGTAGGCTGGCATCGAGATAGCAGCCAACAATCTCTATGGTTTGCTTTTGTAATTGGGCGTTTTCTGCCTTTTCTTTGTTGTCTTTCTTGCCTAAGAAAAAGTCCATAAGTTGTTGCAGACCTCGATTTTCCTTTGCATTTTCTTCGCTACCGAGCAAAGCCAAAAGTTCTTTGTTTACCTGCTCTGGCGGAGTTGGCACGAATTTCTTTGCCTTCTTCTTTTTAGGCTTCTCTGTTGGGGCAGATATTGGCGTGAAGTTTTTCGCAACTATTGCCCTTATCTTCTCCATCTCTGCCTCTTCGTTTGGCGAGTCCATGCTGTATTTTGGCTCGATGGTTGGAAGAAGTTGCTTTAACTTTTCGTAATCCGAACTAAAATTTCCGCCCCAAAAACTTGCATCACGATCAGAAGTGAACCTTGTATCTACATACTTGAACTTTTCTTCGAATTTTGGATCATTGCAAAGTTTTGATATAATCAGCCCTCTGAAATATCCGTCATATCTGCCAAAAAGTTCAGTATCATTATTGTAATTCCAATCTATGTCCTCCGGTATAAATTCTTCTATCTTTCGGACCACATTCGGCAAATACAGATATGTTTCTACAAACTTCTTGGCTGTGCCAAAAAGATAATCCAAGAAATAATCAACAACCATGTTTACGTCATCTTCTGTTTCGACTGCATATTCACTATACTTTCTTATATCTGTATGATCTTTTATGGTCATGCGAAATTCAGTCTTATTATCAATGAGTTTAATTCCACCGGGATATACAGTAGTATCTCCCATAGTTTCTGATATATATGATTCTATTTCTTTTATTGTTACACCTATATTCGAAAACCACACATATCCATAATCAGAAAATCCCATATTGAAACGAATTTTATATAATTCAGAATCAAGAACATAAGTAGGATTATATCCTGACTTATAAGCCTTCCATCCCAATGGTTTCAATTCAGCGTCTAAACGCCTGAATATTATTTTTTTCTTCTCGCTTCTTAACATATTATTTTATTTTTCAAGATATAGGACTGTTAATAATTCTTCGGTTTGTGCGGCACGGAAAAAGGAAACACCAGCACGCATAAAAATGTTGCGTGCTGGCATGTATGATTCTTTGTGTTTGGCATACAGGAGTTTATTTTCATAATCTGTAAATTGTATGGTCAAGGCATTCCGGCTTTATTTCTTTGCTTTGTAAAGAACGGTGTTGCACTTCTCGTGGCGGAAAAGGTTGCGTGCCTGCTCTCTTATACCGTCGGCTGTAACTGCCAAGTAGTTTGGCACTTCGCGGTTAAAGTGCTCAACGTCGCCAAGCGAGGCGGAAAAGGCTATGTTTGTGGCAAGCGACAGATAACTCTCGTTCTCGATTAGGTGCATGGATTCGAATTTGTTTTTAACCTTCTGCAGCTCGTAGTCGCCGACAAGTTCGGTCCTCAGTCTGTCGAACTCGCCCCAGATTTCGGTCTCAGCGGTTTCGAAAGAAATGTCCTTGTTTTGTCTGCCCATCACGGTTAGGAATCCCGGATCGACGGTGTCCATAAGATAGCAGTCTACTTGCGAGAAAATCTGCTTTTCCTGCACAAGATTCTTTATCATCCGGGCAGACTGGCCGGTTGTAAGAATGTCTGTTATGCTGTCGAGCGTTGGATATTCGGCATCCGTAACGCTGCAAATAGGAATTCCGATGGTAATCATGTCGAACGGCACGTCGCGCTCAACCTCCAATCGTCGTTCCTCGGTTTGCTGAGGCTCGCGCGGCGGCTGGGTTGTGTCGATGGCGCGGCTTGGTATTGGACCGAACCATTTTTCGGTAAGCCGGCGTGCTTCGTCGAAACTGATGTTGCCCGTTATTGCCAGCACGGCGTTGTTTGGCGCGTAGAAGCGGAAGAAGAAATCCTTAACGTCGTCGAGCGTGGCGTTGGCAATGTGCTCAAGCTTAAGTCCGATGGTAGGCCAGCGGTACGAGTGCTCTTTGTAGATGAGCGAGCGCAGCAGATGTCCTACATCGCCGTAAGGCTGGTTTATGTTGCGTTGCTTGAACTCTTCCATAACCACGTTGCGCTGAACCTCGAGGCTCTTTGGCGTGAAGGCGAGGCTTAACATTCTGTCGGATTCGAGCCAGAAGGCCGTTTCGGCGTTGTTTCGCGGAACGGTTATGTAGAAGTTTGTGCGGTCGGTGTTTGTCCATGCGTTGTTTTCGCCTCCGGCATTCTCGATGTGCGTGTCGAAATTCGGAATGTTTACCGAGCCGCCAAACATCAGATGCTCAAACAGATGGGCAAAGCCTGTGTGGTCGGGACTCTCGTTTCGCGAGCCAACCTTGTACATCGTGTTCAGAGCCACCATCTGCGTGCTCTTGTCCTCGAAATGAACCAGTTCGAGACCGTTGTCGAGCGTATGTCTGTTAATCTTTATCACTTGTTGCTTGGTTTGTTTACTGTAACTTTTATAATCTTGATGTCCTCGAGAGGGCGTTTTGCCGGGTCGGTCTTTACATACTGAATGGCATCAACAACGTCCATGCCCTCCAGAACCTCGCCGAAGACCGTGTACTGGCTGTCGAGGAACGGACATCCGCCCACGTTTACATAGGTATCGATGATGCTCTGCGGAAAGCGGATGTAAGGATGCTTTGCAACCTCAAGCTGAGCGTTGTCCTCAATCTGCTCGTAGATGTTCTGAACCTCTTCCTTCTTGCCCTCCTTGCGCAGTTGGAAAATCTCCTTCATTCTTTCCTTCTTGCCTTTTTCAACAAGCTTCATCTTCTTGTCCATGTCCATGTTTATCTCGTACTCGCGAAGCTGTTCGGGCTTGTATTTCTTTCCGGTAACGATATACCATTGGGTGCCGCTCGACTCCTTATTCTGATTTATGCTGTCTGGCTGGCGGGCAGCAGCCAATGCTCCGCGCTTGTGGAAGTACTGCGGAAAGCGGAATTCGGCCGGAATGGTAGGGCAGTCAGGATCTTCGCCGCCCAGAAGTTCGTGCGGCTTTGCGTTCTTGGAATCAGGGTCGCCTGTCTGAATCATGAAGTCGCCGATTACACGGTGAAACAGAACTCCGTCGTAAGTTCCGTTTGAACAGAGCTTTATGAAATTGTCGCGGTGAAGCGGAGTCTCATCGTACAGCGCAACCTTGATATTTCCCTTCGATGTCTCGATAAGTACAGTTGTCAGATTTTCTTCCATAGGATTCTTTTTGCTGCCGCAACTGCCTGCTGCAAGGCATGCAATAATCACGGCAAATGATATAAATATTTTTTTCATTTTACAATTCATTTTTCGATTTGCGAAAATATAAAAATAATTTAAAAACTTCGGCAGAAGTAACGGCTATTTCCTAAAAAAATGTTTTCTTTGCATTTATACATTTATAAATGAAAATAATCTATGAATAAATATATAAAATGGAGTGCAATAGTATTGGCAAGTCCGTTTGTATTGTTCCTGATAGTTACCTTGCTGCTCTATCTTCCGCCTGTTCAGAATCTGGTTGTAGGCATAGCCTCTGACTATGCCAGCGAGGCAACCGGAATGAAAATCACGATTGGAAGGGTAAATCTCGGTTTTCCTCTTGATTTGAAGGTAAAGCGCGTTGATATTGTTGAGAATACCGACACGCTTTTCAAGGTCGATGACATGCGAATAGACGTGCAGCTTCTGCCTTTGTTCAAAAACAAGGTTGAGATTGATGCCGTTGAGATAAAAGGCGTAAAACTTAACACCAAAGAGATGGTCGAGGCTGCCCGGGTTAAGGGACACATCGACTATCTGTACATGAACAGCCACGGCATTGAACTCGAACCCGAAACTGCCGTCATTACTCAGGCTAACATGAAAGACGCCTATCTTGATGTGTGCATAAACGATACTCTGCCCGAAGATACCGCCACTTCCGAGCCTACATACTGGAAGGTGATGCTGGAGAAAGTTAAGGTCGAGAACGTTAGGATGAGGCTCACGATGGTGAGCGACTCTCTCTTCGAGGTAACGGCAAATCTGGCCGATGCCAACATGACCGACGGCGTCCTTAACCTGAAAGACACGCTCTACACGATAAACAAAGTTACTCTTGCCAACGGCGGATTGACATACAAAAATGCTGCCGGCGAGCCTAAACGAGGCTTCGATCCCGAGCATATCCGGTTAGACAAGATAAACCTTCAGGTAGATTCGATAGAATACAATCCGCGCCGCACGGCTCTGAATGTCTCGCGATGCTCGTTCGGTGAGCGTTCGGGACTGAAGATGGATTCGCTCATGTGCAAGTTCTGGATGGATTCAACATCAATCCACCTGCCCGAGGCGATGTTCCGCACGCCCGATTCGTACGGCGATGCCATTGTCGACTTCGACCTTAATTCGTTCGAGAAGGGTTCGGGAGGCAGAATGTACGCGCGCTTCAGGGCAAGTCTCGGAAAGCAGGATGTAATAATGCTGGCAGGCGAGAATCTGCCTGAAAATGTGGCGCGGCATTATCCAAACGTGCCGTTCAACCTTCGTGCCAACGTTGACGGAAATGCCGACGCAATGGACATTACGGGCATTTATGCCAACATGAAAGGCTGCTTGGAGGCAAAAGGAAAGGCTCACATCGAAAACGTGATGGAGCCTGAAAAAATGTATGCCGACGCCGAGTTGACGGCAACAACCGGCAATCTGAAGTGGATTTCGGCAATAATGCCCGATGTGATGGGCGACTATAATCTGCCCGACGGCATGACGCTCGATGCTCATGCCACGGTCGATATGGCATCCGAATCGTACAACGCAAAGGGCGTGTTTACCGAGGGCGGCGGAAAGGCTGTTTTCGATGCACTCTACAACGGCAAGAACGAGTCGTACACCGCAAATCTCGATATTCAGGATATAAACGTGCATCATTTCATGCCAAAAGAGGCGATGTACACCTTCTCGGGCAACGTTGAGGCTCGCGGTAAGGGCACGGACGTTTATTCGGCCGCCACTCATGCCGAGGCAAAGGCGCACATCAGCCAGTTGCACTACGACAAATATCATCTCGACAAGATAAATTTCAACGCAACTTACGCCAACAATCACTACAAGGTTTCGGCCGATACCGACAACAAACTCGTGGCGATGAAGGCGAATGTCGAGGGCGATTTGAAGAAAGATTTCGCCTCGGCCGACATGGACGTCGATGTACGGAAGGTCGATTTCCTTGCCATGGATGTTGTCGAAGACCCTCTCGATGCCGGAATGAAACTGAAAGCCAAGGCTTCTACCGACATGAAGGACATGTACCAGCTTCAGGCTTCGGTAAACGAGATGTATATCAATACCGAGAAGACATCGTACTATCCGCAGGATTTTAATGTCGATGCCTACGCCGATGCCGACACCGTTTATGCCGCAGCATCTTCGGGCGACATGAAACTGGGAATGCACGTTAGCGGCGGCTTGATGGCGCTTTCGGAGCAATGTATGAAACTCGGCGATATTATCGGCGACCAGCTTGAGAAGAAGCGCATCGATCAGAACGAACTTCGCCGCGCAATGCCTCTGATGGACTTGAAACTCGAGATGGGAAACAATAATCCTGTTTCGAACTTGCTGGCTATCAACGGCTACAGCTTCGGCGATTTCAGAATAAGAATGAATACTTCGCCCGAAAAGGGCCTGAACGGCAAGATGCACATCTATTCGATAGATGCCGACAGTATGCAGATTGATACCGTGCGCCTTGTCGTTTCGCAAGACACAACGAGCATAAAGTTCCGCGGACTTGTTGAGAATGGTCCGAAGAACAAGCAGTTCGTTTTCAAGGCGAAGCTCGACGGCGAGATGGTAGAGAACGGAGCGAAAGCCCTCGTTGCGCTCTACGACGACAAGGACAAACTCGCCATAAAACTCGGCGCGCAGGTTGGGGTAGTGGAGAACGGTTATCTGATAAATTTCTATCCGTCGCATCCAACGCTCGGCTATCGCGAGTTTAAGCTGAATGACGATAACTTCATCCTCATTTCGGGCGAAAGGTATCATGTCGATGCCAAAGTCGAGCTTCTTGCCGACGATGGAACCGGTCTGAAACTCTATTCAACGCCCGACAGCGAATATTGGCAGGATTTGACGCTCGATGTCAGTCATTTGCAGCTCGGCGATATAACTTCTTCAATTCCGTATTGCCCTTATGTAACGGGCGATTTCAATGGTTCGTTCCATGCAATGGTAAACAGCGAGACCGATTTCTCTGTGGCAAGCGATATCGACGTGCACAACATGACATACGAAGAATGTCCTATCGGAAACATCGGCGCCGAGTTCGTTTATCTGCCAAAAGGCGAGGACGGACACTATGTAGACGGCCGAATGATGAAGGACGGCGTTGAGGTTGCCACCGTTAAGGGAACATACTACAACACCGAGGCCGGCGACCTTGATTTGACGGCTCGCTTCTACAATTTCCCGCTCAATATCGTAAACGGATTCATTCCTGATCACATGTGCGCGTTCGATGGTACATGCGGCGGCTCGCTCGACATAACCGGAAATCTGAACCGCCCAGTCGTAAACGGCTCTGTTGAACTGAACAAGGCAACCCTGTCGTCGGCATTGTACGGCTTCAACTTCAAGTTCGACGATACGCCGGTTAAAATCGAGAACAGCGTGATGAAGTTCGAGGACTTCAACGTTTATTCGTTCGACAAGAATCCGTTCAAGATTAACGGCGACATCAACTTCGTTCGAACCGACAAGATTCGCGTAAATATGCGAATGGGAGCGCGCAATTTCACTCTCGTAAGTGCCAAGCGAAACATCAATTCGATGGTTTACGGCAAGGTGGTTGTCGATTTCTTCTGCTCGGTCAAGGGTGTGATAAACGATTTGGTTGTGCGCGGATATCTCAATGTTCAGGGAAATACCGATGTAACGTACGTCCTTCGCGACACGCCTCTTACCGTCGAGGACCGACTAGCCGACCTGGTTGTGTTCGAAGATTTCAGCGACACAAGTTCGGGCAAGAAGATTATCGAAGAAGATGCCACAATCTTCGGTATGGATATGCTCCTGAATATCCAGATGGAGCAGGGCGCGCAGATAAAGTGCGACATTAGTGCCGACCGCCAGAGCTACATCAATCTCGAAGGCGGTGGAAACCTCGTATTCCAGTACACTCCGCAGGGACAGATGATTCTGACTGGACGCTACACGCTTAACAACGGTGAGATGAAATACGCCCTTCCGGTAATTCCGTTGAAGACATTTACTATTCAGAACGGCAGCTACATTGAGTGGACGGGCGATGTGTTCAATCCAACGCTCTATTTCATGGCAACCGAGCGCGTGAAGGCTACGGTTACAGACGGCGAGACACCTCGTTCGGTAGCCTTCGATGTGGGCGTGAAGGTTACAAACACCCTCGAAAACATGGGACTCGAATTCACCCTTGCCGCTCCCGAGGACAATGCCGTTCAGAACGAACTGAATGCCATGACCAGCGCGCAGCGAGGCAAACTGGCCGTGTCAATGCTTGCCACCGGCCTCTATCTAGCCGAGGGCAACAACAGCAACTTCTCTATGAGCAACGCGATGAACAGCTTCTTGCAGAGCGAGATAAACAACATTGCCGGAAATGCCTTGCAGACTATGGATATAAGTCTTGGAATGGAAGACCATACGGGTGCCGACGGTCAGATGCACACCGACTATTCGTTCCGTTTTGCAAAGCGATTCTGGAACAATCGTGTGAGCATCGTTATTGGCGGAAAAATCTCGTCGGACAACACGACGGATGCCGGACAATCGTTCATCGACGATGTGGCAATCGAGTATCGTCTCGACAACTCAGGAACGAGAGTCGTACGCCTGTTCCACGACCAGGTTTACGACAATATGCTCGAAGGTCAGCTAACCGAGAATGGCGCAGGCCTCGTGCTCCGCAAGAAGATGGATAAGTTCAGCGAATTGTTCATCTTCAAGAATACAAAGAAAAATGTTCCGATGCCTCAGCGTCCGCAGCCAAACGGCTCTCAGCAGATGCGGCGAAACGAGCCTTCAGCCTCGGAAGAACCGAAGCCGGCCGCCACAAAGAAGGAAGAGGAACAGAATGAAGCCGAGAAAAAATAAACGACAATGAAGAAATCTTTTATATATATAATAATGTTGATGGTTGGTTTCACGGCATGTTCCGAGACGAAGAACATTGCCGAGAACGAAACCCTCTACACTGGAATCAGAAAGATAAAGTACGAGGACAAGGGCACTGGTCCGTACTACGACGAGATGATGATAGAGCTTGATGCCGCTTTGGCATACGCTCCAAACGGCTCGCTGATGGGAAGTTCGTCGTTGCGCTCGCCGGTGCGCATTGGTCTGTGGACTTACAATGCTTGGGTGAACCATCAGAACACATTGTTCGGAAAATGGATGTTCAACGCCTTCGCAACATCGCCAACCTACATTTCGAATGTTGTTCCGAAGACGCGCGCGCTCGTTGCCACAAATACTCTTCACAACTGGGGATATTTCCGCGGAAAGGTTGATTATGACATTGTTAAGACTAGCGAACGAAAGGCAAAAATCGACTACAACGTGAAGTTTGGTCCGTTGTATTGTCTCGACTCGATTGAATATCGCCCGTTTCCAAATACCGCCGACAGTCTGATAAAGGCAACTGCCGACAAGCGTCTGCTCATCAAGGGCGATGCATTCAGCGTCCTCAATCTCGACGAGGAACGCTCGCGAATTGCAACGCTTTTGCGCAACAACGGATATTATTATTTTCGTCCCGACTACATTGCTTATCGTGCCGACACGGTTATGAAGAAGGATTCTGTTCAGATGAAAATCGAGCCGATTCCGTTCCTTCCGCAGAACGCCCAGCATCCGTGGTACATCGGAAACGTTAAAATCAATCTGAAAAAAGGTGCTCGCGACGTGCTTTCAGATAGTCTGAAGTCTCGCCGAAGCGGAACAATCGTAAAGTTCTCAGGCAAGAAATCGCCTTTGCGAATGGGTGTTCTCAACCGCAACCTAAATATCAGGAAAGGCGAACTGTATTCGGAAGAAAAGCAGAATGCGGCGATGCAGCACATCAACGGACTCGGCATCTTCAGCTCGCTCGAGTTCAAGTGCGAGCCAACCGATACGCTTGCATCGTGCGACACAATGAATCTGGTTGTTAATGCCACGATGGACAAACTTCTAGACGGCGACCTCAACCTTAATGTTGTTCAGAAGAGCAACGGCCAGGTTGGTCCGGGATTCGAGCTCGGCGTAACCAAGCGAAACGTTTTCAGAGGCGGCGAGAGGCTCTCGTTCAGAGTAAACGGCTCGTACGAGTGGCAGACGCAGGATGTTGACGGACAGGGGGCAGATCGCATCAACTCTTATGAATTTGGCGGCAAGATTCAGCTCGATTATCCTCGTCTGATGGTTCCCGGCTTCAGAAAATACATGCGCCGTCACTTCACTTATCCTGGAACGACGAGTTATGAGATTCATGCCAACATGCTTCATCGCGCCGGCTTCTTCGAAATGCTGTCGTTTGGTGGAGGCGTGAAATTCAGTTTCACCCAGAGCAGAACGCGCAAGCATACTTTCACGCCGTTCAGTCTTGTGTTCAACCGCCTCGTGTCAACAACCGAGCAGTTCGATGCCATTACCGCCGCCAATCCGGCTCTGGCAATGAGTATGAAAGACCAGCTCATTCCGGAGATGAGCTACACATACACATACGACGATGCGTGCAAGACTCACCGAAGCAAGCATTTCTATTGGGAAAACACCATTGCTGAGGCTGGAAACATAATCTCTACTGTAAGGCTTTGCAAGGGCGATTCTTACTCTCGACAGGGCAAGACGCTCTTCAACAATCCTTATGCCCAGTACATTAAGATTACGAGCGATGCACGCCGCACATGGAATCTGAACGACAAGGACAAGTTCGTCTTCAGACTCTACGGTGGAATTATTTACGCCTACGGAAACAGTTCCGATGCGCCGTATAGTCAGCAGTTCTACACTGGCGGAGCTAACAGTCTGCGAGGCTTTACGGTTCGTACCCTCGGTCCGGGAAGCTTCCATCCTGCAACCCGAACCAAGTATTCGTACATCGACCAGACTGGCGACATCAAGCTTGAAATGAACCTCGAATGGCGTCCAAACATCGTCGGAAGTCTTTACGGAGCGTTGTTTTTCGATGCCGGAAACATATGGTCAATCCGCAGCGACTCCGAGCGTCCCGGCTCAAAGTTCAGCGGAAGCAACATTCTCGACCAGATTGCAACCGATGCCGGCTTCGGCCTTCGCTACGATATGGAGTTTCTTGTCATCCGACTCGACCTCGGCTTCGGTCTTCATGCACCGTATGATACAGGTAAAAGCGGTTACTTCAACATCCGTAAGCTAAAGGATATGACCAACTTCCACTTTGCAATTGGCTATCCGTTCTAACTTCGGACATCCATTCATTTATGGGACTTTGAAAAAATAGTTTTTAAGATTCTGCCGAAATGTTTGGCAGAATCATTTTTTTTGCATATCTTTGCAACCGCAAAACGAAAAGGTGCCATAGCTCAGTTGGTAGAGC
>JAFZWM010000020.1 GCA_017617315.1 Bacteroidaceae bacterium
GGCAAAGACGATTTCTTGATTCAGGCATCGCTCGGTTTGGAAAAATACCTCACCGACAATGGCATCAAGCACACATTCTACAATCCCGGCGGCGGTCACACCTGGATGAATTGCCGCGACTATCTCGAACTCACAGCCAAGGAGTTGTTTAAATAAACGATACATCAGATAAAAGGAATTGAAAGTTCAGAAAATGATTCCCGAACTTTCAATTCTTTTTATTTTTTTTGCAGAATGAAATCTCCATCAACAAACACATTCTGAAATTCACTCATAAAATAAAAGATATGACAAAAATCGATTTTTCCTGGCTCTGTGCCGATGATGCCGAAAGCATTGCCGAAATGTCGCGAATGGCAACCGAGATTCTGCGCGAGCATTACGACCCAATCGTAGGCAAGGAGCAAAACGACTATATGTTAGATAAATTTCAGTCTGTCAAGGCAATAAACGAGCAACTCGACAACGGCTACCGCTATTATTTTGTGCGATGCGATGGGCGGAATGTAGGCTTCATGGCCTTTTATCCGCGAGAAAGTGCGATGTATCTGAGCAAGCTCTACCTTTACAAAAGCGAGCGCGGCAAGGGCTTTTCGCGCCAGATGCTCGCGTTTGTCTCAGAAGAGGCACGCCGCGAAAATCTGTATGCCGTAGAGCTTAACGTAAACAAGCACAATCCGTCAATCAGCGTTTACGAAAGCCTTGGCTTCAGTCATCTGCGCGCCGAGAAAATCGACATCGGACACGGCTATTTCATGGACGATTTCGTTATGAGGTTAGAAATCTGATAACTCAACATAAATATCGACAAAAATGAAGACAATTTTGATTACTGGCGCATCTGCCGGAATTGGCAGATCTACGGCGAAGATTTTCGCAAGCCGTGGCTGGCAGGTGGTGGCAACCATGCGCTCGCCCGAGAAAGAGACCGAACTGACGAAGAGCGACAACATTCTTGTTCTGCCGCTCGATGTAACCAAGCCCGAAACCATCGAAAGCGCGATAAAAACAGCCGTCGACCGCTTTGGAAGCATCGACGTGCTTGTAAACAATGCCGGATTCTATACCATCGGCGCGCTCGAATCGTTCTCCGACGAGGACATTGTAAGGCAGATTGACACCAACCTCGTGGGACTGATCCGTGTAACAAAGGCGGTTCTGCCTTACATGCGGCAGAGGCGAAGCGGAAAAATCGTGAACCTCTCGTCTATTGCCGGACGAATGACCGTTCCAATTCAGTCGCTCTACCACGCAACGAAATGGGGCGTAGAGGGCTTTACCGAGGCATTGCAGTTCGAGCTGAAGCCTTTCGGCATCGATGTCTCGCTGGTTGAGCCGGGCGTAATAAACACCGACTTCTACGGAAGGTCGATGAACTGCGTCCTGCCCGACAACGAGTACAAAGACTACGTTACGACGGTGCGCGACTTTCTTGTAAAAAGCGGCGGCGAAGGCTCAGACCCCGAAATAATCGGCGAGACAATCTTCAAGATTGCCGAAAGTAGAAAGCCAAAGTTGCGCTACCTTATCGGAAAATCGACATTCGTAGTGGCTATGCACAAAATTCTGCCTCGCTCTGTTTACATGTTCATTGTAAACAAGATTATGGCAAAGTAACTGCAATACAAATCACTAATTTTCATTCTCAAAAAGGCTGAACTGGGATTCGTCGGTTCGGCCTTTTTTTTGTAGACTCACGGCAATCATGTTACGCAAGTCCGGCATAATCAATTCTGCAACTATATGCAAGCAACGAATCATTATGCAGAAAAGAACCAAAAAAACAACTTTCAGGGTACGGGATAGCAAGGAGGTAACAAAACAGTAACAAAGTTGTAACAAGGGGGAAGAAAAAAGATGCATACTTTGATGTAAGCCAGAAGGTTCGGAGAAGATACGGAGAAGTAAGCCGATAATAATTGACAATTATTGAGTTGAAAATTGAAAAAAATCTTGAATTGACAGTTGACAATTTTTTGAAACTTGATAATTGAAAGTTGAAAAGTGCTGATTCTGCACAATAAAAAATTATACGCTTATGGCTTATAATAAAATCCCCACTCTCATGGAGAATGGGGAAGGGCTGCGCAGATGTCGATTCTAAGCCTCAAATCCATCGGTTCACGTTACAAAAATTGCCACATCATTCTTTTACGGCAAAAATCCCTGCCATTCATCACAGAAACTTACAGAATATCCCAAAGCGGTTTGCAAACGCAACATTTTCAGGCTTCTGCCGCGTCTAACGCTCAGAAAACGAAAATAACAAGAGAATATGAAAAATGTTATCAATCGCAACTCTGTTTGCAACCTTTTTAGAAAGATTCTATTGGCAGCCGCCCTTATTCTTACTGCGGCATCGGCTAAGGCAAAAGCCAAGCAGCAGGAAGTTAACGGAAAGATTACCGACACCAAGGGCGAGCCTCTGGCCTTCGTAAACATCTCGCTGCTTTCGGCTGATTCGACCTACATTCAAGGAACAACAAGCGACATGGAAGGCAAATTCCTTATTCAGACTCCCGAAGACGGCTGTATCCTGAAACTGTCATACGTCGGATATCAGACTAAATATGTCGATGTAAAGAGCTCAAGCATCGGCACAACCACCATGAACGACGACGCGCAGACGCTTGGCGAAGTAACCGTAAAAGGTCAGCTTCCGAAGACAAAGCTGACTGGCTGCTCTATGCTCACAACCGTTCAGGGCACGGTGCTTGACAAGTCGGGCACGGCGTTGGAGATGCTTCCAAAGATTCCGGGAATGACAATAAAGGGCGACGAAGCCGAGGTTCTTGGCAAGGGCAAGCCAATCTTCTACATAAACGGCAGAAAGATGCAGGACAAGGACGAGCTGAAGCGTCTGCGTTCTGAAGAAATCCAGAGCGTGGAGGTAATAACCAATCCGGGAGCGCAGTACGATGCCACGGTTTCGGCAGTTGTAAGAATAAAGACGGTGCGCCGAAAGGGCGACGGATTCGGATTCGACCTCGCAGCAAGCAACAACCAAGACCTCATCTTCGGATACAGCGACCCGTCGGCAACCGCCAACCTTCACTATCGCCACAACGACCTCGAACTCTTCGGACTTCTGAACTACTGGAAGTGGGAAAGCGTGGGCGATATGCACATCACCGAATCGACCATCCTGAAGGCCGACGGCGGCATCAACGACATTCGTCAAGACATCAATTCGCGCAACGACTGGCACGGACAGGGACTAAACTACAACCTCGGCTTTAACTGGCAGATAAACGAGAAGCACTCGATGGGTATGCGCGTTGAACGCCACGACAAGTTCAAGACATACAACTTTTTAAGAAGCACGGACGTTATTGAGCATTATCGCTTAGGCGGAGGGCTTCTGTCTTCAGAGCGCAACAACTCAACCCAGCGCGAGGACGAACACACGCCATACAACTGGGAGAGCAACGCTTATTACAACGGAAAAGTGGGCAAGATGAATATCGACTTGAATGTAGATTTTATTTCAACCAAAGAAGACAAGATAAGCCAGATAAACGAGTATTACGAAAGCAACAGCCATCAGCAGATGGAACAGGACAACCGTCAGTCAACCAAACTATGGGCAGCGAAACTCGTCTTGAGCTATCCGATATTGAAAGGAATTCTACAAACCGGCACGGAAATGAGCTTCGTAAACCGCATAAACAGTTCGTCGATAACAAACTCTTCGCTACCGTCATCCGACTCCGAAGTTGACGAGAAGAACGTAGCCGCCTTCGTGTCGTACAGCGCAAACCTTAAAACCCTCGGAAACATCAACGCAGGCGTAAGATACGAGCATGTGGGCTTCGACTATACCGACAAGATGTATGCCGACCGCTCTATGTCGCGCAATCAAGACGAGTTCTTCCCTAACCTCTCGTGGTCAAAGCAGTTTGGCGATGTTCAGACAGCCGTTTCCTATTGCATGAAGACCATCCGACCAAGCTACAACTCGCTTAACGACCGCATCATCTACCTTAATTCGTACTCGCTTATTCAAGGCGACCCGAAGCTGAAAAACGCTACCATGCAAGAAGTTAGCATCAACGCGCGCTGGAAGTGGATAAACGTCTTCGCCGCCTACGAGCGTCGCGACAACACAATCACACAGCTTCCAATGGCTTACAACGACGGCGGCGTCATGCTCCTTAAGCAGGTCAATCTGCCAAACCCAATCCGCAACCTTGCCATCTTCATCTCTGGCAATCCAACGTGGGGAATCTACAGTCCGTCGTGGACTGTCGGCAGACAAAAGTTCTGGAACACAATGACTTTCGACGACCCTCGCGAGGCTGACGGCAAGGTTGAAGTAAGTTTCAACAAGCCTATTTACTTCATCGACCTCAACAACACCTTCCGCCTGAGACACAGCTGGCAGCTTGAGGCAAACATGAACATAATGACCAAGGGCGATGTAATAAATTTCAGAATGTTGTCGCCTTCGTACAACCTTCGTTTCGTAGTTCAGAAATGCTGGCTGAAGAACGACGCTCTCTGCCTAAGGGCAAGCATCAGCGACGTGCTTAAACGCAGCGTTCAGGATGTTGCGCAAGACTGCGGATTTTTCTACGGATTGCAGACAACCACCCGAAACAATCATCGTCTCGACATCTCGCTCCGCTACAGTTTCAACGCATCTAACAGCCGTTACAAGGGCACAGGAGCAGGAAAATCCGTTCAGCAGCGCATGGCAAGCAACTAATATCGATTTTTTCAATGATGTATGTTAGAAAATCCCTTCCCGGTTTTTGTTATGAAACTGGGAGGGGATGCTCGTAGCACCACGTTATGCCGAATTTCATATTAAACGATGGCACAACTCACCAAGATTCTGGATGTTCTTTTTTCCAATCCTCAATTTCTTTTGCCATTTTTGCATATTTTGACGGATTGCGTTCATACCAACCAGTTCTAACACGATATCCGATATTCTGAGACCTTGTAAAATGGGCACTAGTGCAGAACACTGCAACACATATAATTACAACTACAACACATTTGACTGTGTCTTTAGTTGCTATATGTTCCTTGAGAATCCCAACCCCTCTATATCTATATACATAGTAATATAACGATACAAAAATGACAACAAATTCTGCAATATACAGAGAATCCATTAAATAAGTATCTGTCGCATAATAGCCGTATGTATTATTATACAAAAAAATAACATTAATAATAGATGATAACAGGAAAAACAGAATAACTCCAGAAAAAGCAATCGTTGTTAAAACTGTAGAACTTCCACTCTTTCTTTTCCAAAGGCTATCATCTATAACCGACAATTGATGAACACCAAGCAATAAAGCATCTAAAAGTGATTGTAAAAACTTCATAAGTTAATTTTTCTTCAAATACAACGTTCTGCCGAATTCTCCGCTTGCTACCGAAGAAACGCAAGAATTCCCTTTGTCGTAACGCGACAAAAATAACAACTTTTTTGCTCTTGCCCAATACAAAACATTTTTTTCAGCGGTGGGTATTGCAAATTCCCGATTTTTCTCTCAGCCGAATTTAAAAATTCGGCAGAACCTATAGTACGGCAGAACTTATTTTGGATTTCCACCAACTAATTTAACATTCCTTTTATTGTCGCTTTCAAAGTTTAATATATCTTTGCATTACTTGTCGTAATAACTACGAAAACAAGAGCAAAAACCAAGTGAACAACATCTTATACAAAACTGCGAAAGCCTTACTATATCACTCGCCAAGCATCAGCAAATCAACCATTTGCAAGATATTTGGCGGCAAGTGGATTGTCATTTCCGGAGCATCGCACGGCATAGGCAAAGCACTCGCACTCAGACTGATAGAGGCTGGCGCAGACTTGTTTCTGATTGCGAGGACCGAAAGCGAGCTACAATTTCTGCACGACAAGGCAAGGCAGAACGGATGCAACGTGAGAATCTCGGTCACCGACCTTCGAAACCGCAACGAGTTCGACCGTCTTTGCTGCGTTCTGAAAGAACTGCCGAGGGTTGACTTTTTCTTCTGCAACGCCGGAAAATCCATTCATCGCAGAATCGAAGACGCACTCGACCGTATGCACGATTACGACAGGACTATCGACCTGAATTACAAATCGCTGGTTGCCTTGTCGCTCACTCTCATTCCGAAATTGGAGCAAAGTGGCGGAAAGATAATCTACACATCATCAGCAAGTTGTCTATACCCGACAGCACCGGGCTGGAGTGCCTACCACGCGTCAAAATGTGCAGCCAACATCTGGTGTCAGACCGCCGACTCGGAACTGAGACACAAAGGCGTGAGGGTGCAGATTGCCTATATGCCACTCGTACACACCACGATGTCGGACGCCACAGAAATGTATAGAAAACTGCCTGCATTTTCAGCCGAAGAAGCAGCCGATATTCTTCTTAGCCTAAGCATCAGCAACAAAAGATGTTACAAACCTTGGTGGGCTTCTCTCACCGAGATTCCAGCCATCTGCCTTTCACCATTGATTAGAATAATTTACAGCCTGAAAAAATGAAGCTTTTCAAAATCCTTATAAAACTTCACATCGTTACTCCTCGCGGAATTTTCCGACTTGCACAATCGTTTGTAAAAGAAGGCATTACGCTGATGGCTCTGATGCGTTTTGCCGCCAAATATTACCCCGACAAGACTGCTATAGTATCGGAATCGGACCGTCTGACATACAAGCAACTTTACGCTAAAGCCCTAAGACTTAGCAACATACTCAATCAAAGATTCAGCGTACAGAAATCGGATAATGTAGCCGTGCTGTGCCGTAATCACACCGTTTCGGCTCTGCTACTGCCATCGTTGCAACGTCTTGGTGCAAACACAAAGTTCATAAACACCGATTATGCCGAGCAGAACATCCGCGACATCATCTCTCGAAAGAAATTCAAGTTGCTGATTTTCGACGAGGATTTTGAACAGAAAATCCCGACTGAGTTTCGGCATTTATCTGTAAGCACAGAAACATTGGCTGAAATGCTGAAAGATACCGCTTGCGCGCCGTCGCCGCTGCCCCGACCACCGTTTTTCAAGAGTCCTCAGATTTCGGTTCTTACCGGTGGCACATCGGGCAGCTACAAGGAAGCATCGCGCAAACCGTCTGTCTTTCAGTTTCTTCCGCCATTCTTCGCGCTCCTTCGCGACATCGAGATTCATAAATATCAAAGCGTTATGATTGTGCTGCCGTTCTATCACGGCTTCGGACTCTGCACGCTTATAATCTCGCTGCTTATGGGCAAGAAAGTCTGTCTGGCAAGATATTTCGACGCCGATGTCACGATGCAAACAATTATAAACGAACGTGTTGAGGTCTTCCCATCCGTTCCGGTGATGCTTTCGAGAATGTGGCAGAAAATAGGCTCGGGCAACAACCGCGACATCGAGAAATATCTAAAGTGTATAGTCTGCGGCGGCGACCGTCTGAGCAAGAAGCTGATTAACGAGACAGAAAAGATTCTCGGCTCTGTAATATACAATCTTTACGGAACATCCGAAGCGGGATTCTTTATGCTTGCAACGCCCAACGACCTCAGCATCAACCCCGAGCCGACAATCGGGAAGCCTCTGTCGGGCATTAGGTGCAAGATTGAAAACCGCGACTCGCAGGGCATCGGAACGCTTTGGGTGCGCTCGCCATGGGCTGCCACATCGCTCAGAAACCGATGGCAATCGACAGGCGACAGGGTCTCGATAAACGCCGAAGGCTACTTCTTCTATCACGGACGCGCCGACCGAATGGCTGTCTGCGGCGGCGAAAACGTGTATCCCGAGGATGTTGAAAAGGCTCTGTGCGAACACCAATCGGTAGTTGCAGCAAAGGCTTTTGCCGTGCCCGACAAGGATTTCGGAACGGTTCTGAATGCCAAGATAGAACTCGAAAACGATGCCGACATCTGCTGCAACGACATTACAGAATGGCTGAAAATAAGGATTCCGCGCGCAGCGATGCCTCACAGGGTGGAGTTCGGAAGGCTCACCACCACATCGACAGGAAAGATATGCAACCGGCAGAAGTGAAAATTCATGATTTTCTTATACTTTTTCTACAGAAATGACTATCTTTGCCATTCGTTTAGATTTCACAAAAGAACCATTCAAAACTAATCACAATGAAAAAAATTGTAACCTTCCTGCTTACCACTTTCTTGGGCTTGACAAACGTTTTTGCCCAGAAGCATTACCCTATTAGCCAGTTCGCTCCTGATACGTTAGAATATCTGAAGCGAAATTTTGTGGAGCAAAAGCAATACTATATCGGCAAGAACTTTCAGACACTATGGAATGTTTTAAAGTCGGATATAGAAGTGAAGTATATCGGGGTTGATTCTTCTTGTTTTTATGATAAAGACAAGGCTGATGGCAATTATTATGCTGCAGGACTTGTGTTATGTTGGCTGGAGAATGATGAACTTCTTAGAAGATATTGGGAGAATCCAAAAGAAGAGACAGGTATTTTAGTTGAATTTGAGTATCCCTATTCGTATTATGAATTTGATTTTTATGAGGCAGAGCCTTCAAATGAAGTAAAGCTGAATGGTGTAAATCAAATAATAAAAGATATCATCATCTTATAAGTTCAAAAAGGGCAAGCAAAAGATTTGTAATGATGATTTTTTTCATATAAAAATGTTTAGGTTACGATGGCAAAAATACGAAAATTTCTGATTCGGGCTACCTTTTCGCTTCTTTTTTCGCGCATAGAGTCTAACCGTCTTCAAATCCGACTGTTACAAGCGGCAAGCCACTTCCATTCGTCACAAAAAGCAGCCGTCTGTCCCAGAAATTTGCAAAAGACAGCGATGCGGCGTATCTTTGCCGTCAGAAAAATCACGCAAACCAAAAATTTAAAAATTAAAGACAATGACTAAAGAAGAAATCTTTAAGATGCTAAACGCGCATCCGGTGATGTACGTTGCAACCAACGACGGCGGTCAGCCACGCGTGCGCGGAATCTTGATGTACAAGGCCGACGAAAGCGGAATTGTATTCCACACCGGAACGACAAAGGATTTTTACCATCAGCTTGTTGCCGACCCTCGCGCCGAGGTGTGCTTTGCCTGCGGAAAATATCAGGTGAGAGTAGAAGGCAAGTTCGAACTTGTTGAAGACATGGCCCTGAAGGAGGAAATCGTTAACCACCCATCGCGCAAGTTCTTGCAGCCTTGGAGAGAGCAGCAGGGCGACGAGGCTTTCTTCAACTTTCTGAAAGTGTTCCGCATGAGCCACGGAAAGGCTCACGTCTGGAGCATGGAAGACAACTTCAAGCCAAAAGAATACGTTATTTTGTAAAAAAGAATCAATATTAAAAAGATTAGTTTTCAGAATGATGCCGGGCTAATTAAGTACAGCCCGGCTTTTTTGTATTCTGAAAGGCGCAACAATTCGCCACATTGGCGCGCCGAATATCACAAAAGCATCGGCACGTCGGTCTTTTTTAATATCTTTGCCAAGAGATAACTGCCACACAACGCAGCCTCATCCATCACGCTTACAGAAAATGTCCGAAAACTGGGAAATATACGCCGACTGGAATCCGTGGCACGGCTGCACAAAAATCAGCCCCGGATGCAAATATTGCTACGTCTACCGTCAGGACGAGATGTACGGCAGCGACATTTCGAGCAGCGAATGCCGAAAGACGGGCAACTTCAATCTGCCGATAAAGCGCAGGCGCGACAAATCGTGGAAGATTGAGGGCGGAAGGATTGTATTTACCTGCTTCACATCCGATTTTCTGCTGAAAGATGCCGACCAGTGGCGACCCGAATGTTGGCAGATGATAAAGCAGCGGAGCGACCTCTGGTTCTTCTTTTTCACCAAGCGGATAGACCGTTTCATGGAGTGCATCCCCGACGACTGGGGCGACGGCTACGACAACGTTATTGTGGGCTGCACCGTCGAAAATCAGGAGATGGCAGACTACCGACTGCCCATATTCCGCTCGCTTCCGATAAAGCGAAAGAGCATAATTGTTGCGCCGATGCTTACAGTCATAAACCTTGAGCCGTATCTCGACAAAACGATTGACGAGGTGTCGGTTGGCGGAGAGTCGGGACTCGATGCACGCCCGTGCAACTACGACTGGATTCTTGCCCTCAGAGAACAGTGCGTTGCCAAAGATGTAGCCTTCCGCTTTCATCAAACCGGTGCACGATTCATCAAAGACGGCAAGATGTACCGCGTGCCGAGGCAGTTCCAGCTTAGTCAGGCACACAAAGCGAATATCGACTTTAAAATAGGCAAATATCTTGTGCCCGAAACGGTTAAGTTTGAATGGAAAGACAACGATTATCACGACTAAAAAATATCTGGAAATGAAAGAAATACTCGATTTTTACCTGCAACTATCGCAGAACAACAACAAGCCATGGTTCGATGCGCATCGCGCTGAATACGAAGCTATTAAAAAGAAAGTCTTGGCTCTTGCCGAGGAGTTTATAAAGGGCGTTGCCCTGTTCGACCCTCGCAGCAAGAATCTTCAGCCAAAGGACTGCACCTATCGCATAAACCGCGACATCCGCTTTTCGCCCGACAAGCGTCCTTACAAAGACTGGCTGGGCATCTATGTCTGCCCTGGCGGAAAGAAATCGGGCATGGCCGGATATTACATTCACTTTGAGCCGGCAACAGACACTTATCTGATGTGCGGCGGTCTTTACAACCCAACGAAAGAGGTTCTGAAGAGCATCCGCGATCAGATAATGCTCGAGCCCGATGAGTTTCACAAGGCGGTGCAGAAGTGCGGAAAAGGCTTCGCTCTTAACTGGGACAACGCCCTAAAGCGTTTCCCCGCAGGATTCAGCGCAGACGACAAGCACAGCGAGTATTATCGGCTTAAATCGTTCGAAATCACGCAATTCCTTACAAAGAAAGATGTTCTCGACAAAGATTATCTGCCAAACGTTCTCGCCCAACTAAAAAAATGCCACGAGTTTAACGAGTTGCTGAACAAGTGCGCCGATTTTGTACGCTAAATTGTTAAAGAATGTTAAAAACTTCGCGAAAGTCTTGACTCGTCCCTTAGGTCATGCCATAACTTTGCAAACGCTTAAGCAACAGAAAAAATCGTACGATTATGAGTAAAACAAAGTTAAAAATCGGAGAGTTCTCGCAGTTGATGCAGATAACCGTAAAGACGCTGCGCTTTTACGAGCAGAAAGGCCTGCTGATGCCCGACGAGGTGGACGAATGGACGGGCTACCGCTACTATTCCATAAGGCAGATGCAGAAGCTAAAGTCGATTCGCGACCTTCAGCAACTCGGTTTCTCGCTCGACGAGATAAAGGATTTGTACGAAGACGAATCGCACGTTCCGGGAGCCGACCAGCTTGCCGAAAAGCTAAGGCAGACAGAACTCGCTCTGCGGCAGCTCGTTGCACGGCGCGACAGTCTGCTCGAATTGCAGAACTCTCGAAAACAAATCAAGACAATGGAGAAAATAAGTATTCAGTCTCTGCCCGAGATTATCGTGGCAAGCCATCGCGAAGTAATTCCTAATTTCGAAGCCATCGGCCCAATGTGTTACGAGAAAATCGGGCCCGAGATGCAGCGTCTGGGCTGCAAATGTCCTCAGCCCGGCTACTGCTTCACCATAGAGCACAACAAAGAGTTTACGCCAATCAACATCGACATCGAGTATTGCGAGCAGGTTGAAGAGATGGGCACAGACAGCGACATCATCAAGTTCAAGCGTCTTCCGGCCGTTCCGAAGGCTCTGTGCATCAAGCACACGGGCGCATACGATAAGTTCTACGAATCGTTTACCGAGGCGTTCCGCTACATCAGCGAGAAAGGCTACAAGGTTGCCGGCCATCACCGCACAAGCTACATCGACGGCGCATGGAATCAGGAAGACCCGGAGAAATGGGTGTCGGTAATTCAGATTCCGATAGAATAATCACATTCAGGGGACTGTCTTCGTGGCAGTCCCCTACAATTCAGACAATTATGCCATTCGATTTTAAGAAAGAATACAAGGATTTTTATCTTCCAAAGCAGAAGCCCGAGTTTGTAGACGTGCCCGAGGCAAACTACATTGCCGTGCGTGGCGAGGGCAACCCAAACGACGGCAACGGCGCGTACACCGAGGCGGTGCAGATTCTTTACAGCATTGCCTACACCATAAAGATGAGCAAGAAGGGCGACCACAAAATAGACGGCTATTTCGATTTCGTTGTTCCGCCGCTCGAGGGCTTGTGGTGGGAAGAGGTCGACGGTAAGGCTGTCGAAGGATTCTCGTACGCCGACAAGTCGCGCCTGCATTGGATTAGCCTCATCCGCCTGCCCGATTTCGTTACAAAAACCGAATTTGACTGGGCGGTGGCAGAAGCCTCGCGCAAGAAAAAGACAGACTGCTCAAAGGCCGAGTTTCTGACTTTGAAAGAAGGGCGATGCGCGCAGATAATGCACATCGGAAGTTACGACGAAGAGCCGGCAACCGTCGAGGTTCTGAAAGAGTTTATAGAACAGAACGGCTGCACTGCCGACATCGACAACACGAATCATTTTCATCACGAAATCTATCTTTCCGACCCTCGCAAGACTGCTGCCGAAAAGCTGAAGACGGTCATCCGCCATCCGATAAGGGAAAAACATCAATAAATTTCAGATAATGAAAATAAAGAAGGGCAATAAATTCCGCAACACAATTCTTCTGATTGTATTGTTACTGGCTGGCATCGGGCTATACAAGGCCGGAGAATACATCAAGCATCTCGGCGATGGAATAACCGCCGAAGACCGTCTGTTGCAAGAAAAACTCGACAATCTGCCAGTTCTGAAAACCGATGACGAAATAAAAGCCGCGCTTTCCGGCAGTCCGCAGGATTATCTTGTAAAAGACTATGTTTTCAGCAATCCGCAAACCGTAAAAGACACCGTTTTCAACCTGCTCAACGGCGATTACGTCTGTATTTATGTTACCGAAGAAACCTTCACTTTATATCGGAAAATCAGGAACAAGGCAGACGAAAGTCCATATCGGTCGATGTGGGTTGAAAGGCCATTCTGCCAGATTTCCGCACCGCTGAAATTTAACGACGGAACGGAAATCTCCAAGCCCGAAAATCTGACTTTTATGTTTTCGGCATTGAGGATGTATAAGAGGATTCCCGAATCGGAAGTGAACCGCGAGAAAAGAGACAATTTCTTTCAGTCGCGCTATTATCCGCAGCGTAAGATGAACTTTTCGCTGGAAAATTTCGAGAAGGAGGCTGAGGAATTTGCCACAAAGCAGAGAAATCTGATGAAAAACCATGGCAAAGACACCATCACATTCGACGACAAGCGTTACAACTTTACTTATATGTCTAAGAATGACAAAGTTACCTTTGCCGTCCGACTGGGGAATGGCAAGGCAAGTCTCGGCGTTTTTCCAAACAAAAACGTAATCATCGTCGACGGCGACCGCATCCCGTCGGGCAGTCAGAAGGCTATCAGCGGAATAGTACACACGGTTTTTGCATATCTTCTGATGGTTCTCGGCATCATCTGCGCAGTCTGTGCAATATGGATGGGCATTCTATACAAAGGCAAATAATTATCTTGTCTGTTTTCCGGCAAATTCCACTTTCAGAAAAAATCATTCAAGCACCAGAGTATATTTATTACTGTTGCGTTGCCATTTATACTTTGCATACATGTGCGAAGGTATGGTATCTGTGCCGACAACAATCGCAGTTATCCGTTCCCATAAAGGAACAACATTATAAGCCTCGGGCACATCATTATTGTCTGGAAAATCGCGGTCTACCAGACCAACATCAACACGCCATAAACATGAATTATCCGACTTTATATAAACCGTTGAATCGGCATCTGCAAAGCGGATATATTCGTAATCGTCGCCATGTCTGTATGTTGGGAAAATATCCTCATAGTTTCTCAACTGCTCAACATACGAAACCGTAACTTCCTTTCCTGTTCTATTTTCTATAACAAAATCGAACTCGCCAAAATAATCGCAAGAACTCAATGTTGCCACAATAATGCCGATGAATGCAAGAATGGCGGTCTTTCTCCAAACTTTTACTAAATTACTCATAGTTTATCAGACTTAAATAATAAATTTTGACAAAAATATACTTTTTTTTAACAAAACAAAATAATTATACTACATTTTTACTTCAGTAGGAAAAGAAAAGTCTTACAGGCTTTTTCCTTCATACACATCGCCTATTATTTCAGAGAATGAAGGCTTTATCTGCAAGAAAATATTATAGAAAAACCTTTGCTGATTTCAAAATTATTCTCTACCTTGCACATCGATTTTTTAATTTAATACCATCACAGACAAAAATGAAAAAAATTGTAACTATCCTACTTTCGTTATGGGCTTTTACAACGCTTTCGACAGCGCAGCCCTTGGTTAAGACACACGTCGAAACAGGCGACATCGAGGGCGTAGTAGAAAACGGACTCGGCGTTTACAAAGCCATTCCATACGCAGCACCGCCGGTTGGCGACCTCCGCTGGAAAGACCCTCAGCCGGCAAAGCCATGGCAGGGCGTTTTGAAAACCGACAAGTTCGGACCGTGGCCGCCTCAGCCTGAACGCCCGGGACTAACCCGCGACATGATGAGCGAAGACTGCCTTTATCTGGGAATAGCAACTCCAGCCACCTCTGTCAACGACAATCTGCCGGTGATGGTGTGGATTCACGGCGGAGGCTTCAGAACCGAGCATTACGGCGGCGACCTATGGCAGCATCTGGCAAAGCGCGGCGTTGTGGTCGTAAGTGTTGAATACCGCACCGGCGCACTCGGATTCATGGCGCATCCCGAACTTGCCAAGGAGTCGAAGAACGGACATTCGGGCAACTACGGACTACTCGACCAGATTTTCGCGCTCCAGTGGGTGCAGAGAAACATCAAGAACTTTGGCGGAAATCCGTCAAAAGTTACTATTTTCGGCGAAAGTGCCGGAGCCATCAGTTGCAGCATCCTCTGCGCCTCTCCGCTTACAAAAGGACTCTTCTGCGGCGTTATAAGCCACAGCGGAGGCTCGTTTGCACCTTGGGACGACAGCAACCGCTCTATGCTCACCGGCGCATCTCTGAAGGGAGCAGAGCAGCACGGCGTTGCATTCTTGAAGCATCTTAACAAAAAGAACATCAAGCAGATGCGAAAGATGAGCGCGTACGACCTTACGAAAGGCGACTTGGGCTTCGACGGATTCTGGCCTTGCGTTGACGGCTATGTCATCGCCGACGACCAGTACCGCCTTTACGAGCAGGGAAAATACAACGACGTTCCGGTTATCGTTATGACAAACAGCGACGAGGGCGCACTGTTCTCACCGCCAACCATCACGCTCGAGCAGTACAAGCAGATGGGCACAGCCATGCTTGGCGAGTTTGCCGACGAGGCTTACAAATATTATCCGGCAAACAACAACGACGATGCCTTCCACTCTTTCGGCGATGCCTTCCGCGACCTTGGCTTTGCATGGCCGTCTTACGCCTGGGCAAAGCTCCAGAACCAGAACGGAAAGTCGCCGGCTTACTCGGCATTCTTGGCACAGCCATCGCAGCGCAGTTTCTCGCCCGACCCTCGCCGTCGCGGCGTTGCCCATGCCGACGACATCCTGTATCTGAACGGCGAATTCCTTACTCAGCCTGAGAAATATCCGCACGAGGCGGCAGTTTCTGAAATAATGCAGCAGTATTGGATTAATTTTGCAAAGACCGGCAACCCTAACGGCAAGGGACTGCCTTACTGGCCTGCGTTCGACGAGAGCAAGCCTACGACGATGCAGTTCAGCTACGGTGCATCGCTCGTTACGCTGCCAAATGCCGACCAAATTCACTTCGTTGACCGAATGTACAAATCGGTTCGCGAAAAGACTGAAAGCAAGAGAAAATAAAAGCAGACAATTAATAAGTTAAGAAAAGATTTTTACCAAATCTCCCCCAAAAAAACATTGATTTGGTAAAAATCTTTTATAACAAACTTATCGTCAATTGCTTATAACTAAGCAAAACTCACTCCTTCCAATGTTTCAATTGCGACAGATGAGTGTCAAAAAGTGCACGGCGGTCGGCGTCGGGTTGATTGTCGGGGTTGGGCATCTGCTTTACGAGAAAGTCTAAAAGGAGGTCTTTGCTCTGATAGGCGAATTTGCCGTCGGCATAGCACCATTTGCAGTAGTCCTCGTTAAATGCGCCGTCGGGTTCGTGGCTGATGAGCGAATCATCGGTGAGAGGCATTCCGCAGCACTGGCAAATCAACGTCTGCGGCGACCCCAAAAGAGTGTTGATGGATACATTGAACTCCTTTGAGAGAGTTTTTAGCATTTCGGTATTGGGCTTGGTCTCGCCTGTCTCCCAACGACTTACCGCCTGACGGCTAACATTTAAGCGTTCCGCCATCTGCTCCTGCGTGAGATTATTTTGCTCGCGCAGGTTTCTGAGAATTTCTTTTACTTCCATAATTGATTTTGCTGTTGTTTTTGATACCGCAAAATTAACGTCTTAGACAGTACGTGTCAAGAAACACGTTGTTGCTTTTTGTTAAAAGATGTTAATCCGAAAAAGACTAAAACTAAGAGGGGAAACGTTTCTTTTCGAACAAAAAAGAATATAAAAAACAACGCCTAATGATTTCTCACGGCGTTGTTTTTTTTATTCAAAAATTCAACTTTTAAGATTTTTAATCTTAAATTCTAAGATAAGTCAATCTTTTCATAATTTCTTTGTTGAATTTCCACTGACTTTATTTACTCGCATCAAATCAAGAATATTACCATTACACTTTGGAAAATTCTTGCATACAATCTCATCAAAATCCAAAAAAGAACGGTATTTCGTTTTTTTTCTAATAGCCTTTACTTCATTAAAAGAAAAACGTTCTCCACAATGTAGACATTCAACGGTATCCTTAAGAGAATAGTTGAAACCATTGTCTTGATGGACTCGTATTGCAATTTGCTTTTCACGCTCATCAAGTTCCTCATAGAAATCTTCCATACCGCCACTAACCTCATCTTCATTTCTCACCTCTTCAACAAATCGCTCTTCCCACTTTTTCTTCAAATCCAGCCTATATGGTTCATCTTCACTTCTATGCTCATCACTTTCCAAAAAAACTTGCTTAAAGATATCAATTTTCATATCAATATCAAGCATCATATCATTCATCTTCTCAACCTCTGGAATATACCAATCATTCCATTCAGTATTGCTTATTTTATGCGCATTATCAAAAAGTAAATATGCCAATTCCAACACATTAGGCTTTGCCTGTTTCAAATCCTTCCAATTATCAAACCCAGCAAGTCTTGCAATAACATGCTGAGCATTTTGAAGAGTGAATGTGAAATCTGATTTTTTATCATCATATTCAAAATCTTCAAAAACTCTCTTTATATCAAAGAAATTAGGCTGATACTCGTAACGATTCCATTTCTTAGCGAATTTACGAGTCTTGTAATCCTTTAAAAGGTTCTTTGACTGATGTCTAAAATACTGTATTAAATCCATATTTAATTTTTTCGCACCAAAGTTTCCATCTTATACATAATTGACCCGTACACATTGCGACAAAAACAATGATACAAAATTAAACATAAATTTAATTAATGTGGTATGATAAAATCTTCGGACGGGTAGACTGGCATTACCACAACACCACTGCAAAGATACAAAAAAATTGTTAATAACAAAAGCTTTTTCATTTTTTTACAAAATAGCAGTTCTGCATTGGTCTTGGTTTATGGTAAAGAGTATAACCAAACCATAGAATAGAAATAATACAAGCCAACCAAAAATAAAATTACTTTCATGTTTATCTTTGTGCTTGTATGTTTTCACTTCTGCAAAGCCTTCTTAATCTCTACGGTGTTGGCGCGCGAAACGGGGATAAGCTTGTCAATTCCAAGCATTTGCAGTTGATAGTTGCCCGATGTTCGCGACGTAAGCGAAACGGCATAGTTTATGTTGATGATATAGGCGCGGTGGCACGAAATAAGATAGTCAACCTCTGCCAGCTGCTCGCGCAACTGCTTCATGGTTGTGCGGATGATGTGATGAAGTCTCTCGCCCTCGTGCAAATACCAGATATCGGCATAGTTAGAGAGCGATTCGATATACAGAATCTCCTTTGGCGATACCTCGAACAAATCGTTCACAGCATTACCCTTAATAGCGCAAACCGAATTTTCGGCAACCTCGTCATAATCTTCTTCCGAAGAGACCGAAGCAGGCTCATCGTCCTCCGGCTCGTCTTGGCTGGCGCGCTGCTCGAGCAGGGCGTTGATGGCTCTCACCTCTTCGAGTTCAAGACGAAGGCGGTTATTTCGCATTCGATATATGTCGTAGATGGCGATAATCAAGCTAACCAAAAGCACCCATTTGCAGGCCTCGAAGTAAAGCGTAAGGTCGAGTTTGTCGGGGTCGCCGCCCGACCATTTGCCTGTCTAGAACTCCGTAAGATTGCCTGCGTAGAAGTACGAGTTGAACGTGAGCAGCATTGCCGAGAACAGCAGCAGATGAACCGTATATCGGACTGGTAGCTGAACCTTCTTGTTGCGGATAGGACTGGCAGCCGTAAGAATAACAATCTTAATAAAAAACTCCATCACTGCCACGCCAAACAGGTATGCCAAACGATGTTCCATTTGGTCTATGCCAAACGGCTGCAACACCCCAAGTATGAATAGTACTGCAAGGCTGTATCTCGTAGATTCTTTCAAAATATGACTTAATGGTTCTTTCATTTATCTCTCTATGTTTATCAAAAAAACGGTACTAATTTTCTCGGACGGCAAAGTTACAATAATTATACATATCGGCAAAATATCGTCGATGAATACCGCGCAATTCGTCACAAATCACAGTCAAATATCCCAAAAACTTGCACAACTGCACGACTCAGCATATTTTTGCAGAAAAATCAATATTCAATGGCAATAACCGACGAACAACTCAGAATTACGGGCAGCGAAAGCGAGGCTCTGGCAATATACAACGAGGTGAGAATGTCGGGCGATTTCCGCGGATTTGCGCAGCGTTTCATGCACGATGCCGACTATCGGGTTGCCCGCATCGCGCTATGGTCGCTAACCAAGACCACCGACGACGAACTGGCGCAATTAAACGACATTCTGCACGAATTCATAGACCTTGCCATGCAGACCGAAAATCCGTCGGTTAGGCGACTGTCGCTCAACATAATCGAGCGGCTAAAGATGGACGAAGACGATTTGCGCACCGATTTTCTGGATTTCTGCATGGCAAAGATGACCGACGTCGGCGAATTTTCGGCAATACAGGCGGTGAGCATGAAACTCGCCTACCGAATGTGCCGGTTCTATCCCGAACTTATGGACGAACTGACGCGCATTCTCGACACAATGGAGACAGAATTCTACAAACCTGCCGTAATCAGCACACGCCGCCGCATTCTGAACGGGAAACTAAAACTTAAATAATTCACTTCTGCTGATTGGAGAACTGAGTGAGAAAGTTTTCTTGAAATCCATCGTACTAAAAAAAATAGACTATCTTTGCAAGACACAACAAAACTCTAAAACCATTATGAAGAAAAACATCGTTTCCATTTTGTTTATCATTCTCGCAATGACAACACAAACTGCCTGTGCCCAAAAGATTATCTCGAAATCAGAAGGCAAGATTACCTTCGTTGTCGATAAAAAACTCAAGCCGATAGACGTAAAATACTACACGAGCGAAGAGTTTTTTAAGAAAACTGACATAAGCAAAACGGAAAATTATCGCGTCTCATACAACGGCAAAGAAATTGCAGAAACAATAATTAAAGACGGAACGATATCTGGAGAGCCCAAAAACATCATAGCCACAAGTTTCGAGAATGAAGACGGCTTGCTTTACTACGGAAAAGATGCCTTCTACAAGTGCATCATAGACGCATACGCCAAGCATCAGCCCATCACTCTGTCGCCCGACATGATTTGGCTGCTCATCTGCCAAGGATTCGGCCGATACGTTAACGCCCATGCCGAGAAGATGCGTCCGCTATTTGTAAGCCACTCCGGAAAGGAGGATTTGGTTGTACTGGCACAATCAGACTTGCTATCGGGCAAGGCCGACTGGGGAAAACTTATGAACGATTTTTCGAGTCAGATTGAGAAAAACACGAAAACCGACATAGCAAAAACCATCACGGCCGACTTTACCACAACCACTCCAGCCGAACGCATAGCATCGCAGGTAACGCTGATGGAAAGCGTAAAATCGTACTTTGATTATACCATTATCTATATAAAATGCGGAATACCGAACATCACAATCGAAGGCACACCCGCCGACTGGCAGCGCGTGATTGACAAGACAAGAAATCTGCAATCGTACAAAATCGGGAAATGGACAAACGAACTTGAACCTATTCTGAACGAATTTCTGAAGGCTTCGAACGGCAAACCTCGCCAAGAATTCTGGCAAAATATCGTTAAGAAAAAGAAAATTGACGAACTGAACCGAGGCGGTTGCAGCCTCACAAAACCGACAATGATTGACGGATGGATTCTGAAATTCTTCCCCGACAAAGACGGAAACACGCTCGACAGCATATCTGCAAGCCAAAGCATGCCCGACGAATACGTCTGCACCGGATTCAAATACATGGTTTTATCACCAAACGGCTCTGTTCAGAAAGAGGCAAACATGGAGATATTCGCAGGTTTCATCGGAGCAAAAGTTGACACACTGACAAAATCTTTAGCACCAAAAATAGGCTGGCAGGTGCGCGTGGCAGAAACCGAACAAGATTCTCTGAAATATCTGAAGAAGGAGAACGACGAGCGTGGTGGCATCAGCATACGAATAAAAGAAGTCCCAACGGTTCTATCTAAGTTTCAGCGCATTAAGCATTTGGAACTCGAATTTACAGACAAGGTTGTGCTGCCCAAATGGCTCGACCGCATAACCATCGACAGATTCTACATAAAAGGCATAATGACCGATTCCGAGAAAAACGAAATTAAGAAGCGCTTTCCAAAAGCAAAGATAACCCAACTGTAACAAAAACATTTACAGACTTTTGCCATCTGCAGAAACAGAAATGTCGGGCGACAATTAAAAATTTATGAAATTATTTGGTTTATATTATAAACTTATTTATATTTGCAGCGTCATCCGGATTTAAAAGGCCGATTCTGCCCTTTCTGCAGGAGGAACGAGGAGGCTTATGAATTGACAATTCAGCCAATTTTGAGAATTAAGAATCGAAAGTTGAAGTCTAAAAATCTAAAAAACAATGGAAGAAACAAACAACATGACTGCAGAGCGCAGTCTGAAAATAATCACGGAACAGATTGAGCAGAGCCGCAAGGAAGTTTCGAAAGAAATGGGACAATCGCTCTTTGTGGCAGGACTTTGCACCATGGGCATGGCGTTACTGATTGCCCTGTGCCACATTCTTACAGGCAACCCAATCTTCTATCTGCTTTACTTTACGCTGCCTATCGTAATTCTGGCTATAAGCCGCTATCTTAAACGCGGACAAGCCCCTGTTCCAAGCAGCTTTGTTGGCACAATGGTTAACAAGGCATGGCATACCTTCGCAATCTTCGCCCTGTCGTTCTTCGTCTTTGCCGAACTCTTTAACATACTTATGGTACACACAGAATCTGTCGAGGTATATTCCAGATTATTAATCCAGCCCTTCCGCATAATTCTTATACTGATGGGAATGTGCATAACCATTACAGGATATATCCTCAAGAGCAAGTGGCTGGTGTGGTGCGGAATAATAGGCGGCATCGGCGGCTACTTCTGGGAATCGTTCGGTGGCTTAGCATTACTGTCTCGCTCCTGTAGCGTTGAAACAACTGTAAGTTTGCAGATGCTTGACGCGGGCATTATTATTGCCATATTTGCCTTTGTAGGCCTGACGCTCCCGGGCTTGATGCTAAAAAAACAGAAGTAGCCTATGCCGTTCATGCCATTAGACCCGCTTTTGCACGCCGAACTGCGACTGGCTGTAATGTCGCTGCTAATAAGCGTTGAGGAGGCCGAATTTCCGTACATAAAGGAGCAGACGGGAGCCACGGCCGGAAACCTCAGCGTACAGGTAGACAAATTGTCGGCGGCGGGATACATCGAGGTTGAGAAGACCTTCAAGGGCAAGCGCCCGTGCACCATCTGCCGCATAACGCCAAGCGGCATAAAGGCTTTCGAGAACTATGTAAGTGCCTTGCAAAGCTATCTGCAAGTTAAGAAATAAAAAGAAAATCAGCGAGACTGACAAAATGTTCATCCCGCTGATTTTTTATTTCTTTTTCAGCCTTCGGATTGCAAAAAAATTCCACAGCATTATAAAAATCAGAATATACGACGGTATACCAAATGCCAAAATGTTATACGAAAGCCCAAGAAAATCCATTACACCCCAAACAAGAACAAGCAACATTACGCAAACGGCCAGAATACGGTTGCATCGCGTCAGGAAAAGAATCTTGCTCACATCGGCATTCTCCGAATCTTTCTGACAATAAGCGCCACGAAGCATCATAATCACTCCGCCCACAATTATCTTCACACTCGTACTTATGCCGTGCTCTGAACCTCGGCTAATCATGACAATATCAAGAATCAAAATAATAAGAAATATCAGCGCCCAAAAAAATTCAACAATCGTACTTTCTTTGGTACTACTCAACTGAAAATTTACTTTTTTCATCTCGGCAGGCGGTAATTTGCGCATAAATACAATCATCACGGTTCCCGAAATAATGAAAAACGACACAACAACCGCCACTAAAGTAGTAACAGAGAGTACTCCGTAATAAAATAAAATAGAGAAGATTAACAACACCAACAACTCAACTATCGTATGGATAGTTATCGCAATTTTTCTGTTCATTTTGTTTTTGTATTTTTTTATGATTATTTTTATTTGTTTCGCTTAGCCTTTGTGTAGGCAATGAAATACCACACAAAAGTGCAAATAACAGGAATGCTGCAAACAACTGTTACCAATCCTTTATCTGTAATTCCGAGAAAGAGTGAAACGACAATGCCAAGCATCAGCAGAGAAAGACAGACGCTGAGAATGCGCAGAAATCGCACCGTAGCGGCAAACATTCCGGCATTGGCATCGTCTGGAATGCTGAACGTATTTGGACAATATGCCAGAACAAGCATCAGCAACATGCTGAAACCAAAACTGAAGGCTACAGAAATAATTCCCTTTCCTGCCTCCGAATCGCGGCGCATCATTACAATGCCAAGAACGATGGCTACAACCGTCATCAGCGCGCAGGCAACCTCTACAATCGTGCTCTCGGTTGTTCGGCACACCTTAAAGTTGATATTGTTATTATTCATCTTTTTCTTCTTGATTTTTAGGTTGAGAATTCTTCTTTTTAGGCAGACGCTTAGCCTTTCGCAGTGCCTCGGCTATGATCCACTGCAACTGGCCGTTGGTGCTGCGAAACTCGTCCGCAGCCCAAGCCTCTATCGCATCCATCGTTTCGCTGTCTACGCGAAGGATGAAGCTCTTTGTCGTCTTCTTTTCAGCCATCTTTTAATGGTTCAGCGTTCCTGTGTTTACAACGGGCTGTGCCGACTCGTCTCCGCATAGCACAACGAGCAGATTGCTCACCATTGCAGCCTTCTTGTCGTCGTCGAGTTCAACGATTTCCTCGTTCGACAGTTTGTCGAGCGCCATCTTTACCATGCCTACCGCGCCCTCTACAATCTTCTCGCGGGCAGTGATTATTGCCGATGCCTGCTGACGGCGAAGCATAACTGCCGCAATCTCAGGAGCATAGGCCAGATAGTTGATGCGAGCCTCAACAACCTCGATTCCTGCCAAGGCAAGACGCTCGTTCAGCTTAAGTTCGAGCTGCTCGTTAATCTCTTCTGCGCTCGAACGCAGAGTAGGCTCGTCGCTCTTGTTGTCCTCATCGTCGTATGCGTACTGTCCTGCCACCTGACGAAGCGCTGCATCGCTCTGCACGCGCACAAAGTTCTCCAAGGCATTCATAAGTCCCTTTGTGTCAGAGCCAATGGTGTTTGGATTTGCCGCCATTGTCTGAGAATCGACCTCAAAAAGTGCCTTGTAAGTATCGCTCAACTTCCACACAAGCACAAGACCAATCATCACCGGATTTCCCGTCTTGTCGTTCACCTTAATTGGGTCGGCATCGAGATTTCGGGCGCGGAGCGAAACTTTCTTCTTAACGTAGAACGGGCAAATCCAGAAGAAACCAGTCTTCTGAAAAGTTCCGCTGTACTTTCCGAACCATGTTGTAACTCTCGCCTCGTTTGGCTCTTGCTGCATCAGTCCGCACCACATTATAATGTCAATGACAATAAGCAGAACCGAGAATCCCAATATCCAGCCACCGTCAGAGCCATGACTTTCGCCGAGCAGAATAACGCCGAAAATGAAGCTTAAAATTCCAAAAATCAAGATAATTGCGTTAACAAACAGCATCAAGAAACCGTTCATTACCAATCCTTTAAATGCATACTCTTTTGTTTCCATATTCTTACGATTTAAAAATTTGATATCATTTTGATATCACAAAGATACATACAATTTTGATATTTCAAAGCGTGCGGATTATTATTTAATATTTTTTAACACTTTGATAATCAATCTTCACGATACTCCAGAATATCGCCCGGCTGGCAGTCAAGAGCCTTGCAGATGGCCTCGAGAGTGGAGAATCTTACGGCCTTCGCCTTTCCGGTTTTCAAGATGGAAAGGTTTGCCTGCGTGATGCCGATTTTTTCGGCAAGTTCCTGCGATGACATCTTACGCTTGGCCATCATCACATCTACGTTTACAATTATACTCATTTCTTTAATTTCTGATTAAATTGTCAAATCCTGCTCGTCCTTCAAGTCCTTGCCCATCAATATTATCTGCGAGATTATCATCAGAGCCAAGCCTGTTATTAAATACATGCTGTTGCAGTCGTTCTTGAAAACGATGTCATAGCAAGCCAGCTGAATGTTTCTGACGAGATATTGGGTAAGTATGTACGACACAATTAGTTGCAGAATGTAAAGTGCCGTAAGCAGAAATCCCGTCATTTCGATGTATCTTGCCACCTGAGCCACGAAAATCTCACCCTTCCTCACTCTGCTGATAAGCTTGAATATCAGACAGAAAATCCATACTCCGACGAAGAGCATGACGGCAGCCGAGGCTATTGCAAATATTACAGGAAAGTTGCCGAGTTTGTTCTTCGACGCAGGGACAACGAGTTTTACTCTCTGCATGTCAACCTTGAATATCTGGTTTCCGGAGGTTGAAAAGAGTGCTCTTTCTTCGTGCCCGCGTTTAGGCGTAACATAAACTTCGAACGAAACCTCGCCCTTGTAGTTTTTTGCAATACTGCCGTCGGCAAGCGTGTCGCAAGTTACGTATTCGGCCGGGACTTCTGCAAATTCCAGCTTTTCGTCTTCGCTACAATACGAGTGCGACTGGAAGTTGACGAAAACGGCATTGACCGTAACCAACACGATAATGGCAGCAACGAACAACGTGCTGTAGATTTTCAGTTTTTTATTCATAGCAAATTATTTTTTTGAAAGAGTTATTCATTTACAACCAAGGTTTATAAGTCGGGCTAGAAACGCCTCGTAAGGAACTACGACGACGCCAACAACCGAATCGTGCGAAACAAAGCCGGAAGTCAGTTCCGGAAGTCCAATTTTATTTCCCGACATCGGCCGACTACGGTGCAATATGTTCGTAGCCACCAATACTGCAAGCGCCACAACGCACAGCACAATGTATTTCTTTGCATTTATGTTCATAGTTATTCAATTTTATTGTTAAACGATAAATATTTTCGGTGCAAAAATAAAAAGAATATTCAAATTAGCAAAGAAAAACAATATTATTTTATTGTTTTACGATAAATTCATTGAAATAAAAGACGTTTCCAATAATATATTTCCGTCGTCACCAACCTTTGGGGTTGACATTCTTTACTGCCTTTGTCACTTCAGCAAATAAAGAAAGCGATGCTGCCCGAAAGCAACATCGCTTTTTTATTCTCCAAGACAATAATCCGCGTATTTAGTTATCCGATGGCACGAGATACATATCAGCCAAAGCAGGATAGCCCTTTGAAGACATAAGCGAATCCCATGCCTTGGGCAATTCTATGCTCACAACAGAAAAACCGCCACCGGGCATAATCTGAACTTTATTGCGCGATGCATCGCCAGTTACGAGGAATGCCGTGGCACCCTTCCTCATGGTTGGGATAGTAGTCATCGTTTCATCAGGAGTATCGTACCAAACAGGCGTAGATGTTGTTTCACCGCCTTCGGCTTTGACTATGTGACTGAGATATTGCCTGAAATTATGCTCCTCTCCGTCCCTACGGCTACCCGGATTTGCGTAATAGTTTGCAAACGCGCGTTCGTAAGCCGAGCGTCGGGAGTTCTGAATAAGCGCATCTTCGAGAGAGCCGATGGCTGAATATCCGCAGGAGAGAATCTTTGCAACAGGTTCAGTCATTAAAACCACCCTATTGGTAAATTGTCTGCCACTGCCCAATGCAAACTGGCAGCGTTCAGAGATATCCCATGCCATTAGCTGCATTACACGTTCGGCATCTGTAGTAGACGGCGCCATATTGTTTCCCCACATAAGTGCCGATGTAAGCGTTATGGTATTGTCGTTGATATTGTAGCCTTGCTGCTCGCTCCATGTCTGCCAGCCAACACGACGGCAAGCCTCCTCGTCCTCGACAAGACACCACGGCTGAAGATAGCCAAATGTTCCCATTCTATTATGTCCTACGGTATATCCCGCCAGATTCTGCATGGCAAGACTCATAAAGCGGCTTATCGACAAATTAGCATCGGCATTTATCTCGCCCTGCCCACAACTTATGCCCAACTGACGAGCCACCGGACCGTTTATCCACGAATAAGGAACCCACGCGTGAGTACTACCCAACGTGCGACGAAAATCACCCCCAGCCATTGCCTTGGTCATTGCCACAAGTATTGGCATATACTCAGGCTTGCACCCAGCCATACACGCATTTACAGCAACGTGCCATGTCGTTGTGTTGCGGAATGCACCCGGAAGTACGGCTATGGTCTCGTCGATACGATAGTCGGTATAGTCAAGATATTCCTTAACCTTCTCGTAAGTGGGTGGACAAAACGGCATCCCATCTCTCCAACCCATCGATTTAAAATAAGCATAAATCTCATCGAGCGAGCCATGAAACACATCATCAGTAATACCTTGTACTGCCGCATCTGCGGCGTATTCGTCTTGGCGTATAGGCGTAGTAAGTGCAGTAACTATCTGCTGCCATATTACATCACGAGTGTTCTTGATTAGCTGTTCCTCGGTATGCGATGCAAAAGCACCCGGATACACCGCCACCCTAAGTACCGGCACACCGTTGTTGCGAGCCGTATAGCGTGCCTGCTGGTCAAATCCGGGAGCTGTGATGATGACCGACGGAATGCCCATTTTTTCGGCAACAATGCACGAGCCAGTCTCCTTCGGCGTACAGATACCACAGCCGCCGTTCCCAGCAATTACGGCATCAACCTTTAGTTCTGCAAGTCGACGTCTGAACTCTTCTGTGCCTTGCCGCTTTATGCCCGGTGCGGGATAAGGCCCGGCAATAGGCAACTCATCATACAGAATAACCTTCGCACTCGGATAATTTGCCTCAATCAGCCTTTTCAGTTCTGGATGCGTAATGTTGTACATAAAATCATCGCCAACGATGGCAATCGTCTTGCCGTTAAGAGTTTTCAGTCTTGGTGCCATATCTATTGACTTGATGGTTGAAAATCCTACGGGGCAGACTACGCTGTACTCTATCTCTACGCTGTTACTCGAACCGCAGGACTCGTCACATTCATAACGATTTGCCTGTGCAAAAGCAATCTTCGAAACAGAAAACAAAATACTGATTGTCAGCATCATTCTCAGGAATAACCTTTTCATATCACAATTATTTTCAGATGTTTGTCGTTTGGTTATATGATACGTAAACAACCCAAAGGTTAAAAAGTTGAAAATTTTTTTTACTTTTGTCTACCTAATGTGTCTAAACAATATATGGATTCAAGAAGAGAGCAGACACAATTATATGAGATGCTACGAAACCCGAATCTGCGCGATGAAGGGTTCAGACAACTAATGGCACAATATGGCAACAGACTGTATTGGCACATTAGGCGAATTGTTGTTGGACACGATGACGCCGAAGACGTATTGCAAGAAACATGTATCAAGATTCTTGACAACATCAGCAGTTTTCGTGGCGACGGACAAATAACAACATGGATTTACAGCATTGCCACCAACGAATCGCTAAGACACCTGCGCCGACAGACTCATCTGTTTCAAAGTATCGACTCACTGGCACCAACACTAATCAGCAAACTTCAGGCTGAAACATCGCTCGACAGCAACAAAGCCGAAGTAGTTTTTCAAAAGGCATTGCTTACTTTGCCAACGCAACAGCGCATTGCATTCAGCATGCGTTACTACGACGAACTGAGTTACGAAGAAATTTCTGCCATCACTGGCAAAAGCATCGGCACACTGAAAGCCAACAATCACTACGCAACAGAGAAAATAAAGAAATTCATAAAAGAATACGGTTTATGAAAGATTTAAAGAAATACGAAATGCCATATCGTGAGAGCAAAGAATACGTTGACAACATCGTAGAACGCGCCACCGAACAGGCAATAAGCAGGCAGAGAACCACCAAGACTCACACTCTGTACAAATACATTACGGCAGCAGCAGTTACGGTAATACTGGCAGGCTCAGCCATCATCTACTACAACCATACAAACTTCAGCAAAGAACTGATTGCTGAAAATAGCACAAGTCCTGTTGATGATTTTCTGAACAGTATTACAGACGAAGAGATACAGATGCTGCCGTATTACGAAGTCGAAGAAATTCCAGAATATTAAAAAAATAAGAATATGCGACAATACATTATCACACTGCTGCTGATGCTGTTTACTGCAAGCGCATCAGCACAGAATACACAGAAACTGAACGAACGGTATTTTCAGGCAAAAGTGCGCGAACTTACCATGCGTCTTGATATGTCTGACAGTCAGAAAGAAAAATTCGTTCCTATTTACCGACGTTACAGCGAAGAGATGCGAGCCACCGTTGGAGAATACAAGAAACCTGCAAAGCCCCTAACCAACGAAGAACGTCTGGCTCTTACAAAACGTAAAATGGAACGCCAGCAACAGGCGCAATCCATTCGCATGAAGTATGTAGACGAGTTTGCCACCATTCTCTCGGCTGACCAAGTAAGCCGTTTTTTCGAAGTTGAAAACGAAATCCAGCGGAAACTGATGCAACGCCGACAACAAGCCAGCCAACAAAAATAAAAGAAAGCGATGCTGCCCGAAAGCAACATCGCTTATTTCTTTAATACTCATCCTCGTTGAACAAAAAGTCCTCTTTTGCAGGATAATCTGGCCATACATCTTCAATGCTCTCATATATATCGCCTTCATCCTCAATCTCTTGCAGGTTTTCTATAACCTCAAGAGGAGCACCCGAACGCTGTGCGTAATCAATCAATTCCTCCCTTGTTGCTGGCCAAGGGGCATCTTCCAACTTAGAAGCCAATTCCAAAGTCCAATACATAGTCTTATAGGTTTTTTAAAGTTCTTTACAAAAATCCGTGCAAAAATAGCACAATTATTAAGAAATACAAGAATATTTCTTTTTTTTTACTTATCTTTGCCTACATTAATTCATTTTATATATACAAAGGATGAAAAATCTAAGACTATTGGCACTTGCAGCACTTCTTAACTTTAGTGCCGTAACTTATGCGCAATATAGCAATTTCGTTCCTGCAAACAACCCAGAAATCGTATATATGGGACGAATAAACAATTCTGATCCAACAACACCTAAGTTCGTATATCCGGGTGTGCAGATCAGCATGCGTTTTACCGGAACAGAAATAAAGATGAAATGCAAGCCTAACAGCGGATTCTTTATGATAAAGATTGATGACAACCTGCCATTCAAAATCGAGTTCGGCGAAGGCATCAACGAGGTTGGACTGGCTAAGGGAATGCCCAACACAAAGCATACCGTAACAGCAACGCTCTGCTACGAAGGATATCAGAGAGTTCCAGAATTCCACGGATTTGTAATAGACGGACAGGTAGAGAACGCACCTAAGCTCCCTACCCGAAAGCTCGAGTTCATAGGCGACTCGCAGACATGCGGATACGGCATCGACGATGTGAGCGGAACAGAGAGCAAGTTCTACGACAAGACCGAAAATTTCTATTATACATACGCAGCCGAGACTGCCCGACAGCTTAACGCCCAGTACGTTACGGTCTGCCGCTCGGGAATCGGAGTCTATCGCAACTACAACGGTCCTGAAACAGGAAGCCCGAAGGAGTCTATGGTAGACATCTATCCGCTTACAAACTTCGGCGATCCTTCGCAGAACTGGGACTACGGCTCATACGTTCCTGATGTGGTTTGCATAAACCTCGGAACAAACGACACGAGCGTAGGCACATACAAGAAAGAACTTCTCGAAGACGGCTTCCGCAAGCTGTACAAGCTTATCAGAGCACGCTATCCCGATACAAACATCATCTTAATAGACGGTTGTATGCTTAATGGAAAATCGCTTCAGGATGTACAGGGAGCCATAACAAAGATTGTTCTCGAAGCCAACGAGAGCGGCGACGGAAAAGTCTTCCGCCTCGATTTCTCGCCACAAGACGGCTCGCTGGGTTACGCAACGCACAGCCATCCGTCGGCAAGACAGCAGAAGTGCATGGCCGAAGAGCTTATCCCATTCATCCGCAGAATAGCAAACTGGAAGGACTAAACATTTTTCAAATAAAAATCAGCGGGCGTCCAGACATCAAAGTCTTGGACGTCCGCTTTTTTCGTACCAAATTCATGCTGATTAATAAACTGCGCTACAAATTTCAAGCCATCTAAAGCCTTTTAAATCATCACGATGAAAACAAAAAAATAAGGTGATGCTACATAATGTGCACCACCTTATAATTAAGTATTTTAGAAATCTATTAGTCCTCTGAGTAGCCGATGACAGCCTTGCGGTTTGCCATCATGCGCTCGTAATCCTCACGGTTGCTTACGATAATCTTCTCGAACTCGCGAAGACCTGTACCAGCAGGAATCAAGTGACCGCAGATTACGTTCTCCTTCATACCCTCAAGTTTATCAGACTTGCCGTTGATTGCAGCCTCGTTGAGCACCTTGGTTGTCTCCTGGAAGGAAGCAGCCGACATGAAGCTCTTAGTCTGCAATGCAGCACGGGTGATACCCTGAAGAATCTGAGTTGAAGTAGCAGCTACGGCATCACGAACCTGAACTGTCTTCAAGTCGCGGCGCTTAAGCATACTGTTCTCGTCGCGGAGCTTGCGTGCTGTAACAATCTGACCCTTCTTCAAAACTGTAGAATCGCCAGCGTCGGTTACAACCTTCTTGCCCCAGATACGGTCGTTCTCCTCCATGAAGTCGAGCTTGTCTACAATCTGTGACTCAAGGAAGCGAGTATCGCCCGGCTCGTTAATCTGTACCTTGCGCATCATCTGACGAACGATAACCTCGAAGTGCTTATCATTAATCTTCACACCCTGCAAACGGTACACATCCTGAACCTCGTTTACGATATACTCCTGAACGGCAGTAGGACCCTTGATGGCAAGGATGTCGGCTGGAGTGATGGCACCATCAGACAATGGAGTACCGGCACGAACGTAGTCGTTCTCCTGAACAAGAATCTGCTTTGACAACGGAATCATGTACTTCTTCTCCTCGCCAAGCTTAGATGTTACTGTAATCTCACGGTTACCACGCTTAACCTTACCCATTGTAATCTCACCGTCGATTTCAGAAACTACGGCTGGGTTAGATGGGTTACGAGCCTCGAACAACTCGGTTACTCGTGGAAGACCTCCGGTGATATCACCACCCTTGGCAGCAGCACGAGGAATCTTAACCAAGATGTCACCAGCCTTAACTGACTGGCCATCCTCTACTGCGATGTGGCCACCCACTGGGAAGCTGTAAGAACGAATCAACTGACCGTTCTCGTCGTTGATGTGAGCAACAGGAACCTTTGTCTTGTCCTTAGACTCTGTGATGATGATTTCGCGCAAACCGGTTGTCTCATCGCTATCAACACGATAAGTAACACCCTCTATCATGTCCTCGAACTGGATGCGACCAGATGTCTCAGTTACGATTACTGCGTTAAATGGATCCCACTTAGCAATAACATCGCCAACGGCAACATGCTGACCTTCTGTTGCATACAGAGTAGAACCGTAAGGTACGTTTACTGTAGACAATACGATGTTTGTATTTATGTCAACGAAACGCAACTCGGCAAGACGGCCAACAACTACGCGAGCTGCCTCGCCAGTCTCCTCAACAACATCAACAGTTCTAAGTTCGTCGAACTCAAGCTTAGAAGCGTTCTTTGCTACGATACGAGCGTTAGCTGCTGCATTGGCAGCGACACCACCGGCGTGGAACGTACGAAGTGTAAGCTGAGTACCCGGCTCACCAATTGACTGTGCAGCGATGACACCGACAGCCTCACCCTTCTGTACCATTCGGCTTGTAGCAAGGTTACGTCCGTAACACTTCTTACAAACACCGTGCTTGCTCTCGCAAGTGAGCACTGAACGTATTTCGACGCTCTCGATTGGAGAATCCTCAATCTTCTGAGCAATTTCTTCTGTAATTTCCTCGCCCGATGCAACAATAAGCTCACCAGTGCTTGGATGTATAATATCGTGTACCGATACACGGCCAAGGATACGCTCTGAAAGTGATGAGATAACATCATCGCCATTCTTAAGAGCTGTACATACAAGACCGCGAAGAGTACCGCAGTCGTCCTCGTTGATGATAACATCGTGAGAAACATCGACAAGACGACGAGTAAGGTATCCGGCATCGGCAGTCTTCAACGCAGTATCGGCAAGACCCTTACGAGCACCGTGAGTAGAGATGAAGTACTCGAGCACTGACATACCTTCCTTAAAGTTAGAAAGGATAGGGTTCTCGATAATCTGTGCACCCTCGGCACCGGCCTTCTGAGGCTTAGCCATCAAACCACGCATACCTGCAAGCTGTGCAATCTGGTCGGCAGAACCACGGGCTCCAGAATCCAACATCATGAACACGGCATTGAATCCCTGGTCGGCCTCAGTCATCTGCTTCATCAGTACCTTCTTAAGGTCGTTGTTTGCGTGTGTCCAAGTATCGATAACCTGGTTGTAACGCTCACTGTCGGTGATGAAACCCATGTTATAGTTCATGGTAATCTGCTCAATCTCCTCGTTACCCTTCTTGATGATTTCCTCTTTCTCCTTTGGAATGATGATATCTGAAAGGTTGAACGACAGACCACCCTCGAATGCCAAGCGGTAACCAAGATTCTTGATACCGTCAAGGAACTCGCAGGCACGAGCCATACCAACAGCCTTGATAACGTCTGAGATGATGCCGCGAAGTGTCTTCTTAGAGATGATGTCGTTGAAGAAACCAACCTCATCTGGAATAACCTCGTTGGCAATTACACGACCAACTGATGTCTCGCGCATGATTGGAACGATTTTACCGTTCTCGTCGAGGTCGTTTACAAGAACCTTGACGATTGCGTGGATATCAACCTTGCCGTCGTGATATGCGATAAGAGCCTCTTCCGGACCGTAGAAAATCTGTCCCTCGCCCTTTGCACCCTTACGAAGCTTTGTAATGTAGTACAAACCAAGCACCATATCCTGAGAAGGTACGGTGATAGGAGCACCGTTGGCTGGGTTAAGGATGTTGTGAGACTGAAGCATCAGCAACTGTGCCTCAAGAATTGCCTCGTTGCTCAATGGCAAGTGAACGGCCATCTGGTCACCATCGAAGTCGGCGTTGAACGCAGTACATGCAAGTGGGTGCAACTGAATAGCCTTACCCTCAATCATCTTAGGCTGGAATGCCTGAATACCAAGTCGGTGAAGAGTAGGGGCACGGTTCAGCAACACTGGGTGACCCTTCATTACATACTCAAGGATATCCCAAATAACAGGATCACGACGGTCTACAATCTTCTTTGCAGACTTAACTGTCTTAACGATACCTCTCTCGATAAGCTTGCGGATGATGAATGGCTTGTAAAGCTCGGCAGCCATCAACTTTGGCAGACCGCACTCGCCCATCTTCAACTCAGGACCAACGACGATTACCGAACGAGCTGAGTAGTCAACACGCTTACCCAACAAGTTCTGACGGAAACGTCCCTGCTTACCCTTCAAAGAGTCAGAAAGTGACTTCAACGGACGGTTTGAATCTGTCTTAACCGCGCTGCTCTTGCGTGAGTTGTCGAACAAGCTGTCTACAGCCTCCTGAAGCATACGCTTCTCATTACGCAAGATAACCTCTGGAGCCTTAATCTCGATAAGTCTCTTCAGACGGTTGTTACGGATGATAACTCGGCGATAAAGATCGTTGATATCAGATGTTGCAAAACGTCCACCATCAAGTGGAACCAACGGACGCAACTCTGGCGGAATGACTGGCACGTTGCGTACAATCATCCACTCCGGCTTGTTCTTTCCGCGGCTTGCACGGAAAGACTCAACAACCTGAAGACGCTTCAGAGCCTCGTTCTTGCGCTGCTGTGAAGAGTCGCTGTTTGCACGGTCGCGAAGCTCGTATGACAACGAGTCGAGGTCGATGCGCAGCAACAAGTCGTAGATAGCCTCGGCACCCATCTTGGCGATGAACTTGTTAGGGTCGTTATCGTCAAGCATCTGGTTGTCAGATGGAAGTGAGTCCATGATGTCGAGGTATTCCTCCTCTGTAAGCAAGTCGTTCGCCTGAACTTTCTCGCTCATAACACCTGGCTGAACTACAACGTAGCGCTCGTAATATATAATGGCATCAAGCTTCTTGGTTGGCAGACCAAGAAGATAGCCTATCTTGTTTGGCAATGAACGGAAGTACCAGATATGAGCCACTGGCACAACCAACTGAATGTGTCCTGAACGCTCGCGACGAACCTTCTTCTCGGTAACTTCTACACCGCATCGGTCGCAGACGATACCTTTGTAACGGATGCGCTTGTACTTTCCGCAATGGCACTCATAGTCCTTTGTAGGACCGAAGATGCGCTCGCAGAACAAACCGTCGCGCTCAGGCTTGTAGGTGCGGTAGTTGATGGTTTCAGGCTTCAACACCTCACCAAACGAATTTTCCAGCACTTCTTCAGGCGAAGCAAGTCCGATGGTAATCTTCGTAAAATTACTCTTTATCTTTAAATCTTTTCTAAAAGCCATAATTCTTTATATTGTAAAGAGTTTGTTAATCTAATGTGATGCTCAAGCCAAGACCTCTCAACTCGTGCAGCAATACGTTCAACGACTCTGGAATGCCCGGAGTTGGCATAGGATCGCCCTTCACGATTGCCTCGTATGCCTTTGAACGGCCTGTTACATCATCAGACTTGATTGTAAGGATTTCCTGAAGAACATGGGCTGCACCGAATGCCTCGAGTGCCCAAACCTCCATCTCTCCGAAACGCTGACCACCGAACTGTGCCTTACCACCAAGTGGCTGCTGAGTAATCAAGCTGTAAGGACCGATAGAACGTGCGTGCATCTTGTCCTCAACCATGTGGCCCAACTTCAAGAAGTATGTGATACCTACGGTTGCAGCCTGGTCGAACATCTCGCCTGTACCACCGTCGTACAAGTGCATAGAACAATAGCGTGGCAGACCTGCCTTGTCAGTCCACTCGCACAAGTCGTCGAGCGAAGCACCGTCGAAGATTGGAGTAGCGAACTTAACGCCGAGTTCCTTACCTGCATAGCCAAGAACGGCCTCGAAAATCTGTCCAAGGTTCATTCGAGAAGGCACACCCAGTGGGTTCAAAACCAAGTCTACCGGAGTTCCATCTGGAAGGAATGGCATATCCTCCTGACGAACAATCTTAGATACGATACCCTTGTTACCGTGACGACCGGCAAGCTTATCACCTACCTGGATCTTACGCTTCTTGGCAACGTAAACCTTAGCCATCTTCAAGATTCCTGATGGAAGCTCGTCACCGATGGTGATTGCAAACTTCTTACGCTTCAACTGAGCGTCAAGCTTCTTGTACTTCTTGATATAGTTAAGCACGAGGTCGCGGATCATACCGTTGATGCGTGCATCTGAAGTCCACTTAGACAACTGTACTGTAGTGAAGTCGACACCTGCAAAAGTACCTCTTGTAAAGTGTGCGCCCTTGCTTACAATCTCAGTGTTCATGTAGTCCTTAACACCAGCAGATTCCTTGCCATCGGTCAAAACCATAAGTTTGTCGATGAGAATCTTGCGAAGTGCCTCTGCCTCCTTCTCGAACTCCTCGTCGAGAGCAGCAAGCTTCTGCTTGTCGGCAGCCTTCTCGCTACGGTTCTTAACGGCACGCTCGAACAGTTTACTGTCGATAACAACACCGCTCAACGATGGAGAAGCCTTCAGAGATGCGTCCTTAACATCGCCAGCCTTGTCGCCGAAGATTGCGCGGAGCAACTTCTCTTCTGGAGTTGGGTCAGACTCACCCTTTGGAGTAATCTTACCGATAAGGATATCGCCCGGCTTGATTGTTGCACCGATACGAACGATACCATTCTCGCCCAAATCGTGTGTTGCCTCCTCGCTTACGTTAGGAATATCGCTTGTCAACTCCTCGGCACCGCGCTTAGTCTCGCGAACCTCGAGAGAGAACTCCTCAACGTGAACGGATGTAAGAAGGTCTTCACGAACAACGCGTTCGTTAAGCACGATAGCATCCTCGTAGTTGTAACCCTTCCAAGGAATGTATGCTACGAGAAGGTTCTTACCCAATGCAAGCTCGCCGTTCTCTGTTGCGTAACCCTCTGTAAGGATATCGCCAGCCTTAACGCGCTGACCAACCTCGCAGATAGGACGCATATCGATAGTCATGTTCTGGTTTGTTCTGCGGAACTTAGGAATAACATATTCCTTAAGAGCAGGCTCGAAGCTTACGAACTCCTCATCCTCTGTTCTGTCGTAAAGGATGCGGATTGTAGTAGCATCAACAAACTCAATAACACCTTCGCCCTCGGCAGTAATCATTGTACGAGAATCCTCGCAAACCTGCTTCTCGATACCAGTACCAACGATAGGAGCCTCGGTACGGAGCAATGGAACTGCCTGTCTCATCATGTTAGATCCCATCAATGCACGGTGAGCATCGTCGTGCTCCAAGAATGGGATAAGAGAGGCTGCGATAGATGCAATCTGCTGTGGAGCAACATCCATAAGGTCAACCTGAGTAGGCTCAACAACTGGGTAATCAGCATCCTGACGGCACTTAACCTTCTCTCTCAAGAAGTTACCGTTCTCATCAAGCGGAGCATTTCCCTGACCGATAATCTTGTTCTCCTCTTCCTCTGCGGTGAGGTATACAATATCGTTTACGTTGCAGACACCGTTCTCAACCTTACGATATGGAGTCTCGATGAAACCAAGGTCGTTAATCTTTGCATATACACACAATGAAGAAATCAGACCGATGTTCGGACCTTCAGGCGACTCAATAGGGCAAAGACGACCATAGTGAGTGTAGTGTACATCTCGAACCTCGAAACCGGCACGCTCACGAGAAAGACCGCCAGGACCAAGGGCAGACAGACGACGCTTGTGCGTAACCTCAGCCAATGGGTTTGTCTGGTCCATGAACTGTGAAAGTGCGTTTGTTCCGAAGAATGAATTGATAACAGAAGAAATAGTCTTCGCGTTAATCAAGTCAGTTGGAGTGAACACCTCATTGTCGCGAACGTTCATGCGCTCGCGGATTGTTCTGCTCATACGAGCAAGACCTATAGCGAACTGATTGCTCAACTGCTCACCTACCGTACGAACGCGACGGTTGCTCAGGTGGTCGATATCATCGACAACAGCCTTTGAGTTAATCAGCTGAATAAGATACTTGATAATCTCAATGATATCTTCCTTTGTCAGCACGCGAACATCCATGTCGGTGTCGAGTCCCAACTTGCGGTTGATGCGGTAGCGGCCAACCTCGCCCAAGTCGTAACGCTTGTCAGAGAAGAACAGGTTCTGGATAACCTCGCGAGCACTTGCCTCATCAGCAGGGTCAGCGCTTCTAAGCTGACGGTAGATGTAAAGCACAGCCTCCTTCTCAGAGTTACTTGGGTCCTTCTGAAGGGTATTGAAGATGATTGAGAAATCAGAAGCATTGGCATCCTCGTGGTTTACAAGGATTGAAGGCACACCGCTGTCAAGGATGATTTCGATGTTGTCCTCGTCGAGAACAGTCTCGCGATCCATTACGACCTCGTTACGCTCGATAGAAACAACCTCGCCGGTATCCTCATCAACGAAATCCTCGGTCCAGCTCTTCAGCACACGAGCCACAAGCTTACGGCCAACCAGCTTCTTCAAGTTTGTCTTGTTAACCTTAACCTCCTCGGCAAGGTTGAATATCTCAAGAATGTCCTTGTCATTCTCATAACCGATAGCACGCAGAAGAGTTGTAACAGGCAACTTCTTCTTACGGTCGATATATGCGTACATCACATTGTTGATGTCTGTAGCAAACTCTATCCAAGAACCCTTGAATGGGATGATACGAGCTGAATAGAGCTGGGTACCGTTTGCATGTACGCTCTGGCCGAAGAATACGCCCGGTGAACGGTGCAACTGCGAAACGACAACGCGCTCAGCACCGTTGATGACAAATGTACCATTATCTGTCATGTAAGGGATAGGACCCAAGAAAACGTCCTGAATAACAGTATCGAAATCCTCGTGATCTGGGTCTGTACAATAAAGCTTAAGCTTAGCCTTCAACGGAACGCTGTAAGTCAAGCCCTGCTCCAGACACTCAGCTATTGAGTAGCGAGGTGGATCGATATAATAGTCCAAAAACTCAAGAACGAAGTTGTTTCTTGTGTCAGCGATTGGGAAATTCTCAGAGAACACCTTGAACAGACCATCATTCTTTCGAAGTTCTGGTGGAGTGTCCAACTGAAGGAAGTCTCTGAACGACTTCAACTGTACATCCAAGAAGTCTGGAAATGCCACAGGATTCTTGATTGATGCAAAGTTGACACGATTATTTATAGTTTGTGATGCCATCAGCTATGAAAAAATTATTCTTTATTTGAATATTTTTAGACGCAAAAAGGTTAAGAACCCTCAAACTGAGGATTCTTAACCATGATTTCAGATTATACTGATAATTACTTAAGCTCAACTGAAGCGCCAGCAGCCTCAAGAGTAGCCTTCAAAGCCTCAGCGTCAGCCTTAGAAAGACCCTCCTTTACAGTAGCAGGAACACCGTCAACGATATCCTTAGCCTCCTTCAAACCAAGACCACAAGCCTCCTTAACAGCCTTTACAACGCCAAGCTTAGCAGCACCTGCGCTTGTAAGAACTACATCGAAAGAATCCTTCTCTGCAGCAGCCTCACCTGCAGCAGCAGGACCAGCAGCAACCGCAACAGCTGCAGCAGCAGGCTCGATACCGTACTCATCCTTAAGGATAGTTGCCAACTCGTTTACATCTTTAACAGTCAAATTTACCAATTCTTCTGCAATAGCTTTCAAATCTGCCATTTTATTTAAAATTTAAAAGTTTTATACTATAAAAAATAATTATTATTAAAAAAGTGTGTCTAATTACTCAGGACGCTCGCCCAAAGTCTTCAACACGCCATGGATGGTGTTGCCACCACTCTGAAGAGCAGAGATAACGTTCTTCGCTGGAGACTGAAGCAAAGCAACAATGTCTGCGATAACCTCGTTCTTGCTCTTGATAGATGAAAGTACATCCAACTGATTTGCACCAACATAGATGCCTTCCTCAGCATAAGCAGCCTTCAATGATGGGTTCAAGCCATCCTTAGCATACTTCTTAAGCAACTTAGCAGGTACGTTTGCTGTGTTACAGAACATAACGGCTGTTGTACCCTTAAGTGTGCCGTAGAGTGAAGAGAAATCAGTCTCAGATGCTTCCAACGCCTTCTGAAGAAGCTTGTTCTTAACAACCATCAAAGTGATGTCCTGCTCAAAACATTTTCTTCTCAGTTCACTTGTAGCAGCTGCATCAAGTGCAGTAAGATCTACCAAGTAGAAGTGTGCGTACTCATTTAGCTTGTCAGAAATCTGACCAATAACAATGTTTTTATCTTCCTTTCTCATGATAGTTCAAATTAGATTTCATCAATACTCTTGATGTCTACCTTAATACCACTACTCATTGTAGTTGAAAGGAAAACACTCTTAACATAAGTACCCTTTGCAGAAGATGGCTTAAGCTTCTGGATAGTATCCATGAAAGCCTTTGCGTTCTCGCGAATCTGCTCAGCAGTGAAAGAAGACTTACCGATTGAAGTATGAACGATACCGCTCTTGTCAACCTTAAAGTCAATCTTACCTGACTTAACTTCGCGTACAGCCTTAGCCACATCCATAGTAACAGTACCACTCTTTGGGTTTGGCATCAGTCCACGAGGACCAAGCACGCGACCCAGAGCACCGATCTTACCCATGATAGAAGGCATAGTGATGATAACATCAATATCGGTCCAGCCACCCTTGATCTTCTCGATATACTCGTCAAGACCAACATAGTCTGCGCCAGCCTCTTTAGCAGCAGCTTCAGCATCAGGAGTACATAAACATAGAACTCGTGTAACCTTACCTGTTCCGTGAGGAAGTGAAACAACGCCACGAACCATCTGGTTAGCCTTACGTGGGTCTACGCCCAAGCGCACGTCTATATCCAAAGAAGCATCGAACTTAGTAAAGGTAATCTCCTTTACCAACTCTGCAGCCTCCTTAAGAGAATATGCTTTCCCTGCTTCAATCTTCTCTGCAGCTAACTTTTGATTTTTTGTCAGTTTACTCATTTCGAATTGAAGTTTTTAATTATTTACCTGGGAAATCTCCTTTTACTGTAATACCCATGCTTCGTGCAGTACCGGCAACCATCTTCATTGCTGACTCAATTGTAAAGCAATTCAAGTCTGGCATCTTGGTCTCAGCAATTGCACGAACCTGATCCCATGTAATTTCTGCAACCTTAGTACGGTTAGGCTGGGCAGAACCCTTCTTAGCCTTTGTAGCACCAAGGAGCTGAATTGCAACAGGAGGAGTCTTAACTATAAAATCATAACTCTTATCAGTGTAATAAGTGATGATTACAGGTAAAACCTGACCTGCTCTATCCTGGGTCTTGGCATTGAAAGCTTTGCAGAACTCCATGATGTTGATACCCTTAGAACCCAAAGCTGGGCCTACTGGTGGTGATGGGTTTGCAGCGCCTCCTTTAATCTGTAATTTGATTAATCCAGCAACTTCTTTAGCCATTTTAATTTATTATTATATAGATAAATTATTAGAATAATGTTGTAACAAGAACATTATTCCTTTTCAACTTGTCCAAAGCCAAGCTCCAATGGGGTTTTACGTCCAAAGATCTTAACCATTACCTTCAGCTTCTTCTTTTCGCCATTGACTTCCTCGATAATACCGCTGAAGCCACTGAAAGGACCATCATTAACCTTTACCGACTCTCCTACAACATAAGGAACATCAGAAAAGTCTTCTCCAGCGTCCTCAACACAGTCTACAGTTCCAAGAATTCTGTTTACTTCTGACTGTCTTAGCGGAACAGGTTTGTCAGTTCCACCAAGGAAACCAATGATATTTGGAGTATTGCGCAATTCGTGAGCAATTTCACCAACAAGCGCAGCTTCAACCAAAACGTAGCCCGGAAGATAACTTCTCTCTTTTACAACACGCTTACCGTTTTGTACCTGGACTACCTTTTCCGTTGGAATCAAGACTTGAGACACGTAACCGCCAAGACTACCGTTTTTTATCTCTGCTTCGAGATATTCCTTAGCCTTGGTTTCCTTACCACTAACGGCACGCAGAACGTACCATCTCTTTTCAATCTCAGCCATAAAGTATGAATTAATTTGGGTAGACTATCTCCATCAAATGCTGGAATAGCCAATCATATGCGAAAACAACCAACGCAATTAGTAGGGAAGCATATAAAACAACAACTGCGCTGTTAACAAGTTCTGAACGTGTTGGCCAAGTAGTTTGGTGAACAAGTTCATTGTAAGATTCTTCGCAATATTTTTTTACTTTCTCAAACATATTATTTGATTTAGCACGGGAAGAGAGGCTCGAACTCCCGACACCCGGTTTTGGAGACCGGTGCTCTACCAACTGAGCTATTCCCGTAGAATCCTACCTTCATTACGAAGGTAGGAAAATATTGTTGAAGTTTGAATTAGTCAAATACCTCTGTGATCTGACCAGAACCTACTGTTCTACCACCCTCACGGATAGCGAAACGAAGACCTGTATTCAAAGCAACTGGGTAGATCAACTCAACCTTGATCTCAACGTTATCACCTGGCATTACCATCTCAACGCCTTCTGGCAAAGAGATCTCACCAGTACAGTCCATTGTACGGAGATAGAACTGAGGACGATACTTGTTCTTGAATGGAGTGTGACGACCACCCTCTTCCTTCTTCAATACATAGATTGTAGCCTTGAAGCCCTTGTGTGGAGTGATAACTCCTGGGTGTGTGATAACCATACCACGCTTAACCTCAGTCTTCTCAATACCACGGAGCAACAAACCAACGTTATCACCAGCCTCACCTTCGTCAAGAAGCTTACGGAACATCTCAACACCAGTTACAACTGACTTCTTATCCTCACCAAGACCTAGGATCTGAACCTCATCACCTACCTTAACAACACCTGTCTCGATACGACCAGTAGCAACAGTACCACGACCAGTGATTGAGAATACGTCCTCAACTGGCATCAAGAATGGCTTATCTGTAGCACGAACTGGCTCCTGAATCCAAGTATCGCAAGCATCCATAAGCTCCATTACCTTATCCTCCCACTCAGCAACACCGTTAAGTGCACCAAGAGCAGAACCACGGATGATTGGAGTATCCTCTTCGAACTCATATGTAGTCAAAAGATCCTTCATCTCCATCTCAACGAGCTCAAGCATCTCCTCATCGTCAACCATATCACACTTGTTCAAGAATACAACCAAGCGAGGTACGTTTACCTGACGAGCCAAAAGGATGTGCTCACGAGTCTGAGGCATAGGGCCATCAGTAGCAGCAACTACGATGATAGCACCATCCATCTGAGCAGCACCAGTAACCATGTTCTTTACATAATCGGCGTGTCCCGGACAGTCAACGTGTGCATAGTGACGCTTTGCAGTCTCATACTCGATGTGAGCTGTATTGATAGTAATACCACGCTCTTTTTCCTCAGGAGCGTTATCAATCTGATCGAATGACTTAACTTCCTGGTTACCGAAACCCTTCTTTGACAAAGTTGCAGAGATAGCTGCAGTCAAAGTAGTCTTACCGTGGTCAACGTGACCGATAGTACCGATATTTACATGGGGTTTGGTTCGTTCAAATTTTTCTTTAGCCATAGCTTTACTTTATTTATTTAATGAATAATCAGTCTAAAAAAAAATGTGGAGAGCTGTTACCGAGAGTTGAACTCGGGACCTCTTCCTTACCAAGGAAGTGCTCTACCACTGAGCTATAACAGCAACATTAGTGGAGCGGAAGACGGGGCTCAAACCCGCGACCCCCAGCTTGGAAGGCTAGTGCTCTATCAACTGAGCTACTTCCGCAAATAAAAAGAGTGGGCAGGGACGGATTCGAACCGCCGAAGCCGTAAGGCAACAGATTTACAGTCTGCCCGTTTTAACCACTTACCTACCTACCCGGCACTCTTTTCGAGCTTTTTGAGCCTCTTGTCGGATTCGAACCAACGACCCCGAGATTACAAATCACGTGCTCTGGCCAACTGAGCTAAAGAGGCTTATTTTGCAACGCTTCAGCATCCCTTGATGCGAAAAGCGTTGCAAAAGTAGTCAAATATTTTGAACTACAAAAATTTTTTGCAGTTTTTTTTACTTGCTACGCTGTTTTTCTTTATATTTCTGTATTTGTTTTACCAAAGCGTCAATGCTCAGGTCCACTGCTTCCTCGAAAGAGTCGCAGATTTTCTCTGCAAACAAATCCTCTCCGGGAACTGAAACTCTAATTCCAGCATACTTATTTAGTGATGTTTCTGGCTTGACAACTTTCAATGACACCTCTACCTTTCCTATTTCTTCGCTGAATTTCTCCAACTTTGCAGTCTTCTTTGCGATGAATGCCTGCAACTGGTCTGACGCATCAAAATGAATTGCATGAATTTTTGCTTCCATAATATCTCCTTTCTTTAATTTAGTTAGGCTCTGGGATGAGCCTGTTTATAAACTTTTTTCAACTCTTCAAAAGATGTGTGCGTATATATCTCTGTCGTGGCAAGACTTTCGTGTCCTAAAAGCTGCTTTACAGCCTCGAGTTCTGCGTCGTTGTTTAGCATTGCAGTTGCAAAAGTGTGCCTCAAGACATGAGGTGTACGCTTTTTCAGAGTAACGACCTGAGAAAGATATTTTTTGACAATATTTCCTACTGCATATTCCGTAATCCTTTTGCCTTTGTCATCTAAGTAGAATGCTTCTGGCGCATCCGGAAACATGTTGTCTCTATCTTGCAGATAGTTGTGGATTGCGTCTTTCAGTTCTGCCGAAAAAGGAATTAGTCGCTGTTTGTTGCGTTTGCCTGTTACCTTTATCTGCGATGTGGAAAGATCCACGTCACGGACATCGAGCCCGATGAGTTCTGCGCGGCGCATTCCCGTGAGATAGAACATCAGCAAAATCAGCCTATCTCTGCTTGCCTTAAATCCCGAACCAAACTCGGTAGAATCCAGAAGCCGATTCATGTCCGACTCTTTAACGAAGCTTGGCAGGTATTTTTCTTTCTTGGGGCCTACGATTTTCAGCGTAGGGTCTTCTGTTATGTATTCCTTTCTAAGCAAGAATTTGAAGAAGGATCTCAAGGAACTTAGTCGTCGGTTAACCGATGTCGCCTTGCTTCCCTTTTCCATCATGCTCATCATCCACTGCCTTACGGTTTCGGATGTTACGTTTTGCCAGTCCATTTCCGGATGCCGGCTCTTGAAGAAGGAATGAAACAGCCTCAAGTCATCAGCATATCTATCAACAGTGAGCGGAGAGTAATTCCTCTCATATTTCAGATATATTGAGAATGCATCTTCCAGCATAGAAACAATCGTTACACTTTTATTTTATGCAACGAAAGTAAGAAAAAAAATTCACAATTCAAAGAAAAATAGCGAAAATTATTATTCCTCGTTACGTTTTAGCTGCTGTACGTAAACAGCCTTTTCTCTCTTAAGTCTGTTCAAAACAGAAGGTTTGTCAAACTGCTGACGTGCTCTAAGTTCCTTTACTACACCAGTCTTCTCAAACTTTCTCTTAAACTTCTTAAGAGCCTTTTCGATGTTATCACCTTCTTTTACAGGTACTACAATCATGTTGTTGTTTAATTAGTTAATAAATATTTTGTTAGCGGTCGCAAAATTACTTATACTTTTCGACTTAACAAAATTTTTAAATAAAAAACAGGCTGCCGGCGCATTTGCCAACAGCCTGTGTATGTATACAAAATCTAATCAGATTCGGATTACAAGTTTGGGTTAAGAGTACCCCAATCCTCGATTGCTGGGATGATGCCAAGAGTTACAAGTTCGTCGCGCATCTTCTGAAGGTGCTCGTAAGAAGCCTTAAGAGCTGCCATCTCGTCAGCAGTACCCTCTGGAGCTGTGAAGTGAACGCCATCCTTGTCGATTGTTGTAGGCATAGCCATCATCACATTCTTGTAACCGCACTTGTCGCAGTTAACGTAGCAACCAGCAGGAAGAGTGAAAGGCTCGCCGCCCATAGCACCCTCGATCATCTTTACAGCCTGATATGCTGGGCTCTGGAATGATGAACGACCGCGAAGCTTGATGATGTTAGAACCACCCTGGATAGTGTTGTGCTTGATTTCAGCCCAACGCTCTGCTGAAAGAGGAAGGTCAGCAAGTGGCTTGCCGTCAACCTTAACCTTAGAAGCGAATACAGCCATCTGCTCGCCGTGACCACCGTAAGTGTGAGCGCCTGTTACCTTGTCCTGCTGTACGCCGAACTCCTGAGCAAGCTGCTGCTGAAGACGAGTTGAGTCGAGAGCTGCAAGTGAAGTAAGCTGGTTTGGCTTCAAACCTGAGTGGATAAGAGCAGTAAGAGCTGTTACGTCAGCTGGGTTGAAGATAACCACAACGTGCTTTACATCTGGGCAATACTCCTTGATGTAGTCGCCGAACTGAGCAGCGATCTGGCAGTTACCCTTAAGAAGATCCTCACGAGTCATGCCCTCCTTACGTGGGGCACCACCTGAAGAGATGATGTACTTAGCACCAGTGAAAGCAGTCTTTGGGTCAACTGTCCAAGTGATGTTAGCACCTGGGAATGCGCAATGAGCCATCTCGTCTGCTACACCGTGAACACCTGGCTCAAAGATATCATAAAGACAAATGTTTGGAGTAAGACCAAGCATAAGTACTGACTGAACCATATTAGAACCGATCATACCGCCGGCACCAACAATAACTAATTTTTCGTCTGTAAGAAAATTCATGTTATATTAAATTATTTGTTTTTAATTTCTCATGCAAATATAAAAAATAAGCCTTACAACATTGGAGCAAGATTCCAATATTTTTCGGTTAAAAAACATCTTTTTTTCACAAAAATATATATTTGCGTTTTATAATTAACGATTTTGTAATATGGAGTTGATAAAAAGAAGTCTTGAACCTTTGCACACATGGATAACGAAAATGTCATACCCCCAAAAGGTCTGTCTGCAAACTTAAAGACAATGGGCAAGGTTTTAGTTGAAAGAAAATTGAAAGTTCTGAATATCTGAATAGAAGTAAGCCGATAACAAGCCAATAGTAAGCCGACAGTAAGGGAATGCCAAGGGGATAGCAAGCCGAAAGGTATGGAGTAGATACGGGAAAGTAAGCCGGAAGGTTCGAGGTAGCTACGGAGTAGGTACGGGGAAGGTTCGGAGAAGCAAGCCAAAATAATTCACAATTGACAATGGACAATTGACAATTCAAACTTGAAAGTTGAAAAATCCTTTTAATTGACAATTCACAATTGACAATGGACAATTTAAACTTGAAAGCTGAAATTTGAAAGGCTGTTGACAAATTCTTAAGCAAATTCACGATTGACATTTTTTAATTCAAAAGTGTGACTGCAACGCCATGGGGGCATATCGTCCACAAGAACCGCTTCGAGACGATTATCGGCATGCGTTGCAGTCAACCTTACCAAGCAGTCAATGACGGCTAAGGTTTCTTTTCTTCTATTCTGAATATCAGTTTCTTGTCCGACAATCCTACCTGACGGATTGTATCGGTCTGTTCTTTCTTTACAACAATTGGCACGTTGTCTACTACCCTAACCCTTGTCAGCAAATCGACTTCGAAAGTCTCGATGTTATAATCGGTTACGGCAGAATCGTTCTTAATAACCGTTATTTGGCGGAAACCTTCGCTGCCTTCGCCGATGAGCGCGGGAAACACTTTTTGATGAATGTTGATGGTGTATGCGCCTTGGTTGATGGTGCTTTCCACCTCGCCGCCCGAAAACGACGGATCGATGTGCATAAACGGCGCTTTCATCAGTAGGTCTTGCAGTTGCATTCCAAACATAAACGAGCCTAAGAGCAAAAATATCGAAAGTATTGCCCAGAATTTAGCTATAAAATCTTTCATCGTTGTAATTATTTAGAAGATGAATTTAAGGATTGTTTCAAGTCCGCCTCTTGCGCACGAACCCAAGAAAATAACCATAAACGAATAAGCGAGGTAGAGAAAAATCACACGAGCCGTGTTTGCGCTCACCTTTGCCGATGTGCCTTTGATTCTGTAATTTAGAGCCTCGGAAGGACAGTTGTCGATACATCTTGCGCATTTGGCGCAGGTAATCGACGGCTTATGGTCTTTGTTCATTGCCATCAACTGACATTTTGATATACATTTGTTGCATTTTATACATTTTTCGCTGTCTAATGCCACTTCAAAAATGTTGATTTTGTTGAACAGCGACATCAATGCTCCCATAGGACAGAATGTTGCGCACTGAATTCTCTTTTTGGTGAGAATCGGCAGCACTATAACCAATGCTATGAACATTGTGTAAAAGATAATGTTTTTTATCAGTGTTACTCCGTCAACGATTTTTTCGCCCTCGGTAACAGCCTTGAACGGACATAGCCAATTGCAATACTGAGGTATCAGGCTTTCGGCGCTCCACAGTGCCATAAGTATCAGCATCGCGAAACTGAAATATTTAAATGAGGCGTTGATTTTGCGGATAATGGGGCGTTGTCCTATGCGCGAGGTCATATCGTCCCAACCGCCGTAAAAACAGCCCCACGAACAGAATGCGCGTCCCAATAGCACTGCGGCTGCTATCACTATCACCAACATCGACGAGATGGAGGCGAATCCTTCGTTGAGGTTGCCCGAAAAGATGATGGTCTGCTTAATTGCCGCCGGAATTATCACCATTGTGGTAACTATGTGGCAAAAAGGAATGTCGCAATTGTAGATGGTGCCGGCGTCGTAATTGATTGTGCCTCTGATTTCTATCAGATTTGCCATAAAACCCACCACAAACAGCAGCGCCGACGCTCCGAATGCAATTGCCCTGAATTTGTCGGTTTTGCCCTTGTAGAGCATCAGGAAGAATATCAGCGTGAAAAACGCCGTGTTTACCATCCATGCCAATGCCTGAGCGGTGCCGGCGAAATGAAAGTTGCCCTGCGTGGAGAATACCACGATTATCAGCAACATCGGCAGAGCAGTCAAAATGCTTCTGCCAACCTTTCCTGTTGTCTTGTATCTGTTTTCCATTGTTTATTGATTTTGTTGATTATAGCATTAATTTTATCGCATTGTAGAAATACACGCAGCCCATAATGGTGGCGGCGTAGTGTCCGATGATTTTGAATACACCTCTCTTCCTCGACAGTCCTACGAGCGGCACGGGCAGGAAGTACGGCAGCGTGCCGAGAAAAAACATAGTGAACGCGCCTATCGTCCGTGCGAATGACTCTTCGCCGGCAGTCTGCAACACGAGCGACACAAACGGAGGGCACAGCGTTACCGATGTTATGAATCCCATAGCCACAGGCAGAAAACTGTCGTGATGTCTTAGGAGCGTGCGCAGACGCTTGTGCTTTAACGGGTTGATGCACTTGCTCGAGAGTTTCCCTGCGGCAAAGAGTATCATTATGATGGCGAGGGCAAACTGCGTCGCAATCATAACAATCCTATTGGAGATGATGTCGTATATAGCCGCAGAAAACAGCGTCGTAATAACGGCAGCCATCAGATAGGCGAGCCATCGTCCCGACAAGTACACGGCAACAAACTTTGTAGACTGGACAACAGTAGAGCGTTGCCCCAACAATATCGGGACGACTACTGGCAGGCAAACCGAAGTGCAGGCAAGGCCGCTGCTTAATCCTAATAAGAAAGAAGACAATAAATTCATATCGTTTTTTTTGGCAAAATAACGACATGATTTTTTAATGTGCAATAAGGAGGGACACACGCCACTGGTTTTAGGGACGGAAACGCTTTTCAGGGACGAATGACAATAGGATTAGGGACGAAATACACCCCCTTTATTCTTCAAAATATCCCAAGACATCGCCGATGTAGGTCCTCGAAACAGGCACGGTGGAGTCGTGTTCTTTTATTTTGAGTTTGTAACCGCTGGATGCCGAGCCGAGAATACCTTCCACGCAAAGAAGGTTGACAAGGAAGGCGCGATGGCAGCGGATAACGTGTCCGCAAGGCTTCAGCTGGTTCTCCAGCGTGGTGAGGGTTGAACGGAGTACGGATGTTCCGTTGGCAGTAGTGATTCTGCAATAGTTTTTGTCCGACTCGATGTATAGAAGACATTCTGTATCTATTTGAAGGTCGGTATTCTTATCAGACTGTATTTGCAGGGTTGGCTTAGGCGATGATATTTTTTGCGAAAGTCGTTCGTTGATTAGTCTGACACGCTCTATCTCTCGTTGGAGACGCACGTTGTCAAAAGCCAGACACACGCCGAACACCAAAACCGAGATTATAAGAGTCTGCCAAATCGCCGCCCACAACACAGGCAACAAGGGTGTGTTCTTACTCAGATAACAGAAATAAAGGAAGTTGCCTATCATTATCAGCAGCACCGACAGAAAATACAACGCTATGCTTTTCCCCTTGGAGAAGCGCCCTTCTTCCACCTCCGACTTATATACACGATACATTATCGCCGTCGGAATTACCGAACCGACATATGTTATTACCGCAAAACCGAGAAGATATACATATTTTATTGATGCTCCCTCGCTTATGCCAAACGGCTGCAATACCGCCAATATAAGATATACGGCAACCGCCAATGCCAGAGCCACTGTGTGGTAATTGGAATTGACCGTATATGCCGGAGCGGAAAGATAGCGTTTTATTTTATGAAATAGCAGCATCTGATATTGAGCCATCTATTTGTCGTTTGTAAAATCCGTTTATTCTGTTTTTCACACGCAAATATAAAAAAATAAGCGTTACGGCAACGGGGCAAGATTCCAATATTTCTCGGCCGAAAAACATCTTTTTTTCATAAATTTGTATATTTGCATTTTATAATTAACGATTTTGTAATATGGAGTTGATAAAAAGAAGACTTGAAGCTTTGCGCACATGGATGAAGCAAAATAACATAGACGCGTATGTCGTTCCGAGTACAGACCCGCACGACGGCGAATACGTTCCGCAGCATTGGGAGGCAAGAAAATGGATTTCGGGCTTTACAGGCTCGGCCGGCACTTTCGTCATAACAGGCAAAGGCGCAGCACTTTGGACCGACTCGCGCTATTTCATTCAGGCTGAGCAGCAACTTCACGGCAGCGGCATCCTGCTAATGAAGGACGGCATAGAAGATACTCCAACCATTGCAGAATATCTGTCAGACGAACTGGAGAAAGGAAGCAACGTGGGCTTCGACGGATGGTGCTGCACTTCGTGCGATTTCATTCCGGCTGGCCTCAACGCGGTTGCCACTTCCGACCCGTTCGACACCCTTTGGGAGGACAGACCCGAGTTGCCACTCTGCCCTATCGCCATCCAGCCGCTCAGATTTGCGGGCGAAACTGCTGAAAACAAGATAAGACGAATAAGAGAGATTCTGAAAGGCAGAAATGCTGACGCCACCATCCTCACCCGTCTCGACGACATAGCGTGGACGCTGAATCTTAGAGGAGACGATGTTCATTGCAACCCCGTGTTTATCAGCTATCTTGTGATTACGCAAGACAAGGCAAACCTTTTTGTCGATACCCGAAAGATATCAGACGAAGTAAAGGAATATCTGAAAAACTGCGGCGTTGAGTGTTTTGAATATTCCGACTTCAACAAGTTCGACCTTCATCTGCCAGCCGACAAGCTGACTTCCTTCTGTCTCGACGGCTCGTGCAACTACTCCATCCTTAACTTCATCAGAAACGAATCGGCCAATTTCTGTCTGCTCAACGGCGACAACTCGCCTATCGTTCCTGCATTGAAGGCCGTAAAGACGCAAGCCGAACAGGACGGCTTCAGAAATGCGATGCTTCGCGACGGCGTGGCACTCGTGAAATTTGAGATGTGGCTCGAGAAGAACATCCAAGGCGGAAAGCTTACAGAGATAAGCATCGACCAGAAACTGACTTCACTCCGCGCCGAACAGGACTTGTTCAAGGGCATAAGCTTCGACACCATAGCGGCATATCAGGCTCACGGAGCAATAGTACACTACGAGGCCACTCCCGAAACCGATGTTGAGATAAAGCCCGAAGGTCTTCTGCTTATTGATTCGGGAGCGCAATATCAGGACGGAACGACCGACATCACCCGAACATACGCCCTTGGCGACATCACATACGAGCAGAAACGCGACTATACGCTTGTTCTGAAAGGTCACATCGCCCTCAGCTCGGCAGTCTTCCCCGAAGGGACTTGCGGCACTCAGCTCGATGCGCTGGCACGCTCGGCTATGTGGAAGTACGGCATAAACTATCTGCACGGCACGGGACACGGCGTTGGCTCATACCTCAACGTTCACGAAGGTCCTCACCAGATTAGAATGAACCACATGCCTGCCGCCCTAAAAGCGGGAATGACCGTAACCGACGAGCCGGGAATATACAAGAAAGACAAGTACGGAATCAGAATAGAGAACACTCTTCTGATTACAGAGGATAAGGAAACAGAATTCGGTAAATTCCTGAAGTTCGAGCCGCTGACGCTATGCCCTATCGACAAAAAGCCGATAGCAACAGAGATGCTGACCGACGACGAGATTGAATGGCTGAACAGCTATCACAAAACGGTTTACAGCAAACTCGCGCCGCTTCTCAACGACGAGGAGAGAGCATGGCTCGCCAACGCAACATCAAAAATCTAAAATATGGCACTAATAAAATCAATAAAAGGACTAACGCCTAAGTTTGGCAAGGACTGTTATTTTTCTGAGAACGCCACAATTGTCGGCGACGTTACGATGGGCGACGAATGTTCGGTATGGTTCAACGCTGTTGTGAGGGGCGATGTGAACTACATCAAGATTGGCGACCGCGTTAATATTCAGGATGGTAGCTGTCTGCATACCGCATACCAGAAGGCTTATATTGAAATAGGTAACGACGTGACAATAGGTCACAACGTGACGCTTCACGGCTGCAAGATTAAGGATTTCGCCCTAGTGGGAATGGGCGCAACGGTTCTCGACAACGCGGAGATTGGCGAGGGGGCGATTGTTGCCGCTGGTGCGTTGGTTCTGCAAAACGCAAAGGTGGGCGACTATGAACTTTGGGGCGGCGTCCCTGCGAAATTCATCAAGAAGATTGACCCTGAACAGACGATGCAACTGAACAAGACGACTGCCTCGCACTATGTTATGTATAGCAAATGGTATGCTGAAGAAATTTGATAATTGACAATTGCTTTCTATGTTAAAATCCAAATATTTCGACCATTTTTTTAGGTTTATGCTGATATTTTATAATCTTTGTCAAAAAGCTGCTTGTTTCTGACCATGGCAGTCACAATGTGTACAAGTTTGTTCTTGACA
>JAFZWM010000001.1 GCA_017617315.1 Bacteroidaceae bacterium
CAGGATCAAACTCTTCATTGTAAAAAATAATTTGTTTAAATTTCCTCAGCTCCGATAAATCGAATTGACAGTTCGTATCTTTTTTACCCATAAGTTATTTATTAACTTATAGCTCCTGTACTTCTTCGTCTATGTAAATCTTTCAATGAACTCTTTCTTGTTTTTGCTTTCCTTCACTAGTCGCTGGCCTTGGCGGCTCGCCTCGTTCCCGAAAGCGAGTGCAAAGATACCGCCTTTTTCCGAAATGCAAAACTTTTCAGAAAGAAATTTTAAGAAAAATTAAATATTTTACAAAAATCCGTATTTACACATAATATAATAACAATTGACAATTCACAGTTGACAATGGACAGTTTTTAACTTGAAACTTGAAAATTTAAAGTTGAAAATCCAGGATTAACAAAAGATAAATTGAGCCGTATTTATCCTTTTGGGAAATGCAAAATAGCGGGAAGGAAGAAGGAAGATAGATTCAAGGTACATTCAAGATACGTCGCAGGTAAGTCCAAGGAGCATCGAAGGAACGTCGTAGGAACGTCCAAGATACGGGGAAGCAATTCAAATGGTAGTCAAAGAATTCATAATTGCAATTCACAATTCATAATTGCTGAGGACTTATGGAGGACAATTATAATACGAATTATTCTTTTGGTAAATACAAAATGATGGCAAGGTATAGGGAAGCTATACGCAGGGTATATGCAGGGTATATGTAAGTTATATGTTAGCTATATGTTGGCTATATGTTGGCTATATGTTGGCTATATGTTAGCTATATGTTGACTATATGTTGGCTATATGTTGGCTATATGTTGGCTATATGTTGGCTATATGTTGGCTATATGTTGGCTATATGTTGGCTATATGTTGGCTATATGTTGGCTATATGTTGGCTATAGCCAGATTAGGTGATGGATAGGTTGAAAAAACAGAATTCAATTGACGGGAGGAATTGAAGTAAGCCGATAGCAAGGGGGTAGCAAGAGGATAGCAAGAGGCACGAAAAAGGTGCAAACAAAATAAAGTAACTCAATCTGAGAATAAAGGACAATTGTAATACGAATTATCTTTTGGAGAATATAAAATAGCGGCAAGATAGAGGCAAGGTATATCCGAGCAGGTCAAAACAAATCTTTATCAGTTAGACGATCTATTTCCCATAAATGCAGCCGAACAGGCAGAGTTAAAGAATAAAATATTACTTTTGCCTTCGAAAGAACATCGGTTTAAGCAGAAATGGACAAACTTTCTCCACAGCAGCGACATAAAAACATGGCCGCCATACATAGCAAGGACACCAAACCAGAGATGGTGGTGAGGCGTTTTCTGTGGAGTCACGGTTTCAGATACAGACTGAACCATCCGCGACTGCCGGGAAAGCCGGATATCGTGCTGCGGAAATACAGGGCGTGCATTTTCGTGAACGGATGCTTCTGGCACGGACACAACACGCACGAGGGCGAATCGGGATTGATGAGTTCTGCTTGCTGCAAGATTCCGAAAAGCAACACGGACTTTTGGGTTAAGAAGATAAGGCGCAACATTCAGCGCGACGATGACGTGAAGCGAAAACTGTCGGACATGGGCTGGTACTCGATAACGATATGGGAATGTCAGTTAAAACCGAAAATGCGTGAGCAGATGCTCAACTCGCTGTCGTACACGCTGAACTACATCTATTTCGGACATCAGAATATGCCAGACTACACTATTGAGGAGGAAGAATCGATGCTCGTTGCCGAAGACTTATCCGACGGCTATGGAATAGACGAATAAAAAAGGCTGCACTCTCAACGGAATGCAGCCTTCTATTTTAATGTAAATCAGATTCTTACTTGTTGCAGTTTGGACACCAAGGCTTCAACTGCTGGAAGAAGTCGTTGCCCTTGTCATCGACCAAGATGAATGCAGGGAAGTCCTCTACTGTAATCTTCCAGATTGCCTCCATGCCAAGTTCTGGATATTCTACGCACTCGATGCTCTTGATGCTGCTCTGTGAGAGAACGGCAGCAACGCCTCCGATTGTACCGAGGTAGAAGCCGCCATGCTTCTTGCAGGCATCTGTAACAACCTGCGAACGGTTACCCTTTGCAATCATCACAAGAGATGCGCCGTTGTCCTGGAACTCATCAACGTATGGGTCCATACGGTTGGCTGTTGTAGGGCCCATTGAGCCGCAAGGATAGCCCTCTGGAGTCTTGGCTGGTCCGGCATACAGAATAGGATGATTCTTGAAGTAGTCTGGCATAGCCTCGCCTGCGTCAAGACGAGCCTTGAGCTTAGCGTGAGCAATATCACGCGCAACGATGATTGTACCCTTAAGGTTTACGCGAGTGCTTACAGGATATTTTGACAGCTCGGCACGAACAGAGTCGATACCCTTGTCAAGATCGATTTCAACACCCTTTGCGCCCTCGCCCGGACGACGGAATTCCTCAGGGATGAGTTCAGATGGGTTTGAATCCATCTTCTCGAGCCAGATACCATCCTTGTTAATCTTAGCCTTGATGTTACGGTCGGCAGAACAGCTTACGCCCATACCGATAGGGCAAGATGCGCCGTGGCGTGGCAAGCGGATTACGCGGATATCGTGTGCCAAAGCCTTACCGCCGAACTGAGCGCCAAGACCTATCTTGTGAGCCTCTTCGAGAAGCTTCTTCTCCAACTCAACATCGCGGAATGCGCGGCCTGTCTCGTCGCCTGTTGTAGGCAGAGAGTCGTAATACTTGATAGAAGCAAGCTTGACAGTCAGAAGGTTCTTCTCGGCACTTGTTCCACCGATGACGAAAGCGATGTGATAAGGAGGACAAGCCGCAGTACCGAGGCTCTTCATCTTCTCAACAAGGAATGGGAGAAGAGTGCCCTCGTTCTGGATTGTAGCCTTAGTCATTGGGTAGAAATATGTTTTGTTGGCAGAACCGCCGCCCTTTGCAACCATCACGAAGCGGTATTCGGCACCCTCGCAAGCCTCGATGTCAATCTGTGCAGGAAGGTTGCAACGAGTGTTCACCTCGTCGTACATGTTGAGCGGAGCATTCTGCGAATAGCGCAGATTGTCTTGTGTGAATGTGTTGAACACACCGCGAGAAAGAGCCTCCTCGTCCTCGAAGCCTGTCCATACCTGCTGGCCCTTCTCGCCGTGGATGATGGCTGTACCAGTATCCTGACAGAAAGGCAGGATGCCCTTGCATGCAGTCTCGGCATTGCGCAGGAACTGCAATGCTACATATTTGTCGTTTTCCGAAGCCTCCGGATCTTTAAGGATTGCAGCAACCTGCAAGTTGTGCTCGCGGCGAAGCATGAACTCGACATCGTGGAATGCCTGCTGTGCAAGCATAGTCAGAGCCTCCTTTGAGACTTTCAGAATCTCATGTCCTTCAAAATTGCCTACTGACACTCCCTCTTTAGAGAGCAATCGATACTCAGTATCGTCCTTGCCCATCTGGAACATAGGAGCGTACTTGAATTCTGGTATATTAGCCATATTTTTACGTTTGTTTATTAAATTGCTTTGCGCAAAGTTATAATTTAATTTTTTATTTCAACAAATAATCAGCTGTCATTTTATGCTTGCCAAAGTGGCATTTAAGGCAGTTGCCGGGATATCGCCCAGGGCAGACTCCTTTTTGGCATCTTCCTTTATCAATTCAATCCATTCTGAGCGTGCTTCCATGGCATCGCGCTTTGCCTTCTCAATCGTTTTCCCGTCAATTTCCGTTAGGTTGTAGAAACGCATCATTGCCGATGCCATCCAACTGTCGGATACAAGAATGCTGTCGTTTTTGGCCTGATTTACAAGTTTTTTCATCTCCTGCGGATTTCGGGCAGAAAGGGCGATTCTTTCTACCCTTTCACTCGGCAAGAACAATCCCTGAACATCTGCCCACTCAACAGAATCTGCCGCGGCACAAACATCTTTCAGTCTGTCGATGTTCGGATAGAGGCCGAAGCCCATCTTCAGCACATAGTCGTAATATTTTATGCCTTTCAGAATCGCGCTCCGTCTGATGTATGTCTTCTTGTCGATGGCATACACATCGCCCGTGCAGGCACTCTCCCACTCTTTCAGGATGGCAGACGCGCGCATCACCTTCTGCAAGATGTAAGGATGAAGAAAGTCATACTCAATCTGGTCGATGCCCTCATTTCCGATGCGTTCGTCGCGCTTAGGCCACTTGCTGACATCGCGATAAGTGCCGAGGGTTGCAAAATTCACGCCCGGAACGAGCCACAGCTTTCCGCCGTCGGCAATAAGATAAGAGAACGCGAAATCGGCCAGCTTCGGATGACTCTCTACCTTGCCCATAACCATCGTGAACGGCGGAATCTCGGCCGGCCAAAGGATGTGCGCGCCCGATGCCGTCTTTGCTCCACGGCGCATGAATCCGTAGTGGACCGCGCCGCTCTTGTAGGCATGATTGCTGTAGTTTGTTCCAGAGCCGGCGTTGTAGAACGAGTACATTCCGCCAATGAGAAGCGAAGAACGATGATGACTAACCGTAAACGGACCGCAGAAAGCGGCACACGCCTCGCCGTTGCTCATGATGCAATTGGCAAAGAACAACGAATTGGTGGCCGAGAAGTATGAGGAAATCTCTACGGCCTCGCCCACAAAACAGCTCTCGACTGTTGCGCCAGACTGAACCGAAGCCGAACGGCAGACGATGCTGTTGCAACAAATCACATTGTCGCCTACCGTCGCGCCGTCTGAAATCTCGCAACCTTCGATGCGAGTGGCGTTTATTATCTTTGTATTGCTGCCGATATTAGAATTTACGACAGACTGAGTATTAACGATTACCGTCTCATTACCGATGCGTGCAAATCCGTCGAGCGAACGACTGCCTTCTGCCGAGATGCCGTCCATATAATCTTGCATCCTATCGGAATACTGCACCATCATGGCGGCCTCCTGAGCCGAAAGCTGAGGATGAAGCACCACGTTGTCGCTACCCGACTCGCAAAGAACGGCAATACGCCTGCCCCACGCCGTCCGAGCCGATTTCTGCGAGCGTATCAGTCCGACGTTGCGGATGTAAGCGTTGTCGCCTACCGACACGTTCTCAAGACAAGCGTTATAGATGCCCGACTTTCGTCTTGCTCCGCCGTCGGTCTCAACAATGGCATCGTAGCATCCCAGCTTAACGCATCCGCAGAACTCAACGTTGCGGATACGGTTGTCGTCTGTGCTGAATGAATCAGCCACCGTAACGCAGCCCCAGTCGTCGGCCGTGCAGCCGTTACGCTCCAGGGCTGAAATCTCCGTCTCTGTCAGGTTTCTCATAGATTGCGTTTTTATTCTTCAGGAGTCAGTTCATCGAGTTTAGGATACAGAAAATCGTTGTACGGATATTTCTGCACATGAAGCTCGCGCACCTTGTCGTATATTATCTTTCTCAGCTCGTCGTAGTTTGTCTTGTTCTTTGCCGAGATGAAGATGCAGTTCTCGTTGAGCTTTGCCATCCAAGTGTTCATAAGCTCGGCGAGCGGGATGTTCTCCTTTGTTCGCGGAGTAAGGTCGTCCTCGTCCTTCTCTACATAAGTGTAGGCATCAACCTTGTTGAAGACAATCATCGTAGGCTTGTCGGCGCACTTAAGGTCGGCAAGGGTCTTCTCAACCACCTTTATCTGGTCTTCGAAATCAGGATGCGAGATGTCTACGACGTGCAGAAGCAAGTCGGCCTCGCGCACCTCGTCGAGCGTGCTCTTGAAGGAATCGACCAAATCGGTCGGCAGCTTGCGGATGAAGCCGACGGTATCGCTCAAGAGGAACGGCAGATTCTCTACCACAACCTTTCTGACCGTGGTGTCGAGGGTTGCAAACAGTTTGTTCTCGGCAAACACCTCGCTCTTGCTGAGCAGAGTCATCAGAGTGCTCTTGCCCACGTTGGTATATCCCACCAGAGCCACGCGCACCATGCGTCCGCGGTTGCTTCGCTGGGTTGTCTTCTGCTGGTCAATCTCAGCCAGTCGGCTCTTCAGCAGAGCCATACGGTTAAGGATTATACGGCGGTCCATCTCGAGCTGGGTCTCACCCGGACCACGCAATCCCACAGAGCCTTTTCCGCCGCCCGAGCCCGAGCCACCGCCCTGACGCTCAAGGTGTGTCCACAAACGTGTCAGTCGAGGCAGCATGTATTTGTACTGCGCCAGCTCTACCTGAGTCTTGGCATTGGCTGTCTGCGCGCGCATGGCAAAGATGTCGAGGATGAGCGATGTGCGGTCGAGAATCTTTACTTGCAGCACCTGTTCGATGTTGCGCATCTGCTTCGCGCTCAGCTCGTCGTCGAAAATAACCATGCCGATAGGTCGCTCGGCATCCTCCTCCATTTTGATATAGTCGCGTATTTCTTCCAGTTTTCCCTTTCCGAGATAGGTTACTGCGCTTGGTCCGTCGCAACGCTGAGTGAAACGCTTCACGGTAACGGCGCCGGCAGTATCTGCCAGAAATTCAAGTTCGTCAAGATACTCCTTAGTTTTGCGTTCGTCCTGTTTTTGCGTTATAAGACCAACAAGAATTGCAGTTTCGGCCTGTGCCTCAGATATTACGAATTCCTTCATTTAATCAAATTCTATTTATGTTTAAAGCATAATTCCGCAAGGGAATTATAAAGTGCAAATATAGTAACAAAAATTGAGAAATAAGACCTTTACTTTATTTTAGTAATGTATAATTTTGCAAACATGTTTCTTTTCTGTAAAATAACGATTGTCTGTATTCCTTAGTCTTTAAAACCATTAAATACTATATTGTAATTTTCACTCAAATATTTAAGTTCTTCAAACCACCACAATTCATGTGTTTCTCTAATAATTACATCAATAACACGAAGATTTTTAGGATACCTAAAATCAAAATTTCTTCTTCGTCCTCGTACACATATCACAATGTCTCCTTTATTTTCTTCTTTACTTCTATACAAACGTATATCCGACTTTAAGCCACGATAAATACTTGATTTTATCTCACACACATCATATTTCCACTCCCTTAAATTATATATTTTGTTTTTCCAACAAAAGGCAAGAGAGCCATCATCAAATTTTTCTTTAATTGTTTTAATAGCTTCATCATGCAACGGATTCCTATAGTAATTTCCGCCTTCGCCATTCCCATAAGACTTTGGCTTATCTTCCAAAGGAACAATCCAATATCTATCATTCGTCTCCTCTATTAGAAACTTTTTTAAAGCTTCCCTGTCCAATTCCACAAAATTCAAATCTATTTCAAGACATTTAAGATTGTTCTTTATGATTACATTACGTTTTTCAGCTGAAACTTTATGCGACACATAAAATTCAATTAACAAGCGTTCTCCGTTTGGCATTATGCCCTCTAAATCGGGTTTTATACTATACTCTGCATCCCAAACCTCCTTTTTTACATCGTGTAAATAAACTTGTCCTGTTGGAAAATCACCAATTTTTGTCGGCAACATAATCTTACCACACTCTAACAAAACCTCTTTTGCCAACAAATGTAAAGTTGTTTCATAGGCATCTTCACAAGTTTCTCCATGAGAATGAGCAAAATGATGTTCTCGTTTTAAGCCTCCATTTTTTGCGACCAATGGACGTTTACAATGTGGACAAAAACAATGACATGCACTACCTTTTGCCACATCATCAATATTCACCAGAACTTTCTCCTTATTTAGGGCGTACGTCAACAATGCACTCATGATCGTCTTCATTTAAATCAACGAAATCAACCTTCTTACCACATACAGCAGCAATCTTTGTCAAGATATCAAATCCAACAGAATATTTTCCCGCTTCTATTCTACAAAGATTGGCAGCATCTATACCAGCAACAGACGCAAGAGTCTTAGCATCATAGCCTTTTGCAAGACGAAGTTCTTTTATACGTTTCCCTATTCGAATACGCTCTTCATCCTTTTGTTCTCTTTTGAATGTCTGATAAAAAAAGATCATACCATAACAATGAAGAAGCATTTGTCTATTTATCTCCCCCATTATTACACTACTATCACCCTTATAGAAGGTATCAAAAAAACGACCTAAATCTTGTGTGACTCTAAAAGCAGAATTTCTCTCAATAAAGAAATTCGACTCATCGTGAAAACCAACAATAAAATCGTCACCAAAAGGTGTTTCTACCATAACACGCTTCTGGTCAATCCATGAAACTTTTGTATTCATATTCCTTATGTTCTTTTAAGTTCAGCCGAATTTTCCGTGTTGTCGCCACGTAAATAATAAATACAGATGCAAAGATATAAAACAATATTTAAATTGGCAAATACGCCAATCGCTTTTTTACAAAAGAAAATACGAATACACTTACAAAATCTGTATCATCTTTTATTTATAAATACCGAATTATTTATCCACTTTTAAATATCTCCCGACGGCTCCGAGGGGATTTATAGTGAACGCACACTATCAAAAAAGATTTTTTACAAATATTTACCGATTTTGCTATCTTTGTTTTGCAAAATTATATATTTTTGCAAAAGTTTTTTCGCAACAAAGAAATATTAATTAACAAAATACATACAGATATGGCATTAATTGAAAGCATTATTGCTCGTGCGCAGTCAAACAAGCAGCGCATAGTACTTCCTGAGAGTTTGGAGGAGCGTACAATCACAGCAGCCGACAAGGCTCTTGCCGACAACTTGGCAGACATCATCCTTATCGGTGCAGAGGCTGAAATCAAGGCTCTTGCCAGCAAACTTGGACTGAAGAACATCGACAAGGCTACTATCATCGACCCTGCTACTTCTGAGAAGACAGAGGAGTATGCACAGCTTCTTTTCGAGCTTCGCAAGAAGAAGGGCATGACTATCGAGGAGGCTCGCAAGAAGGTTCTCGACCCTCTCTACTTCGGTTGCCTTATCATCAAGAGCGGTGATGCCGACGGTCAGATTTCAGGTGCATTGTCAACAACTGGCGACACTCTCCGTCCTGCACTTCAGATTATCAAGTGTGCTCCGGGCATCTCTTGCGTATCAGGCGCAATGCTTCTCATCACAAAGGCTAACGAGTTTGGCGAGGAAGGCGTGGTAGTTATGGGCGATGTTGCCGTTACTCCAATGCCAGATGCTAACCAGCTTGCACAGATTGCCGTATGTACAGCACAGACAGCAAAGAGCGTAGCAGGATTCGCAGATCCACGCGTGGCTATGCTTTCATTCTCAACAAAGGGCTCTGCTAAGCACGAGGTTGTTGACAAGGTGGTAGAGGCTACCAAGCTTGCTAAGGAGCTTGACCCTTCTTTGAAGATCGACGGCGAGCTTCAGGCAGATGCTGCACTCGTTCCATCAGTAGGCCAGAAGAAGGCTCCAGGTTCTGAGATCGCAGGTAAGGCTAACGTTCTCATCGCTCCATGCCTCGAGGTTGGTAACATCGGTTACAAGCTTGTTCAGCGTTTGGGCGGTGCTGATGCTATCGGCCCTATCCTTCAGGGTATCGCACGACCAGTAAACGACCTCAGCCGCGGCTGTTCTGTTGACGACATCTACAAGATGGTTGCAATCACAGCATGTCAGGCTATGGATGCTAAGAAATAATTTACAAACAATAAATTTTCAAAAAGACAGATGAAGATTCTTGTATTGAACTGCGGTAGTTCATCAATCAAATATAAGTTGTTCGAAATGAACGACAAGTCGGTACTTGCACAGGGCGGCATCGAGAAAATCGGCCTTGCAGGTTCTTTCCTCAAGATTACTTTGCCTAACGGCGAGAAGAAGGTTATCGAGGAGGACATCCCAGAGCACACAAAGGGCGTACAGATGATTTTCGACGCTCTTACAAATGCTGAATACGGCGCACTCAAGAGCCTTGAGGAGCTCGACGCAGTTGGCCACCGTATGCTCCACGGAGGTGCTAAGATTACAAAGTCGTCAATCCTTACAAAGGAGGTTCTCGACATCTTCGAGAGCTGCAACGACCTCGGCCCTCTTCACAACCCGGCAAACCTCAAGGGTGTGAACGCCGTAAAGGCTCTTCTTCCTAACATCCCACAGGTAGGTGTATTCGATACTGCATTCCACCAGACAATGCCAGACTACGCTTACATGTACCCACTCCCATACGAGTACTACGAGAAGTATGCCATCCGTCGCTACGGCTTCCACGGAACATCACACCGCTACGTTTCACAGCGTGTATGCGAGTTCCTTGGCATCAAGGCAGAAGGCTCTAAGATTATCACCTGCCACGTTGGTAACGGCGGTTCTATCTCGGCTGTTGTTGATGGCAAGTGTATCGACACAACAATGGGTCTTACTCCACTTGAGGGCTTGATGATGGGTACTCGTTGCGGCGAGATTGACCCTGCCATCGTTCCGTTCCTTATGAACCACGAGGGTCTGTCGGCAAGCGAGATGGACACAATTATGAACAAGAAGTCTGGTCTTCTCGGAATCTCTGGCGTGTCAAGCGATATGCGCGAGGTTACTGCTGCTGCCAAGGAAGGCAACAAGCGTGCTCAGTTGGCTCTTAACATGTACTACTACCGCATCAAGAAGTACATCGGCCAGTATGCTGCTGCAATGGGTGGCGTTGACGTGGTATTGTTCACTGGCGGTGTTGGCGAAAACCACACTATCTGCCGTGCCGAGGTATGTAAGGGCTTGGAGTTCATGGGCATTAAGCTTGATGCTGCAAAGAACGACTCAATCCACGGCGAGGAGGCTATCATCTCTGCTGCCGACTCAAAGGTTAAGGTTGTTGTAATCCCTACCGACGAGGAGCTTATGATTGCCATGGATACAGAGGCTCTTGCAAAATAAGCATAGAAGCAGAAAAACTATAAAAAAAGGATGGGCTGATGCTCATCCTTTTTTTATTGAAAAAAATCATTATTTCTTCTTTTTATAAATTCAGTCTCTCCAATGCAATTCATCGCCTTTCACATAAACGTATTCGTGATAGAGAAATTTTGATTTTCACAAGAATATAAAATGACATTAAAATAAAAAGACTTTCCCCACATTGGCTGGTCTTGGACCGAAGCCTTAAAAATATTGGTGTTTTTAAGGCGGTAAATGTACAAAATTATTTTTGACTGAAATCAGTTTTGCCTGCATTTTGAAAAAACAAGAGCGGAAAAAAAGAAAGAGTTTGATTCTTCGTTTTCCGCTCTGTTGTTTATTTTGCAAGGCTATGCCTTGAGAGCATTACAAATGACTTTATCTCAGATTATGCAGCATAATTTTCAAATTCTGCTGCATAGCTGCGAGTGTATGTTTTTTGGAACAATCCCAACAAGCAAAAAGGACAACATTTCTCCAGAAACAGGAACAGATTGTGGTCAATTATCAAGCTCCTGTAGGAAATATTTTTGATACGAATCTGGAACAGAAACAAGAACTTTAAATTTTTTTCTTTTTTTAACATCGCCAAGGATTGTTGAAGCATTTGAAACATGATGAGTCTCAAGAACCACATAAAAACGAATGTTATTCCGTTTTATATCTTTGATAATTGCTTTATTTGTATCCTTCCAATTCTTGTTTACGCTTCTTGGTGTTGTTAAAACTTTTTTAACAATTCCGCAAGAGTCAGTCTTGAAAATAAATTCAAATGGCTTACACTTCCTTTTTGCAATATCTGTCAAAGTGGTCTCATCAATATGATGTTTCATAATGCCATATAACACCTTTGCATTTTCAAACCTATATTCCCGATTTGTCGTCAAACGACTTTCTTGCGCAGGCACACAGACCGTGCAAAAAAAAAAGCACTATAATAAGAAGTAAGATTCTCATATTGTTTCTTATACATTTATTAATCATAAAAAAGCAACTATTTATCATATCACAAAGATAGTATTTCTCACACAATGGGTCTATCGATGTAAACATTGGCAAAAAGGCATCATAGTTTCGTGCGCCATAGTCGTACCAGTCAAGGCCGTGGGTACGGTCGAGTTCCTTGCCGTTATACTTGTATGGCTGCAAGTCGTCTCCGTGGTTGTATGCCGTGGTGCTAAACACTCCACCAAACGGGTAGTAGTTCGTTACCTGTCGCACAACGCCAAATTCGTTTATAACGGCGCGGTTGTTGCTATCGTAAAGTCTGTTTTTCACAATTTTGAATTGCTGTTTTAACGGCGGTAAATGTACAAAATTATTTTTGATTGAAGCCTATTTTGCCAGCATTTTGAAAAACAAGAGCGGAAAAACTAAAGAGTTGATTCTTCGTTTTTCCGCTCTGTTGCTTATTATGCAAGACAGTACAACATTACTACTGTTTATTGCATGAGATGTCGTTAATAAATACTCATTTTAACATTGCCACGACAACCATTAGAACTTCTGGTATTAACAAATAAGTCCATACAAGAATCAAACCTATTTTTTTATGCCTTGGTGATTCATCTCTAAATTCTACATTTATAGCATTCCATTTTTTCTTGTTATAAAACAAGAAATAATGAGCTATAAAGAAAGGGACTATAACCAACAGCGGATTATACCCTAAAACCCATTCTACGTTTTCTTGCTAACGGCATCTGGCGTTTCAGCGTTTCAGCGTTTCAAGTGTTTCAAGGGGTATATTTTTATTTCAAACCATCCTTATAATATATATAACTAATTAATAATAAATAAGTTATATAATAAAGAAAAGAAAATTGAAACCCCTCAAGGACTAACTGAAACGCTGAAACGCTGAAACGTTCTATATGCTAAAATTCCTATTATCAATTACTTACATTTTTCTACAAAGGCAAATAGCACCAAAACAGACACAAAAAACACCCTAAAAAGATACCAAAACAGGGCAAAATCGCCCCATGTCCGCATCGGAATCGGCAGAAAAGAGAAATGTCCCGAACGCATCTCGAAGGAATCCCGAACAAAACCACACCAGAAACAGCCAAAACAAAGGCGGCGTATTGATTTGGCGTATAACAGTTTGAAATATTTTTTGTAATTTTGCACCCGATTATGCAAAGATATTTCATCTATTTAGGATACGACGGCGCTGCCTATCACGGATGGCAGATTCAGCCCAACGGAACAAGCGTTCAGGAAACTCTCATGAAGGCATTGTCTACCCTTCTGCGCACCGACACGCCGGTGGTGGGAGCAGGGCGAACCGATGCCGGAGTTCACGCCGCACTAATGGTGGCGCACTTCGACAGCGAGCAGCAGCTCGAGAGCAACTGGCTCACCGACAAGCTGAACCGTATTCTGCCGCCCGACATCGTGGTGTACAACGTAAGAGCGGTAAAGCCCGATGCACATGCCCGTTTCGATGCCACATCGCGCACATACAAGTATTACATTGCCAACCGCAAGGAGCTGTTTGGGCGCAACTATACGGCACGAATATTTGGCAAGGCGCCCGACTTCGACAAGATGAACAGCGCGGCAAAAATCCTGTTTGAATACAGCGACTTTACAAGCTTCAGCAAGCTGCATACCGATGCCAAGACCAACATCTGCAAGATGATGCAGGCCGAATGGTCTCCGCTCGACGACGGCAGATGGGTGTTCACCATCAAGGCCGACAGATTTCTGCGCAACATGGTGCGGGCCATCGTGGGCACTCTGCTCGATGTGGGCGCAGGCAAGCTCGACGAGGACGGATTCCGCCGCATCGTTGAGGGCAAAGACCGTTGCATGGCTGGCAGCAGCGCACCGGGACACGCCCTGTTTCTGGTAGACATCGAATATCCCGAAGACATATTCTTAAATTAACATTTTCAATACAATGTGGTTATTGTTTGCTTTTCTCTCGGCTACTCTGCTGGGATTCTATGACGTGTTCAAGAAGAAATCATTGAAAGACAACGCGGTAATACCCGTTCTGTTTCTCAACACGCTCTTTTCAAGTCTCGTATTCATACCTTTTATAATAGCATCGGCTCAGGGAAGCATATGCGACTGCTCCGTCTTCTACGTTCAGACCGACGGCGGATGGGACGTACACAAGTACATCCTGCTCAAGGCGTTCATCGTTCTGGCATCGTGGATTTTCGGCTATTTCGGAATGAAGCACCTGCCGCTCACCATCGTCGGCCCTATCAACGCCACACGCCCCGTTATGGTGCTTGTGGGCGCGCTCCTCGTGTTTGGCGAGAGGCTGAACATATACCAATGGATTGGCGTAGGTCTTGCCGTGGTATCGTTCTTCATGCTTAGCCGAAGCGGAAAGAAGGAAGGCATCGACTTCAAGCACAACAAATGGATTCTGTTCGTGGTGCTGGCAAGCGTCCTCGGAGCAATAAGCGGACTGTACGACAAGTATCTGATGGCCGCACCACAGAACGGCGGCGTGGGACTTAACAAGATGGCGGTACAGAGCTACTACAACATCTACCAGTTCTTCATGATGGGAGCGATGATGCTGTTGCTGTGGTATCCAAAGCGCAAGACCACTACCCCGTTCCATTGGGACTGGTGCATCATACTTATTTCGCTCTTCCTTAGCGCGGCCGACTTCGTGTATTTCTACAGCCTCAGCCTCGACGGAGCTATGATCAGCATCGTGAGTATGGTGCGCAGAGGCAGCGTTATCGTGTCGTTCATCTTCGGAGCACTCGTCTTTCACGAGAAGAACAGAAAGAGTAAGGCTCTCGACCTCTTCCTCGTACTTCTGGGAATGGTGTTCCTGTATCTGGGCACAAAGCATTGACAACAAAAAGACTGGCGAGATGCACAGATTACGACTACAAATATTATCTTTGCAGAAACATTTACAAATTTGAACAAGATGAAGAAACACATTATAATAGCCCTGCTTTGCCTTATGGTTCAAGCCGGATATGCGCAGAAGATGCGCGACGTATTCGTGGCTATGCCCGACAGCGTGATGCCATATCTTACCAAGGTGAACAAGGCCGACTGCATAGACTTTATAGACAGCAAGATGCGCGCCATCGTAAAGAACCGCTTCGACAACCAATGCGAAATGACCAAACTGACCGACGACTACACGCAAGTAAAACTGTCTAAGGGCTACACTCTCGAGATGAAGCTGCTCCCGGTAACCGACAGCACAAAAATCATCTGCATGATTCGCACCATGGGCGACTCGCTGAAGCAGTTCAGCAACATCCACTTCTACACTTCCGACTGGAAGAAGGAACTGAAGCGCGACAACTACATAAAATATCCAAAGCTGGGCGAATACATGGCACAACGCCCCGACACAATAAGCGAGGACGGCTACGCTAAGCTGACCGAGAAGATTGACATCTTCCTGCAATCGGCTACATTCGGCAGCGACGGCGACCTCACATTCACGCTCAACATAGGCGAGATGAACCGCGACGACCGCAAGGAAGTAGCGCCTTACATAGCCGGCCCGATCTGCTACACTTGGAACAGAAACTCATTTTTAAGAAAGAACTGATATGAGCGACGGCAATTTCAACCGAAGTCTGCTGCCACACACACAATACGGCAGCGGCATGAGAGCCGGCAAGAGCATGGCACGCATGAAGGCCATCGAAGCCTTTGAAGAATGGCTCAGGCAAGAAGGCGAAACGCCCGGAAGCGAAGCCTTCGACACAAAGAAAGAAGCCTTCAGAAAGATTCTCGAAGAAAAACTAAGGCAGATATAAAAACAATAAAGCCTCTCTGAAAAGAGAGGCTTTATTATGCTAATAAGTAGGAAAAATTACTTCTTAACCTTACCGTAACGGCTCATGAACTTATCAACACGACCAGCTGTATCGACAAGCTTGCTCTTACCTGTGTAGAATGGGTGAGATGTGCTTGAGATTTCCAGCTTGTATACTGGATAAGTTTCGCCCTCGAACTCAACTATCTCAGTTGTCTTTACAGTTGAACGTGAAAGGAACATATCGCCGTTTGACATATCCTTGAATACTACAGGACGATAATTTTCTGGATGAAGACCTTCTTTCATTTTTCTTTATATTTTTTGTTTTATATTCTATTAACTTTATTGTTTGGTAACAACAAGTGTGTAATGGTCACTTTAACAGGGTGCAAAGATAGTGCATTCTGAACAAACCGCCAAACTTTTGGCGTTGTTTTTTAGCCATATAGACACCTTTATATAATATAGCGCATCGGCACGGCAGGCGCAAAGCGCCGCTCTTATTGTACTTTCTACAATTTTGCGCGCATCATTCTACCTGTCAAACTTCCTTATTCTGAAATGGCAGTACGGACTTCCGCCAGTATTTTCGTAATAATTCTGATGGTATTGCTCTGCAATCCAGAAGTTTCCGGCAGCCTCAACCCTCGTATTTACCTCATAGCCCTTGCCTTGCAGAATATCGATGAGTTTTCCTACAGTCTGATGCTGCTCTTCCGACGTGTAGAACACTCCGCTCAGATACTGGCTTCCCTTGTCAGGCCCTTGACCGTCGGTCTGAGCCGGGTCGTGTATCTCGAAGAACAGCTTGCACAAATCCTCGAAGCTCACCTTGCTTGAATCGAACTCTACCATCACGGCCTCGACATGACTTGTCTTGTGCGTTCTCACATCCTCGTAAGACGGCCGCTCTTCCTTGCCGCCCGTAAATCCTACGAGAGTCTTTGTTACGCCAGCCTGCTTTTGCAGATAATGCTGCACGCCCCAGAAACATCCTGCGGCAAAAATGGCATATTCAGTTCCTTCTGAAGGAGTGTAGAGCGAAACGGTATTCAGTTCCTCAACGGCTTTCTTCACCTGCTTGATGGCTGGCTCGTATTTCTCGCACAAATCGGGGTATTTCTTTCCGCGCTCGTAGTTGTGCCGAAGGTCGTAATACTTAACCGTCAGGGCTATTGGGTTGTGCGAGTCGATTATATTCTGGATATAGTCGGAATATGCCGTTTTCTTGTCGTGCGTAAGCAGAACAAGCGCATTAACCACGCTTTCGGGAATTCCCTGCTCTATGAGCGATTCGGGCGTGCAGTCCGAATCTTCGAGCACATCGTGCAGAAATCCTGTCATTCGTTCCTCATCGGTCTTGCCCATCAGTCCTACTGCCAGCGGGTGAAGAATGTATGCCTCTCCGTCTCTGTCAAGCGCACCGGCATGAGCCTTTACGGCTATCTCCAAAGCCAAGTCAACTTTACTCATAAATGCTAAATAGTTAGTTTGTAATTTTGTCGTCGTCAAAAAAATGATGTGTTTCCCGGGCAGCCGCCAGATGATATACATGTTCAGAATAATGCGGCCTACGGGAAAAGACGGTGCAAAAATAAGAAAAGTTTTGGAATCGTGCCATATTTTGTATTTTCCAGTCAGGATTACGGCCGTCTTATTGTACTTACTACAATGTCGTGTACGTTACCATGCAAACTCCGCTTTTCAAACGGGTAGCAAAATGTGCGCAAAAAGTCATCCGAAAAGCAAAAATGATGTCAAGTAGTATATTTTTTGCGTTATTTTTACAGATTTATATATTTGTAATAATTATATTTGCAATGCCGTTGAGGCAAAAAAACGAAAGATTTTTTAACAATTTATAACAAATACAATATCATGGTTAATTACAAAGAACTAGGTCTTGTAAACACTCGTGAGATGTTTAAGAAGGCAGTTGCTGGTGGCTATGCTATCCCAGCGTTCAATTTCAACACAATGGAGCAGATGCAGGCTATCGTACAGGCTGCTGTAGAGACAAAGTCACCTGTCATCATGCAGGTTTCTAAGGGTGCCCGCAACTATGCTAACGGTACTATCCTCCGCTACATGGCTCAGGGTGCTGTTGAGTATGCTAAGGAGTTGGGTTGCGAGAAGCCAGAAATCGTTCTTCATCTTGATCACGGTGATTCATTCGAGATCTGCAAGGAGTGTATCGACAACGGTTTCTCTTCAGTTATGATCGACGGTTCATCTCTTCCATACGAGGAGAACATTGCTCTTACAAAGAAGGTTGTTGAGTATGCTCACAAGTTCGATGTAACAGTAGAGGCTGAGCTTGGTGTGCTTGCAGGTGTTGAGGACGAGGTTTCTTCAGCAGTTTCTCACTACACTAAGCCAGAAGAGGTTGTTGACTTCTCAACTCGTTCAGGTTGCGACTCTTTGGCAATCTCTATCGGTACTTCACACGGTGCTTACAAGTTCACTCCAGAGCAGTGTACTCGCGACCCTAAGACAGGCAAGCTCGTTCCTCCTCCATTGGCATTCGATATCCTTCACGAGATTGAGAAGCAGCTTCCAGGTTTCCCTATCGTTCTTCACGGTTCTTCTTCAGTTCCTCAGGACGAGGTTGACACAATCAACGCATTCGGCGGTAAGTTGCCAGATGCAGTAGGTATTCCAGAGGAGCAGCTCCGCGAGGCTTCTAAGAGCGCTGTTTGCAAGATCAACATCGACTCTGACTCTCGTCTTGCAATGACTGCTGCTATCCGCAAGCACTTGGCTGAGAACCCATCTCACTTCGACCCACGTCAGTACTTGAAGCCTGCTCGTGAGAACATGAAGAAGATGTACATCCACAAGATTGTTGAGGTACTTGGTTCTGACAACAAGCTATAATTTGATTTGCTAAATAGATATTTATCCCTTCCAACTATTTTGTTGGAGGGGATTTTTTTGTATTTTTGCGCCTTGTATGGAAACATTGATCATCACAGGCGGAAGTTCGGGCATCGGGCAGGCCACTGCCGACCTTTTTGCTGCCAGAGGATATAAGGTTTACGAGCTGTCAAGGCACGGAGAAAGCCACACGGGAGTAACGCACATTGACTGTGACGTTACAAGCCCCGACGACTGCAAGGCCGCAGCCCAGAAGGTGGCTGGCGAGGCCGGAAAGATTGACGTGCTCATAAGCAACGCTGGCATGGGCATTTCGGGAGCAGTTGAGTTTACCGACCTTAGCGAGGCTAAGCGTCAGTTCGACGTAAACTTCTTCGGCGCCGTGAACATATCGCAGGCCGTACTGCCATACATGCGCAACGCCCATTCGGGACGCATCATCTTCGTAAGCAGTCTTGCTGCCACATTCCCAATACCTTATCAGGCATTCTACTCGGCATCCAAATCGGCAATAAACGCCATGGCCATGGCTTTGCGCAACGAGGTGAGCGAGTTTGGCATAAAGGTATGCTGCCTGCTTCCGGGCGACGTAAAGACGGGCTTTACAGGCTCGCGCACCAAGAGCTATGCCGGCAGCAACGTGTACACCCGCATGAGCAAGGCCGTGAAGACTATGGAGCACGACGAGCAGAACGGCATCACACCAGAGCGCATGGCAAAGAAACTGCTCAGCATGGCGTCGCAGGGCAGTCCATGTATGTTCAGCACCGTAGGCATGCAATACCATCTCTTCGTATTCCTGAACAAGATTCTGCCTGCAACATTGGCAAACAAAGTAATTGGCATGATGTATTAGCGCATCAGCAAAGATAAAGAGTCCCCCTCTCCGCCCAGCGGTGTCCGGGACTTTTCTCGTTTTTATCTGCAACATTTATTTCTAACAACAAAATAGACAAACAACAATGGCTGGTTTTTTCGGCACGGTGTCTACATCCGAGTGCATAACCGATGTGTTCTACGGCACCGACTACAACTCTCATTTAGGTACTCGCCGCGGCGGTATGGCGACCTATAGTCAGACCAAAGGTTTTAAACGATCTATCCACAATCTGGAAAGCTCTTATTTCAGAACAAAGTTTGAGGACGAACTGAAGGATTTCGAAGGCAACTCGGGCATCGGCATCATTAGCGACACCGACGCTCAGCCTCTGCTCTTCAACTCGCACCTCGGACGCTTTGCAATATGTACCGTTGCCAAGATAAACAACCTTGAGGAGATAGCATCCAAGCTTCTGAAGGAGAACATGCACCTTTCAGAATTCAGTTCGGGAAAGGTAAACCCAACCGAACTTGTGGCTCTGCTGATAATCAAAGGAAAGGACTTTGTTGAAGGCATAGAGAACGTGTTCCGCGAGGTGAAGGGTTCGTGCACCATGCTGCTGCTTACCGAAGACGGAATAATTGCCGCACGCGACTCGTGGGGACGCACGCCTATAGTGATAGGCAAAAAGGACGGCGCATACGCAGCCACTTCGGAATCTACATCGTTCCCAAACCTTGGATACGAGATTGAGAAGTTCCTTGGCCCGGGCGAGATTGTAAAGCTGCACAGCGACCGCATGGAACAGCTTCGCAAGCCTAACAAGAGAATGCAGATCTGCTCGTTCCTGTGGGTTTATTACGGATTCCCTACTTCAGACTACGAGGGACGCAACACCGAGGAGGTGCGCAACGCCTGCGGATATGCCATGGGCAAGGAAGACAAGACTCAGGTTGACTGCGCCTGCGGTATCCCCGACTCTGGCGTTGGCATGGCAATAGGATATGCTGCCGGACACGGTGTGCCTTACCAGCGCGCCATTTCAAAATACACTCCTACATGGCCTCGCTCGTTCACTCCTTCAAATCAGGAGATGCGCAACCTTGTTGCCAAGATGAAGCTGATACAGAACACGGCAATCCTAAAGAACAAGAAGGTTCTGTTCTGCGACGACTCTATTGTACGAGGCACTCAGCTGCGCGACAACACAGCCTGTCTGTTCGAGGCCGGAGCAAAGGAGGTTCACATGCGTATAGCCTGTCCGCCGCTGGTGTACGGCTGTCCGTTCATCAACTTCACATCGTCAAAGAGCGACATGGAGCTGATAACCCGACGCATCATTGCCGAACTTGAGGGCGACGGCAACAAGAATCTTGAGGCATACGCCACAACCGACTCGCCTGAATATAAGAAGATGGTAGACATCATACGCGAACGTTTCGGTTTGTCGTCGCTCAAGTTTACAAAGCTCGAAGACCTCATTGCCGCCATCGGTCTGCCTAAGTGCCAAGTTTGTACGCATTGCTTCGACGGAAGCAGCAAGTACACTCTCGAAGAGGTAAATCTGGATAATGAGTAAAAAACATACCAAACCATCCATTTCAAAAATCAGTTTCTTGAAATGGATGGTTATTTTTTCAGTCACAAATTTTAATCAGATTACTTATAACATCATCATTTTATTCTTTCGCCGTAAGATAACCGGGATTATCTTTACCACCGTCGATGCGAGCATATTCCACGCCGACCATTTTCGGATTGTATTTTGTTCCATTTTCACCAACGAGTTTTTCACAACCTTTAAACATTTCCTGACCATAGAAATTAGAATTCCAACTTTTAGGATTTACATAGATAGATTTCAAATTACAGCAATCGCGGAGCATCCAATGCCTTTCATGACATTTATCAGTATTGAAGTTACTCAAATCCAGAATAGTAAGACTTTTGCATCCCGAAAACAATCCCGTCATGTCAAATACATCCGAAGTATCAAAACTACCTAAATCTATACTTGTTAAAGAAGCACAGTTTTCAAACATATAGTTCATTCTCCTTAGTTTAGAGGTATAGAAGTGGCTTACATCAAGACTTTCAAGATTGCTACAACCACAAAACATCCTTCTCATATCTGTAACATTTGCAGTATCAAAGCCACTGACATCAAGATTAGACAAGCTACAACATCCATCAAACATGGCAGACATATCCTTTACATTTGATGTATTGAAACTACTCAAATTAAGACTGGATAAATCACAACATCCAGCGAACATTGCCCCCATATTCTTTACATTTGAAGTATCAAAACTACCCAAATCAAGATTTTTCAGACTTGAACAACGGTAAAACATAAAATACATGTCTGTTACATTTAGGGTATTAAAGCCACTTAAATTCAAACTTATAAGTTTTTTACATTCTGAAAACATTCCATTCATGCTTTTAACACTCGAAGTATTGAAGCTTTTTAAATCAAGAATTGTAAGTCCACGGCAACCAAAAAACATATTGCTCATTCTCGTAACATTCTTGGTATCGAAACTGCTCAAATCCAATTCTTTCAGTTCAACACAATCACGAAACATCCACTCCATATTCTTCACATTAGAAGTATTAAAGCCTTTCAAATTCAACTCTGACAGATGATAACACCGAAAGAACATATATCTCATGTCACAAACATCCGAAGTGTCAAGATTATTCAGTCCTTCTATTTTTGTTAGATTTCTAAGACCAGCAAACCAATATGCACACGATGTGGGACGAGCCGACTTAAAAGACTTATCAAATGTTACGGTAGTCAAACAGCTATTTGATGTCCATGCAGGAATTGAATCTATGGCATCCAACATATAAGCAGTTCCCTTGCGCATAGTTTTTTTTGAGTCATAATAAAAAGTAAGCGTTGTACTGTCGGGCGACATCACGGCATAAGCATCCTTCGCCAAAGTAAACATAGGCTTAGCAAATAAAAAGACAAGACTTAGGAAACCTATAAAAATATGCTTCATATTAGAAATGGATTTTAAATCGTCGTAAAATTAAATATTATTCTTAATATTAGCACATTTTTTCAAGATTTACACACAATATTATCTTTCATTCTAACAACATTACCTCTCAAAAAAAATAATCATAACTCTTTTTAACTTTAATATTTTGCTGACATAAAGAAATTTATACTATTTTTGTGCAAAACTTTATTTTTAAATACTTTACTTATTATGTCTGGAATTATCGTTGGAATTATTGCAGGAATCATTGCAGGCTTTATTGCCTGCAAACTGACTAACAGAGAAGGAAAAGGATGCCTTATCGACCTTCTCCTTGGAATCGTTGGCGGCGCAGTTGGCGGATGGGTGTTCGGCCTTTTGGGAATACAAGCTGGCGCCGGAATCTTAGGTCAAATTATCACAGCCGTTGTGGGAGCGGTAATCGTTCTCTGGGTGTGGAACAAGTTGTCGTAATCAGACAAAAACGCATAAAAAAATCCGCTTTCCAAAATCAACATCGGAAAGCGGATTTTTTTCATTTTCATTATTCAAAGTCTTTCATCTCCTCGTCTGTCAGAGAAGAAGGAATCTCGATTTTCTCGCCAACGTGAGTGTTCGAAATCTCGATATATTTTGTATAGTCGAACGTGAAGCCGTGCTTTGCCTCTTCAACCTCAACGTTGTTCAAAGAAACGTTGTAGACCGGTCTGACGGCACTTCCCTGAAGGACAAAAGCGGCATTACGGGCCTTCTTGCATCGCACGTTGCGCACATGAATGTCGTGAACATCAGAGAAATAGTTGTTGCGCAAGCCCTCGCCCGAATAGACTGAAGTTACGAACAGAAGATCGTAGACCTCGCCAAACTCGCAGTTGCTTATGTAGATGTTGCGAACATATCCGCCGCGGTCGGGATTCGTCTTGATGTAGAATCCGCGCTTGCAATATCCCGCGAAAGTACAATCTTCAACAAAAACATCCTGAATGCCTGCCGAAACCTCGCTTCCGCACACAAAAGCGTGAAGCCCCTTGAACTGGCACTTGCGCACCACGATGTTGCGCGACGGAATGTTTGTTGTCCAGCCGTCGTTATCGCGTCCGCACTTAACAACCACGTTGTCGTCGGCATTGCAGAAATGGCAGCCTTCGACCAAAACGTTAGATGCGTACTCGAGCGTTACGCCGTTGTTGTTCAGGATTTTATTAGCTTTAAAACTAAGATTCTTGACGATGGCATTATCAACCTGCAAGAGATGCAAGCACCAGAATGGCGAGTTTGTCATCTTCAAACCGTCGATTGTAACATTCTTGCACATGTAGAACTGAACCATCTGCGGACGGAGGAAATGTCCCTTTCCGAACACCCTCTCCTTAATAGGCAGTTCCTTGTGATTCATCTCGCGGCTAAGCATCTGGTCGGCAGTCTGCTTACCCTCTGGCTTCCATTTGCCGAAGGTTTCGAGGGCGTTGCCGTCTATTGTTCCGCTGCCTATGATTGACACGTCAGAAAGCCCCTTTCCATAGATGAAAGGACTGTAGTTCATGACGTAAGTGCCTTCCCAACTGGTCTCAACAAGCGGATAAGAATCGGGATTGTCGGAGAATTTGAGCACCGCATCCTGCTGAATTTCAAGCACTATGTTGCTTACCAAATTTATCGGTCCGTTGATATAGTACACGCCCTTTGGCACCACGATGTGCAGTCCGCCCTTGGTTTTCTCGGCCTTCTTCATAGCCTTGTCGAAAGCCGGCTTGCAGTCGTTCTTTCCGTTGCCCTTTGCGCCAAACTGCACAATGCTCACGGTTTTCTGGTCGGCGCTCTGCTTGGCTCCGACAATATTCTTCAGAATGGCATCGCGCTTTGCAGCTACCTTAGCCTCATCAACCGCTGCAAACGAGCTGGCTGCCGCAAAAATCATCAGCAGCAGGAGGCTTAACTTGTGTTTTATCATTTTCATTTGGATTAAGAGTTTTTTACTGTTATTTGTAGAATGTATTCTTGAATGCCTCAAGCTCGCCCTTTCCGAGCACGCATCTGCCCCACCACGCATGGATGAAGCCCAATCCGTAGCCCACAAGCTGGGTGAATGCCGCGGCAATGCTAAAGATTCCAATCTTCAGACTTCGGTTTCGTACCGACGAGTCGGCGCAGAGCAACAACGAATAGAGCACCAGAGGCGAGATGGCAATCGCCGCCAATCCAAGATATCTCATCACTCCGTAAGTGCCCATCATCTCGTATAGCATTCCCGAATTGTCGCGCATGATGTAAACCGAATAGATGTAAAACGCAACTATAAGGCACAGAAGCGAGGCGATGATGCAGGCCAGAGTGCCCACGGTAAAGAACATCGGCAAGAGATGAACCACCTTTAGCGACTCGGGATATTTTTTGTAGAGGTTTATACGGGCAATGCCCGAATTGTAGACCTGCTTGAAGAACTTCTTCAGATCCGTGCGGCGCTTGTGCCACACCCACGATTCGGGAAACAGGCGGCACGAATATCCGTTCTTGAACACTCTGATACTGAAGTCGATATCCTCGCCGAAGCGCATGTCCGAGAATCCGCCGAGAGCCTTGAAAACCTCGGCCTTGCAGCCAAGATTGAAGCTGCGCGGATAGAACTTGTCGAGTTTCTTCTTTCCTCCGCGTATGCCGCCTGTGGTAAAGAACGATGTCATGCTGTAGCTTATGGCCTTCTGCATGTCGGTAAACGACTCGTGCGCGCTGTCGGGGCCTCCGAAGGCATCGCTATCCTTGTGGCTCAGTTCCTCGGCCGTAACCTGAAGGTATGTCTCGGGCAGGACCACGTCAGAATCGAGGATTATGAGATATTCGCCCTGGCTCTTTTCTGCGGCATAGTTTCGGGTTGCTCCCGGGCCGCTGTTGGGCTTAAAGAAGTATCTCACGGGCATCTTCGACGCATACTGTCGGCACACCTCCTCGCAAGTCTCCGTGCTTCCGTCATCGACCATAACCACCTCGAAGTCGGTAAACGACTGGCGCGAGAGACTCTCGAGCAGTTCGCCGGCTTCGGCAGGACGGTTGTAGACGGGTACTATTATTGAGAATTTCATATCTTTCTGAAAAAATTACGGTTGCGACTGACCTTCGATAAACTCTTCGAGGAACATGTGTTCGCCATCGAAAACGGCATACGAGAAGAAGTTTATCCAGTCGCCAAGAATCATCAGGCGCGAGTTGCGACGCAGCATAAGGTCGAGCTCGATGTGGCGGTGTCCGAAGATGAAATAGTTTATCTCGGGATGCGTTTCGAGATATTCCTTGGCATAGAGCACCAAGTATTCTCTGTCCTCGCCCATGTAAGGCGGCTCTTTGCCGTCAACGCGCTTCATGCGGCTGTGCTTTGCCCAGTTAAGGCCGAAATCTACTGCCCAGCGCGGATGGATGGCTGCGAACAGCGTCTGCGCCACCTTATTGTGGAACAGCCATCGCAAGAAACGGAATTTCTTGTCCTTGTCGCCCAGTCCGTCGCCGTGTGCAAGGAAGAACACCTTGCCGTAAATCTCGGTTGTGAGTTCCTTTCGGTGCATAATCACGCCACATTCCTTTTCAAGATAGTCGCCGCACCAGATATCGTGGTTTCCCGTAAAGAAATGAACCTCCACGCCATTGTCGGTCAGTTCGCTAACCTTTCCAAGGAATCGGGTATATCCCTTTGGCACAACGAGTTTGTATTCGAACCAGAAGTCGAACATGTCGCCAAGGAAATACACCGCGCTTGCCTTGTCCTTGATGCTGTCGAGGAATCTGACAAGCCTGCGCTCCTGCATCCGTCCGTGCGGAATGGCCCTTGAGCCGAGGTGGGCGTCTGAAAGGAAATATACGTTTTTCTTCATTTATAGATCAAAGCCTAATTCTAATTTTGCCTCGTCGGTCATCATGTCCTTGTGCCACTCAGGCTCGAAAACGAGGTTGACGGTAGCCGATTTCACTCCGTCGATGGCATCGAGCTTCTGCTGCACGTCCTGCATAATGAAGTCGGCGGCAGGGCAGTTTGGTGCGGTGAGCGTCATGTCTACGCTCAGCGTAAAGTCATCAGCGAGGTCTATCTTGTAAATGAGTCCGAGGTCGTAGATGTTTACGGGAATCTCGGGGTCATAGACTGTTTTCAGCACCTCAATTATTCTTTCTTCTATCTTTAACTTATCCATATTCAGTTTTGTTTTAAATCATCAGCCCATCCTATCCTCGTCGGCATAGCTGTAATAGCCTGTCTCGGTAACGATTACATGGTCTACGAGCCTTATCTGCATTATCTTGCCTGCATCGAAGAGCCTTTTTGTAAGATTGTCGTCATCGCGGCTTGGGCGCGTGTTTCCCGATGGGTGATTATGGCATAGCGCAATCGTCGTAGCCTGCTTCATCAGAGCCGTTCTGAGAACCATGCGCACATCTACCATCGTACCGGTTATTCCTCCGCGCGACACGTTTTCGACGGCTATCACCTTTGCCGACTGGTTCATCAGAATTACCCAACACTCCTCTACGGTAAGGTCTTGCATGCGGGGCTTCATGAGTGCGTAGATGTCGCGCGACGACTCGATGTGCGTGCGGTTGTCCTCGACCATGCTGCGGCGCTTTCCCAGCTCGCAGGCGGCGAGTATCGATACTGCCTTTGCCACGCCTATTCCTCTGTAGCTGCAAAGTTCGTCGACCGAGCGCTTGCCCAGCAGACTTATGTTGTTGTCGCAGTCTCTGAGGATGTGCTGCATCAACTCGATGACGGATTCTTCTGCCGTTCCCGTTCCCACCAGGATTGCGAGCAATTCGGCATTCGTGAGAGCCTCTGCGCCCAGTCGCACCATCTTTTCGCGCGGTCTGTCTTCGGTTGCAAGCAAGGCTATGCCGTTGTTTCGGTTAGCAGAAGTATTGTCCATAGTTGATTTTCGTCAAATCGGGGTTTCTATTTTACAAAAATACAACAAAGACGGATAACGGCAAAATAAAAACAAAAAAAAGCACACCTTACGGCGTGCTTTTACATATAATTGTTTGCAAAGTGATTATTCCTTTACGCGGTTAAGGTATGAGCCGTCGCGAGTATCAACCTCGATAAGCTCGCCCTCGTTGATGAACAAAGGAACGCGAACCTCAGCACCTGTCTCAACAGTTGCTGGCTTAGATGCGTTAGTTGCAGTATCGCCCTTCAGGCCCGGCTCTGTGTAAGTTACGCGGAGAACGGTCTTAACTGGCATTTCAGCAAACAGGATAGTCTCGGTAGAAGCGTCAGACACAACCTCAACAATATCACCTTCCTTCATGAAGTCAACACCAGTTACAAGATCCTTTGCGATAGGCACCTGGTCGAATGTCTCCTGATTCATGAAAATATAGTCTGTACCCTCGAGGTAAAGGAACTGATAAGGACGACGCTCAACACGTACATCCTCAAGTTTCTCGCCGATGTTGAAGCGACGCTCGATAACGCGGCCTGAAACAACATCCTTAAGAGTTGTACGCATAATTGTATTACCCTTACCCGGCTTTACGTGAAGGAAATCGATGCAGAAATAAAGTTTGCCGTCAAGACGGATACATGTTCCCTTCTTAATGTCCTGTGAATTTATCATACGGTTTTTTATGTTATTATTACAAAATTTGGATGCAAAAATAGTGGAAATCAGTTAAATTTGCAAAAATATCATCGCAAAAATGAATCAATTCTTTGTAATTTAAAAAAAAGTAACTATTTTTGCAACCCGATTGACAAGTTGAATAATAACAATTAAAAAATTCATACAATGAAGAGAACATTCCAGCCTTCTAACAGAAAAAGAAGAAACAAGCACGGTTTCCGTGAGAGAATGGCAACAGCTAACGGCCGCCGCGTATTGGCATCTCGCCGTGCTAAGGGTCGCAAGAAATTGACTATTTCTGACGAATTCAACGGAAAGAAATAATTCGCTTGTTGTTAGCAAGACACAATGAATTATAAAGAAGCAAAAGGTTTTCCAAAACTTTTGCTTTTTTTTTGCGCTTATTTTTGTATTTTTGCCACGCATATAACAAGCTATATAAAAAGGTATGACTTTAAAAGATTTTTTCACAGGACAGAAGAGCCGGTTCTTCTGGCTAAACATAATAGCGATGGTGGGCGTTGTTGTATTGCTCATCACAGTAACATTGTACGGCGTTGACTCATATACTCACCACGGCGAAAAGATTACCGTTCCGTCGGTTACGGGAATGAACAGCAGCAAGGCCGCGCAGATTCTCGACGAGGCAGGACTGGCCTACGAGATTGTAGACTCAACATACCGCAAGGACATGGCGCCCGAGAACGTGGTTGAACAGTCGCCAACCGCCGGCAACTTCGTGAAGAAAGGACACATCATTTACCTTACAATAAACCAGACAAAGACTCCAACCATCGTTCTGCCCGACATTGCCGACAACGCATCGCTGCGCGACGCTCAGGCCAAGCTCGAGGCTCTTGGCATAAAGACCGGCCCTATGGAGCTTATTCCGGGCGAGAAGGACTGGGTTTACGGAGTAAAGTACAAAGGCAAAAAGATTTTCGCAGGCGACCGCATACCGTCATCGGCAACAGTAGTGCTGATAGTCGGAAACGGAGACGGCAGCGCATCGGCTGACTCAACAAGCAAAAAGCCGGCAGCCGAGACAGAGAACGAAGAGCCCGCGAACGAGTAGTAGATAAACGAATAGTTAAATCTCTTAAAGACGATTTATGATTAACGAAAACGACGAATTTGAAATACCGGAATCAGAATACGAACTGGGCGAAGACATTGGCGATGTCATTGACGACGAGGAAGACGGAGACGAAGAAGACAGCACCAATGTATACGAGCACTTTCGATTCACTGCCGACGGTAAGCAATCGCCACTAAGAATAGACAAGTTCCTTGTCGACCGTCTGGCAGGAGTGAGCCGCAACCGCATTCAGGCGGCGGCCGATGCTAACTATATCCTTGCCAACGGCAAGCCTGTAAAGAGCAACTACAAAGTCAAGCCGAACGACATCATCCAGATGATGTACAACCGTCCGCGCTACGACAACGAGATAATTCCGGAGGATATTCCGCTTAATATCGTATACGAGGACGACTCGATAATTGTTGTAAACAAACCCGCCGGACTCGTGGTTCATCCGGGATGCGGAAACTACAGCGGAACGCTCGTGAACGGCATTGCATGGCACTTGCGCGACGACCCTTACTACGACCCTAACGATCCGGGCGTGGGACTGGTTCACCGCATTGACAAAGACACAAGCGGCCTGCTCGTTGTGGCAAAGACCATCGAGGCAAAGACATTCCTCGCAATGCAGTTCTACAACAAGACCACGAAGCGCGAATACAACGCTCTGGTTTGGGGCAACATTGAGGAGGATAAGGGCACGATTGTAGGCAACATAGCCCGAAACCCTAACGACCGCATGCAGATGACCGTCTTCGACCCCGAGTCGGGCATCGGAAAGCATGCCGTTACGCACTACGAGGTGCTCGAACGCTTCGGCTACGTTACATTCGTGAAATGCGTGCTCGAGACTGGGCGTACACACCAAATCAGAGCGCACATGAAGCACATAGGCCATCCGCTGTTTGCCGACACACGCTACGGCGGCAACGTGATTCTGCGAGGCAACCAGAGCAGCAGCTACCGTCAGTTCATAGCCAACAGCTTCGACGTGTGCAGCCGTCAGGTTCTGCATGCCAAGACTCTGGGATTCCAGCACCCTATAACCCACGAGGACATGTTCTTCACATCAGAACTGCCCGACGACATTGTGCAGCTCCTTGACAGATGGCGCACATACATGGGAGCAAAGAAGGATAACGAAAATTAACACATACATTTACTAATTTATTTTATAAGAACGTGAAAACAATTGCTATTGTTGCTGGCGGAGACTCATCTGAACACGATGTGTCAATGCGTTCAGCCCAGGGTATCTTCTCATTCATGCATCACGACCTTTACAAGGTTTATGTAGTAGAGATTAAGGGTACTGCATGGGAAGCGATATTAGCCGACGGCAAAAGAGTTGCCGTTGACCGTAACGACTTTTCTTTCATCGACAACGGAGTGAAAATCACTCCCGACTATTGCTACATCACCATACACGGCACTCCAGGCGAGAACGGAATTCTTCAGGGATATTTCGACCTCATCCGCATGCCATACTCAACAAGCGACGTGCTCGTAGAGGCAATGACATTCAACAAGTTTACGCTGAACCAGTATCTGAAGGGCTTCGGCATTCCGGTAAGCGAATCGCTCATCGTGCGCAAGGGACAGCCTATGCCTGCCGACAACGACATCATTGCCAAGGTTGGTCTGCCATGCTTCGTAAAGCCTAACGCCGGAGGCTCAAGCTTCGGAGTGAGCAAGGTGAAGAAGGTCGAGGAGCTTCAGGAGGCAATAGCAAAGGCCATGAACGAGAGCGACGAGGTGATGATTGAGGCCGAGATGAAGGGAACAGAAATTTCCGTTGGATGCTTCAAGACTAAGAAGGGCAACGTTGTTCTGCCAGCCACCGAGGTGGTTTCGGAGAACGAGTTCTTCGACTACGATGCCAAGTACAACGGTCAGGTTCAGGAAATTACGCCTGCCCGACTGGCCGATGCCACAACAGCCAAGGTGCGCCAGATGGTTTCTGACATCTACGACATCCTGCACGCCAACGGTATCATCCGCATAGACTTCATCATTACAAAAGATGCCGAGGGCAACGACAAGCCTATGCTCATGGAGATTAACACAACACCCGGCATGACTGCCACAAGCTTCATTCCGCAGCAGGTAAAGGCTGCCGGACTGAACATGGGCGACGTGCTGAGCGATGTAATAGAAAACCAGTTCTAACCAAAAATCTTTCATCATGACTATACCTGAAGAATTCGACAACATACGGCCTTACAGCCCCGAGGAGCTGCCAGCCGTATATCAGGAGCTTATAGCCGACGAGGAATTCAAGGCTGTAATGGCAAAGGTGATGCCCGATGTTCCGTTCGAGATGCTTGCAAAGCAGCTTCTGCAATGCAAGACAAATCTGGAGTTCCAGAAGGCACTCGTCTACCCTCTCCTGAAGAATCTTGTGGCAAAGTGCGGCAAGGGCATGGAGATGAACGCCGACAGCATAACCGACAGAAGCAAGCACCACACGTTCATCTCGAACCATCGCGACATCGTGCTCGACTCTGCCCTCCTGTCGGTTCTCCTTGTCGACAATGGCTTCGACACAACGGTAGAGATTGCCATCGGCGACAACCTCCTTATCCGCCCTTGGATAAAGAAGATTGTGCGCATAAACAAGAGCTTCATCGTGCAGCGCGCACTAACCATGCGCCAGATGCTTCAGGCATCGGCTACGATGAGCCGATACATGCACTTTGCCATCAACCATAAGAACGAGAACATCTGGATGGCGCAGCGCGAAGGCAGAGCCAAGGACAGCAACGACCTTACTCAGGACAGCATCCTGAAGATGCTTGCAATGGGCGGCGAGGGCGACATCATAGACCGTTTGAAGGACATGAACATCGTTCCGCTGAGCATCTCGTACGAGTTCGACCCATGCGACTATCTGAAAGCCAAGGAGTTCCAGCAGAAGCGCGACAACCCTGACTTTAAGAAGAGCCAGCAGGACGACCTCGACAACATGAGCATCGGCATCTACGGATTCAAGGGGCATATCCACTATCACACCGCGCCTTGCATAAACGAGTGGCTCGACACCATTGACCGCAGCACGCCTAAGACCGAGCTGTTCACCATGATAGCCAAGCACATTGACAAGGGCATACACTCAAACTATATGCTCTATCCTTGCAACTACATCGCGATGGACGAGCTCACAGGCTCCGACTCTTCGGACAAGTACACGGCCGAGGACAAGGCGTTCTTCGAGAAGTACATTGCCGGACAGATTGCCAAAATCGACCTTCCAGACAAGGACGAGGCATTCTTGCGCGAGCGCATACTAACCATGTATGCCAATCCGGCAATAAACAAGGCAAAGGCTTTGTAGCATAATATCAGCAATCAATATGGCGGAGTAATCTAAATGTTCGATTACTCCGCTTTTTTATTGCAAAATAATCATCGTTTTTTTAGGAAATAACAAAAATAATAGTTTATTTTGCACCTCAGTAGAACAGAGGGGTGCCCTGAACGTCTTTCAAGGCTGAGATTATACCCTAAATACTTGATCCGGTTAGTACCGGCGAAAGGACTTGTTTCAAAGCCTCACACCGCACACTTTGTTTCTACATAGATTTAGAACGAAACAAAATTCATTGTGCATGAAAATAACAGTAAACAATAAGGAAACCGAGTTCGACGGCACAAGCGTGAGCGACCTCGCCGCACAGCTCCAGCTGCCCGAAAAGGGCGTGGCAGTAGCCGTAAACAACGAGATGATTCCGCGCTCCGAATGGCAGGCCACACCGCTTGCCGAAAATGCCAGCGTGGTGATAATAAAAGCCGCTTGCGGAGGATAATATTCTGAAAAACTTAAACTTATATAAATGGAGAAATTAGTAATTGCCGGAAAGGAATTTGGCTCACGCCTGTTTCTCGGCTCTGGAAAATTCAGTTCGAACCAGATAATGGAAGAAGCCATCAAAGCCTCTGGCACAGAGATGGTTACTCTGGCAATGAAGCGCATCGAGCTTGACGACAAGGAAGACGACATGCTAAAGCACATTGCCCACCCTAACATCCAGCTTCTGCCCAACACATCGGGCGTGAGAGATGCCGACGAGGCGGTATTCGCCGCACAGATGGCGCGCGAGGCGTTCGGCACAAACTGGCTGAAACTCGAAATACATCCCGACCCACGATATCTTCTGCCCGACTCGGTTGAGACTCTGAAGGCTACCGAGAAGCTTGTAAAGCTGGGCTTCGTAGTATTGCCATACTGTCAGGCCGACCCAGTTCTGTGCCGTCAGCTCGAAGAGGCCGGAGCAGCAACCGTAATGCCTCTGGCTGCCCCTATCGGAACAAACAAGGGTCTCGAAACCAAGGAGTTCATCCGCATCATCATTGAGCAGGCCGGAGTTCCGGTGGTTGTCGATGCCGGAATAGGCGCGCCAAGCCACGCAGCCGAGGCCATGGAGATGGGCGCATCGGCATGTCTTGTAAACACGGCAATATCTGTAGCCGGCAATCCGGTAGAGATGGCAAAGGCCTTCAAGATGGCAGTCGAGGCCGGACGCATGGCATACGAGAGCGGTCTGGGAGCCGTAGCCACAAACAACATGGTTGCATCGGCATCATCACCGCTTACAGCCTTTCTGAACGAATAAAAACGGACAAGAACAATGTTTTCAGACGAATTAGAAAAGATTGACTGGGACGAGACAACCCGCAAGATAATGTCGAAGACCGACGCCGACGTACGACGCGCCCTTGCCAAGAGCCATTGCGATGTTGAGGATTTCATGGCTCTCCTCTCTCCTGCCGCCGAGCCTTACCTTGAACAGATGGCGCAGCTGAGCAAGAAATATACAGAGGAGCGATTTGGCAATACCATGTCGATGTTCATTCCGCTATATATAACCAATTCGTGCTCAAACTCTTGCGTCTACTGCGGATTTCACGTCAGCAACCCTATGCCGCGCGTAATCCTCACTCCCGAGCAGATTGAGAACGAGTACAAGGCAATAAAGCAGATTGCACCTTTCGAGAACATCCTGCTCGTAACGGGCGAGAACCCGGCAAAGGCCGGAGTGCCTTATCTGGCAAAGGCACTCGACATAGCAAAGAAATATTTCTCAAACCTGAAGATTGAGGTGATGCCTCTCGCCGCCGAGGAATATGCCGAACTGCGCGAGCACGGCCTCAACGGAGTAATCTGCTTTCAGGAAACGTATCACAAGGCAAACTACAACATCTATCATCCGCGCGGCATGAAGAGCAAGTTCGAATGGCGCGTAAACGGCTTCGACCGCATGGGACAGGCCGGAGTTCATTCCATCGGCATGGGCGTCCTCATCGGTCTGGAAAAGGAATGGCGCACGGACATAACGATGATGGCATACCACCTGAGATACTTGCAGAAGAAATACTGGCGCACGAAATACTCGGTTAACTTCCCTCGCATGAGGCCGGCGCAGAACGAGGGCTTCCACCCTAACTGCTACATGACCGACAAGCAACTGGCACAGGCTACATTTGCCATGCGAATATTCGACCACGATGTGGATATCAGCTACTCAACGCGCGAGCCAGCCTTCATCCGCAACAACATGGCTATGCTTGGCGTTACCACTATGAGTGCCGAGAGTCGCGTTAATCCGGGCGGATACCACACATATCCGCAGGCGTTGGAGCAGTTTACCGTAAGCGACAACCGCAAGGTGGGCGACATCATCGCCTCGCTGAAAGCTGTCGGTCGCGAGCCTGTATGGAAGGACTGGGATGCAAGCTTCGACCATAAGGCTTCATAAGAAACTTGAAAATTGAGAATTGAAAGTTGAAAATTTTAATTGACAATGGACAATTTCTTTTGTTAAAAGTTGAAATTTGAAAATTGAAACTTTTTATAACACGCAACAACACAATCAACTTTTACAATAGCAAGACTCGCAACCGCCTTTTGTGCGACTGCGAGTCTTTTTTTTTCGTTCGTTGTTTATATTTTCTATATTATAAAAAGAGAACGACTTACATGGCACTTTGCGCTATATAAGTCGTTCTTTTAAGTCTTTTAGATTCTTACGGCCGTACCGCTACAGCTTACCATAAGCATACTGCCCTTTGCGCCTATGGTCTCATAGTCGAGGTCGATGCCTACGATGGCATTTGCGCCCAGTCTTGCGGCGCGCTCGGTCATCTCCTTCAAAGCAGCTTCCTTTGCCTCGATGAGTGTCTGCTCATAGCTCGAAGAGCGGCCTCCGAAGAAATCGTGCAACGATGCTGTAAAATCCTTTATGAAATTGGCGCCGATAATAACCTCGCCAGATACCAAGCCAAGATACTGCTGTATCTGATGGCCTTCCAATGTTGGAGTTGTTGACAATAACATATTTTTTCAAGATTATGGTTAATAATCGCTTCTGAGAATATCTATCGCTCAAAGGTTACGGCCTCGCCTATGCAGCTTCTGTCTACACCTTTCTTGAGGTCGAACACCTTGTTTCCGTTGCAGAATGTGGCGTAGACCTGATGGTGGAACTTGTGTCCCTCGAGCGGACTCCATCCGCACTTGCTTATGATGTCGCTCTGCTTCAGAGTCCAGTCGGCCTCGCTCACGATTACGAAGTCGGCCTTGTAGCCCACCCTTATGTAGCCTCGGCGACGGATGCCGAAGAGCGATGCCGGATTGTGACACATCAGTCGGGCGGTATGTATTGCAGCCTTCTGGCGGTCGTTGTTGCAGAGTGTCGTCATAAGGTCGAGCATAGACACGAGCGAGAACTGTAGCATAGGCATTCCGCTCACCGCCTTGGCGCATCCGCCCTCCTTCTCGCTTAGCAGATGCGGAGCGTGGTCGGTTCCCACAACCGCGATGCGTCCGTCGAAGAGCGCCTTCTGAAGTGCTTTCTGATGTTTCTCGCCCTTGATGGCCGGGTTGCATTTTATGCGTGTGCCGAGAGTCTGATAGTCGGCATCGTTAAACATAAGATGCGACACGCAAGCCTCAGCCGTAATGTTCTCGAACTTCTCTTCGCCGTTGCCGCCAAGAGCCGCCTTCGACTTTGGTATGAGTTTAAGTTCTTCGGCAGTTGTGATGTGTGCCACATGCAGTCGCGCGCCAGTCTCCTTTGCCAGCTTTACGGCAAGCTGAGTGCTCTTCAGGCAAGCCTCAACGCTTCTTATCTCGGGATGGAACTTAACGTCAGGGTCGTCGCCGTGGAGCGACTTGTATTCAGCCATGTTTGCGTCGATAATATCGGTATCCTCGCAATGGGTCATTATGGGCAGAGGGCTTTCTTTGAATATGGTTTTGAGCGACTCGTAGTTGTCAACAAGCATGTTTCCGGTAGACGAGCCCATGAAAACCTTCACGCCACATACCTTATTCTTGTCGAGCTGCTTAAGCATTTCGGTATTGCTGTTCGTTGCTCCGAAGAAGAACGAATAGTTTACATGGCTGCACTCGGCTGCATGCTGAAACTTCTCGTTAAGGTCGTCGATGCTTACGGTCTGCGGCTTGGTGTTAGGCATGTCGAAGAAGGTAGTAACGCCTCCTGCGGCAGCTGCGGCCGATTCGCTCTCCATATCAGCCTTGTGTGTCAGTCCGGGATCGCGGAAATGAACGTGGTCGTCAATCACGCCCGGCATCAGCAACATTCCCTGGCAGAAGACTATTTCAGCACCCTGCTCCTGTGCCTCGCGCACAAAATCGTTGTACACGGCAGCACCTTCATCAATATACACAATCTTGACGATGATGTTATCATAGACCAAAACGGAGCCCATTTCGCATGTGCCCTCGTTTACAATCATAGCATTGTAAAAAAACTTTTTTCCCATGGTTTCAGAAATTCACAGATGCAAATTTAATGAAACCTAAGTTAAAAAACAACCAAAATTTATAAATATTTACTATCTTTACGGCATTTTAAAAGCATTAACATATGAAAAAACTATTTTTACTGCTATCAGTCCTTGTGGCAAGCACTACAACGATGCTTGCACAAGTTGAACGTCCGAAAATCGTTGTGGGCATTGTTGTTGACCAGATGAGATGGGATTACCTGATGCGATACAACGACCGCTACTGCGACGGCGGATTCAAGCGCATGATGCGCGAGGGTGTGAGCTGCAACAACATGATGATTAACTACGTTCCAACCATCACGGCCGTTGGACACGCGTGCGTCTTCACAGGCTCTGTGCCTGCACTCACGGGCATCACGGGCAACAGTTTCTTTATTGAGCAGGAGCAGCGCAAGATTTACTGCTGTCAGGACGACTCGGTCGAGGGCGTAGGCTCTAAGAACGCGGCTGGAAAGATGTCGCCGCACAACCTGCTCGTTACTACCATTACCGACGAGCTGCGCCTGGCCTACAACTTCCGCAACAAAACCATCGGCGTTGCACTCAAAGACCGCGCCGCCATTCTTCCGGCAGGACACACGGCCAACGGAGCGTACTGGTACGACACAACGGATAACTGCTTCATCACAAGCACCTATTACATGAACGAGCTGCCCGACTGGGTTAAAGCTTTCAACAAGCAGGGGCTGGGCAAGAAGTACCTGAAGCAGGGCTGGGGCAATCTTCTCTTCGACGAAAGCACATACGTTCAGAGCACCAAGAAGAACAGTCCTTACGAACTTGAGCTCGACCCAAAGGACGTGAAAAACACGCATTGGGGCAACAACCTCACCCTTGCAATGGCAAAGGCTGCCATCGAGGGCGAAAAACTCGGCCAGAACGGACTTTGCGACTTCCTTACCATCAGTTTCTCGGCTCCCGATGCCATCTCACACTTGGTTGGTCCAAACTCTATCTTGATGGAAGACTGCTATCTGCGCCTCGACCGCGAACTGGCAGATTTCTTCAGCTATCTTGACGGCAAATTCGGAAAAGACGGATATCTTGCCTTCCTCACCGCCGACCATGCCGGAGCGCACAATCCGTCGTTCCTGAAAGACCATAAGCTGCCGGGCGGCGCATGGGACGACAAGACCGTATGCAAGGAACTGAACAAGGATATAAACCAGAAGTTCGGTCTGAAAGACGATGTTGTGATGAGCGCGAAGAACTATCAGATTCACCTTAACTACCGCACCATCGGCGAGCAGAAAGTTGATGTGGCCGCTCTGAAGAAGTACATCATAGAGCAGATGATGAAGCGTCCCGACATTCACTATGCGTTCGACATAAACAACATGCCTGAATATCTGCCTGCACGACTGAAGAAACAAGTGTCAAACGGCTACAACCCTAAGCGAAGCGGCGAGATTGCCCTTGTACTCGAAAACGGCTACAGCGAGCTGATAGACAAGCGCAACGGCATCTTCCTTGGCAACTGCCACGGCGTTTGGGCACCTTACGACGCTCACATTCCGTTCCTGCTCATGGGCTGGCACATTCCGCACGGCGTTGCCGACAACCGCACACACCACATAACAGACATATCTACAACCGTTGCCAACATGCTGGGCATTCAGATGCCAAGCGGATGTCTGGGCGACGTGATTGAGTGGAAATAACGATTATTAACGACAAAAAATGAACATTTATCATGAAAGAACTTGAAAGACGAATTGCCGAAGAAGGTAAGTATCTTCCCGGCGGAATACTGAAAGTTGACAGTTTCATCAACCACAAGATAGATCCTCAGCTTATGCACAGCATCGGCAAGGAGATTGCCGCCATGTTTGCCAACAGCGGAATAACAAAGGTAATGACGGTAGAGGCAAGCGGCATCGCTCCGGCCATTATGGTGGGTCTGGAGATGGGGCTTCCTGTCGTCTACATCAAGAAGGCAAAGCCAAGCACCATGGAAAAGTGCTACACAACCGTCGTCCACTCGTTTACAAAGGCTAAGAACATCGACCTTGTGCTGGGAAAAGACATGCTTAGCAAGGGCGACAAGATTCTGTTTGTAGACGATTTCATTGCCAACGGAAACACCACTCTTGCTGCCATCGACCTCATACATCAGGCTGGAGCCGAGATGGTTGGCTGCGCCTTCCTCATCGAGAAGGACTTTATGCAGGGACGCAAGCGCATTCTTGAGCAGTACCCTAACCTCGACATCAAGAGTCTTGCTATTGTGCAGAGCAGCGAGATTACCGAGCAGGACAAGAAGTTTATGCAGATTGCCATAGATGCATCGGTTGAGAACGTTAAGAACGGCGGCGGTCCGTTTGGCGCGGTAATCGTAAAGAACGGCGAGCTTATTGCCACAGGCGTAAACCGCGTAACGGCAAACAGCGACCCTACGGCACATGCCGAGGTTTCGGCCATCAGAAACGCCTGCCAGAAGCTGGGCACTTTCAAGCTCGACGGATGCGTTATCTACACATCGTGCGAGCCTTGCCCTATGTGCCTTAGCGCTATTTACTGGAGCGGAATAAACAAGATTTACTACGGCAACACGGCTGTTGATGCCAAGGACATCGACTTCGACGACCAGTTTATCTACGACGAGATTGACAAGCCTGCCGACTCGCGCAACATTCCTTCAATCTGCGTGCTGCGCCACGAGGCTCAACGCGCCTTCCGCGACTGGCGCTTGAAGGTTGACAAGATTGAATATTGATTCCTTTTCAATAGAAAAACATATCGGGCGGAAAGACGAAGGATTCCTCATTCTTCGCTTTTCCGCCCGATTTCTTATTTTGCAAGGCTGTGCCTTGTGGACATTACTAATGGCTATGGGGTAAGACAAATCTACCCCCGGGAGTAGGAACGCAAGCCTGTCTGTTTGTCGCCTTATTTTTACAGCAGTCCTTTGCTTCTTACATCAACGATGTAATCTCATCCCTGCTTAGTCCTGTAGCTTGCATGATGGAGTCGATTGGAAGTCCCATTGCAAGAAGATTCCGGGCTATATCATAGCGTCCTTTTTTCTCGCCTTCTGCTATGCCTTTCTCCATACCTTCTTTTAAACCTTCTTTTAAGCCTTTGTCAAAGCCTTCCTTCAAACCTTTTTCTATTGCATAGTCCATTACGCAAATGGTGTCGCGGTACTTGCGGATACCCTCATCATATTTCATGCGCTCCTCTTTTGAGAGGGCGCTTATATCTGCTATCTCTGCTATCTTGGCAAAGACAGAGTCCTTTGCCGCAAACGGCATTCTTTTTAATGCTTCCATATTCTTCAATACGTAAATCCAACGTTCAAAATCATTCTCGCACTCATCTGCCTGTCTGTCGAAATACGGCAGCTGCAGGTATATCATCCTAAAGTCGTTCGAGAAAACCTCCTTTGTCTGCATATCCATCAGTACGGCATCCGTGCGGAACTTTGTGCCTATGTCGTCTATCTTGAAGTTCAAAAATGCGACGAGATAAACCGACTTGATGTCGTACTTCCATTCCGCCCCTCTTTCTCCCTGACGGGATATTGCCTCAGACACATAGTAGATGCTTCGCTTCTTGAAGAAGGGCTGCTCCTTGTTCTGCATCTCCACTATGATATGCTCGCCGTCAGTCGTCTTGCAGTATATATCGTAGATGAGCGAACGGTCATCCGCATACATGGCAGGCTGCTCCTTGTCGAGAAATGTGATGTCCACTATCTCCTTCTCGCCGGCCAGAAGGCTGTTGAGAAAGTGCAGAAGCAACGGCTTGGAGACCTCCTGTCCGAAGATTCGCTTGAAACCTATGTCCGTGAACGGATTGATGAACTTTGCCATACAATACAAGTTTTACTGTTTCGGGCGACAACGTGCAAAGCACCTCGCACTCATAAAATAGTGCATGTCAGCCATTAAAGGCTGGCGCAGGGTCTTTGCCCCTTCGAGTGCAAAGTTAGTGTTTTTCCTGAAACATACAAACAAATCAAACAATTTGTGAAAACAAACAGATAATGCAAGTTTTCTACGATTTTTATTTTACGGAAAAATGTTTTTGATTGAAGTCTGTCGTCTGACAACATTTTGAATAATAAGAGCGGAAAGACGAAAGAGTTTGATTCTTCGTTTTTCCGCTCTGTTGTTTATTTTGTAAGGCTATGCCTTATTGTACATTACAATGACTTTGGTGAAGATGCTCGGAGTCTATTTTAAAGAGGCTTTATATTCGCCAACAATCATCGCTACGGCAAAGGATAAAATAATTGTTCCAATCAAATAGGTTAATACAAGAATCAATCCTATTTTTTTATCTCTTGGCGATTCGTTTTTAAACTCTTCATCATAAGATTTCCATTTTTTCTTATTATATAATAAAATGAAATTCATGACTCCAAACAAAAGCGCAGATACTGCAGGATTGTATTTAGACCAATCTGGCCAAACTTTATACGAAGTAAAAACATCGACAATAAACAAGACATTCAATAATTGAAACCAATGAACAATTGTTAAAGTCGCAATGGTATTGAATATAGGTGTATCATTGCGAAAATGATACAATCTATATATCAGATATCTATAAAATTTACAAAGTGGTAACATATCAATACATTTACATTCTGCTACAAAATTAGCAAACTTTTTCAAAATGCAGCAAATATGGCCTTTATTTACTACGCTTGACGAATAAGAAAAACGAGGGGGCGTCTCGAACGAATCCCGAAGATTTGTGAAAACAAACAGAGAATGACACAAAAGACTATGTATGGATCCTACTCTTGGGGATCACCATCATCAACTACCATTCCCTTTATTATTCTGTTTTGCGAAAAGACAGAACAGGCAGATGATAGCATCATCAAGAATACGAGAACATTCCTACACTCGCATTTTATGGCGCGAATTATGCCGATTTCGTTCATAGACTTAAAAGGATTGTTAACATCGCAAAAATAAGAAAAGTTTTTCAAAATGCAACATTCATATTCTTTATTTACAACTATTCCCTATTCTGCTTCTCGCCTCATTATATACATCTACATACACATAAAACTGCCTATAAGAAAAAATCAATCATTCGACTTCTGTCTTGTCAGGAATAAGTAAACCTTTTCTTGCAAATGCCATCAGGCGTTTCAGCGTTTCAGCGTTTCAAGCGTTTCAGAGGGTATATTTTTGTTTCAAACCCTTATATTATATACATAACTAATTAATAATAAATAAGTTATATATTATAAAGAAAGAAATTGAAACTACCATAGGGGTAGCTGAAACGCTGAAACGCCGAAACGCTTACACATTAAATCACACATTATCAACAACTTGCCAATTTCACTAAGGACATGAATCGCAAAATAACGGCATAAAACAAGCAAAAGCAATGCGGAAAAAGGCAAAAAACACCCCATATCCGCATTTGAACAGGCAGAAAAGACATTTCTCCCGAACGAATCCCGAAGGCATAGCGAACAGAAAAGCCCAACTCTCCGTTTCGAAAAGAGTTGGGCTGATGTATTTTCAACTGTTTATTTCCCTAAAAAGGCAGAAATCAGTTTGCCAGAATCTTGGCAGTATGCTCGTTTCCGTCGGTATCAATAACCTTGAGCAGATAGATGGCGTTTGACTTTACGCTACCCATCGGAAGGTTGTTTATCAGTTCGCCTCCGGCATCGTTGTTCTCGAATACAAGCTTGCCCTCGGCTGAGTAGACCTTGTAGCTCGCAATCCTTACGGCAGACAGTTCGGTCGGGATTCTGATTCCGGCAGTAGAGCTTCCAACGGCTATGTTTAGCAGACGCTCGTAAGACGAGCCTTCGCCGTCCGTTACCTTCATCTTTACCGATGCTATGCCCGATGCCGAGCCAGCCTCGACCGTAATCTTAGAGCCGTCGACCTTTACCGTTACGTTGCCGTTGTTGCTAACTGCCGTGAACGATGGTGTCTTGACATATCCGGCAAAGTACTTTTTCGCGTCTATCGTCTCGTGCTCGCCCGGAGCCATAAGCAAGTAAGGATGCGAGATGAACTCAAGGAAATCCTCGAGCTGAGTCCAGCCGTCGCGGTCGGGGTCTTCGTTATTGTTCGGCACGTTAGGATTTGTGCCCACAATCTCCTCAAACCAGTCTGGAATTCCGTCCTTGTCGGTATCGTAACTTTCGGCACGGCTCTCTTCTGGATATACCTCGTAGCCGCCGCAGTCGGCCTCGTTGTCAATCTGTCCGCAGAGCTTGCTTCTGCTGCCCTTGTAGGTGTATGTCTTGCCTACCGTCTCAGAGACTATGCGCTGGTCGTGCACGTCGAAGAAAGGCATTGTTGCGCCCACATCGCTGCACACGCTCTTTAGCGCCTCCTCGGCAGTCTCTATCTTGGCATACGACGGGAAGAAAGGCTCGCTCACCCACGCGTTCCAGTTGTACACCTGACCGCCGCTCAGTTCGTATCTGTAAGTGTCGCCCTCCTTGTCGGCTGTCTTTGTGCCGTTAGTATTCTCGCGTATGTTGCCGCTCATGTAGTAGCTCTGCGTGCCCGAGCCTGCGCCCTCGAACTGCGCCCTCAGAATGTATTTCTGGGTGGTTGCTGCGCCCATGCGGTAGTAGTTGTTCACGAAGTTAACCTCGTGTGCTCCGCCGTCGGTTGCACGCGCGCCCCAGTTGTATACAACGTTATTGAAGATGTCGAGCCTTCCGGCATAGCTGCCCGCTCCGTCCAGACCGCCGCCCAGACTCCAGTTGCGTCCGTAGTTGTGAGCCAGCAGATTGTGGTGGAACGTGGCGATGTCGCCGCCGATGGTAGCCGCATAGCCGTGGTTTGTGCCCGAGTCGTAGTTCTGATGGTCGGCAATGCCGAGAGCCTCGGCTATCATGGTGCGCTGAAGGGTGATGTTGTGTCCGTTGCGCGAAGAGAAGCCCTCGTCGATGGTCCACGAGATTGAGGCATGGTCGAGGATGCTGTTGTCGCAGCCGGCCATTCCTATGCCGTCGGATGTGTGTCCCGCACCCTTGCGCAGTCGCATGAAGCGCACGATGCTTTCAGAACCAACGCCATAAGGGTTGTTGCTGAAGCAGATGCCGTGTGCCGGAGCAGTCTGGCAGGCTACCGTAACAAACTCGTCGGCGCATGTGAGGCGTTCTTTGAGCTGAATGATGCCCGACACGTCGAACACGATTGTTCGCGGACCGGATAGCTTGGTTATTCCGTAGCGGAAAGAGCCGGGCTCGTCGTTGTCAGCCAAAGTGGTAACATGATACACCTGTCCGCCGCGTCCGCCTGTGGCAAAGCGTCCGTAGCCCTCGGCATCGGGGAATGCCAGTTGGCGCGGACGGAACCGCCAGATGTCGCCCTCGTAAATCTTTCCGTCGGCATCCTCCTCGTCTACGCGCCAGAAATATGTATTCATGCTGTAAAGTCCTGTTACCTTGTATGTTGCTTCAGTAAGCGTAGCCACCTTAGTCATGGCATCTTCTGATGTTCCGATATACAGATGGTGCTTCTTTGCCACCCATGCCGGGCTCCACGAAAGCACGAGCGAACCGTCGTCGGCATTGGCATGCAGCTCGCGGTTGTCGGGGCAAGGCGTCGTTGCCGTGGTCAGCGGATTAGGTCGGTCGAACACAAGGGCATTAACCACCACCGCGTTGTTTATGTATGTCTTTCCCTTCTCGGGCTTGGTTATGTATCTCACAACCGCCGTCTCGCCCTCCTTTACATTGAAGGTTGCGTAAGAGAGTCCAGCCTGCGCCTCGCTCTGCGCCCTTATGGTCTGCGCCACGCCGCTCTGTACGGTCTTGCCGTTAACCACAACGTCTATCGGCGGATACTCGCCCGTGAGTCCGTCGGTATTGTTATGATAGGCTGTAATGGTGTGAGTTCCGGCAGGCAGTCCCTTTATGGTGAACTGTATTCCCATGCTCTGGGTGGCCGAATAGGTGTAGTTGCTCTGGTCGTCGAGAATAACCGAATATATTCCGTCGCTTACAAGCTTCGAGTATTTGTTGCATCCGTCCTTCCACCAGTTGCAGTTTACGGCGTTGCCCGAAAGCCCCGGCACAGACTCAACGAGTATGCTGACGCTCGACGAGTTGTCGGACATCAGAAACGAAGTCTCGTCGGAAATCTGGCGGCCAACCGCCCATCCCGAGAAATCGGGCTCAAGAACCTGCGCATCGTTCTTGTTCGGCAGATTAAAATCAATCTTCTGCGCATACGTATTGCCCACGCTCATAGCCGCGAGCAAAACTAACATAGTTTTCGTTTTCATGGTAAATAAAAATATACAACACGGCAAAAATAAGAAAACATAATTACATCACAATGAGAAAAATAGCATATCTTTTTCTTTTATGATTTATTTTTAATATATTTGTGCCGTTAAGCCGTTTTTATGAGTAAGATTGAAGTCCATCCGCTAAAGCCGTTCCTTCCGCAAGACGGCACTATTTTGTTTCTGGGCAGTTTTCCGCCTCCCAAGGCACGATGGAGCATGGATTTCTTCTACCCTAACTTCATAAACGATTTCTGGCGGATAATGGGCATCATCTTCTTTGCCGACAAAGAGCACTTTGTTGTACGGGGCGAGAAGAGGTTCGACTTCGGGATGGTTACGGCCTTTGCACGCGAAAAGGGCTTCGGGTTCTTCGACACGGCAACAAAGGTTAACAGACTGAAGGACAATGCCAGCGACGAGTTTCTGGAGATTGTAGAGCCTACCGACATACGCGCCCTTCTGATGCAGATGCCCGAGTGCCGTCGCATAGTAACTACAGGCGGAAAGGCAAGCCGCCAGCTTATGCTCCAGTTCGGCATAGAGAAAGAGCCGAAGATTGGCACGTTTACAAGGCTTGACATCTCGGCCGAAGGCGAAAGAGAACTTTTTATTGAATGGTGGAGGATGCCCTCATCATCGCGCGCATATCCGCTCAACATAAACAAGAAAGCCGATTTTTACAGAATGTTGTTCGCATAAGACTGTTCGCGGCAGCACCATCGGCATTAGCAGAAAAAGAACAAGAAACCTTATTAAATTTAAACATTATGAAGATTTTTTACATCATTGCCCTGCTCCTCGGCATCGGCACAAGCTCGTTGGCACAGAACGCCGCCAATATGCCCGAATGGAAAGACATCAAGCGCAACAAGCAACCCGAGTGGTACGCCTCTGAGCAGGCTGCAAGCATTGCCGACACTCTGATGAAATACCAGATGTCGTGCGGCGGATGGATAAAGAACCAGAACTGGAGCGGAAAGATTAAATACGACGAGATATACAACGCGCAGCATAGCGGCATTGGCGCAACAATAGACAACGGCGCAACGGTATCAGAACTGAAATTCCTTGCGCGCGTGTATGCCAGCACCAAGCGCAACGACATAAGGGAGGCTTTCGTTAAAGGCCTCAACTATCTCATGGCCATGCAGTATGCCAACGGCGGATTTCCGCAGGTCTATCCGGCACGGCCTACCGAAAAGGGAAAGACGCACTACTCGGCTCACATAACATACAACGACAACGCCATCTATCACGTTCTCAGACTGTTCCGCAACATCTGCGACGACAAGGAGCCGTACAAGTCGCTCAATATCGACCAGAAGACGAAGGACAAACTGAAGAAGCAGTTCGACAAGGGCATAGCCTGTATTCTGAAATGCCAGATAAAGGTAGACGGAAAGCCGTCGGTATGGTGTCAGCAGCACGACGAGAAGACGCTCGCCCCTACCGGAGCACGCTCATACGAGCTGGCATCGCTGACGGGCGCAGGCGAGACGGTTTACATAATACGGCTTCTGATGTCGATAAAAAAACCGTCGAAAGAGGTTATCTACTCGGTTGACTGTGCCATAGACTGGCTGAAAAGCCACGCTATAAAGGATGCCGAGGTTGAATATTTCAAGAATAGCGAGGGCATGAACGACTGCCGTCTGAAGCAGGTTAAGGGCGCGCCTCTGCTCTGGGCACGATTCTACGACATAGACACGCAGAAGCCTTATGTGTGCGACCGCGACGGCGTAAAGAAAAGCGACCTCTCCGAAATAGGCTACGAACGCCGCAACGGCTACCGATGGTATGGCAGAA
>JAFZWM010000021.1 GCA_017617315.1 Bacteroidaceae bacterium
ATTAGAAATTTTGCCTTACATAATGTTCAGATAAGTATCCAGAGCCTATAAAATATAAGCAAAAAGTGCTAATGATTGACTCTGAATAATTAAACCAACTTACATTTTGCTACTTATTTTTTCTAATGACCGTTTTGGGTTAATCTGTTTGTTTTCACAAATTGTTTTATTTGTTTGTATGTTTCAGGAAAAACAGTAACTTTGTACTCGAAGGGGCAAAGACCCTGCGCCAGCCTTTAATGGCTGACATGCACTATTTTATGAGTGCATCTACTATGTGTCGGAGGCAATATCCCGTCAGGGAGAAAGAGGGGCTGAATGGAAGTACGACATCAAGTCGGTTTATCTCGTCGCATTTCTTAACTTCAAGATAGACGATATAGGCACAAAGTTCCGCACGGATGCCGTACTGATCAAAGAACTGCTGTTGGAATAAAGACGACAAACAGACAGGCTTGCTTGCGTTCCTGCTACTACCAGAGTTAGATTTATCCTTCGGGATGCGTTCGAGATTCAGCCAGTTCAGAATCAAGGTTAGGCAAAGATATTATATCAGAAAAAAGTACGGCATCTTAAACAATACCAGAGTATTGTAAAAGATGCCTACTTGGATTTATATAAGGTAATGTGTCTATTTTGTGTTACTTGAGATTCTTTAGTTTTTACTTATTTGCGTTTTCTGTTTTCTCGGTTTTCTTGCCGTTCTTTTTGCCGTGAGGAACATGTATCTTGCCCGGGTTCTGTCCGTTTCTGCCAAAGGCAAAGGCGTTGGCGTTTCGGTACATTTTCTCAATCTGCTTCTGGTTCAGAATCTTCGAGAAATCCTTGTAGTATTTTTCTTTTATGTCTATTGCCTTGCGCTCGTTGGCGAAGCTCTCCTTTATTCTTTCGGCAATCTGTTCCTCGGTCAGTTCTGGCTTGGTATCGTTGCCGTCGCGCACCATCTTGCGTCTTTCGGGGCGTACAGACTGCAATTCTGCGAGATACTGCTTGTATAGCGGAATGAACTTCGCGCTTGTCTTGTCGTCGAGCAGAAGCGTTTCAGACATCTTCTTGGCTCTTTGTTCAGCCATCTGTTCGGCCGATGGTCTTTCGCGCATCTGTCGTGCGTTGTCGTTCTTCTGTGCGTTTGCTGTGATTACTGTAAAGAGTGCAGCAGCGAGGAAAAAAAGTTTTGTCTTCATATTTGTAAATGTTTAGTATGATAAAAATGTAGATTTGTTTGCTTTAACTGCTGCAAAGATATAGGGAGAAAAATCCTAAGCAAATGTAAAATCCCTAATTATCAGAAGGAAAATCCCCATTTCTGTTTTTTTGATAAAACAGAAACAGGGATTCCTCAAAAGAAAATTGTCAATTGTCAACTGTCCATTGTCAATTCTGAATTTTCAACTTTCAAGTTTAAATTTTCAAATTACAAGTTCCAACTCATGCCAGCCATTAGATTGCGTCCCGTTGTAAGCGGAGCGTTGTAATAGTAGTATTTAGGCTTGTAGCCCAGCAGATTGTCGAGTGCGATGTTGAGGCTGAAGCCCTTTGCCATCTGCTGCGACAGACTGATTTTCCAGAGCGAGTAAGCCGGATATTTTATGTTGTACACAACGTAAGATGTTATGTCAAGCTCCTTGTTGTTAAGCTCCGACAGATACCTGCCGCTTAGAGTTGCCGTAAAATCATATTTCTTGCAGAACTTACGGCTGTAGTTCAGCTTGAAAGTGGCAGAATGAGGACGCGCCGGCAGATAAGGCGTCAGGCTCGTGCCTTTCGACTCCTCCTTTGAATAAGCGTAGCTTACACGCGCCCCAAGTCCGCAAGGCCATTGAGCCTGAGCCGTCAGCTCGCCTCCGTAGATGCTCAGGTTGCTTATGTTCATGTACTTCATGTATTGTTGATTGCTTTCGGCATCGGTTTGTGGCGACGACGTTGTTATGCGGTTGTGCACCTTGTTGTAGAAGCCCGTTATGCTGAACGTGTAGTGGCTCAGATAGAACTCGGCCGAGGCGTTGAGGTTTCGGCTCGTCTCGGGCTTCAGATTCTTGTTTCCGCGGATGTAGATGCTGCCCGTGCCGAGCATGTCGAAGTTCATGAAACGCTCTTTCAGGGTAGGCGTGCGGAATCCCTCGCCATACGACAGACGGAATGTCTGACTGCTGGTAGGCTTGTAGCAGATGCCCAACTTTGTTGTGGCACGGCTCGTCTTTCCGTTGCTGAAATAGTCGTATCTTACCGCGCCTATCACCTCCCATTGGCGGTTTATTTCCCAGTCGTCCTGCACAAAGGCGTTGGCAGACTTCTGAACCTTCGCCCCGTCGTCGAACTGGTAGCTGCTAAGATAGTCGCGCATGAACTCCGAGCCTATGGTTATAGTGTTGCTTGTGCCGAACGAGTGGTTGTAAAGACCGCGCACAATGTTCTGCACGTTGCTGTAGTCGCGAATGTCGAGCTTTGCCATCTTCTGAAAGTCGCTCTTGTCGTACTGGTCGAAGCTGTACGACAGTTCGATGTCGTCGCTTTCAGAGAAACGGTACTTTGCGCGCATGCCAGCCGAATAGTCGCGGTATCGGTCGGGCAGAAGAGGGTTGAAAAGCCTCTCCCTGAAGAAATATCCGGCTCTTGCCGTTATCTTCAGCCCGTCGCAAGGCTTTAACACAAGATGGTCCTTGAAGTTCCACGTTCTGCCGCCGTAAACGCTGCTCACGATGTTCGACGACAGACCGCCCTCGGCGCTGTGCACATCGTAAGTGTCTATTCTTGTATGCTGTACGCTCAGACTGTTTGTTGCCATGCCCTTGCTTATGCCTATGCTTCCGCCGTAGCGTTGCTCGTTGTGCGCCGCTATGCGCGCGTTGGCATTTATCTTGAAGAGCGACTTCTGCCTGTCCTTTGTTATGATGTTTATCACGCCGCCGTTCGCGCTCGAGCCGTAGAGAGCCGAGGCTGCACCCTTCACAATCTCAATCCGCTCAACGTTGCTCATGTCTATGCGCTGGAAATCGGTATTGTCCATCGTCTCTCCGGCAAGCCTCTCGCCGTCAATCAGGAAGAGAACGCCCTGACCGCTGAATCCAGCCATGTTCATGTTTACCTGCTGACTCATGGAATAGCTGAACTCAACGCCCGGAATCTCCTGCTGAAGAAGGTCGCTGATGTTCGTGGCATCGCTCTCCTTTATGTCCTTTGCCGAAATCAGACGCGTCTGGATAGGCGTCTCGGCAAGAACCTTGAGCGTGCGAGTGCCAGTAACCACAAACTCCTCCATCTGTACGGAGTCGGCATATTCGGTCTGCGCTCCGGCGTTGGCTGCAACCGAAAGCAGACAGGCGAGCGCGATATGTTGTCTTTTATTCATACGGATAAATGTAGTCTATGGTTAGATAGCCTTTCAGATTGTTCGGGCTGATGTAGTTGGCAAGATGAAGGGCCGCCTTCGTTCCGTCGTGCAGACGAACGATATAGACCTTTCCCGAAGGATGATATGTAGGCGGCGGAGTGGTGATATCCATAACCAGCCATCTGCCCAAGACAGGGTTGCTGAGGCTGTTCTGATAGCCGATGTAGTAGGAGAGCATGCCCGAAATGTCGTTCATTACGATGTTGTTGCTGCATTCGTCTTCTGAAAAGACCGCGTTGCCGAACGACGATGCCGCCGGAAGGTCGTCGAGCGAAGTGAAGTCGGTTTCGTATGCGCCGCCGTCCTTTATCCGCGTATCGAACTTGTGAACGGCAAAATCCCATTCCTCTGGCTCGGGCATGGCATCAGTCTTTACCAGATTCTTGAAGGTGTATGTATCGTTCTTCAAGTCCACATCGTGATAGGTGATGCCCGACTTTCCGTCCCATTCGCCCGTGAGCGATGTCGGGATGTCCATCGTCGTAACGCTTCGGTGGTGCAGACTGATGTAGTGCCATTTGTCGAACGTAGATGCGTTTACGACTATGCGGCCGCGACGCGTTGCCGGGTCGTATTGGTTGTCGGGAGTGCTGTCAGAAACAGGCTCGTCGTACACCCCGTCGAAGAGTCCGTTGCACGATGATAACAGAAGAAGCGACAATGTTATTGCCGCTCCTCCAATAGTATTTGTTATTTTTTTATTCCTCATTATTTGGATGTGAAAACTACCGTGATAACCATCGGCATCTTGCCAGCCTGAACGTTGAGCTTAACGTTTGCCTTGCCGTCTTTTACAGTTCCCGAAACAATCTCGCCTGTTATTTCCATTGTCTCGGCCTTTGCTGTAAACTGCATTGGCTTCATGCTTATTGTGCCGTCCTCAAGCTCCTCAACCTCGATGTTTTCGATTGTGAAGGCTGGGATAGTCATCGTATTGTATTCAACTGCGCCGATTGTAGCGTTGATGTGGTTCTTGTCTGCGGCTGTAACGGTGATGTTCTGCTCCTTGCTTCCGAGAGACTGAGTCATCATCATGAGTTCTGCATCGCCCTTGTATGTGCCTGCAATCTTCTCAGCCAGAGTAAGAGGCTCTGAAACGTAGTTGAGAGTAAGAACGAATGGCATTGAGCCAACCTTTGTCATCACGATGCTGAATGTAAGTACGCCGTTGTCGATAGAACCGCTGTAAGTACATTCGATGTCGAAAGAACCGCTCTTTGACGTTGTAGTCTCTTTCTGCTCGAAAGTGATTTTGCCGTTAGAGTTGCTTGTAACCTTTGCGCCCTTAACGCTGAAAGCCTCGAAAGTGATAGTCTTTCCGCCAGTTGTAGGACTCTCGAATCGGTCTATGTCAATATCGATGGTTTTGTTGTCGTTGTTTGTTGCTGTTGCTCCAACTGCGATAGGGTTGTACTGTATGTCCATGCCGGCAACGCTTGGAGTAATCTTGCCGTTGAACTTTGTAGTTACAACTCCTGCTGCTGGAGTATCGTCGTCATCGTCGCTTCCGCATGAAACGAATGTTGCTGATGTAATGACCATGAAGATAGCCATCAGAATGAATTTCAGTTTGCTCATTTTATTATAATGTTTTTAAATTTGCAGGTGCAAAAGTAAATAGATATATTTATATACACAATCCTTATTTTTAGGGATGTATTGTATAAAAATATTGCTAATTTAATTCTTGTTTATCGGTGTTTTGCCCATCGATGCTGCCTTTTTCAGCATAAGGTCGAGGGCGGCATCGTGCTCGTTCGGAATCTTTCCGTCGAGGATGGCATTCTTTACCGTATCCTTCAGCGTTTTAATCCACGGTCCGGGAGTCTCGCCGAAAATCTCCATAATCTCGTTGCCGTCAACCGGCGGCTGGAAGTTACGGATTCGGTCTTTCTCTTCCAAGTCGACAAGTTTCTGCCTTACAAGCTTGAAGTTATCGAGGAAGTGCTGCTTTCTGGCTTCATTCTTGCTTGTGATGTCTGCCTCGCAGAGCATCATAAGGTCGTCGATGTCGTCGCCAGCCTCGAACAGAAGTCGGCGTACTGCGCTGTCGGTAACCTCCTCGTCGGCAATGACGATAGGGCGCATGTGTAGACCAACGAGTTTCTTCACATACTTCATCTTCTCGTTCATCGGCAGCTTCATGTTCCTGAATATCTCGGGAATCATCTTTTCGCCAATGTAGTTATGGTTGTGGAATGTCCAGCCTATGTTGTTCTCCCAGCGTTTGCTGCGAGGCTTTCCGATGTCGTGCAGAAGGGCAGCCCATCTGAGCCACAGATTGTCGGTGTGCTTGCTTATGTTGTCGAGCACCTCGAGCGTGTGGTAGAAGTTGTCCTTGTGGGCGCGTCCGTTGCGCACCTCAACGCCCTGAAGCGAAACGAGTTCGGGGAAGATGATGGCAAGCAGTCCGCAGCGGTCGAGTTCTACGAAGCCCTTCGAAGGGATAGGCGAGAGCATAATCTTGTTAAGCTCGTCGATGATGCGTTCCTTCGAGATGATGCTTATTCTCTCCTTGTTGCGCTCCAGAGCCTCGAACGTCTCGTCCTCGATGAAGAAGTTGAGCTGAGTGGCAAAACGGATGCAGCGCATCATGCGCAGAGGGTCGTCGCTGAACGTGATGTCCGGGTCGCATGGTGTGCAGATTATCTTGTCTCTGAGGTCGAGGATTCCGTCGAATGGGTCGACGAGTTCGCCGAATCGCGGTTTGTTAAGGCAGATGGCGAGGGCGTTGATGGTGAAGTCGCGTCGCAGCTGGTCATCTTCGAGAGTACCGTCCTCGACGATAGGCTTGCGCGAGTCGTGGCTGTAGCTTTCCTTTCGCGCTCCTACAAATTCGACTTCCGTTTCGTGGCGTTCGCCGTTTATCTTTTCAGAGAACTTGACCTGAGCCGTTCCGAAGTTGCGGAAAACCGAGACGTGGGCTCTCTTGCCCAGCTTCTTTCCCAAAGCCTCGGCAACCTTTATTCCGCTTCCGACCACAACCACGTCGATGTCCTTGGAAGGACGTTCGAGGAAGATGTCGCGAACGTATCCGCCTACGACATAGCACTCAACGCCAAGTTCATCGGCTGTCTCGGAAATGGTGTGAAAAATGGGAAGATCGAGCTTCTTAACAAGTTCTTCTTGTGTGAGTTCTAACATACGTTTTTGTTTTGCGGCTGCAAAAATACAAAAAAATGTGCATATACGACTCACTTTGCCATTCTTAGCATCATAATTCACGAAGCATGCTGCGGTCAATCTCCGGCTCTTGTGGCTTTGGCTGAGGCTTTTCGGCCTGTCGCGGCTGTTGTTTTATGCTTCCCGGCGCAACCACTTTAATCTTTTTTGCAGGCGAGGTTATAATCTTTTCCTCGATGCGGTATCTTGGCTGGCTGAAGAAGCCGAACGGGTCGAACGGATCGACAGTCTGACCTTCAACCACGCGAACCATAACCTTCAGCTTTATCTGCGGAATGGTAATCTCGCCCAGTTTGTTAGGCGCTTTAATAAGATACTGATACCAGTTAAGTGTTGTGTATTTCCGGCCGTTAACGATGTCCCAGCCTTGTCGGCGTGTCAGGCGGTTAACGGGCTGCTTCAAGCCCTTGTAGCCCTTGAACGTAGGCTCTTGCACATCAAGAATGTCCTGCAAGTCGTAGGTAGAGTATATACGGTAGTTTATAATCATGCTGTCGCCGGCTGCAATCTTGTGGCTGTTGTACTGAACATCTACAAAGACCTCATCGTCGGCTACCGTGCTCTTTTCTGCTTCTTTCTGCTTCTCCTGCTTTGGTGCGGGATTTATCTGTATGGCTATCGGATGCGAGAACGACATGGTCGTATCGGTCTTGAATACGATTGCCGGAATGGTTGTGCTGCCTTTCTGGCAGGCCTCGAGCGTGTAGCTGTAAATCTGCGCAAACTTCTCTTCTCTCTTTCCGCCCTGAAGCGAGACAGAACTCTGGGTGCTGCGCATCGGCCCCGAAACAATCTTCATGTTAGGCACGTCGCCGTCCTCAAAATCGAACGAGACCTTGTCTTTCGTAAGCACTTCGAACCTAAGGTGAATCTTCTGACCGACGCAGAGAACGCTGTCGCTAACCGATGCCTTTACCTCGAATGAGACTCTACGAACCGTTGCATCTATTGCCTTAACAGGCAGAATTCCTATCAGAATGACTATTATTTGGCTAAAAATGTAATTTTTCATCTTTTGTATATAAAAACGGAGCAAAATTAAACTTTTTTTTATAAAGGCAAATGCTAAGTTTACAGAAAAGAATTTTTTTGCTACATTTGCAATGTTGTTTCTTATTAAATGTAATTAAAAATAATGGCAAAGCAGGAAATTATTATTTCAGAGAATCTTGAGCAGAGTATTGCACACGCAGTTGAGAAGTGTCCGCACGACAAGTTGTTCGTCCTTACGGATGTTACCACAAAGGAATTGTGCTGGCCCGTGTTGAAGGACTTCGAGTGCCTGAAAGACGCAATACACATCGTAATCGGAGCAACCGACGTGCACAAGAATCTCGAAACAATAGCCTCGGTGTGGAAGCAGATGGGCGACAACGGAGGAACGCGCCACTCGCTTATGATAAACCTCGGCGGAGGAATGGTTACCGACCTTGGCGGCTTTGCTGCATCAACCTTCAAGCGAGGCATAAATTACATTAACATCCCTACAACGCTGCTTGCCATGGTCGACGCCTCGGTTGGCGGAAAGACAGGCATCAACTTTAACGGATTGAAGAACGAGATTGGCGTATTCAGTCCGGCATCGTCGGTTCTTCTCGATACCGATTTCCTGAAGACGCTCGACGCGGCAAACGTGGCATCGGGTTATGCCGAGATGCTGAAGCACGGCGTTATAAGCAACACTGAGAACTGGAGCGAGCTTCTTAACTTCGACCTCCAGAACGTAGACTACAAGCACTTGCAGCAGATGGTTGCCACAAGTGTTGCCATAAAAGAGAAGATTGTTGAGGAAGACCCATTCGAAAAGGGCATCCGCAAGGCTCTTAACCTCGGCCATACTGCCGGACACGCCTTCGAGAGTCTGGCTCTTGAAGAGAACCGCCCCGTTCTGCACGGATATGCCGTGGCGTGGGGAATGGTGTGCGAGCTGTATCTGAGTGCCGTGAAAGTGGGATTCCCTAAGGACAAGCTCCGACAGACCGTTGAGTACATAAAGCAGAACTACGGAACATTCGCGTTCGACTGCAAGAAGTACGACCGCCTCTACGAGCTGATGACCCACGACAAGAAGAATACCGCCGGCGTAATAAACTTTACGCTGATGGGCGAGATTGGCGACATAAGGATAAACCAGAGCGCAGGCAAGAATGAAATCTTCGAGATGCTCGACTTCTTTAGGGAGACCGTTGGATAACAGGGCATCTTTTTTCAGAACTCAGCATCAAACAAGTGGGGTAAAATCATGGAATTAACGATATATCAATATTCTTTTTTGCTGTTCGGTCTTTTCAGTCTGGCTTTGGGATTGACAATGCTTGTGTGTTGGCCAACCGGAAGCTTCAAGCTCGACAAGTACCGCGATTCAAAGATTCTGTTTGGCATAACGTTTACGACTATAAGCGTCGGAAACTGTTTCAGGATGTACAACTCGGCCTTCGGCGAGACGCCGCAGGTCTATTCCGACTTTCTGTCGCCATACGTCATCTCGTTGATTCTCATGTTCATCATCCTCTTCGGATATGCCATCCTTGCGCTCTACCGTTCGGAGCATATTGGCATCAGAAACGCGCTTGCCGATGTGGGCATTGCTGCGGTTGCCATCTTGGGCTACTTCTTTCACGAGCGCAACAACACAACGAAGGTATACGATTCTGCATATTTCCTTGAGCACATGGGCGAATTCGTTATGTACTGGCGAGTGGTGATGCTTTCCGTGGCAGTCTTCCTGTTCCTGAAGTATGCCATCCTTATCGAGTCAACCCGAAAGAAGTTCAAGAAGATAATAGACATGTTCTTCTCCGAGGCCGAGAGATACAGCCTTCCGTGGGTTCGCTCGGCATTCTACGGCGCAATTATGGTGGGTATTATGGCAATAGTGTGCGTGGTGGTCAACTCACAGGCTCTGTTCGTGTTCTTTGTGGTTGTGCTGCTCATGTTCATGTTCATCTTCGTGGTTTCGTACCTGATGTATCCGATAACATATTTCGACATCAGTTCGGTTATCGAGGCTCCCGAAAGCCTTAGGATGAGGCTCGAGGAGGAGATGGGCTCGACCGAGAAGATTGACGAGAAGATTGAGAAATGGAAGCAGAGACGAGGCTACACCCAGTTTAACATAAACGTGGTGCGCATGAGCGAGGACGTAATCTGCTCGCAGGTTGCCATCCTCAACTACCTGAAGAGAGCCGACATCAGTTTCTACGACTGGATTGGCAAGATGCGCATGCAGGAGGCCAAGAAGCGTATGCTCGAGGAGAAGAAGAATACCGACTTGGTAGACCTGTCGTTCGAACTCGGATATTCATCATATCACGTTTTTGTGCGGGAGTTCGTAAAGCGCGAGGGCACAACGCCTTCGCAATGGATTGAAAAGAACACAAAGTGAAACTAAAACATATTATTAATTTCAAATTATTTTTAATTTACAATTTTAATTATGAAAAGGTTTGTTGCGTCGTTTTTGCTGATGACCGTAGCGGCTTTTGCCTTCGCGCAGAAGGTTAACGTTACAGGCTCGGTAATCGACAGAGAAACGAAAACGGCTGTGCCTCAGGCTACTGTGCAGTTGCTCAACCCCAAAGACAGCTCGTTTGTGGCTGGCGCGGTGAGCGGAAATGACGGCCGCTTTTCGGTTCAGGGAGTGAGTGTTGGAAACTATGTTGCAAAGGTATCCTTCATAGGATATGTTACGCAAACCCGAAACGTCAGTGTAACCGCCGAGAAGCATCACATCGGCAGTTTCAGAATGGCGGTCGATGCCATCATGCTGAAGGAGGCGGTTGTTACGGCTCAGGCTGCAAAGGTTCAGGTGGTGGAAGATACGGTTGTGTATAACGCAGCTGCCTTCCGTATTCCCGAAGGCTCGGCCCTCGAGGAACTGGTGAAGAAACTGCCGGGCGCAAAGGTTGCCGAGGACGGCTCTATCACCATAAACGGAAAGAGCGTGTCTAAGATTATGGTCGACGGAAAGGAGTTCTTCAGCAGCGACACAAAGGTGGCAATGAAGAATCTGCCTGTCGAGATGGTAGAGAAAATCAAGGCTTACGAGAAGAAGAGCGACCAGGCAAGAATCACGGGCATTGACGACGGCGAGGAGGAGACGGTTCTCGACCTTACCGTAAAGAAGGACATGAAGAAAGGCTGGTTCGGAAACTTCGACCTCTCTGTCGGAACAAAGCACAGATACTCGGAGAAGATGATGGTTAACCGCTTCCGCGATAATCAGCAGATTTCGGTCTTCGGCTCGGCAAACAATACCAACGACCGCGGCTTTGGTGGCTTCGGCGGCTTTGGCGGAGGCAGCAACGGTTTGCAGGCTAACAAGAACATCGGTATAAACTATGCTCAGAGCACTAAGAAACTCGAGGTTGGCGGAAACGTGAGATACTCTCACACCGACGGCGATGTTAAGAGCGACACTTATTCAGAGCGTCTGTCGGCTGGAACAACGTCTTATTCTAAGTCGCTGTCGTCAACGCTCAGTTGCAACGGCTCTTTCGGAGCTGACTTCCGCCTTGAATGGAAGCCAAACGACAACTGGAACATCTTGCTTCGCCCTACATTCTCTTACTCGGAGAGCGAGAGCACAAGACAGTCATCATCGGCTACATTCAAGATTGACCCTTACGAACTGACCAACGACCCTCTGGAGGATGTAACCAACGAGTCTATAGCGTGGGGCGAGACCGACCGTGTGAACCGAAACATAAGCAAGTCGCTTTCTACCAGCAATAACCTGAAGGTTGGAACTGATGCCCAGATTAACCGCAAACTCGGCAAGGAGGGCAGAAACATCACGGCACGAGGCTCAATCTCATATTCAGACAGCGAGTCGGAGCAGTACGACAACTCTCAAATCGACTATTTCCAGCTTCGTAACTTTATGGGACTTGATTCTGTTTATTACAGAAACCAGTACTATAACGCACCAAACAGCCAGTGGACTTATTACGGTCAGATTGGTTACAGCGAGCCTATCTTCAAGGGCGGTTACTTGCAGCTTACATACCGATACACATACAAAACTCAGGACAACAGCAAGAATACCTACGATGTTGCTGGATATACTGGTGAGTTCGGTTCTCTGCCTGCCGGATATGCAAACTCGCTTGTAGATACGCTCAGCAATTCGGCAGAGTATCGCAACTATATCAACGACATCACCATGATGTTGCGCATAGTAAATAGCAAGTTCAGATTCAACATCGGAGCGGTTCTTCAGCCACAGAGCAGTAACATGCTCTACACAAAGGCTGGAAAGAACTACGACATAAAGCGAAATGTTACGAACTTCTCTCCACGAATGGACTTCAGATACCGATTCACAAAGACGCATCAGCTCAGACTTACTTATCGTGGAAACACAAGTCAGCCGTCAATGACGTATCTGTTGCCTATTACCGACTACAGTAACCCTACAAACATCAAGTTTGGTAATGCAACGCTGCTGCCATCGTTCACAAACAACTTCCGTTTGATGTATAACAACTACAACACGAGCAAGCAGAGCAGTATTGTAGCCTTCATCAACGCAAGCTTCAGCAAGGACGATGTGGCTCGTACAGAACTTTACAACAGCACGAACGGTGTTACTTACACGGGCTACGACAACATTAACGGTAACTGGAACGGAAGCGTGAACCTTAACTACAACGTGGCGTTCCTCGACAACAAACTTACGCTCAACTCAAGTTCTTCGGCAAGATACCAGAACTATGAGTCGTATACAGGCGAGATTTCGGGTGTAGATGTGTCTGACATTGATTTCTACTCAATGGGCAAGTACTGCAAGCAGTATTCAACACAGAACTCAACGCTGGCTGAACGCTTGTCGTTTGGCTACCGAAACAACTGGCTCGATGTAACGGCTAACGGAAGCATCAACTACTCTCACTCGGAGAGCGAGGCGCAGAAGAATAGCAACAACCAGAATATCTACGATTATTCGTATGGCCTGAATGCCAACTTTACCTTGCCTTGGTCAATAACCTTGTCGTCGGACATCAACAACAACTTCCGCCGAGGCTATTCGGAGAGCAGCATGAACACCAACGAACTTGTGTGGAACGCTCAAGTGTCAAAGAATTTCCTGAAGGGTAATGCGGCAACCATCACGTTGCAGGTGTTCGACATCTTGGGCAAGCAGAGCAACCTGTCGCGCTCTATCTCGGCAACGAGCCGTCAGGATAGCCGCTACAACTCTATAAACAGCTATTGCATGGTTCATTTCATCTATCGCCTTAACATCATAGGCAGCAAGGCTGCACGCGATAAGATGCGCGAGAGATACGGCGACTTCCCAATGGGAGGCAGAGGCGGCGGTCGTCCGATGGGTCCTCCTCCGGGTGGCGGACGTTTCTAAGGATATTTAAAGAGGTCGAATCATGCAGATTCGACCTCTGTTTTTTATGTGTTTTGGAAGGGGAGAGCTGAGGTGTTTTCTTATGCTATGTAAGGCATATTTGGATAAAATCCAAACAAAAAAATCGCCGATTTTTGACAAAATCCAAACAAATAATTTGTTAAAATGTGACAAAATCCAAACATATAATATGAATCTCCCACACAAGCAAGGCTTTTTTTGTTGGCAGAAGATTAGTAAAAGCCATTTTCTGCGTTTGATAACTTTTGCCCAACCAACGTTGACGGTTAGCCCGACTTTTTGTGGCGTTATGCTGATGCTATTGCAAATATTTCTCTAAAATTTGCTTCTTCCGTTCTGCACATCCTTCCATGACAGCCTTTGCCTTGGCTATTTCTGCTTCGTAGGATTCGATTTTAGAAACGATGCGTTGCTGCTCAGCGAGTGAAGGGGCAGGGATTTTAACGCTTCGCAAATTATCGTTGTAAATTCGTGGAATGACACTACCCTCTGTTGCATATTCTTCCCATTTTACAAATTTTAATGCTCGCAATAGATAACTGTTTAGTATGTGTTTTTCATCATTATCTATCCAAACAATATTTGAATCTTGAAAATATGCAGGTTTGCCATCAAATACAACAGATTTACCGAGAGTACCTGCTGCAGAAATCAATATTTGACCAACGCGGGGATAAGGATATTGCCTTATATATTTTTTGTACAATTCATTTGAAATATAAGCATTTGCTTGACCTCCGAAAGTTCCTATTTTATAGAATGGAACTCCTTTCTCAGTATTAGTTTCATTTTTCATTATTCTCTTGCACATAAGGATTTTTCCTATTTCTCCTATTGTCATTTCTTTTTTTTCCACTCCGTTCATTTCTTCTGCAATCTTTTCCTTGTATTCCTCAATGCGTGTTAGGTTGTTGTTATATTCTTTATCAACCTTTTCACATTCGGTGACGATTTTCTGCTGAAGTTTTTCTTCAATATCTGGAACTTGTATCATTCTTAAATCGTCGGGATAGACGTGTGGCTGTGCAGCCCCTTTCTGTAAAAAGAAAATCTGGTTTTGTATTGAGAGAAGAAAGTTATACAAGAACAAAGTATGTAAATCGTTTTTCCCCCTTACAGTAGTACAATCTGATGCGAAAATGGGCTCATTCCAAAAGTTTACAAATCCAGCATTTGCACCACTTGCACTAATTGTAATTGTATTTGCTGGACGATTTGCTTCATTATGTAGATATGCGTAATCTGTTCCACCTGCAACAACTTTTATATGTCCATCTTTTGCTTGTGCAGATGTAATCGATTTTCCTTTCAAAACTTCGGCGATATTGCCAAGATTTACCAGCGGATACTTACTTTTAATTTCAATCTTCTTATCTGCAGTTAGTTTAATTGCTTTGTCAAACTCTGTACGGGTGAAATCAACCATATCCGACAAGTTGGCGAATGAAAGCAAGTCGCCCATTTCGCCGTTGAAATCCGATTTTATTTCCTTCTTGTTTTCGTCGAATGAGAATTTGCGGCATTGATTGTAAATGTGCTTGCGTATGGCAAAGGCAAATTTTGAGTTATCCCACGCGTCGTTAGGATTATAAAGTGGAGTGTCGATATATTTTATTGAGTTGATGGCTGTTGCGATTTCTACGTCGCTTTCATCGCTATCAGCGATGTCTTCGTTATTTTCCTTATGAGTTGTTTCATACTTTATGCCCTCATCGCCTTTACGATTGCTCCAATCGTAGCCCAAGAACTTCACAATCTGAGCCTTATTGCTCTTGTTGCCAACCTTGTCGGGCGGAGATTGAAGAATGGCTACTTGGTTGCTTTCTATCTGAATGAACGTATTGAGTTTGTCGTGTTCAATCTTCTTTGCAAAGGAAATAAACTGTCTTTCTTGTTCTTCCTCTGCCAGCGTTTTGTATTCGTCGCTTTTGCAAAAATCGTCAAAGAGCTTCTTAAATGCCTTACTGTTTTCCTTTACCTTATCATCGAAAAAAGATGAAGCCTTGAACCATTCCATTTGAATGGCTTTCTTTATAGGCGATGACTTAAATTTCAGCTTGTAATCGGCAAATATCTCGTGTTGTTTAAGTGCTTCAGACAATTCTTCATCTTGCATAAACTTGAAATACGACGATTTGTCGTAGCCTTGCTTTTGAATATAATTGTTAATTGCTTGATACGTTGTGTATTGGGTGTAATCCTTTTTGGCTTCGAATGTCTCTAAAAGTCCATGCGAATTCTTGTTCTTTACTCTTTGCGCAAAAAGTACAATAGTATTTGTGCCAGTTGAGCCAAAGGTACGGCTATTTAGGTTTACTATTGCCAAGATGTTGAAATTGGCAAACAACAGTTCTCTTGTCTTTATGTAAAGATTGCCGTTTGAAAGAATGGAACTCGGTAACACTATACCAACAAGTCCATTTGAACGCAAAAAATGCTTTGTGCGCTCAATAAAGAAACATTCTATGCTGTTGTTTGCACCGTATGCTTTTTCTTCTATCGAATCTGTAAGGGAAAATTGCTTTCTGTCATTATCCGTCAGCGTATTCAGAAAGCCTTTCACGCTATATGGCGGGTTAGCAATAATGCAGTCGAAACTTTCATTATCGAACCCTTGAAAACGTACTTCTTGCGTATTTAGGATACTAAGCGAGTCTTTGAAAACAATTCGTGCATCTTTGCTACCATTTATGATGGTTGCAATTTTAGCCACTTGGCTGAGAGTCTGGCTCTTCTCTATGCCGTATGCTTTGGCGGCAGGGTAGCTTTTTATAAACTCCGTAAGGAAGTGACCAGCACCGCAAGCATAATCAAGCACCTTAACGTTTCCAGAATTAGGGAATTCGGGTAGGCATTTGATGATAAAGTTTACAATGGGAAGTGGAGTGAAAAACTGACCTTCCGTCTGGTGTACGTTCTTAGAGAGCAAACCCTCAAACAAATCGCCGAAGAAGTGGTTCGTTTCGCTGTTGCTTAGGTTTATGTCTTGTATAAGTGCTGCTATCTTGATGAGAATCTGGAAGTTCTTTTCGAAGTCTTCTTTGTTCTCAACATCTATAAAATTGAATTTCTTGATGTTGTAGAATTTGATTTCTTCAAACAACTCTTTGATGCCAGCGAAAAGTCCGTTTGTGACAGAGCGGTTTGTATCCTCGAAAATCTGTTTGATGTCGCTTTCCTCTTTGTTTACAACATCTACATTGAAGAGTTGCTTTTTACCTTCTTGGTATAGTTTCAACAACCTGTTACAATATTCCTTTGGCGTGTCGCGAGTGATGCCTTTGTAGTAGAATTGCAAATCTTCGGGATTGTTGCGCTCGTCGGTAATCTTGCAGAGAAACAAGTCTATCAGAATGTAAAACGAGTGTTCAAAGTCTGTTATAGCATGGTTGCGCAGTATTGTTGCAAACTCATGATAAATAGGGCGGATTTCGGCGTGCGAAAGCTCCTTCAAATCGTCAACAGTATATTTCAGTTTCCCAATGGAATATGCGGCAATATCTTTCTCAAACAATCCCTTTGTCTCGAATGATTTTGCATAGGTCTCACTCCACACATCAAAATATTTACCTTGAGCGTTGCTGAACGTTTTAGGGTTATTCAGTTCGTCGATGCGCTTTTTATTATCTTTCAGCGTGATAATATGATTTTTCAGAATCAATTTATCCTCAAAATCAGCTGCAAAAAGCACAAGGTTCTCGCAGAACCCAAGTTCGTTGACAAGCGGACCGAGGTAGCTGAATAGCTGTCCGCCATCTTTTTGCATATTGTTCCACTCGTGACTGAATTCACCGCCGTAGGTCTTGTTTTCAATCAGCACAAGTGGTTTATATTCTTTGTCGAAAACAAGAATATCGCCGTATGATGGCTTGTTTACATGTCCAACCTTGAAAGCAGGTTCAAAAACAATGTGTTTTGCTTCATATCCCTTTTCGAGCAGAAGATGAACACAAACAAGACAGACAAAATTTTCTTTTGCCTTGAAGTCCAAAGTTGTGTCTCTGTGAATTACAAATCCATTGGAAGGCTTTTCTTTGGAGGGATATTCACCGTTTTGGAAATTGTTATCTAATGGCGCGTATGTAATCTTCTGTGTTTTGAGATTAACCTCGATGCCTGCGCCATTGGTATATGTCTTTTTGTATACTTTATCGCTTTCGGTAAAGCCAAAGTTTGTTAAAAGACTTGTCAGTTTCTCTACTGTTATCATAGTTGAACGTTGTGCTTTTAGCGTTCAGCCACTTATCGATGAATACAGATTCACAAACAAATACCTCTGAGCCGAAATAAAAGAAGCGCGGACTTCCCTTATTGCGCTCTGAGGTATTTGGCGTGACCTGCAATCACAAATAAGTTCCGTCCACGCCAAGGCGCGAACGTTCACTGAACTTATTCGTGTGATTGCATCTTCTAATCGCCAAATTTTCAGAGCATCTCGAATAAATAGCAAACGCTATGATTTAATCAATATGTTATAAAAATCTTTTCTTGTATAATGTTTAAATTTTTGTTATTTGCAAAATTATGATTTTTTGCGGCATCGACAAAGGTTTGTAAGGAAAATATCAATAGTGAAGAATTGGTGGAATGTGAAAAATAAGAGATGATTTTAATGTTTATTTCCTGATAATGGTTAGGTGGTATAAAAAACTCCCCCGGAATAAGTATTCCGAAGGAGTTTGAAGATATTAACTGTTTCTTTTATTCTTCGCCTTTATTCTTGAAAAAAGAGAAGTTTACGCTGCCGTAGTGGCGATGCTCAACAAAGTTGGGATGCTCGGAGAAATCGTAGTCCTTGCCGTGCTCCAGTACGAACAGACCGTCGTCTTTAAGCAGATTGTTTTCGAAGACCAAGTCGGGAATCGTGGCAAGTTCTTTAAGCGCGTAGGGTGGGTCGGCAAACACGAAGTCGAACTTCTCGCCGCATCGCGTAACGTACTTGAACACGTCGCCCCTTAGCGGAAGCCATTGTTCGGCCTTCAGTTCCTTTGCAATCTTGTTTATGAAGGTGTAGTGCAGCGGCTCTTTTTCGACCGAAATAACGCGCTTGCAACCGCGTGAGACGAGCTCCAGACTTATGCTTCCCGTTCCGGTAAAGAGGTCGAGCACCTCGCAGTCGTCCTCAAAGTCGATATATGCGCGCACGACGTTAAACAGATTCTCCTTTGCGAAGTCGGTTGTAGGGCGTGCCTTGAACGAGCGCGGAACATCAAAATGTCGTCCCTTTAGTGTTCCTGTTATAACTCTCATAAATAAAAATCGTTATTGTTGTGGTGTGCAGAGCAGCAGAGTCTTTGCGTCGTATGCAACATCTTCTTTCTCCGCTATTTTCTGGTGGTTGAATTCCATTGCCGGGTCAATCAGATAGACCTTTCTCACATATTTCCTCAGTTCGGTCAGGAGGCGTTTCTGGTCGCGCAGGCTGCCTACGAGGTGCATCTCGTCGTTTTCCTGGCTGAGTCCGAGCTGTTTCCAGATGTAGAGATAGTAATAGATGCTGTCGTCGGTCTCGCGGTTAGGGAAAGTGTTTGTAAACTGAAGCTTTCCGCGGTCGAACACAAAGATGTCGCTGCATCTCTCGTGCTGGTATACGAACATCTTGAGGTTGTTGCCAACGTAGCTCTTCTCGAAGAAGTGTTCGGCAACCGATGTCATCTGATGGAAGAAACGGCAGTCGGGGTGATGTTCCCTTATCAGCTGCTCCGTATTCTTGTCTACCGAGAACAGGATAACCGCCTTGTTCTTTGGCAGAACGTTGTGCATAACCATCGTTCCGGCCTCCTCGGGATAGTTGTAGAAGAATATCTCTTCGGCCTTTGCCTCGTCGAATTCCTCTACCGGAATGATGGTATATCTTGAATCGCAGAGAATTACGTTTACTCTCTGGTATTCGCGTTTCAGCACCTCTTCGCTTCCGAAGGCGTTCTTGAGGTTTGCCGTAACCGAGATGGTTGATTTTGTGGCAAACGGTATGTGGCTGAACGAATCCTCCTGCGAAGGGGTGTATAGATAAAAAGAAAATCCATCCGCTGAAAGGCGGATGGATAGACTATATGCTGTGCTGTTATTACTCCCAGTTACCTGCATTGTTATTTGGAGATTCTACGTCACCAACCTTAAGACCCGGGAACTTCATACCCTTTTCTGCCTTGCTCTTCAATGCGTTAAGCTCTGATTCGTTAAGACCGCTCAAGTATGTGTCGTAATCGATGTCGCACTGGAACAGGTAAAGAGTAGTCTCAGTCTTTGAGTTGTACTGTGAACCTGTCTTCAGGTTGAACTTCTTGCCGTTTCCGTAAGGAACTTCAGCCAACTTGTCGATGTCCTTAATCTTAAGGTTCTCGGCAACAGAAACAAGCATAGTATCACGCTTGATGAGACCCAACTTAACAGCCTTTTCCTCTGTCATTCCAGCCTCAAGCTGCTCGTCGCTCAAAACACCTTCCTTCTTGATTTCCTTAGTCTTGGCGTTCTTTACGAAATCGATTAGTGAGTCGAAATCCGCTGTATAGTGACGGTTGTGAGCCTCGGCCCATGCAACTTCTGCACTACGGATATCAATAAGTTTCTTGATGATCGCCTTCTCTCTCAAATCCTTTGTCTCGCTGAATTCGATAGGAGCCTTGATGCTCTGGAAGCTAACGTATGCAAGTCCTGCAACGCAGAGAACCAGAATGACATTAAAAACAGTTTTCATAATGTTATGTTAATTTTATTGTTTATATTCGTACCGCAAAAATAAGATAAATTTATTAAAACACCGATTTTTCGGCTGACTTTTTAATTGTTATGGACAATAATATCCAAATAGCGCTTCAAATTAAAGAAAAATTTTTATACCAGCCAACTTTTCAGCAGGAAAATGTGATAAAAAAGTTGGCAGAATTCCTGCGCAGCGGCGATGACGGCAGCGCATTCATACTTAACGGTTATGCAGGAACGGGCAAGACGACGCTAATTTCGGCTCTCGTGAAGGCTCTCGAGGCCATGGGCGTAAAGGTGATGCTGCTTGCCCCTACGGGAAGGGCCGCAAAGGTTTTTGCCATACATGCCGAAAGGCCGGCGTTTACCATCCATCGCAAGATTTACAGGCAGCAGGTGCTCGATGCCGACGGCGGACGATTTGCGCTGAACGACAATCTGCACAAGAACACTCTGTTTATCATAGACGAGGCTTCGATGATCTCGCGCATGCAGCCAGCCGCGTCGCAGTTTGGCTCGGGAGCGTTGCTCAACGACTTGATTAAATACATATATAATGGTCAGTCGTGTCGTATGCTGCTCGTGGGCGATACGGCGCAGCTTCCGCCGGTGGGCGAGAGCGAGTCGCCGGCACTCGATGCCCATGTAGTGGGCTCGTACGGATTGCAGGTGTACGGTGCGGAGCTTAGCGATGTGGTGCGCCAGAAGAACGACAGCGGAATACTGTGGAACGCCACGGCACTAAGGCAGATTGTGGCCGAGGGCGGCGGAATGTCGCTCCCGAAGATAAAGATTGAGGGCTTTGCCGACATCGTAAACGTGCGGGGCGATGCCCTCATAGAGAGTCTGGCCGAGAGCTATCACAAATACGGATTCGACGATACCATCGTGATAACGCGCTCGAACAAGCGCGCCAACATCTACAATCAGGGCATACGCAAGACCGTGCTCGACTATGAGGACGAGCTTGCCTCGGGCGATATGCTGATGATTGCCAAGAACAACTATTTCTGGACTCAGAAAGACAACTTCATAGCCAACGGCGAAATTGCCATACTGCGGCGCTACAGAAGGGTGAGGGAACTGTACGGCTTCCGCTTTGCCGATGTAGAGCTGGAGTTTCCCGACCGCAACGACGAGGAGATGAGCGCCACCGTGCTGCTCGACACGCTTTGCAGCGAGTCGCCGTCGCTCACGCCCGAGGAGCAGGAAAAGCTCTTCAACGCCGTGATGGAGGACTATAACGACATTCCGCTAAAGAGCGACAAGTTGAAGGAGATGCGCAAGAGCGAATATTTCAATGCCCTACAGATAAAATATGCCTATGCCGTAACGTGCCACAAGGCGCAGGGCGGACAATGGAGCTGTGTGTATGTTGACCAAGGCTACATGACCGACGATATGCTTGCTCCCGATTATTTCAGATGGCTGTACACGGCTTTCACGCGCGCTACCGACAAGCTGTATCTCGTAAACTGGCCGAAGGAACAGACGCTCTGACAACTTTCCATTCGTTCGGGAAGCCTTCGGGATTCGTTCGGGACGGGCGTATGCAAAGAAACTCCACCTCAAAAGAATTCTTTTTTTGAGATGGAGTCTTTTCGGGCCGTATCTGCCGGGGCAAGAACAAATGCAAAGGTTGAGCCGTCAAAGACGTGTCTGGCTTTGTAGAGAAAAAAGAGAGAGAGAAACAAGTCAAGCGTTTCAGCCGTTTCAGTTTCAGTTATAATTCAGAGGGTATGTTATATCTCAAAATCTCCTTGTATAATATGTATAACTTATTAGTAATAAGTAAGTTGTATGTAGGAAAAGAAAAAATGACACCCTTCGGAATTTAACTGAAACTGAAACGCTTAGTTAGATATAATTTTGCCTAAAAAGCAAAATATCAATAAGATACGAGATTGGTGACGTAACTGCACCTGCCATGCAAAACCTTGGGAAAGGGCAGAATTTATCTAATTTTTGCCCTCATAGGCATAAAAAAACGCCCGAAAAGCCTTTGTCCCGATGCTTTCTACACACTTGGCGCACAAATATGCTTCGCGGATTTGCAGCACTCTAATCGCTTTTTGAGGGTGTTTTGTTGCCAAAGGCTAAAATTGTGGGCTATTCGGGCAGTATAAATGCTCTGGTTTTGGGTGCTCGGATTCGGAAATACGGGTGGACTGGATTTTTATTTTTTCTCCGTCAGATAGCCGGGATTGTCTATTCCTCCGTCGATTTTGGCACGGCTTGCATCTGTTGCATCAGAATCGTATTTTGTCCCTTTGCCGCCTACAAGTTGGGTTGAATACTCAAACATTTTCATGGATTCTGTAACTTTGCTTGTGTCCCAGCCATCTCCGACATAAATCGTTTTAAGGTTTGGGCAATCTTTGAACATAAAGGCTGTGGCCGTTACTTTTGAGGTGTTGAAGTTGCTTAAGTCAAGGCTTGCCAAACTGTAGCATTCTCCGAACATAATGATCATGTTCGTTACGTTTGAAGTGTTGAATCTGCTAATATCAAGGTTTGTTAAAATCCTGCAACGGTAAAACATTCCGTTCATCTTCGTAACGTTTGAAGTGTTGAAGTTGGTTAAATCAAGGCTTTTCAAACTGCGGCAATTCCAGAACATAGCTCCCATGACCGTTACGTTTGAAGTATTGAATTTGCTGACATCAAGGTTTGTAAGATTTGTGCAATAAAAGAACATTCCCTTCATGTCTGTTACGCTTGCGGTATTGAAACTGCTTAAATCGAGGTGTGTAAGACTTTTGCAATTATCGAACATCCAGCTCATATCCGTTACCTTTGAGGTGTTTAGGTTTTCTAAGCCTTCGATTTTTGTAAGATTTTCAAACCCGGCAAACCAATAGGCACAAGAACAAGGGCGAGCATCTTTAAACGAATTGTCAAATACAACAGTTTTGAAATTTGGATTTTCTGCCAATTCTATTCTCTCTTCTTTTACAACTTTCACCCAATCTGGTCTTTCTGCTCCAATGTTTAACTCAAACTTTGTTCCTTCGCGAGAGGCTTTCAGGTTATCGTAGTAGAAAGTAAGCGTTGTGCTGTCTTTCGACATTACGGCATAGGCTTCTTGCGCAAGAGTGTGGACAGAAGCAGATGGCAATAAGATAAAATTTAGGAGTAAAATGAAATTCTTCATGTAATAATTTTGAATTTCTGCAAAAATAAGAAATGTGCAGCAGTCTGTACAAAATTACACTTGCAAAAAATAAGCCGTGGCAGACTATTATGTTTGCCACGGCCTTTTTATCTGTATTTTATTGTTACTTAACCATTTCAGACAGCTTGGTTACAGCATCCTGCAAGCCATCGGCGTTCTTGCCGCCGGCAGTTGCAAAGTGAGGCTGTCCGCCGCCGCCGCCCTGAATAAGCTTTGCAGCCTCGCGAACCATCTGGCCTGCGTTAAGGCCGCGCTCTTTTACAAGATTGTCGCTAACGGCAACGGTAAGCATTGGCTTGCCGTCAGAAACGCTACCTACGGCAAATACCACGTTCTCTACCTCGGCACGAACCTGGAAAGCAAGGTCCTTAACGGCATCGGCTGGCAAAGGAAGAACGGCACTTATAACCTTTACGCCGCCCTTGTCTACAGCCTTGTTGATGAGTTCCTGCTTTGCAGAAGCGGCTTTCTCCTTTACGAAAGTCTCTACCTGCTTCTTCAAGCCGGCATTCTCGTCGATGTACTTCTTGATAGCAACGTTAAGGTCTGGCGCGTTGTTGAAGAGGGCGCGCAGTTCCTTCATAGTGTCCTCAATCTTGTAGAGCATATCCTCTACCTTGCTGCCTGTGATTGCCTCGATACGGCGCACGCCTGCTGCAACAGAACTTTCGCTCACAATCTTGAACATACCGATGCGGCCTGTAGCCGATGCGTGAACACCACCGCAGAACTCAACAGAATCGCCGAACTTGACTACGCGAACCTTGTCGCCGTACTTCTCGCCGAAGAGTGCGATTGCGCCGAGCTTCTTAGCCTCCTCGATAGGAGTGTCGCGGAACTCCTCGAGAGGAAGATTTTCTCTGATAGCCTCGTTTACCTTGCGCTCAACCTCGCGAAGCTCCTCGTCTGTAACCTTCTGGAAGTGCGAGAAGTCGAAGCGCAGAGCCTCTGGCGAAACGTATGAACCCTTCTGCTCAACGTGTGTGCCGAGCACCTCGCGCAAAGCCTTGTCAAGAAGGTGAGTGGCTGTGTGGTTAGCCTCGCTTGCACGGCGGCGGTCAACATCTACACATGCCATGAATGGAGCCTCCGGATTAGCCGGCAGTTTTTTTACGATATGTATTGGAAGGTTGTTCTCCTTCTTTGTGTCTATAACGTCGATTGTCTCGTCTGCGCCGCAAAGAACGCCGCTGTCGCCAACCTGACCACCCATCTCGGCATAGAAAGGAGTCTTGTCGAGCACAATCTGGAAGAATGTCTGCTTCTTCTGAGTTACCTGACGGTAGCGCAGGATGTTACACTCGTACTCTGTATAGTCGTAGCCTACGAATTCGGTCTCGCCCTCCTTGATTGTAACCCAGTCGCCAGTCTCGACAGATGCCGCGTTGCGTGCGCGCTCCTTCTGCTTCTGCATCTCGGCGTTGAATGAGTTCTCGTCTACGGTCATGCCGTTCTCGCGGCAGATAAGCTCTGTAAGGTCGAGAGGGAAGCCGAATGTATCGAACAGGGTGAATGCCTGAACGCCGTCAATCTCGGTCTTTCCAGCCTTCTTTGTGTCGCTAATAACGCCGTCGAGCAGCTTGATACCAGTCTCGAGCGTGCGAAGGAATGACTCTTCCTCCTCCTGCATTACGCGAGAGATAATCTCCTTCTGTGCAGGAAGTTCAGGATAAGCGTCGCCCATCTCGGCAATGAGGGTAGGCAGAAGCTTGTACATGAATGCCTTCTTCTGGCTGAGGAATGTGTAGCCGTAGCGAACGGCGCGGCGAAGGATTCGGCGTATTACATAGCCTGCCTTGGCGTTGCTTGGAAGCTGTCCGTCGGCAATAGAGAATGCGATGGCGCGAAGATGGTCGGCAACAACGCGCATGGCGATGTCCTTCTTCTCGTCCTTGCCGTATTCAGTACCGGCCATTTCGGCAATAACCTTGATGATTGGCTGGAACACGTCGGTATCGTAGTTTGAAGTCTTGCCCTGAAGCGTGCGCACCAGACGCTCGAATCCCATACCGGTATCGATAACCTTTGCAGGAAGCGGCTCGAGTGAGTGGTCGGCCTTGCGGTTATACTGCATGAACACAAGGTTCCATATCTCGATAACCTGCGGATGATCCTTGTTAACCATCTGTGCTCCCGGCACTTTAGCCTTCTCTTCCTCAGAGCGTGAGTCTATGTGAATCTCGGAGCAAGGACCGCAAGGACCTGTGTCGCCCATCTCCCAGAAGTTATCGTGCTTGTTGCCGTTGATGATGTGATCCTTTGGCAGGAACTTCTCCCAGATTGCAGCTGCCTCGTTGTCGCGCTCCAAGCCTTCCTCGGCTGAACCTTCAAAAACTGTTGCATACAAATCCTTAGGGTCAAGTTTCAGAACATCAACCAGATATTCCCAAGCCCATTCAATAGCCTCTTTCTTGAAATAGTCGCCGAAGCTCCAGTTGCCCAGCATCTCGAACATGGTGTGGTGGTAGGTGTCGTGTCCTACTTCCTCAAGGTCGTTGTGCTTTCCGCTTACGCGAAGACACTTCTGCGAGTCGGCGCAACGCTTGCTTTTGGCCGGGTGGTTGCCAAGGATGATATCCTTAAACTGGTTCATTCCGGCATTGGTGAACATAAGGGTTGGGTCATCTTTTATGACCATAGGTGCAGAAGGCACGATGAGGTGCCCTTTACTCTCAAAGAATTTCTTGTACGACTCTCTGATTTCTTTTGCAGTCAACATATTTTATTGTTATGAAGTTAATATTCTTGAATAATCTTTGCAAAGATAACTTGTTTATATTACTTTTGCCTTAAAATTGTATAAAATATTATTCTCTTTTGTGTAAAAATACAAAAAAATGTCGCTAAATTCCAATAAGGACCACAAACTCTTTTATTCGATAAAGGAAGTAGCTGAGATGTTTGGTGTTACAGATACTCTGTTGCGCTATTGGGAAAAGGAATTTCCGAATATAGTGCCTAAGAAGGGTAGCCGTAACGTACGGCAGTACACAAGAGAAAACGTGGAGCAGATAAAGCTTGTGTACCATCTGGTAAAGGAGAAGGGCATGACTCTGGAGGGTGCCAAGAAGGCTCTGAAAGGCAACAAGGAGGGAGTGGCAAAGAACTCCGAGCTTGTGGAACGCCTTAAAAGCATAAAAGCCGAGCTGCTTGTAATTAAAAAACAACTCGGCCATCTTACCTAAACTCTTGCAATTTCCTTTATACTTTCAATCTGCTTAAGGCGGTCTATAACATCGTCAATCTCTTTTGTGTTATGGACTCCAATCTCTACCTTGCAGTCGAATAGTCCGTCGTTGGTCTCAACGTGCAGCATGTTTATGTTCACCTGCATGGTTGTGAGCACGCTCGTTACCGAATTCAGAAGTCCCACAACGTCGATTCCCTGCATCTGTATTGTTGCAGAGAAAATAGAATTGTTGTTCATCTGCCACATTGCCGCCAGAATACGGTTGCCGTAGCTTGTCTTGAGCTTGTAGGCCACGCTACATTGGCGCTTGTGGATGTAAACCTTGTTCTTGTCGTTGTAGTAGCCAAGCACGTCGTCGCCCGGAATAGGGTGGCAACACTCGGCAATAATGTATCGTGAGCCTACCGTAGCCTCGTTGAGGATTAGTGGCTTGCCTTTCTCTATGGTTATGGCAACGTTCTCGCTCTTAGACTCTTTGTTTGCCTGAGGCTTTTTGCCGTTGCCTTCCTTCTTCTTTCCGCCGAAGAAAGGAATATAGCGTGTCCATCTGCGGTCTTTTTCCGACGGCAGACCGTGGAGGGCGTTCACATCCTCGCTTCCGAGCGTGATGGTGTTCTGTCCAAGCTGATAGTAAAGCTCGTCTACGGTCTCGAGCTTATGTCGGTCGAGCAGGTTGAGCATGTTCACCTCGGCAATGTTCAGGTCGTTGTCCTGAACAAACTGCTTGAATATTTCCTCGCCGTTCTTCTGCGCCTCGTGGCGTTCCTTTCGCAGGATTGCCTCAATCTTTGCCTTAGCCTTGGCGGTAGATACGAACGTAATCCACGAAGGCTGGATGTGCTGCGACTTTGATGTGAGAATCTCTACCTGGTCGCCGCTCTGGAGCTTGTGGCTGATAGGCACGAGCTTGTGGTTGACCTTTGCTCCGATGCAATGGCTTCCGAGGAAGGTGTGTATGCTGAATGCAAAGTCGAGCGCGGTACAGTCGGCCGGCATGGTCTTGATCTCGCCCTTCGGAGTGAAGACGAAGATTTCGGAAGCATACAGGTTAAGCTTGATAGTGTCGAGGAAGTCGATGGCGTCGGGCTGCGGATTGTCGAGAATCTCCTTGATGGTGTGCAGCCATTTCTCCAGCTCGCCCTCAGATGTGGTTGTGCCTTCCTTGTACTTCCAATGTGCGGCAAAGCCCTGTTCGGCAATCTCGTCCATCTTCTTGCTTCTTATCTGGCACTCGATCCATGCGCCCTGATGGCTCATGAGGGTAACGTGCAGAGCCTGGTATCCGTTAGCCTTCGGACGGCTGATCCAGTCGCGCAGACGGTCGGGATGAGGCTTGTAAATCTTTGTTATGGCAACGTAGATGTCGAAGCACTCGTTAAGTTCCTGTTCCTCCTTCAGAGGCTCGAAGATGATGCGCACGGCAAGAATGTCGTAAATCTCCTCGAACGACACATGCTTGTTCTGCATCTTGTTCCAGATGGAATAAGGCGACTTAATTCTTGCCTTGATGGTGTATTTTATGCCCCACTTGTCGAGTGCGGCGCGTATAGGCGCGGTAAATTCCTCGAAAACGGAGTCGCGCTTGGCCTGCGTAGATGCAAGCTTCTCTTCAATCTTCTTGTATTCTTCGGGATATTCAAAGCGGAAGCTCAAGTCTTCGAGTTCCGTCTTTATGGCGTTAAGTCCAAGACGGTTGGCAAGCGGAGCGTATATGTACATCGTCTCGCCGGCAATCTTGTATTGCTTTTCGGGCTTCTGAGAGCCGAGCGTGCGCATGTTGTGCAGACGGTCGGCAATCTTTATAAGGATAACGCGGATGTCGTCGTTCATCGTGAGCAGAAGCTTCTTGTAGTTTTCTGCCTGAGCCGATGCGTGGTCGCCGAAGATTCCTCCGGCAATCTTTGTCAGACCGTCTACAATCTGGGCAATCTTAGAGCCAAAAATGTTTTCGATGTCCTCTACGGTATAGTCGGTATCTTCGACTACATCGTGCAGGAGTGCCGAGCAGATGGATGTAGAGCCGAGACCGATCTCG
>JAFZWM010000022.1 GCA_017617315.1 Bacteroidaceae bacterium
CCCAGAAGGTAAACGGCAAGAGTGCAGGTCCTGACGCCAAGAACGTAATATTCCTGAGTGCCGATGCATTCGGCGTACTGCCTCCCGTATCAATCCTGACTCCTGAGCAGACTCAGTACTACTTCTTGAGCGGTTTCACTGCTAAGTTGGCTGGTACAGAGCGTGGTATCACAGAGCCTACTCCAACATTCTCTGCTTGCTTCGGTCAGGCATTCTTGGAGCTTCACCCAACAAAGTATGCTGCTGAGTTGGTTAAGAAGATGCAGAAGAGCGGTGCTAAGGCATACTTGGTTAACACTGGTTGGAACGGTACAGGCAAGCGTATCTCTATTCCTGATACTCGTGGTATCATCGACGCTATCCTCGATGGTTCTATCTTGAAGGCTGAGACTAAGAAGATCCCTATGTTCGACTTCGAGGTTCCAACTTCTCTTCCAAACGTAAACCCAGCTATCCTTGACCCACGCGACACTTACGCTAACGCTTCTGAGTGGGAGGTTAAGGCTAAGGATCTTGCTGCACGTTTCATCAAGAACTTCGACAAGTACGCAACTAACGAGGCTGGTAAGGCTCTTGTTGCTGCTGGTCCAAAGTTGTAATCAAATCACGATTCAATCACTTGAATTAGATAAGCATTGGCGGTGTCTCCTTTGGGAGATGCCGCTTTTTTTGTTATGTAAAACAAAAGTAAAAAGATAATCCTTGCTGTTTATCAATTATTTTGATAGTTTTGTAATAACTATAAAACTTTAATTATGACAAAAATAAAATCAGCTATCTTAAGCATCCTTTTAGTGCTTGCCTTTGTGCCTGCCGCGGCGCAGAATTATGAGTCTATGTGGAAAAAGGTTTATAACTTACAGAAAAAAGACCGTACGGCATCTGTAAACAATAGCATCGACGACATCTACAATGTTGCCAAGAAGAAAGGCAACGAGTTGCAGATGTGCAAGGCCATTGCATTAAAGGGAGATAATTATGTTATTTTTACTGAAGACTCTACATTTGAGTGTCTTACAAAAATGAAGTCTCTGATAAATAACACCAAGAATGATACATTGAAACTGTTTGCGCAAGTTTTTTATATGCGGCTGTGCGACAATGTAGGCTGGAGTCCCGGCCGAGACAATGATGTGGTCGATTTTTCATGGCCTTATGAAAAGTGGACTCTTAAGATGTTTGACATAGAAAGAGAGAAGGTGCTGAATGAAATTCTTGCAACGGCCGGAAAGTATGCTGGTGTAAGTAATAAGAGATATAGGGATATTATAAAAGTATCTGATGATGACTTGCCTTTTAATCATGATATTTTAAGTACGGTATGTCTTTCAATCATAAATGCTGATTCATGCGTTTATAAGCTAATGCTCGATGAATATAGTAAAAACGAGAACTTCGTCGATGCAGAAATATGGTCGTTTGTGAAATATGCGGAAGAAAAAGAATATAAAGAATGTATTTCTCTCCTTGAAAAGGCGATGCAAAATGAAAAATACAAGCGTGCCAAACTCTATCCAGAGATTTATCTTTCGCTCATAGACAAACTGAAGTCTGATTGTCCCGAACGTGCTTTGGCGTTGTGCGATGAAGCCATTGCCAGATTCACAGGTTACAGACGCTATAAGGAATTTCTTGGCCATAAGCGTGAGCTTCTCTATCCAAATCTAAGTATTCGATTAAGCAGTGATGTGCTGTACCCTAACGATAGTGAAGGTAAAATCTTTGTCGAGTGGAAGAACCTTGACGGCTTTAAACTAAACTGGTATAAGGTTGATACCGATAATATACCAAAGTATGATTTGATGCTTTTGTTGACAAATCCAGAATCTTGGTATCGGTTAAAAGGACATGACAGAAAAATGTCTACGGGTAAAAAGATATCTAAACTATATAAAACAGAAACATTTAGTTTAAAAGAAAAAAACAGGCTGAAAAGAAGTGATTCTTTAGTGTTTTGTAAAGTTCCAGATTGTGGAATATATTTTGTTGAATGTGTACCTGTTGAAGATTCTGAAGATTTCAACAAGGATTATATTGCAGAAGAACAGGATTTACATGTCGTGTATGTTTCTGCTTTGTCGGTTTTGACGGATGATTTAACGTCTGGCAAACGCAGATTTTATGTGTTGGATTCAAAGACTGGCCATATTGCGGAAGGAGCAGAATTAGTTTTTTTTGAAGAGGATTCTTTGTCTAAGGTGGGCGAAGAAAATGGGGCTTTTATTGTTCAAAACAGTGATGGCGAAAAGGTGCGAGCTGTAAAAGGCGACGATAAATACATGCCATTTTCTATTCTTGGCTCAAGATATATTACCGCATCAAGAGTTACTAAATCGCGGCTGAATGCGTCTCTGTTTACCGACAGGGCTTTATATCGTCCTTCCCAGACTGTACATGCTGGCGGCTTTGTGTATCGCGAACAAGGCGATATTGTCAATGCTGTCGAAAACGAGAATCTTACAGTCGTTATGAAAGACGGCTCAAAAGTCTTGCAGAAAGTCAGCGTAAAGACCGATTCGTATGGAGGTTATAGTGCAGATTTAGCCTTGCCGGCATCTGTGTCAAAGAATAAGGTCGTGCTGATGGTCGAAGATGGAAATGCAAATCGTCTGGTTGTAAAAGACGTAGCTGTAGAGGAATACAAATTGCCGGAATTCAGAGTCGAGATTGATTCTTTGAAGGGAAATTATACATGGGGCGACAGCGTTATGTTTTCGGGAAAAGCCGTTACATTCTCAGGAATGCCTGTTGCGAATGCCAAGGTGTATACAACTTTCAACAACACTCAAAGGGATTCTTTGTGGACTGATGAGGCTGGTCGTTTTGCTTTAATGGTTAAGTTGCCAGAGGAAGGCTCAATGATTTATTACAGATATCTTCATAGCAATTATACTTTCAGCGCGGCTGTTACATCCGAATCTGGAGAAACAGAATCAGACCAGATGAGGATTTGTATAAGCAATCTGCCTGTAATTATGAGCATTTCATTCCCCGATGTTGTGTTGAATGATGCTTCGGAAGAATTGAAGTTTGATGTCTGTAACAATATGGGCATAAATCTGAATGTTCAAGTAAAATACAACATCTATAAGGCACAGAAGAAAGATGGAAAGCAAGACAAAGTAGGTGAGGCTCTGTTAAGTGGAACATTCCAGAGCAATATCGGCTTCCAGCCTATGGATATCTATAGTCTGGAATCGGGCAGATATACAATCGAGGCTATCTGCTATGATACAATAAAGGTTGAGAAGCAGTTTGTACTGTTCTCTCTCTATGACAAGCGTCCAGCAGATGATTCGGAGTTGTGGACTTATGCTCCTAAGTATTTTGATACAGACAACTCTGTTAGTATTCAGGTTGGCACAAGTTTCAAGGACGCTTGGATTTTTGCTGATGCTTATTCTGAAAACAAACTAATAGATAGCCGGATTATTAAGTGTGATAATTCAAACGAAACAATCACATACAAATATCTTCCTGAATATGGCGACGGAATTGTAGTAGACTTCTTTGTTGTAAGGAATGGCAAATCTTATGAAAAACATGCAGGTGTTCGCGTGCCAAAGCCAGATAAAAAATTGAATCTTAAATGGCATACTTTCAGAGACAGACTTGTGCCGGGACAAAAGGAAATTTGGAGGCTGAGCGTAAGCAAGGCTGATGGTACTCCTGCCGATGCTCAGGTTCTTGCAACAATGTATGATGGTGCGTTAGACTTGCTACGCCCACATTCATTGAATTTTGAATATAAAAGCAGTTGGAAGTCGCCTTATTCTTCCTTCTGGCTTTATTATAAAGGTAATAGTGGAGAGTGGATAGAACGAGATTTTGATATGAATGGTAGCTATTTTGTGGGAGATTATGGATATGACGTACTGTGTACCTTTGATCTTGTATCAGCTAGTGGAGGGCTTGCAGTTACTGATGTTTTGTGTGTTGAAGAAGATGTCGATTATGAGAAAGGACCTCTTTCTGTAAAGTCAAAGTCTTATGCAGCTCTAAGAACGGCAAAATTGGAAAAGGAGAATACGAGAGTTGCTTTTTTCGGTGAAGAAGCCTCAGACAACGCAACAAGCACAGTAACCCCTCGCACCAACCTTTCCGAAACTGCATTCTTCTATCCGGCATTGCAGACCGACAAGGATGGCATCGCCACAATCTCGTTCACTCTGCCCGAAGGACTCACAACATGGAAGTTCAAGGCGGTGGCTCATACTCGCCAGCTCGAAAACGGAACGATAGACAGCGACGCGGTGGCGCAGAAGACGATTATGATTAAGCCGCAGATGCCGCGTTTCCTCCGCAAGGGCGACAAGGCTCAGATTACCGCCATGCTCTACAACAATAACGGCAAGTCGGTCGGCGGAACGGCATTCATCACCATCTTCGACCCTCTAACCGAGGAGGTAATCGTCAGCAAGAAGCAGTCCGTAAGTCTGAAGGCTAACGGCTCGTCGTCCGTAACATTCGCCTTTGACGCTCCAACCGAGGACAAACTTTACGCCTGCAAGATGATTGTTGAGACAAGCCTCGGCAGCGATGGCGAGCAGCAGTATCTGCCAGTCCTTCCCGACGAGACTCTGCTAACTGAAAGCCAGCCTTTCATGTGGAAGGACAAGGGTGCGCACGAGGAGTCGCTCGACAGCCTTTTCAGCGGTCAGAAGTCTGTAAACGGCAAATATGCCATGACAGTTCAGTATTCGGCAAATCCTGTCTGGTACGCGGTTCAGGCTCTACCGTCATTGTGCAAGGCCGACAGTCATACGGCACTTGGCGCAATGCTCGGATATTATTCGTCGTCGCTTGCAAGACACATTGCCAACAGCAATCCAAAGATTAAGTCGGTTGTAGATGTGTGGAAGCAGGACAAGACCGGAAAATCGCTTATCAGCGCGCTCAAGATGAACGCCGATTTGAAGGAGATTCCTCTCGAAGAATCGCTTTGGGAAGATGTTGCCAACGACGAGACCGTGCGCAAGCAGCAAATCTCTGATTTGTTCGACGAGAACAAGACAAACTTGGCGCTCGAACGCTCTATCGACAAACTGAAGACATTCCAGAATGCCGACGGCGGATTTGCTTGGTGCCACGGCTTCAAGTTCAGTTCGTATTTCGAAACGTCGGAAATCTTGAGGTCGTTCGCTAATCTGCTTCAACTTCGCACTTCAGAACAAATCACTCCGGTCGAGAAAGAAATCATAACAAAGGCTCTTGCCTTCATGGACAAAGAAATAGCCGATGAACTGAAGCAGAAGTTCTGTTCAGTCGAGATGATGCTCCAGTATTATCACATTCGCACGATGCTTTCAAGCCATGTTGGCATCGACCGCGAGGCTTCGGCATCAATCAAGAAAATCGAAAGCAAATTTGGCGGTTTCCTCAAAGAACCGGGACTGCTTTCAATGTACGGACGCGCCGTCCTTTCATCGGCTTTAGTCCAGAACGGTCGCAAGAAAGAGGCCGAAGACCTCTGCATCTCGCTCCTCGAGAACACAGTAAGCCGAAAGCAGAGCGGACGATATTTCGAAGGCAGAATGAACTTCTGGGGCGGCAACATGAAGATGGACTGCCACACCTACGTCATCGAGGCTCTGAGCGAGTGGCTGAAGAGAGATGCTTCCGCAGCAACCCGAACCCTTCCCGACGGAACGACTTATGCCGAGGCGTTGGCTCAGATGCGCGTATGGCTTTTGAACCAGAAGCGCACGAACAACTGGGATAATCCGATGGAGAGCGTTAATGCCGTCTACGCACTTATGTGCAATGAAAATGCCGACCTTTCAGTCGGGATAACGGGCAACAGACTCACCGTCTGCGGCCATGAGATTGACATGAAATCAGAAATAGCAGCCATCGGCTTTTGCAACGACAAGTGGATTGCCGAGAGCACCGACAACGCAAAACTCACTCTCGACAAGTCTACCGACGGAATATCGTGGGGAGCAGTCTACGCCCAGTACAAAGTAAAGGATTCCGACGTGAAGCAGAAAGGCGAGGAACTCAGAATAGAACGCGAATATTTTGTTGAGCGCAACGTAAACGGCAAGGTTCAGAACATTCCGCTGCGCGACACAAAGCTTGCGGTGGGCGACAAACTCGTTCAGCACATCTACCTTGTTGCAATGACCGACCTCGACTACATTCAGATTGAGGTCCCTCGCGCCGCTTGTGCCGAGCCGGCCAACAAACTTTCGGGCTACAGAAGGAGCGGAAGCATCGGTTTCTACGAGTCTGTAAAAGATACTAAGAGCCAGATTTTCATCGCCCATCTGCCAAAAGGACGCCACGCAATAGACACAACTATGTTCATCGACCGCAAGGGAACGTATTCAACAGGCGTTGCAACCGTTCGCTGTGCATACGATTCGGCCTACGGCGCACATACAACATCTGCCGTTTTGCAGGTACGATAAATTTTATTATTTTTGCATTATCGTAAACAATAGAAGATGAAAAGACTGTTTTTAACTTGTGGCTTGATGATTGCTTGCGTTATGGCAGCCCTCGCGCAGCCTAAGGCAATATTCGACAAGAAAGTGTGCGATATGGGCAATGTGCAGTGGAAACGCCCGGCAAGCGCCACGTTCACCATTACTAACAAGGGCAACAAGCCTTTGGTCATAGCAAAGGTGAGCACAACGTGCGGCTGTACTGCCGTAGAGTGGACCGAGAAACCTATTGCGGCAGGCAAGAAAGGCTCTGTCGTGGTTACATACGATGCCAAGATGATGGGGCATTTCTCAAAGGGGATAAGCGTTTATTGCAATGCCGACAGTCGTCCGCTGCTGCTGAAGATTGAGGGCGATGTGGTAAAGCGCGTCATCGACTATTCAAAAGATTATCCTTACGGCATCGGCTCGGTAAGGCTCGACAAGTATTCGGTCGAGTTCGAAGATGCCAACAAGGGCGAGAAGAAGGTGGCTTATCTCAAGGTTGTAAACACATCAAAGAAGGCATACGTGCCAACCCTCATGCACTTGCCTAAATATGTTACGGCCGAGGCCATTCCCGAATCGCTCGGAGCAGGGCAGGAGGGTGTGATAAAGCTTACTCTTAACTCTGCCAGCCTTATGAACATGGGACTTACGCAGAGTTCTGTCTATTTGGCACGATTCCCGGGCGACAAGGTAGGCGAGGACAACGAGGTTGTGCTGAGTGCCGTTCTTCTTCCCGATTTCTCAAAGTCGTCAAAGATTGCGCAGCAGCCCCGGATACAGTTGTCAAAGAACGAGCTCGATTTCGGCTCGATAGGCAACAAAAAACAGGTGAGTGAGGTAATCACGATAACGAATACCGGAAGTTCTACGCTCGACATCAGAACATTGCAGGTATTCAATTCGTCAGTAACCGTTGAACTTAGCACGCGTACGCTTGCACCAAGCGAGACGGCAAAGATGAAAATCGGCATCGTTGCAAAGTATCTGAAGAAGGCAAAGACGCGTCCGAGCGTTCTGATGATTACGAACGATGCAAAAAGACCTAAGGTGATAATCCCGATAAAAGTCAGAAAATAACAAAAGAGGCTGTTCCGCGAAAGAACAGCCTCTTGTTTTTTATCTTCGTATGTGTTAGATTGCGCATTGCTGAAGCACTCTGATAAGCTGATGGTCTATCGGCTTGTCTAGCTTTACCGCCTTACTTATCGGCACATATACAATCTCGTCGTTGATGATGCCAATCATCACGTTTCTCTGTCCCTGAATAAAGGCGTGGATTGCAGCGGCTCCCATTCGGCTGGCAATGATGCGGTCGTGCGCCGTTGGCTTTCCGCCTCTCTGCAAGTGGCCGAGGATAGACACTCTTGTGTCGAATTCAGGATTCTCGTTCTTGGTCTTCTCGGCGTAGTACATTGCGCCGCCTGTTTCAGGACTTTCAGCCACAAGTACAATACTGCTGTTCTTGCTCTTGTTGAATCCGCCCTTGATGTATGCCGAAAGAAGTTCGTCCTTTGTCTTGAACTCTGGGATGATTGCAGCCTCGCATGCGCTTGCGATAGCGCCGTTTAGTGCAAGGAAACCCGCATCGCGTCCCATAACCTCGATGAAGAACAGACGCTCGTGCGATGTTGCGGTGTCGCGAATCTTGTCTACTGCCGACATGATTGTGTTCAGAGCCGTGTCGTAGCCGATGGTTGTGTCGGTTCCGTAAAGGTCGTTGTCTATCGTTCCCGGCAGACCGATGATTGGCACGTCATATTCCTGTGCAAACAGTCGCGCGCCGGTAAGCGAGCCGTCTCCGCCGATAACCACAAGCGCGTCGATGTTCTCTTTCTGCATCGTCTCGTACGCCTTGGCTCTGCCTTCCGGAGTCTTGAACTCCTTGCATCTTGCAGTGCGGAGGATTGTTCCTCCCATCTGTATGATGTTGCTCACGTTCTCTGTCTTGAACTCCTTGATTTCGCCGGTTATCAGTCCCTTCCAGCCGTGGTAGATTCCTTTTACCTTAAAACCGTTGAAAATAGCAGTTCTCGTTACCGCGCGTATTGCACAGTTCATTCCCGGAGCGTCGCCTCCGGATGTCAGAATGCCAATACATTTAATAGCTCCCATAATCAAACCTTTTTAACCTACTTTATAATACCATTTGCAAATATAATCGAAAAAATATTTGGAATGCGTTTTTTGAAATGCAAAATTGATATAAATGTTACAAAATGTCCATATTATGCTAAAATTGTATTCAAAATGCACTCTTTGCACGATTCCATCAACCATTTTGGTGTTGATGTTGCTCCGCAGATGCCAACGCTCTTTACGCCGTCAAGTAGCTTGAAATCAATCTCTTTTGCATCTTCAATCAGATAGCTGTTGTTGTTTACCGACTTACATTCGTTGTACAGAATTTTTCCGTTCGAGCTTTTCTTTCCGCACACAAAGAAAATCAGGTCGTGCTTTGCGGCAAATGTCCTGATGTTCGGGATGCGGTTTGCTACCTGTCGGCAGATAGTGTCGTAAAATCTGAACTCGGCTTCGGGCGTTTTGTGGCTCTCGATGTAGGCAACAATCTCGCGGAATCCCTGAAGCGACTTTGTTGTCTGCGAATAAAGAATCGTGTCCTTGCTGTAGTTTAGCTGCTTCGCCTCTTCAAGACTCTCGATTACGATTGCTGTGCCCTCGGTCTGTCCGATGAGTCCGAGCACTTCGGCATGACCTCGCTTGCCGTAGATTACAATCTGCTTTGGTTTGTCCGAAGGTGTGTCGTATTCTTTCTTGATGCGCTTTTGTAGACGCAGAACAACGGGGCAGGTGGCATCGATAAGATGAATGTTGTTATCCTTTGCCGTCTGATACGTCAGCGGAGGCTCGCCGTGCGCTCTCAGCAGCACTTTTGCGTTGCTGAGCCTTGCAAACTCCTCGTGCTCGATGGTTTTCAGTCCGAGTTTTTTCAGTCGCTCACATTCCGTGCCGTTGTGAACAATGTCGCCAAGGCAGTAGAGCGAGCTGTTTCCTCGCAGTTCTTCCTCGGCCTTGCTTATGGCGGTTGTTACTCCGAAGCAAAATCCCGAACCGTTGTCTATTTCTACTTCAATCATTGTCTTATGCAAGTGCTTTTGAAATAATTTCCTGAAGATATGCGTTTTGCTCGTCGATGGTCATGTTGCTGTTGTCGAATACAATGGCATCGTCGGCCTGCTTTAGCGGACTAACTTCGCGGGTTGTGTCGATGCGGTCGCGCTCAACAACGTTCTTCAGAATCTCCTCATAGCTGTTGTTCTCGCCCTTGGCTTTCAGCTCGTCGTAGCGTCTCTGGGCGCGTACTTCGGCCGATGCGGTTACAAAAAGTTTCAGCTCGGCATCAGGGAAAACGGTTGTGCCTATGTCGCGACCGTCCATCACAATGCCTTTCTCTTTACCCATTTCTTGCTGAAGGGCAACGAGAGCCTCTCTCACGAATGGGAGCGCAGCCACGGGACTTACTCTCGACGAAACTTCCATCGTGCGGATTTTCTTCTCCACGTTCACGCCGTTGAGATATGTCTCCGGAACGCCCTGCTCGTTCAGCTTGAATCTTATCTGAATGTTGTTGATGTCTTTCTGTAATCCTTCTTTGTCAATACCGTTGTTGCCGAAGAAACCATGTTCCATTGCATAAAGCGTTACTGCGCGGTACATTGCGCCGCTGTCTATGTAGATGTAACCGATTGATTTTGCAATGCTTTTTGCCATGGTGCTCTTGCCGCATGACGAGAATCCGTCAATGGCTATTACTATTTTCTTCATTATCCTATTATTAAAGTTGTAATCCAAAATTAAACGTAACCGACGATGCGCCAACATGATAGTTGGCATACGAAACTCCCACTTTTACCTTCGTAAGTTGCAGGCCTGCTCCTATTGATGCGCCCGTCCAGTTGCTGCCGCCTTCCTCTTTCAGTTCCTTGCCTCTTGCAAAGTTGTATCCGGCGGCTACATAAAACTGGTCGGAAAGCAGAATGTCGGCTCCCAAAACCAGATGTCTGATGAATTTCTGCCCAAAGTTCAGTTTCTTGTTACCGATAGGGCAGAAGTAGCTGCTGCTCCAGTGGTTCAGATTTGTCAGCGTTGCCGAAAGCCTGAATGGCGCATGCGGCATGGTCCGCGAAATGCCAAGTTGTACGTTTACCGGAAGCTTCTCGCGAGTGTCCTCAAAGGCTACGATCTGTCCACCAATGTTCTTTATTGCGAGCGAAGCCGACAGACCGTCGTCCTCGTTGTAATAATTTATGCCTAGGTCCACTCCAACGGCCATCGCCGAATTCTTGTCGTAGTTCGAATAGATGATTTTTCCGGTTGCGCCGCCCACCAGTTCGTCAAAGAAGAAGTAACTGTATGTAAATCCGAAAGCCATATCCTTGCACTTGAAAGTGCCGAGCGTTTCGTCATATTCGTTCGTCTCTCTAAAATCGCCGTAGTCCAGATATCGTGCGCTCACAGCCCACGAGCCTCTTTCGCCGTGCTCCTGACAGAACGATGCTCCTGCACATTTAGAGCCTGCAAGATATGTCATGTAGCTTACGCCAATCGAGCGGTCGCTCACCGAACTCAGAAGGGCTGGATTGCTTGATACAAGCGATATGTCGTCTTCGATGATAGAAATATTTTCTCCACCAAGTGCCGCCGAATGTGCTGAAACCGGCAGTTTCAGAAATTGGAACACAGCGTCCGATCTCTGTGCCATAGCCCCGACACAAATCAAACTGTATAATAAGGTGTAGAGAATTTTTTTCATCCAAACTTTTAAATTCTTGCCAAAGATACATCAAATTTAAAAAAACTGAAGTATTTTTGTGTCAAAATATATTTTTTGAGGTTCTGCCCTGTAAATAGAACGCGAAAACAACCGTTTTATGGCGGAAAACCGCAAAAATAATTGTTGGTAAAAAAAAAGTTAAATCAAAAACGTGGTTAATATAAAAAAAAGTGCTACATTTGCCAACAATGGAATACAATTGAAAACAAATAAATAAAAAAATAATTATGGAAATAAAGAAAACTGAAGCCGCAGACTTGGAGAACAAGAAGTCGACCAGTTATCTGATTGGTTTTGTTCTTGTCTTTGCGTTGCTTTTCGCAGCCTTCGAATTTACGACTTATGAAAAGAGTGAGGTCATCGATACAGGTCTTGCTGATATCGTAATCGAGGAAGAGGTTATCCCTGTAACAGAGCAGAAACAGGAAATGGCACCACCGCCACCATCAGCTCCAACAGTATCTGATGTGTTGAACATCGTTGATAACTCATCTGTTGAGGAGTCTGATATCCAGACTAACGAGGATCTTGGTGAGGCTGTCATCCCTGTAGTTCAGAAGCCTGTTGAGGCTCCAAAAGTACAGGAAGAGGAGGTTGAGGACCAGACTGTGTTCCAGGTTGTAGAAAAGATGCCTGAGTTCCCTGGCGGTATGGCTGCTTGTTTGAAGTTCTTGTCAAACAACATCAAGTATCCAACAATCTCTCAGGAGAACGGTGTTCAGGGTAAGGTTATCGTACAGTTCGTGGTAAACAAGGACGGTTCTATCGTAGACCCAGTCGTTGTACGTTCAGTAGACCCATACTTGGATAAGGAGGCGCTTCGCGTGATCTCTATGATGCCTAAATGGTCTCCAGGTATGCAGAGAGGTAAACCAGTACGTGTAAAGTACACTGTCCCTGTAACATTCAGATTGCAGTAATACCTATTATATATGTTATAAAGGCTGCCATTGTGCAGCCTTTTCTTTTTTATTCACGCTAAAATCGATTATGTACACATCTTCACAGCTGATAGAAAAAGTTAATCTGTTTATCGAGCAGTTGCCTTATGAGCGCAAGCCGGCAGGACTTTACGACCCCGTGAAATACGTTCTGTCGTTGGGCGGAAAGCGTATTCGCCCGGTGCTCATGCTTATGGCTTACAATCTGTACAAGGAAAATGTTGATGATATAATGATGCAGGCCGTTGCGCTCGAGACTTACCACAATTACACCCTTCTTCACGACGATTTGATGGACAAGGCCGATGTGAGAAGAGGCAAGCCGACGGTTCATAAGAAATGGGACGACAATACTGCAATTCTTTCGGGCGACTCGATGCTTGTGCTCGCTTATCAGAGAATGTTGTCGGGACTCGATTCTGAGAATATTAAGAAGGTGCTCGACTTGTTTACGGTAACTGCTCTCGAGATTGGCGAAGGTCAGCAGTACGACATGGAGTTCGAGACTCGCAACGATGTTACCGAAGCCGAATATATCGAGATGATTCGTCTGAAGACATCCGTCCTTCTGGCTTGTGCGCTGAAGATTGGTGCTCTACTTGGCGGTGCTTCGGACAAGGAAGCCGATACGTTGTACGATTACGGTCAGGAAATAGGTCTTGCGTTCCAGCTTCAGGATGACTATCTTGATGTTTATGGCGATCCTGCTGTGTTCGGAAAGAAAATCGGCGGCGACATTCTTTGCAACAAAAAGACATACATGCTCATCAACGCCTTCAACAAGGCGAATGCAGAGCAGAAGAAAGAATTGCAAAAGTGGGTCGATGCCAAGGAATACGATGCTCAGGAGAAAATTTCAGCAGTAACAAAACTGTATAACGAAATCGGCATCCGTGAGTTGTGCGACAAGAAGATAAACTCATTCTTCGAATCGGCAACTGCCAAGTTCGATGCACTCGACGTTCCGGCCGACAAAAAGAAAGAACTGAAACAGTTTGTAAACTCGTTGATGAACAGAAAATCGTAAGTCGATGATTGTTGATACACATTCTCACATTTATGTAGAGGAGTTTGATAAAGACAGAGACGAGGCGATAAAACGTGCCAAGGATAACGGAGTAGGGCATCTGTTCTTGCCGTGTATCGACGAGTCGTCGTTGCCGCGAATGGATGAACTTTGCGCAAAATATCCCGGATATTGTTCGCAGATGATTGGTTTGCATCCAACCGAGTTGGGAGACGATTGGAAGGCTACATTATATAATATGTACCAACTTCTTTCTGCCAACCCCGGCAAATATATTGCTGTCGGCGAGGTCGGACTCGACTTGTATTGGGACAAAAGTCGCCAGAAGGAGCAGGAAGAAGTCCTTCGTACACAGATGGAGTGGGCTTTGGGGTTCGACAAACCTCTCATGATTCATTGCCGTGATGCTTGGGACGAGTTGCTGAATGTCTTTTCCGATTATGACAAGGGTACGTTCAGGGGTGTTTTCCATTGTTTCACCGGAACGGCTGACGAGGCAAAAAGGCTGCTCGAATATCCTAACTTCAAGCTTGGCATTGGCGGCGTGGTTACGTTCAAAAAATCAACCTTGCCAGAGGCCTTGCAGCATGTGCCGATAGAGCGGATTGTGCTCGAAACAGACTGTCCTTATCTGGCTCCTGTTCCGCATCGTGGAAAACGTAACGAAAGTGCATTTATAACACATGTGCTCGAAAAGGTGTCATTGGTGTATAATTTGCCGTGCGAACAGGTTTCTTGCATTATCAATAACAGTATCAGAGATTTATTTGGTGTACAATTTCTTGAAATGTGAAAAAATGTAAAAATATTTTTTAATAAAAATGTAATTTTTACTAATCAAAGTCCTTGTATTTCGCATTTTTTTTGTAATTTGCACCCGATTTAAGGTTTAGAAACAAATAAAATCGTAATAATTAATTTATTTAATCTTAAAAAATTTAGACACACAATGAAAAAGTTTATTGCAATTCTTGCAGTGATGGGAGTAATGACTTTTGGTCTCTCTCAGTCTATGATGGCTCAGGATTCTACAGCAACAGCTACAGATTCTACAGCATCTGAAAAGGTAGAGGAAGCAGCAGCTCCAGCAGCAGCTCCAGTAGCAGCTGGCGAGGAGTCTTTCCACAAGAGCTTGAAGACAAAGTATATCGAAGGTGATGCAGGCTTCATGTCATTGGTAGCCGTAGCTTTGGTATTCGGTCTTGCATTCTGCATCGAGCGTATCATCTACCTAAGCCTTTCTGAGGTTAACACTAAGAAGCTTCTTGCTTCAATCGAGGAGAAACTTGAGGCTAACGACGTAGAGGGTGCTAAGGCAGTTGCTCGTGGTACTCGTGGTCCTGTTGCTTCAATCTGCTATCAGGGTCTTATGAGACTTAACGATGGTCTTGATGTAGTAGAGCGTACAGTTACTGCTTACGGTGGCGTTCAGGCTGGTTACCTTGAGAAGGGTTGTTCTTGGATTACATTGTTCATCGCAATGGCTCCATCACTCGGATTCCTTGGTACTGTGATCGGTATGGTTCAGGCATTCGATGATATCCAGGCTGCAGGTGATATCTCTCCAACAGTCGTTGCAGGAGGTATGAAGGTTGCCTTGATTACAACTATCTTCGGTATCGTTGTTGCTTTGATCCTTCAGTTGTTCTACAACTTCATCCTTATGAAGATCGAGGGTATCACAAGCGAGATGGAGAACTCTTCAGTTACTCTTCTTGACCTTATTACAAAGTACAACATTAAGAATAAGTAATTATTAACTGACGAATAACATGAAAACAGAGAAAATTTCATCTCTTGTACTGTATGTTGTATTCGCAGTAATCATACTTCTTTTTGGTGTATTCTTTACTTATGGATATGACAACCAGTACGTTGCAAATCCAAAGTTCAACGATCCTTTGATGCTTGATGGCGTAATGATACTTATGTATGCTATGGTTGCTATCACTGCATTGTTGATTGTTTGGAGTTTGGTTAAGAGCTTCCTCCAGAACATGGGCGGTCCTAAGGGTGAGAACCTTTCAGGTGTTCCTGGTGGAACAATTTCAGCAGTATCTGTTGCAATCTTGGTTGTTTCTTTGCTTGTTGGCTTCTTTGCTCCAAGCGAGACAATCGTTGCAAATGGTGATGTAGTTACTGATACTACTGCTATTGCATTGGCTGATCACTTCATCTGCTCAATCTATGTTCTGTCTGTTGTGGCTCTTGTTGCAATGTTCTTCAACATGACAGGTTTCATGAAGAGAAAATAACATTTATTGTAGAATTATTAAAAACTAAGAAAATATGGCGAAAAAAGGAATGCCCGAACTGAACACCAGTTCAACGGCCGATATTTCCTTTATGTTGCTTATCTTCTTCTTGATTACTACTTCCATGGCTACGGACCGTGGTTTGGCACGTCAGTTGCCACCTCCACCAGATCCAAACCAGAAGCAGGATGACGATCAGAATAAGGTTAAGGAGCGTAACGTTCTTAAGATTCGTATGAACTCACAGGACTACCTTATGTGTGGTGATGAGTTTATCAGTGTTCTTCAGTTGAAGGACAAGGTTAAGGAATTTATCAAGAATGTTGACGATAATCCTAACTGGCCTGAGAAGCACCCTGCAAACATTCCACTCATCGGAGAGGTTATGGTAACTTCAAAGCACGTAATTTCTGTACAGAATGACCGTGGTTCAAGTTACAGAGCTTACTTCGAGGTACAGAATGAGGTAGTACGCGCTTACAATGAGTTGCGTGATGAACTGGCTAAGTCTCAGTTCCACAAAAAGTCATATGCTGAGTGTACTAAGGAGGAGCAGAAAGCAATTCGTGAATATTACCCTCAGAAGATTTCTGAGGCTGAACCAAAAAGTTACGGAGGACATTAATTATGGGTAGATTTAAAAAATCGAATCGCTCAATGCCAGCGATGAACACTTCATCACTGCCTGACTTGATTTTCTCAATGTTGTTCTTCTTCATGATGGTAACCACAATGCGTGAGGTTACTCTTAAGGTTCAGTTCCGTGCTCCTCAGGGTACTGAGTTGGAGAAACTGGAAAAGAAGTCTTTGGTAACATTCATCTATGTAGGTGCTCCTACAAAGGAACTGCAGAAGAAGTTCGGTGCTGAGACTCGTGTACAGTTGAACGACAAGTATGCAGAGCCTGCCGACGTACAGGACTATGCTACTCAGGCTCGTATGGATATGAAGGAAGAAGATCAGCCATTCATGACTGTATCTTTGAAGATTGACCAGGATACTAAGATGGGTGTTGTAACTGATATCAAGCAGGCTTTGCGTAAGGCTTATGCTTTGAAGATCAATTACTCTGCTACATTGCGTCAGTAATCAATCTTAACTGAAATAAAAAAAGGCGACTGCTAATTTGCAGCCGCCCTTTTTTTTGTTTCTTACAGTTTTTTTACTGCCAGCCGTACAAGAATGAAACTTGCTACGATGCTTATCAGCAGTGTTGGAATGTAGGCGATGTTGGAATCCATCTTGCAGATATCTACGAACAGATACATAAGTCCGAATCTGACTACGAAAAGGTTTATTAGATGTGCCGCCAGAACGCCTATCGCGTTCTTTTTGTTCGGCTTGCTCTTGAATGTCCAGAGCACCGTCATGAAGTAATTGGCAATGAATGATATTGCGTAACCGCTTACAAGGGCAATCTGGTATATTGTAAACTGCTTAACCGTGAAAAATATGCAGGCGTCGATGCCTGTTGATATTCCGCCTACGATGCAGAATTTTACGAACTCGAAGAGTTTCTGATTCTCTTTGAGAGTTTTTATTTTTTCTTTCATAAAGATATTTATTTGCTGTTGTAAACTTTGTTTCGCGGATGATGAAGAAGAATTTCTTCGCGCAGACGGCTTTTGTCGAGGTGAGTGTATATTTCTGTCGTCGCAATGCTTTCGTGCCCCAGCATGGCTTGTATTGCCCTCAGATTGGCTCCTCCTTCGAGCAGATGCGTGGCGAAAGAATGGCGGAATGTGTGCGGACTTACTTGCTTCTTTATTCCTGTTGCGGCAATCAGCTGCTTTATGACATAGAAAATCATAACTCTGGTTAGATGCTTGCCGCGCGTCAGACTCACAAAAACATAGTCTTCCTCGCCTTGTTTAATGTCTATTTGATTACGGTCGGCAAACCACGCTTGCAGCTCGCTTACGGCTCTTTCTGAAATAGGGATGAGTCTTTGCTTTCGTCCTTTGCCCGTAACCTTTATGAAGCCTTGTTCGAGATAGAGGTCGGAAATAAGCAGGTTGCAAAGTTCGCTCACACGCAGTCCGCAACTGTAAAGAGTCTCGATGATGGCACGGTTGCGTTGTCCTTCGGCCTTGCTCATGTTGATTGCGTTTATCATGGCGTCAATCTCTTCCAGACTGAGGACATCGGGCAAATGAAGGCCGATTTTAGGCGATTCTAACAGTTCGGTAGGGTCTTGCCTTATTTTTCCTTCTAGAAGCAGGAAATGATAGAAAGAACGCACTCCTGAGAGTATTCTGGCTTGCGAACGAGGATGGATTCCGACGTCAGCAAGGCCGGCAGCGAAATTCTCGAGTTCGTTTAACGTTGTTTCGAGCGGATTTATTCTTTCTATCTGCTGGTAGGCAAATAGCTTTTCAATATCCGACAGATAGGCGTTTGCCGTGTTCTGGGTGTACGAGCGTTCGAGCAGAAGATATTGTTTGTAGCTCTCTCTCAGGTTGTCTGTAAGCTCAACAAAATCTTTGTTTGTCATCAGTTTTTCTTCTTTTCTTTGACAATGGATGTGAGAGGATGCCGGTTGCCCTTAATCTGGTTAAGGATAACCTTTGCAGAGCCGAAACTGAGAAACATATCGAGCCTGATTGGGATATGATTCTTGTCGTCGGTTATGTAGAATGTGATGACTTCTTTTTCCTTGTTCTTTTTGTCGTATTCAACGAAAGAGAAGACAAGTGTGTTGTATTTCTTCTTGTCGTTGACTTCGATAGTTTTCTTGCCTCGGTAGATAATCGTCTCGTTTACGATTTTGCTGCCTTCGGTCATCGGAAACTTTATTTTATGGCCTACTTTGTATTTGCTTGGGTCGAACGAGCGTGCTTGCAGAAGCATGCTGACCATATCGTAAATGCACGAGTTGCTGCTTAGCTGTTCCTTGCTAACCACGCCTTTAGAACTTACATGACGGTTGTTGATTACATTCTTTCCTTCGGGATATGTGTACCAAACCTCGTCGATGTAGTATCGTTTTCCCTCGCGTGCTGCTTTCTTGTAGTAAAGCGGCACGAGTTTGTCGGTGCAGTAAGAAACGAGCGTATCGCGGAAGATGAAAATCTTGTCCGCCTGCTTGCTTCCTCGTGTTATAAGATTGGCTTTGAATGCCGATTTTCCGTGATATCTCGTCTGGGTGATATCCATCAGGGCAGAACCTGCTTTTACCCATACAAACTTCCAGTTGTAGTACAGGTCGTAGTTTAAAACTTCGCCGTGCTTAAAGGCTTCGTTTTCTCGTTCGCATTGCGCAGTGCTGCTCAATGAAAGCATGAGCATGGCAATCAGTAGTGTCCATCTCATAATACGGTTCTTTTATGGTTATTTCTTGTTGAATTTTCGCTCGGCGTTTCTGTTCTTGATGCTCTTTTCGCGGTCGGGCTTTTGCTTTGTTATCTCCAAAGGCTTCTGCTCCGTCAGAGGCGTGTCGAGCGGATTCCACGACTGTTCAATCTCCCAGCGCGCCTTCAGTTCGAGCGATTTAGGATAGTAGAATACCGTTTCGGCTTGCGTGCGCGAAGCGTATTCGCCCGTATCCCAGATGCCGTTTCCGTTTTTGTCGATGAACAGACGCATGTAGTAGATGCCCGGCTTTATGTAATAGAAATCGGCTTCAGACTGTTTGTTGAGCTTTGTCTGGGTAACAATCTTGTCGCCCTTGTCCAGAAGTTGCACGACGGCGCATGTGTCAACACCGCTGACCTTGACGTAAAGTGAGCTGTAATCGTCGAGCGATGAAATGGAAATCTTCTGCTTCATTTCTTTTGTTACGTTGCCGTACAAGCCAGTGAAGGCTGCTGAATCAACCATCAACTCGTAGTTGCACTCTGGCTTCCATTCTGCCATGAGCGTGTATCTTCTGATGTTTGCAGAATCGCGTTCAATCTCGAATGGCTCGTCAACCCACAGCGTGTCTTTTTGAATTTTGAGGTGGAATGCCGAGTCGTTGATGTTCACGATTGGCTCGTTGAAGAGAAAATGGATATTCTCGTTTGCGCCCATCTTAGCACCACCGCTCATCCTCACTTCGAGAGGATCGGCTGGCATGATGCTGTCGATAGGCGTGTCTTTGCCCTTGTGCTGTTTCTTCTGTGCCTTGAGCCAGTCCTCGTACTTCTTGTTTTGTTCCTTGCGAATCTTCTCCATCGTCTTTTTTGAAGCCAGATGGAGAGTGTCGGTCGTAGGAACGAGATTGCCGAGAGTGTCGGTTCCCATGAACTTCACAACCATGTCGAGCGTGTCTTTCTGGTAGACGAGAGAATCTTTAATCCAGAAATGCAGCGTGTCGTTTGTTGCCGAAAACTCCTTGATGAAGGCATTTTCGGTATTAAAGTTCAGACCTTCGACAGATGCCGGTTCGTTTGCCGGAGCGGTGAAGTAGAATGAAAATTTATTAGGTGTAAGTCTTTCTGTCTTAGTAAGATATTGATTTGTTTGCTTTTCTGTAAAAAGCGTCAGTACAATATCGTCGGGCATGAATCTTGTGCACGGAACGGTTACTACTGAGTCGAGACGACTGTGGTCGTTCTTGTGCCAGATGGAGTCTGTCCTTGTGCTTGGCTCTGATTTCGGTGTGATGATGCTGTCGTTGAACGCTATTCCTTCGCTTTTCTGATTGAAGAAATAGTTTTGGTCGGCATCGTTCAGAGCGTAGATTTTGTATTGCTTGTTGCTTGCAATTCCCTTTATCATAAACTGACCTTTGGCGTTGGTGCGAGCAATTCGCTCGAGCGGCATGGTGGTGAAAACCGTGTCGCTCAGGTTTGAATACAATCCAACCAATGCGCCCTTTACCGGTTCAAGATCCATGGCATTGAGCACGGTTCCTGAAACCTCCATCGTGTCGATATTTGCTCCCGTAGAGAACGAATAAGAGTAGTTTCCCATCGGATTACCCTCGTTGTTGTCCTGAATACAGTCGCCAAAATCGATGGTGTATGTATAGTCGGTCTTTAGTGTGTCGAAAAGTGTAACGATGATTTTCTTGCCGTTTGCCTTTATGTCGGCAGGCTCGGCTTGCGGAGGCGAGATTACAACCTTCTCAGAAGCTCCGTCGAGTTTGATGAATTCGTCAAACTCAATGGTAACTTTCTTTGTCGAAGTGTTCGTTGCCTTGTCGTTTGGAGTGCAACGAACAACCTTAGGCGGTTCTTCGTCATAAGGACCGCCGTCGGGAGCGCTGATGCTTGCGCAACTGTGTATCAGCAATATAGCTACAATGCAGAAGGCTGCAGACAGATATTTGTAATAAAGCCTCTTCACGCCTATTACTTATTCATTGAAATCATTTCATCGATATAGTCGCGGTTGTTGCTCAGGCGAGGAATCTTGTGCTGTCCGCCAAGTTTTCCCTTCTCCTTAAGCCACTCGTCGAACAAGCCTTTTCGTGCCACAATCACTTCGAGTTTCTGAAGAGTGATGTCCTTGTATCGCTTAGCCTCATAGTCTGAGTTGATTTGCTGAAGCTCGGCATCGAGAATGTTTACAAAGTCCTCGAGCGATGAAGGCTCTCGCTCAAACTCGATGAGCCACTGATGGCGGCATTGAGCATTCTTGTCCATGAAGATTGGGGCTGCGGTGTAATCCTTTACCAGAGCGTTTGTCTCGGCGCAAGCCTTGGCAAGGCCTTTCTCGGCGTTGTCTACAATCAGCTCCTCGCCGAATGCGTTGATAAAGTGCTTTGTTCTTCCTGTGATGACGAACTTGTATGGCTCTTTCGAAGTGAAACGTACGGTGTCGCCAATCAGATAACGCCACAATCCGCATACGTTCGAGATAACCATCGCGTAGTTCTTGCCAACTTCAACGCCCTCTAGAGGTACAACCGTAGGATTCTCGCTGTCTACCTCGCTGACAGGAATGAACTCGTAGAACATTCCGTAGTCTGTCATCAGCATGAGCGACGGGTCGTTAGGGTCGTTCTGTATTCCGAAGAAGCCCTCGCTGGCATTGTACGTCTCCATATAGTTCATTATATCGCTCGGAATGAGCTGCTTATACTGCTCGCGATATGGAGTGAAGGCAACTCCGCCATGCCAGAATACTTCTAGTTCCGGCCATACCTCGTGAATGTCGTTCTTTCCTGAAACCTCGAGAACTCTCTTCAGAACGGACATCATCCACGAAGGCACGCCGCTCAGCGTAACCACGTTGTGCTTTATGCTCTCGTGTGCAATGCGGTCTCTCTTCTTCTCGAAATCAGCCAGAAGGGCAGTCTTCTTGCTTGGCGTTCTTACTGCGTTAATCATCGGACTCAGATTTTCCAGAAGAATAGCGCTCAAATCGCCAACCAGACTGTTTGCAACGTTATAGTTTGGCTGATGGCTTCCGCCCAGGATGAGGTTTTTGCCGTCGAAGATTCTGCTCTTCTTGTGCAGGTTCAGATGGTAGCAAATGCAGTCTTTGCCACCAAGATAGTGTATGCTCTGCAAGCCGTCTTTGCTTACAGGAATAAATTTGCTCTTATCGTTTGTTGTGCCCGATGATTTTGCGTACCATTTCACTTGTCCCGGCCACAGAATATTTTTTTCGCCATGACGCATACGGTCAATGTACCCCTTCAAATCCTCATAATTTGTAACAGGTACCTGTCGAGAAAAATCTTCGTAATTGTTGATTTTATCGAAATTATATTTCTTTCCCCATTCAGTGTCGGCTCCTCTTTTGATAAGATATTGAATTACATGATTTTGTAATTCAATAGAATGTTTATCAAGTTTCTCCAAAGCTCTCTGTCTTGGTATGAAAAATTTCCTGATTAAATCTGTTTTGTTCATCTATAAGTGAAGAATTGTTTCTACAAAAATCCTTGCAAAGTTAGTTGTTTTATTTGAAAATTCCTATCTTTACCACGAAAAAAGTAGATTGAACAATAAAATACCAGACTATGCGTATTGGAATACTTTCTGCAGGGGGTGATTGTCCCGGGATAAATGCGGCAATAAGAGGTGCTTGTAAAACAGCAATTAACTGCTACGGAATGGAAGTTGTTGGCATAAAAGGAGGATTTGAAGGGCTGATAAACAGAGACATAGACTTTCTTACCGACGATTCCATGTCGGGCCTCTTGAGCATGGGAGGAACAATTCTCGGAACATCACGGTTCAAGCCGTACAAGAAGAATCCTGTTACGGGGGTAAATAGTGCCGACGAACTGGCACGAAGCATAAACGAGCTGGGACTTGATGCCGTTGTGTGCATTGGCGGAAACGGAACGCAGAAAACGGCTTACAAGATGGCAAAGCACGGCTTGAACGTCATCGGTGTGCCAAAGACTATCGACAATGATATCTGGGGCACGGAAGAGACTTTCGGCTTTGATACTGCCGTGAGCATAGCTACCGATGCGATAGACCGTCTTCATTCAACCGCCAGTTCGCACAATCGCGCCATGGTTATCGAGGTGATGGGGCACAAGGCAGGTTGGCTCGCCTTGCATAGCGGCATGGCAAGCGGCGGCGACGTTATTCTTCTTCCAGAGATTCCTTACGACCTAAACAATGTCTACAAGGCAATAGAAGCGAGGGCTGAACGAGGGAAAAAGTACAGCATCATTGTGGTAGGCGAGGGCGTTCCTGTTCCCGAAGGCGCGACTGCCGGAACATACATCACGCGTATGATTGAGCAGAACACAGGCGTAGAAAGCCGTCTGACAGTTCTTGGCTACACTCAGCGCGGAGGAAGTCCTACGGCATACGACAGAAACCTGAGCACGCGCATCGGAGCAAAGGCTGCCGAACTTATCTCGAAGGGTGAGTTCGGGCGCATGGTGTGTATTAAAGACGGAAAAACCGACTCACAACCTCTTAGCGAAGTTGCAGGTCGGCTTAAACTCGTTATGCCAGATAATGAACTGCTCATCAGAGGACGGCAGATGGGGCTTTGCTTTGGATAAAAGCGTTATTTATTGTCGGCAAAGGCGGCGGCTTCTGCTGCCGCGATGATGTCCTCTCTGCTCATCTCCTTTGTACTTACATGAATATTGTCGAGCGACATTTCGTCATCGACGTTGTTTGTCTGCTTTGCTTTCTGCTTCAAAGCCGGCTTTGTGTCCTTTGGCTCGTCGGCTGCGAAATCGTCGGCATCCGTGCCTGTATCAGGAACAAGCTCCGTCGGCTCTTCCTCCATGGCTGTGCGCTTTGATTTCTCTGCAAATACAGCGTCTATAAACTGAGGCTCTTGTTTCAGGCGAGTAAGCGCTACTTTGGCTGCAATCTGCTGGCTCTCTTTCTTTGAGTAGCCTTCTCCTTCGCCGCTCTCAAGACCTTCAATCAGTATTCTTGATGTGAACTTTGGGCTGTTGGCACTATCTGTGCTCTGGCTTACCAATTCAAATGATACGTTGACACGATTCTTCTGACTCCATTCAAGCAATTTACTCTTAAAGTTTACCTCTTTGTACGCAACTTTGTCGATGTTAAGGTAAACGTTAAGAATCTTGTTTTGCATGAACCACATGCAATAGTCATATCCGCGGTCAAGATAGATTGCTCCAATTAATGCCTCGAAGGCATTGCCGTTCATATAACTGTTGTGTGAGATAGAGTGTGTCGACGACTTTACAAGTTTGTCTAACCCAATTTTCACTGCTATTTTGTTCAGTGTGTCGCGTTGGACAAGCTTGCTGCGTGTGTTAGTTAGAAAGCCTTCCTTCTTTCCCGGAAAGTGCTTGAACACGATGTCCCCGACAACAGCGTCGAGAATTGCGTCACCAAGGAATTCCAGCCTTTCATTGTTTATGGGCTTGCCTTTGCCTACTTTTTTCGAAGACGATTTGTGCAGCAGGGCATGCTCGTAAAATTCAATGTTGCGAGGGTAGAATCCAAGGATACTGTAAAAATTAGAATAAGACTCTTTATCCTTATGGAACAAGAGCCTTATTCTGTCTATGACATTTAAAAACACGATTATTCAGCGTATTTTTTTACGATAAGACATGCGTTATGGCCGCCGAAGCCGAATGTGTTGCTGAGTGCAGCACGAACCTCGCGCTTCTGGGCTTTGTTGAATGTGAAGTTAAGATTGTAGTCCAACTCCTCATCCTTGTCATCCTCTTCATGGTTGATGGTTGGAGGAACGATGTCGTTCACAACTGAGAGTGTACATACCATAGCCTCTATTGCTCCGGCAGCACCGAGAAGGTGACCGGTCATAGACTTAGTTGAACTGATGTTCAGTTTATAGGCATGTTCGCCAAACACCTCTTTGATAGCCTTAGCCTCAGAGATGTCACCAACATGAGTTGATGTGCCATGAACATTGATATAGTCAATATCTTCTGGTTTCAGGCCAGCATCTTCAAGAGCATTTCGCATTACAAGCTTTGCACCTGCGCCTTCTGGGTGTGAAGCAGTAAGATGGTAGGCATCTGCCGACATTCCTGCACCAACAACCTCAGCATAAATCTTGGCTCCGCGGGCTTTAGCATGCTCAAGTTCCTCAAGAACAAGAACAACTGAACCTTCACCCATTACAAAGCCGTCGCGACTGCCGCTGAACGGACGTGATGCTTTCTGAGGTTCATCATTGCGTGTTGAAAGTGCTTTCATGGCGTTGAAGCCACCCACACCACATTCAACGATTGCCGCCTCTGCACCACCTGTTACCATAACATCAGCCTTGTTCAAGCGGATAAGGTTGAATGCATCGGCAATAGCGTTTGATGAAGATGCACAAGCTGAAGTACAAACATAGTTTGGACCGTGGAAACCGTACATGATGGAAATCTGACCGGCAGAGATATCGCCAATCATCTTAGGAATGAAGAACGGATTGTACTTAGGACCCTGAGTGGCTCCGTTTATAGCATAGTTGCCGGCTTCTTCCTGGAATGTTGTCATACCGCCGATACCAACGCCCATTACGACGCCGATACGGTCGAGGTTTTCCTTCTCGGTATCCAAGCCAGAATCTTCAATGCTCTGTTTAGCGGCAGCGATGGCAAACTGTGTAAACGGATCCATCTTGCGAGCCTCCTTGCGGTCAATTCCGAATTCGGCAGCATTGAAGTTCTTTACTTCGCAAGCAAAGTGAGTCTTGAAGTTTGTTGAATCGAAATGAGTAATAGGTCCTGCTCCACTAACACCATTGACAAGATTGTCCCAAGTTTCCTTGACACTGTTGCCCAGCGGTGTTATTGCACCAAGACCTGTTACTACAACTCTTTTTAATTCCATATAAAAGATATAGGAATAAAATTATTTAGCGTTAGCCTCGATATAAGCGATAGCGTCGCCTACAGTACCGATCTTCTCAGCCTGATCGTCTGGAATAGAGATGCCGAACTCCTTCTCGAACTCCATGATCAACTCTACTGTATCCAAAGAGTCTGCGCCAAGATCATTAGTGAAACTTGCTTCAGGCTTAACCTCTGACTCCTCTACGCCCAGCTTATCAACGATGATAGCCTTTACTCTTGATTCAATTTCAGACATAATTTTTTTAATTTAAGTGAATAAATCGAATTGTTATTTTAATTATTTGCGGTGCAAAGTAAACTATAATTTTCTACTTGAACAAATATTTAGTTAAAAAAACAACTAAATTGTGCACATTTTTTTTGTTTTTGTGCATTAGTCTTTGCTGCTGAACTCCGAATTTACAATTTTGTCAATAATGCGTTCGGGGTCTATCATCCTCATACAGTTGTACTTGCTGCCCTCTAGCTTGCATGGTTTTCCACCATAAATTGAACACGGACGGCATGGCATATCAACCTGAACAACGTCGTCCATTGATTGTTTCCAGCCAAGGAAACCTGCATTTGGATGGGTTGCTCCCCATACAGAAACGACTCTTGTGCCTACGAGAGATGCTATGTGCATGTTGGCCGAATCCATCGAAATCATGGCATCGAGCTGGCTCATAAGTTCCATCTCCTTTGCCATTCCGCCAAGTTTTCCGGCGGTGTTTATGATGTTTTCGGCTTCCCAACTGTCGAGAATCTTGATTTCTTTTTCGCCTGCGCCGAAGAGATATACTCTGTAGCCTTTGGCGGCGAGCATCTGCGCGGTCTGCTTCATCTTGTCGAGCGGGTAGATTTTGTCTTCGTGAGCGGCAAATGGGGCAATGCCAATCCATTTCTTGCCTTTCTCGCCAGTGAAGCATGCCTTGAAGTCGATGTCGACATCGATACCGAGTTCTTTCAAAACCTTCTGATAGCGTACAAACGAACTTTCGAGAACCTTTCCTGTCGGTCCGTTCTTTACGAGGGCTTTCTTCTCGGCTTTGCCTTTGTTTATGTGTGCGACTCTGATGCCCGAAAGTACACAGCGCGTTCTGAGGTAGATGGTTCGGAGAACGTTGTGGAAGTCTGCCACGGCATCGAATCTCTTCGCCTTTATCTCTTTAAATAAGGTGTTGAGTCCGCCCACGCCTTTGTAGCTGTTCTTCAGGTCGATGCCCCAGAACGTTACGTTTTGTGGCATGTACGAGAACAGAGGCTTGGTCATCTGGCGGCTCAGCACGGTTATGTGCATGTCGGGGTGTTGCCTTGCCAGTGAGTCGATGACTGGGACTGTCATGGCAACGTCGCCCAAAGCCGAGAAGCGTATAATCAAAAGATTTTTGATACCGTTACTCATTTTTTATTTAGATACGCCGTATAGAACAGGGTTAGTGTCTGGGTCGTTGTACATCTTCATCTGCTTGTACACCTTCATGTACTTCTTGCCAGCAGCGATGTCGTCGAGAAGCTGGTCGATGGCTGACGCGAGGTCGTTGTGCTGCTCATTCAGGACATCGAGCTTGCTCTGGCATGTTGCAATGTGCTGGGCTGATGCGTCGGTGCGCTCAACCTGTTCCTTCATGTGGTATATCTTAAGTGCAAGAATGCTCAGGCGGTCGATAGCCCATGCCGGACTCTCGGTATTGATAGTAGCACCGTCGAGGGTGGCTACGTTGTGATATTTAGTGTAGAAGTAACTGTCGATTCGCTCAACCAAGTCGGTACGGTCTTGGTTGCTCTTGTCTATTCTTCGCTTAAGAATAAGAGCGGCCTGCGGATCAATCTGCGGATCGCGTATAATGTCTTCGAAGTGCCACTGCACTGTGTCTATCCAATTTTTAAGATACAGGTCAGCTTCTATCGTTCCTGCCTGATAGGGATTGCTGATAGGGGTGTCAACGTTATCTGTTTTGTGATAATCGTTTATGGCCTGATTGAAGATAGACCAACTTTTCTCTGTAAAAGTCATTCCTATTGATTTTTTATTTTTTAGTTGGCAAATATACTTATTCTTTCACTAATACCAAACTATTATTGTATAAAAAGCGTTATTTGCGTGCTTTTGAGTACGTTTTGTACGTCAGACGGTCTTCGCTTATGGTTATCATATATTGCTGAATGATAGCCTTTAGCTCTTTCTCCATCTGTGCCTGTTCGGGCACTTTGCCGGCGAGATTGTTGTTAAGGAAGAGGTCTGTCTTGAATTTGTACATTCCTGTAACTCGCGTACCATCGAACTGCATCATGTAGTCGTTTTTGATGTACTGATAGATGCCGTTGTTGTAGTTTACGGCAGATGTTTCTTCGGCCGGAGTGTTGATGAGGTCTTTTCCGAAGGCGAGATACGGCTTTTTGTAGCCAAGAAGCTGAAGCACGGTTGGCATGATGTCTATCTGCTGTGCAATCTTCTCGGTGTCCATGCCTTTCAGTTTCAGTCCCGGAGCATAGAAGATTATCGGAACTGAATAAAGATTGAGGTCGGTTTCGTAAACCGGATGGCATTTCTGGTTGGTATGGTCGGCTGTAAGCACGAAAATCGTGTTGTTGAACCATTTCTGCTTGCTTGCGCTCTCGAAGAATCTTTTAAGGGCATAGTCGGTGTATCTTATGCACTTGTGAATCTCGAGTTTTCCTTCGGGGAAGGTCTTCTTGTACTTCTCGGGAATGTTGAACGGATGATGCGACGAAACGGTGAAGATGGCTGTCATGAAAGGCTGCTTGAAACGGCTCATCTCGTCGCAGTAGAACTGCATGAACGGCTCGTCCCAGATGCCCCAGTTGCCGTCGAACTCCTTCTCGCCCTTGTAGTTAGGGTCGTTGCCGAACTCCGTTCTGCCGTAATATTCGCTGAATCCGGTAGCCTTGGCAAAAGCCTCGAAGCCCATAGAACCGTTTGATGCTCCGTGGAAGAAGGCCGTTTTGTAGCCGATGGATTTCAGTTCTCCGGCAAGTCCCGAAACGGTGTTGAGGGCGGCTGGAGTGACGAAGAACGGCTCGACAAACATTGGGATGCTCGAAAGGATTGACGGCATTCCGTCGATGCTCTTTCTGCCGTTGGCGTATGAATATTTAAACGTGAGACTCTCGTTTACGAGACTGTCTACGAATGGCGTGTAGCCCTCGTATCTGCCGTCTTCGAGTTCTTTGTTTAGTGCGCCGATGTGTTCTTTTGCAAAGCTCTCTACGATTAGCACCACCACGTTCATCTTTTTCAACGATGTTGTATCTGCATCATTTTTCTGATGGATGGGGCAGAATATCTGTTCAGCCTCGCTGTCGCTGAAATATTGCGGATTCTTGTATGCGTTCTTTCCTACGGTTCTTATCAGACAGAAAGGCGTGTTCAGAACCAATGCCGTCTCTATCGGCTTGTTTACATACTGATTGGTGTTGCCCACGGCGATAGGACGGACTTGTCGGCCGATTCCACCTCGCATTCCGCACACGATGCCAAAGCCGAGCGCGCCGAGGACGATTGTCTGCAACGCATAGTAAATAGGGAGTGATGATGGCTTGTACTTGCTTTTTAGCGGACTAAGATAAAGTTTGTATAGCGCGTAAAAAAGCAGGATTCCTGCAATGACGAAGTACCAGTGCATCAGAAGTTCGTGACCGATGATTCCGCCGATGTTGTCTTCGTTTCCGAATTCTTTGAAGACCGATGCGTCTGTTCTTCGGCCTGTATACTTGAAGTAGACGGCATCCATCAGATTTGCAATTATGGCGATGGAATTGACGATGACGAACAGAATTCTGCCCAGAACATCGGCAAACTTGCAATATTTGTAGTGCAGCGGAATAAGATAAATAACTGCCAGCAGGATGTTTGTGTATAGGGTAGCCGATAATGTAAACCGCCACCAGCCCTGAAACATAAGGCTGAGATTAAGTGTGTTAGTGTACGAACTGCTGTTCTCGAAATAGAACAAAAGTCCGCAGATTAAGTATGCCGCAAAGACCAAAAGTATATTCCAGACGATTGAAATGAGTTGGATTTTCAGAAATCCGGTTGTCTTGTCCTCAGAAATCATTGTACGTTTTAATTTGTTTCTGCAAAATTATAAAAAAATAGTTTCCGACAATAAAACGGCGATACATTATTGGCTTGCATCCCGCTACAAGAAAGGCAGAAAACTATAATAGTTATTAAAAGTTTTTGTGTATTTTTGCAGCCGCAAAGTTTTATTTAACATGAATAAATTTTTATACAAATTATTGTACCATGCGGTTCGCCTGTTTTCGAGGCTTCCGTTCAGGGTACTTTACATATTGTCTGATTTTGTATATTTTATTGCATATTGTTGCATTGGCTATCGCCGCAAGGTTGTTCAGACCAATTTGAGAAATTCGTTTCCTGGTAAGAGCAAGGCTGAGTTGAGAGAGATAGAACGGAAGTTCTACCGAAACTTGTGCGACTATTTCTTCGAGACGATAAAGCTTCTTGATATGGACGAGAAAGAGATGTCTAAACATTTCAAGATAGAGAATGTTGATATTGCTGAGGAAGCCTTGAATAACGGCCGCAACGTAGTTTTGTATCTGTCGCACACGTTTAATTGGGAGTGGCTCGTTTCGGTGAAGCTGTTTATCAATTGTAAGAATGAAAATGTCGTTATGGGGCAGATTTACCATCCGCTCGAAAACAAGTATTTCGACAAGTTGTTCCTCGACATCCGCAGCGTTTTCGGGCAGAAGAATATTGCTATGAGCGAAACTCTGCGGACGCTTATCAGAATGAAAAACAATAACGAGCAGTTTTTTATCGGCAGCATAGCCGATCAGGTTCCGATATGGAGTGCGATAGGCGGCTTTGTCGATTTCATGCATCAGGACACGGCAGTTCTTTCCGGCTCTGAACGAATTTCAAGGAAATTTGATGCAGCGGTGGTTTACGGTGAGATGATAAAGGAAGGACGAGGCAAATATCGCTGCGTAATTTCAAAGATTTGCGACGATACAAAGCAACTTCCCGATTTTGAGATTACAAGGATTTTCTTCCAGAAACTTCAGGCATCTTTGGAAAGAAATCCGGCAAATTGGTTGTGGAGTCATCGCCGATGGAAACGCACAAGAGAAGGTTACGAGCAGTTTCTTAGAGACAAGAAGATTTCGAAGCAGTATCAAGGTTGATTTGTAAGTATGAAGTTTTTTAGAAAAATCCGAAGCGGAAAGAATGTAAGGATAAAATACTATATTTTCAGTTACGTTTATTTGCACATACCGCGTTTCGTATTGAAAATGCGATTGAACCGCCTGCTGAAGAATGTGGCTAATCGCAGGGACTATGATGAGATAAGAGACCGCGTTGACTATTATTGCAAACTTTCCGACGCTCCGTCTGCCGACAAGAATGAGTGGATGAACCGTTTTGTTGCCCTTGGCAAGCAGAAGGTTGTCCGCCCAAAGGTGTATTATTTCGATTCTTATTGCTATGCCCGTTATTTTCATCACGGAAAGAAGTGGAATCTGTGTACTGGAGACGTGAACTACGTTCCTCAGTATCCTTCGATAACAAAAAGCCGCCCGATAAGCGATGATAACGCCAATGCCACCTTGCTGAACTTGGATAAAATCCGTCATTTCGTATTTCTTAAAGACAAAAAGAAATGGACAGACAAGCGCGACATGATAATATTCAGGGGCGCGCTGGGTCAGAAGGACGGAAACGAGTTTAAGCAGAACCGATACAAGTTCATGAAGATGTATTTTGGCAATCCGATGTGCGACTTAGGTGAGATTGCCGAGGGCGGAAAATGTGTAAATCCAGAGTGGCAAAGTCCTAAACTGACATTGTATCAGCATCTTGACTATAAGTTTATTCTATCTCTCGAAGGCAATGATGTAGCCAGCAATCTTAAGTGGGTTATGTCGAGCAACAGCATTGCCGTAATGCCGCGTCCGACATGCGAAAGCTGGTTTATGGAAGGCCGACTGATACCAAACGTGCATTATATCGAGATTTCTCCGACATTCGAAGACTTGGAGGAAAAACTGAATTATTATATCAATAATCCTGACGAGGCGCAGAAGATTATCGATAATGCTCATGAGTATGTAAAGAAATTCCGCAATAAGGAGCGAGAGGAAATTGTGTCTTTGCTCGTGTTGCAGAAATATTTAAACAAAACAAACATCTGAAATGCAAAAAAGCAATCCTGTTATATCCGTCGTTACAGTTACATTCAACGCATTGCCGTTGCTGAAGAAGACCATGCAAAGCGTTGAGTCACAGAATTATGAGAATATCGAATACTTGATTGTCGATGGTGCATCGTCCGATGGAACTGCCGACTATCTGGAAAAGTACGACGGACGTAGCATAAAGTTCGTGAGCGAGCCTGACGGCGGAATATATGATGCCATGAACAAGGGCATAAGAATGGCTTCGGGCGATTATTGCATCTTTATGAACGCCGGCGATTGCTTTGCGTCGTCTACGGTCGTTTCCGATGTCTTTTCATCTGGCAAAAACTCAGCAGATGTCATATACGGAGACATACTGAAGAATGGAATGCTGAAGCAAGCCCTTACACCACGCAACTGCCACAAGATGTTCTATTGCCATCAGGCGGTTTTTGTAAAGACTGAGTGCCTTAAGATGTTCCCGTTTGACATAAAATACCGGATGTCGGCAGATTTCAAGCAGGCGAAACAACTATTCTTGAACGGAAACAGTTTTCTTAAACTTGATATGCCTGTTGCCATATTCGATACCTCGGGCGTGTCGAACACTAACCGCTCGGCAGGATTGTGGGAGAATATGACTGTAATATGCGAGGTTGACGGCCTTCTCGACAAGATTCGTCTGTTGCCGCGGTTATATTTTACCTACCTTATGTGCCGTTTACGTGGTAAGTAAAGTCCGCTTTCCGAACTCTTCTATTGCTTTTTTGTAGGTCTTTACTGTTTCTTTGGCTGTATTCTCCCAAGTAAACAGTTGCAGACGCTCGTTGCCCTTTGCCACGAGTTCGTCTCTGTACTGTTTGTTGTCGAGAATTCTTGTTATCGACCGGATGAGTGCCTCGATGTTTGTTGCCTCGAAATATTCGGCAGCATCGCCGGCAACTTCAGGAAAACAGCTTGCCTTGCTAAGAACCACAGGACATTGGTTTGAGAATGCTTCGAGAATAGGAATGCCAAATCCCTCGTATAGAGAAGGATAAACAAACATCTCTGCGTTGCGGTACAGAAGAGCCAGAGTGCTGTCGTCTATGCTGCTGAAAACAAAGACTTTGCTGCTGATGTTTTTCTGTGCAAACAAGGCCTTCTCTTCTTTCGACAGTTTTCTGCCTGTAAGCACAAGGCTGATGTCTGGGCGCGTTTTTGAAATCTGCTCAAAAGCATCGACCAATGTGCTGAAGTTCTTGTATCTTCGTCGCTCGCCAACGTACAGAATGTAGTTGTCGGGCAGTTGCAGACTATTGTTTTCAACTGCCTTCATCGGGGCTATTCCATGATAAATTACATCAATCTTGCTTTCGTCAATGCCGTAAATCTTGATGATGTCTTGCTTTGTACATTCGCTTATGGCAATTATTCTTGTTGCCTTTTCGGCTAAGAGCCTTTTGTTTGCATATATTGGGTCGTTGGGCGAGAAGTATTCGGGCAGCATCTCGTGAGTCATGTCGTGTATTGTCAGCACGAATGGCTTTCCGTCAAGATATTTTACGAAATAAGGGTCGTAGTATGATGGGTGAAAGATGTCGAAATTTCCTTTCCTTATCTCGGCAATGCTACTTTGTCTGTTAAGTTTTCTGAATAGCCCTTCTGCAATCTTAAAGATTCTGGCGTTGATGTGCGTATGTTCGGCCTTTGCAAAATTCCTGATGTACTGATTCATTGAGAATGCTACTGAAATTTTGGCCGAGACATCTGTCATTCTTGATATAATCTCAAAAAAATAGCGAGTTATGCCGCCGAATCTTTGAATGTGAAATGCCTGATAGTCAGTAATAACTCTAAGATTTGGCTCTATTTCTTTGGATGGTTTCATTTTTCTTGTTCTGTTTTGTTTTACGGTATGCAAAGGTAATATTTTCTTTTAAGAAAAGGCTACATCGTTATTCAAACTTTGCGGTTTTGCAGAAATGTGATGTTCATTTTTGCCTGAATTAAATCATAAATTCAGCATAAAACTACATTAAATAGTTGTATCTTTGCATTAAATATAAAATCCGCAAATGATAATAGCATTCGATGCCAAGCGCGCAGCACAAAATCGCACGGGGCTTGGAAACTACAGCCGTTTTGTGCTCGATATTCTTTCGCAGCATACGCCCGACAACAGATTCGTTCTTTACGCTCCAAATCCTAAGAAGGCTTCGTGCCTTGGGGCTTATAAGGACGATGAGAAGTTTGAAATCTGCTATCCCAAGTCGGTTTTCGGAAAGATGTTCCGTTCGTTGTGGCGCACCTTTGGAATAACATCGTGCGTGCAGAAGAGCGGCGCGCAGATTTTCCACGGACTCAGCAACGAGCTTCCGCTTAATATCAGAAAGGCCAAACCGGTAAAGAGCATCGTTACCGTTCATGACCTTATCTTCTTGCATTGTCCGCAGTATTACAGTGCGATAGACCGTTTTCTGTACAATTACAAATACCGCCGTTCGTGCCTTAATGCCGACCACATCATAGCCGTGAGCGAGTATACAAAGCGCGAGATTATGCAGTTTTACGACATTCCGTCGGATAAGATAACCGTGGTTTATCAGGGGTGCGACAAGGCTTTTGCGCTGCGCGAGCCCGAAAGCAAGCTGCGCGAGGTGCGCAAGACATACGCGCTGCCGCATCAGTACATTCTGTATGTTGGCAGCATAGAGGAGCGAAAGAATCTGATGCTTCTTGCCAAGGCTCTCAGGCTGATGCCCGACCACATCAGGGTTGTGGCGGTTGGCAAGCGCACTTCGTATGCCGCCGAGGTTGAGAGATATCTGCGTAGCGAGGGCCTGGAAGAGCGTATGCAGATGATTCACGGCGTGCCGTTCTGCCATCTGCCGGCAATTTACCAGATGGCAACGGTGTTCTGCTATCCGTCGCGTATAGAGGGCTTCGGAATTCCGTTGCTCGAAGCTTTGAACAGCGGAGTGCCTGTGGTTGCTTGTACGGGCTCGTGTCTCGAAGAGGCTGGAGGTCCTGACTCGGTATATGTTGCGCCCGATGACGACCGCGCCCTTGCAAAGAATCTGATAAGGATATGGGACGACAGATCGTTGCAGCAGCAGATGGTTGAGGCTGGCTACAGATATGCGCACAACTTTGCCGACGAAAAACTTGCTGCCGACTTGATGCAGGTTTATGAAAAGGTGCTGAAAGTTTGAATGTAGAAACCAGAAAAATAGTGTCAAGGTTGCTTCAACATAGCTTCGAGATACGGGTAAGGTACGGGCAGGTAAGCCGGAGGGTTCGTTCAAGTTACGTTCAGGGTACGTTCAAGGTACGTTCAAGTTACGAGGTAGGAACGGGGTAGCTACGGGCGATTCTAAGTTGAGAGTTGAAAGTTGAAAATGCTTTTTAGAAAGAGAAAATTGAGAGTAGAAAAATCATGCCAAGGTAGATTTAAAGTCGAGATTGATTCAAGGTTGATTGTGAGTTGAAAATCTTAGTTGAAAGCAATGACACCGAAATAGAAAGAATCCCCAAAGACAAGCCGAAGTCTTTGGGGATTCTTTTGTGTTATCTCTCTGCCAAATCGTCGTAAAGCGTTTGCAGGATAGCCTTTCCTTTCTTCTCTCGGGCGGCATCTGCTCCGTAAATGCTTTTGTTGGCGTTGTTGTCGAAGATGGTGCATCCGGTGCTGTCTCTGAATGCGAAGGCGTTGTTGTATGAGCCGAACGCAAAACCGTTGTAGCCCTTGCTGAAGATGTTGCGGCTGAACGTGAAATCGTCGTGGTGGATGTTCATCTGGGCGAGAATGGTTGCGGCGAGGTCGGTCTGTGCCACTATCTTGTCCATCGCAATGTGCTTTTTAACCGCTCCGCCGGTCCAAATCATCGGAATGTGATGGAATTCCGGAACGCCCATGTCCGTGCTGCCCTTGTCGCCCCAATAGCGTATGTTATGGTCGGGAATAAGCACGACGAGCATATTGTCCCACGCCTTTGTCGATTTCAGCCTCTCTATCAGCTTGCCCAGACAATGGTCGGTATAGGCAAACGAGTTGAGCACGTTGTTGTCGAAGGCTTTGAAAGGCACTTCGAAAGGCTCGTGGCTGCTAAGCGTGAGGTAGGTGTAGAGCCAAGGCGATTTCAGTCGGCTAATCTCGTCGAAGGCCTTCGCGCAGGTAAATTCATCCTGAACGCCCCAAGCGTTGCTGTGCTGCTCGGACAGACTGAAATCTTTGTCTGATGTTATGTTCTGGTATCCCGTTGAATGAAGGTAGCCCTGCATGTTCGTAAAGTTGATGTCGCCGCCGTAGAGGAAGTGCGTAGAATATCCCTCGGCTTTGAGCGACTTGGCTATCGACGGCAGATGACCGCATTTCTCGGGCATCTTCATTATCGATGTCGTAGGCTGTGCCAGATAACCGCTCAGCGTGGCAACAACGCCTCGGTCGGTGCGGAAACTGCTTGCGTAGCAGTTGCTGAACCATACGCCCTCGTCGGCAAGACGGCACAGATTTGGAGAGACACCCTCGAATCCGCCGAGCTTATCGACCATATACGAGCCGAAGCCTTCCATTATTATAATCAGCACATCGGGGCGGTTTGTTGTAAGAACCGTGTCCTGCTCTGCTGGCAGTTCGGCAAAGAGGCTGCCGAACGTCTGCTTTCTCTCATCTTCGGGCAGAAAATCGAACTGCGATGCAAAATCCTCGTTCTTGCCAAGCGATGCAAGGAAGCTGAATATCGGATTCACGGCCGAATGGTTCAGATATTCGTGCTCCGAAAAATAAACGCGGCCAACGTTGGATGTAGATTCGCTTATTCCGCCGCGGATTGTGATGAACAGCGGTATTATAAGAAAGATGCTTGCAGCGAAGCAGACGATTTTCTTATTCGTTGTGCCGATAGGCTTTATCTCTTTTGGCGTAACGAGGCATTGCAGCCGCCAGAACGCCCAAATCAGGGCGATGGCAACGGCTATGTAGCCAATGATGAACAATGCCGAAACGCTTGCCGCCGCATTCTTCGGAGAATCGATGTAGAAGAAAATCGTGGCATCGAGCTTGAAGTTCCAGAAAGGGTAGAGCGCAAGGTCGGCTGCGAATGCCGATGCCATTATTATTGCCGTAAAAATGTAGTACCACTTCAGAATCTTACGCAGTCTGAAGTTCAGCCAAGCCGAAACGATTATGACTATAAGCGGAATTACGATAAGATATCCGGCAACCGTGCTGTCCAGCTTCAGGCCGTTCAGCATCACTTGCAGATAGTCTCCTGCCGACAGACTGGCATCGTCGGGCTTGTCGATAGCCATAAACAGAGGCTTTTCTATGCAGAAGATGCACAGAAGCAGAATGTAATACTTACACAGATACAGAAATCTTTCTTTCATCGCGCGCGTTTATCCCAGATTTTGCATGTCGTTAAGTTTCTTGTAATATCCGCCAAGGGCGATGAGGCTCTCGTGCGTGCCGCGCTCAACAATCTTTCCCTCGTGCAGAACGAAAATCTCGTTGGCGTTGCGAATTGTGCTCAGACGGTGGGCAATGGCTATGGTTGTGCGCGTCTTCATCAGATGCTCGAGCGCATCCTGAACCAGACGCTCGCTCTCCGTGTCGAGAGCCGATGTAGCCTCGTCGAGAATCAGAATAGGCGGATTCTTCAGAATGGCTCGGGCAATGCTTATGCGCTGTCGCTGTCCTCCGCTCAAACGGCATCCGCGGTCGCCCACGTTGGTGTCGTATCCGTTTTCCGACTCCATGATGAAGTCGTGCGCGTTGGCAATCTTAGCGGCAGCAATCACATCGTCGAGCGTAGCGTTGTCCACTCCAAAGGCGATGTTGTCGAAGAACGACGCGTTGAACAGAATAGCCTCCTGGTTAACGTTGCCGATGAGAGAGCGCAACGAGTGCAGGGTTGCATCCTTGATGTTTACGCCGTCAATCAGAATTTCGCCTATGTTGGTGTCGTGATAGCGCGGAATGAGGTCGACGAGCGTAGATTTTCCAGAGCCCGACTGACCGACCAGCGCAATCGTCTGACCTTTCTTTATCGTGAGGTTGATGTCTTTCAGAATTGTGCGTTCAGAATTGTAGCTGAACGATACGTTTTTCAGCTCGATGCTGTCCTTCAAATCCTTGAATTCGATGGCATCTTTCTTCTCCCTGATGCTGTTTTCGGCATTCAGAATCTTGTTGATGCGCTCCATCGAAGCAAGACCTTTTGGGATGTTGTAACTTGCTTTTGATAAGTCTTTTAATGGGTTAATTATACTATATAGTATAACTATGTAGAATATGAATGTAGGGGCATCTATGCTCGAATGATTCGAGAAAATGAGCGTTCCGCCAAACCACAGAACCAGCACGATGAGGCATGTGCCCAAAAACTCGCTTACAGGATGCGCGCTCGACTGACGGATGGCCACCAAGTTAGAGGCATCGCGAAACTCGTTGCTGCATTGCTCAAATCGGTTTATCATCTTGCGCTCGGCAATGAACGCCTTTATGATGCGCAGACCGCCCAGAGTCTCTTCCATCTGAGTCATCGTCTCGCTCCACTTGTTTTGTGCGGTAAGCGACTGCTGCTTCAGTTTCTTGCCTATCGCGCCCATCAGCCAGCCCATAAGCGGAAGAACGGTTATGGTAAACAGCGTAAGTTGCCAGCTTATGAACACAAGCGTAGCGAAGTAGATGATGATGAGTATCGGGTTCTTTATCAGCATCTCGATAGAACTTGTGATTGATGTCTCAATCTCCGTAACATCGCCGCTCATTCGGGCAATGATGTCGCCCTTCTTCTCCTCAGAAAAGAAAGCCAGCGGAAGATTAACCACCTTTTTGTACACCTTTACGCGGATGTCTCTTACAACGCCCGTGCGCAGCGGAATCATTATGGCTGCCGAGCCGAAGTATGCGCCCGTCTTCAGCAAGGTTGCGAAAGCAAGGAACAGACCGAGGAACAGAAGCGTGAGCGACGCTCCATAGGTGTTAATAAGCGTGCTGGTGTAATAGTAGAAGTTGTTTATGCACAAGTCCTTTATGCTATGGTCGCTGTCCCATTCCATAAACTGATACGACGTGCTGTCGATGTTGAACAGCATTCGCAGCATTGGTATCAGCGATGCAAACGAGAATATGTTTAGTACAGCCGAGAGGAGATTGAAGATTACGGCCCATACGAGATACTTCTTGTAGGGCGCAAGATACTCCTTCATTAGGTTGAAAAACTCTTTCACTATGTTATATGCTTAATTGTTTGGGAATAATCTATTTTCTTCCGAAATCGGCTGGAATCTCGCCCCACCTCTCTGTTTCCCATTTAATAATGGGCGTGTTGTAGGTGTTGTTTTTCAGCCATGTCTCTGCCCGATATATTACATCGTACAGTTGTTCGGTCTTTTCATTCAGTTCAAGTTTTGTCTTGCATTTCTTTTGTGCCACCCAGCTTATTGCGTTCCGGCTGTCGCTGTAAATGGAAAGGTTTGTTATGCCTTTCTGCTTAAGCAATGCAAGACAATGGACTATTGCCAGAAACTCGCCGATGTTGTTAGTGCCGTAAACCGGGCCGTAGTGGAACACCTGCGCACCTGTGCGTAGGTCGATGCCACGATATTCCATCGCGCCGGGATTGCCGCTGCATGCAGCATCAACCGCTATGGCGTTGGATGTTACTTCGAGCGGAAGCTGAAGAACCGTGTCGCTGCGGTATGCCGGCACGTCGGAAAGGCTTTTTTGCTTTGACGGCTGTGCGGCAGCATTGCTTCCTATATAATCGTATGGCGAGGAAGAGAAAGCCTCTTCGGCTTCTTTTTTTGTGCCGAAAGACTTGTAAAGGGCTTTGTCAAAGCCCTTTACTTGTTTCTTACAATCTTCCCAGTTGTCGTAAACTCCGGGTTCTACCCCGTGCCATACAACGTAAAATTTTTCTTTTGCCATTACATTCTTTCAGGAACTTCGATGCCAAGCAGACTCATGCCAAGTCTGATAATCTTGCTTACCTCGGCTGAAAGGGCAAGACGGAAAATCTTCTTCTTCTCGTCTTCCTCGCGCAAGATGCTGTAGTCGTGGTAGAACTGGTTGTATTCCTTTACAAGATCGTAGCAGTAGTTTGCTATGCAGCTTGGGTTGTAGTCCGAGCCGGCCTGCTTAACGGTTGCGGCAAAGTCTGAGATATGCTGGATAAGGTTCATCTCCTTCTCGTTTATCTCAACCGACTTGTCAAGATGCTCTGGAATGTTCAATCCCTCGGCAGCAGCCTTGCGCAATACGCTTCGGATGCGTGCGTAGGTGTACTGTATGAACGGACCTGTGTTGCCGTTGAAGTCGATACTCTCGGCTGGGTTGAACAGCATGTTCTTGCGTGCATCAACCTTCAGGATGAAGTATTTGAGTGCGCCAAGTCCAACAACGCGGGCAATCTCGTTAGCCTCTTCAGAAGTGATGTCCTGAATCTTGTTTATCTTATCTTCTGATGTCTCTTTAGCGTTGCGAATCATCTCCGAGATAAGGTCGTCGGCATCAACAACTGTTCCCTCGCGGCTCTTCATCTTTCCGTTTGGCAGCTCAACCATTCCGTATGAGAAGTGTACGAGATCCTTTCCCCACTCAAATCCCAGTTTGTCGAGAAGGATTGAAAGAACTTGGAAGTGATAGTTCTGCTCGTTTCCAACAACATAAATCATCTTGTTGATAGGAAAGTCCTGAAAACGCAGTTTTGCAGTACCGATATCCTGAGTCATGTACACAGATGTGCCGTCTGAACGCAGAAGAAGCTTCTCGTCAAGACCCTCCTTTGTAAGGTCGGCCCATACCGAGTTGTCGTCGCGGCGGTAGAAGAATCCCTTTTCCAGACCCTCCATTACCTTGTCCTTTCCTTCGAGATAGGTATTAGATTCGTAGTAGATTTTGTCGAACGAAACGCCGAGAGCCTTGTAAGTCTCGTCAAATCCGGCATAAACCCAGTTGTTCATCTTCTCCCACAGAGCGCGAACCTCAGGGTCGTTGTTCTCCCACTTAACAAGCATGTCGTGAGCCTCTTTTATAAGCGGTGCTTCCTGCTCAGCCTTGGTCTTAGCCTCGTCCTCGCTCATGCCCTCGGCTACGAACTTAGCCTGAAGCTCTTTACATTCAGCCTTGTAGTGCTTGTCGAAGGCAACGTAGTAGTCGCCGATAAGGTGGTCGCCCTTCTTTCCCGAAGTCTCAGGAGTCTCGCCGTTGCCGTACTTTAGCCATGCAAGCATGCTCTTGCAGATGTGTATGCCTCGGTCGTTTACGATGTTAGTCTTTACAACCTTGTTACCGTTGGCTTCCATAATCTGTGCTATTGCCCAGCCAAGCAGGTTGTTGCGCACATGTCCGAGGTGAAGAGGCTTGTTTGTATTTGGTGATGAGTATTCAATCATTACCAGAGGGCTGTTCTCAGTTACTGGAACGAATCCGTATTTAGGGTTCTGGTGAATCTCGTCAAGAAGTTCAATCCATGACTCTGAAGAGATGACAATGTTAAGGAAGCCCTTTACTACATTGAACGATGCTACAAGATTAGAGTTCTGCTTAAGGTATTCTCCAATCTCCTGTGCCGTGTCTTCCGGTTTCTTCTTGCTCATTTTGAGGAAAGGGAAAACTACAAGAGTGAGGTGTCCTTCGAACTCTTTCTTTGTTTTAGAAATCTGCACCATATTGGCAGGAACTTCCTGTCCATATAATGTCTTTACACCGTCGATAACCGACTGGCTCAATATATCTTCAATCTTCATTAATTTGGAATGTTTTTTTCTTTTAAGGTGCAAACTTACATAAAATATTTTGAATAACTGAATAAATTAGTAATTTTGCACCCAATTAGGAAAAATATACTATATGGATTTTAATAAAGCTCCTGTATCAAAGAATCTGATAATCATCAATGTGCTTATCTGGCTTGCATTCGAGGTGATGCACAGAATGGGGATGAGTTTTGATAGCATGTTTGCGTTGCACATGTTTGCTGCGAGCGACTTTCATTGGTATCAGTTGTTTACTCACATGTTTATGCATGCAGACTTTATGCATGTACTGTTTAACATGCTTGCCGTCTTGTGGTTTGGAGTGATGATGGAAAATATGTGGGGATCTAAAAAATTCTTATTTTATTATTTTTTCTGTGGTGTCGGTGCTGCTCTAATTCAAGAACTTGCTCAATATGTGTATCATATGTTTGTTCTTGGTTGGTTTGGACATCCGTTCCTTGCTTTGCCCAATGGGGGGGTAATTCCAGTTTCATTGTTTCTTAATCACATACAAACATTGGGAGCATCTGGTTGCGTATATGGATTATTATTGGCTTTTGGTATGTATGCACCAATAAGAGAGATGTTTATATACCCTATTCCTTTTCCTGTTAAGCCTAAATGGGTTGCTGTTGTGTATGCAACATGTGAACTCCTGTCTGGGATAAAAACGGAAACAGGCGACAATGTAGCCCATTTTGCGCACCTTGGCGGAATGTTGTTCGGCTTGCTGATAATACTCTATTGGAAAAAGTACGGCGATTACCGTCTGCCATTAGGACTCGAACCGCTGATAAACGAAAATTGTCCAAAAGAACGCAATATCTTCAACAAAATTAAAAATCTTTTCGCCGGAAGGGAAAAGAGAGAATTCAAAGTTCGCAAGAACGAATCTTTCTCAGAAAAGAAAACCGAGAAGCGTCAGCAGCCACGCCCAAAGCGCGACCCTGAGATTGATGCGATTCTGAAAAAAGTGCGTGAGTCGGGCTACGATTCACTCACCACCGAGGAAAAAAGAAAACTGTTTAATGGATATTAAATGAATTTCGGGATAAAACGATTACTTGTTAAATGTCTGTTCACGGCCAATGCCTGCATTGTGTTTCTGTGCATATTCTCGGCTTACAGCGGACATATTTCTCCGGCCGACTTTAAGTATTTGTCGTGCATGCCCATGACATTTCCTATATTTCTCCTGCTTACGGTCGTTGCGGGGATAGTAGTGCTCTTTTTCAAACCTCTGTATGCTACAATGCAGTTGTTTTGTCTCGTAATTTGTTTTCAGCAGATAAAAGCCGTAATCCCGTATAATTTCTTTAGCAACGAGCCTTCGGCCGAGGAGCGGAAAGACTACATAAAGATGCTGAGCTATAATGTTCATGGATTTGCGGCCGAAACCATGGACGAGAACGATAGCGTAAATGAGATAATCGACTATATCGTTGCGAGCGATGCCGATATCGTTTGCCTTCAAGAGGCCGGACTGGAAAACCACAAGCTGGCAAAGGTAAAGGAAAAGTTGAAGGCCTATCCGTACCATTCCGAACTCCCGGTAGGAGAGAGCGACAAGATTTTCAACAGTATAAATTGCTTTTCGCGCTATCCTATAGTATATATAAATAAGGTAGACTATCAGTCAGAGTCTAACGGCTCGGTGCTCTACAAGATACTTGTTGATGGCGATACCATTGCCGTCATAAACAATCATTTTGAAAGCAACAGACTCACTCCGGCCGAGAAAACGACCTACAAGAATATCATAAAGAAACATGATGTTAACACCATGCCGTCCGACTCGAAGATGCTTCTTGGCAGATTGTCGAATGCGGCAGTAGTAAGGTCGGAGCAGGTTGATATTGTGGCAAATCTGATAGACAGTCTGAGACATAGCTATCCGCTCATCGTGTGTGGCGACTTTAACGATCCGCCAAATTCATACACCCATTGCAGGATTGGAGAGAATCTCACGGATTGCCACACGGCAGCCGGAAAAGGCTTCGGAATATCGTACAACCAGCGCGGTTTCTTCTTCAGGATAGACAATATAATGGTAAACGACAAGTGGGACGTTAAGTACTGCAAGGTGGATAATTCAATCTCCAAATCCGACCATAATCCGATATTTGCGTACTTGAAGATTCGAAAATAGTCACTTTTTATCATAATTGTTCATAAAAAAGTGCGCGAAGTGCCGCTAAAAAGATAAAAAATAATTATATTTGCGCGCTTATTGGACGTTTTTTGCAATGTTCAACTGCATTTGCGATAGGAAATAATAAAAATAAATTATAATCTAAAAAAATGCAAAACAAAGGATTCGTAAAGATTTTTGCGGTGTTGCTGACACTCATTTGCATCTTTTACCTGTCTTTCTCATTTGTAACTCGCCACTACGAAAGTAAGGCGGCTGCAATGGGCAAGGAGGAAGGCGCGGCTTTCCTTGACTCTGTCATGAAGGAAAAGGTGTATCTGAATATCTACACACTAAAAGAATGTCGCGAGATGGAAATCGGCCTTGGCCTTGACTTGAAGGGCGGTATGAACGTTATCCTTGAGGTTTCTGTGCCAGATGTTATCAAGACTTTGGCTGACCACAAGACTGACAAGGCTTTCAACGAGGCTGTTGCCAACGCTGCTACACAGGCAGAGCAGAGCCAGAAGGATTTCATCTCATTGTTCGTTTCAGAGTATCACAAATTAGCACCAAACTCTCGTCTGGCTGAGATTTTCGCAACTCAGCAGCTTAAGGGCAAGGTAAGCACATCAAGTTCAGACTCAGAAGTTGAAAGCGTATTGCGCGAGGAGGTTAAGGCAGCTGTAGATAACTCTTACAATGTACTTCGTACTCGTATCGACCGTTTTGGTGTGGCTCAGCCAAACATCCAGACTCTCGAAGGTCAGACTGGCCGTATCATGGTCGAGATGCCAGGTATCAAGGAGCCAGAGCGTGTTCGTAAGCTGTTGCAGGGTTCTGCAAACCTTGAGTTCTGGGAGACTTACGATGCTAACGAGGTTTATCCTTATCTCGTAAGCGCAGATGAGCACGTTCGCGACATTATTGCCGGCAACGACACTACTGCAAAGGCTGAAGTTGCTGATACAGTTGCTGCCAAGTCAACTAAGAGCGTTACTGAGACTCTTAGCGCTTTGACAAGCAAGAATGATGCAGCTCCAAAGAAGAGCAATTCAGCGGCAGAGAAGGAGCATCCGCTCTTCTCAAAGCTTAGCCCTGCAAACTATGGCTGTATCGTAGGTTACGCAGTTGCACGCGATACTGCTGATGTAAACAAGTACTTGGCAATGGCTAAGAACACACTTCCTTCAGACCTTTCTTTGAAGTGGGGTGTTAAGGCCGTTACATTCGGCGAGAAGAACAAGACTGAGTTCTTCGAGTTGTATGCAATCAAGATTACTCAGCGCGATGGCAGAGCTCCACTCGAGGGCGATGTCGTTACAGATGCTAAGGACGAGTTCGACCACAATAATGGCCGCCCATGCGTAAGTATGCAGATGAACTCAGACGGCGCACGTCGTTGGGCAGCTCTTACAAAGGCTAACGTAGGTAGAGCTATTGCTATCGTTCTTGACGGTTTGGTATATAGTGCTCCAAACGTAAACAACGAGATTAACGGTGGTAACTCACAGATTACAGGTAACTTTACTCCAGAAGATACAAAGGACTTGGCTAACGTGTTGAAGTCTGGTAAGATGCCAGCCCCTACACACATCGTGCAGGAGGACATCGTTGGTCCGTCACTTGGTCAGGAGTCAATCAATCAGGGAATCACATCGTTCGTAATTGCGTTCATCATCCTTATGATTTACATGTGCGCAATGTACGGCTTCACTCCGGGTATGGTTGCAAACGGTGCTCTTGTGCTCAACTTCTTCTTCACACTCGGTGTATTGACATCATTCCAGGCTGCACTTACAATGAGTGGTATTGCCGGTATGGTTCTTTCGCTTGGTATGGCGGTTGATGCCAACGTGCTTATCTACGAGCGTACTAAGGAAGAGATGAAGGCTGGCAAGCATGTTGCCGATGCAATCTCTGCTGGTTACAGCAATGCATTCTCTGCAATCTTCGACTCTAACCTTACATCAATCATCACAGGTGTAATCTTGTTCTACTTCGGAACAGGTCCTATCCGTGGTTTCGCAACTACATTGATTATCGGTATCGTCTGCTCATTCTTCACAGCTGTGTTCTTGACTCGTATGGTATTCGAACACTTCCTGAAGAAGGAGAAGTGGACTAACCTTACTTTCACAACAGGTTTGTCAAAGAACATGATGACAAATACACACTTCCATTTCATGGGAGCATACAAGAAGTCATTCACAGTATTTGGTGTTCTTCTTGTTGCATGTGTAGCATCATTCTTTGTTCGCGGTCTTAGCAAGTCTATCGACTTTACTGGTGGTCGCAACTATGTTGTCCGTTTCGAGAATCAGGTTGAGCCAGAGACAGTTCGCGGTCTTGTTGCTGCAAAGAGCGGTGAGGCTAACGTGTCATGTATCGCACTTGGTACAGACCACAAGACAATCCGTATCTCTACAAACTACAAGATAGAGAGCAACTCACCAAGTGTTGATTCTGAAATCGAGTCATTGGTATTTGATGCACTCAAGGGCGGTAACCTTTTGGCAAGCGATGTTGACTTGGCAAGATTCATCGACCGTGATAATCAGAAGGGTGGTTCTATCATCAGTTCTCAGAAGGTAGGTCCTTCTATTGCTGAGGATATCACTTACGGAGCAATCCTTTCTGTATGCTATGCGTTGGTGGCAATCTTCCTTTACATCTTGCTTCGTTTCCGCAACGTGTCATACTCTATTGGTTGTACAATCGCACTTACTGTCGATACTTTGCTTATCATCGGTGCATACTCATTGTGCTGGGGCTGGATGCCATTCTCTCTCGAGATTGACCAGACATTCATCGGTGCAATCCTTACTGCAATCGGTTACTCTATCAACGATAAGGTGGTTATCTTCGACCGTATCCGTGAGAGCTTCGGCTTGCATCCAAAAGAGGATCGTCAGACATTGTTTAACAACGCATTGAACACAACTCTTGCACGTACTATCAATACATCTGTTTCTACATTGATTGTATTGCTCTGTATCTTCATCCTTGGTGGTGAGAGCATCAGAAGCTTTGCATTCGCAATGATTCTGGGTGTTGTTATCGGTACATGCTCATCATTGTTCGTCGCAGCTCCTACTGCATACCTCGTAATGGGTAAGCGCATCAAGGAGACTGACGCTGAAGCAATCAAAGAGATTTAAAACATTAAATAAAAGCCTCTTCCGGCTTTGCAAAGAGTTGGGAGAGGTTTCTACCAGCCCTTGTAGTTCAACGGATAGAATAGAAGTTTCCTAAACTTTAGATAGGGGTTCGATTCCCCTCGGGGGTACATTTGAGGAAAACAAGTATAAAATAAAAGAATTTAAGTGATAGATTATCAATAAGTTCTAAATTTTATACTTGTTTTTGTTTTCATAAAAAAGACTAAGTGTTTGCTTTTTTGGCTACCCTTTGGCTACCCAAAATAAAGAAAGTTTTTTTATATTTGCAATCATAAGAAATTAAAAGCAATAAAGACATGTCTTTAAAGAAAGATATAAGGAGCGATGACACTTATATTATAAGTCAAGACAGCACCGACAACCCTAAAATCGGTGCTAAGATTTTGAGTAATGGAAGAGAAAGTTTGTTTCTTGACTATTACTTAGGCTATCAAATGGTTTATTCTGAATCATTGGATAAGGAAGTTTCAAAGAAGTATAGAAAGAGGGAGTACCTTAAATTATATTTGTGGCAAGCACCAAGAACACCGCTTGAAAGACAGCAAAATAAGGAAACATTGGAGCTTGCAAAGAAAATTAGGTTTGAGAAAAGCCAAGAAATCCTTGAAAATATGGAAGGATATAGGTTAAAGACAAATCATAATGCTAATTTTCTGGACTTTTTCCAAAGCTATATTGCCAATTACACAAAGAAAGACATTAAGGTTGTGCAGATGGCATATAATAGGTTTGTAGACTTTCTAAATGCAACAAGTGAGTATCAGATGTATGCAAAGATGATAAAGCCAGAGCATATTACAAAAGATATGGTTGAGGCTTTTACAGAGTATTTGCAGACAAGGAGTGTTGGAGAGGGGGCTAAAAGTGTGTATAAGCGTTTCAAGAAGGTTGTAAAATATGCAGTAGAGCATGATGTGATGTTGAAGAATCCTTGCAATGGCATTGTAATAAAGATTGATGAGCAGTTGCTAAGAAAAGATGTGCTATCGCCAGAGGAAATGAAGAGGCTTATAGAAACACACTATACAGGCGAGAATCCAATTATAAGAAGAGCGTTTATATTCTGCTTATATTGTGGGCTAAGATATTGTGATGTTAAAGACCTTACATTTACAAACGTGGATTTCTCAAACAAGTTATTGAAGTTTGAGCAGAACAAGACAAAGGGGCATAGTGCAGCAAGTGGTGTTGTTATTCCATTAAATGATGGTATCTTAAAATTGATTGGCACACCAGAAACTGACAATAGGGATGAACTTATATTCAAATTGCCAACTTATGCAAGCTGCTCAAAGGCTGTAAAGCATTGGGTAAAACATGCAGAGATAAACAAGCATATTACATGGCATTGTGCAAGACATAGCTTTGCAGTAAACATATTAAACAACGGTGCAAACATTAAGACTGTTGCAAGCCTGTTGGGGCATAGCGATTTGAAGAATACAGAGAAATACACAAGAGCAATTGACAAGCTGAAAGAGGATGCAATAAACAGCTTGCCAGTGCTTAATCTTGACTAATTAAAACTTAAATAATATAGACATGATAATAGACCAAGATACGGCAGAGGACTTTATAGATGATTTGTTGTACTGTACAAAAGTCATTGAAAGATATTTGAAAGATTGTGAATTAGCTAATAGCCATACCACTATACGGGGGTTAGATAATTTGGATGATAGTAAATCAACATACTATGTTCCACATTTTAATTATTTATCTTGTTGTTTTGATGATATTGCAAACAAAGCTGTTGAGTTAAAAGATTATGTTAAAAGAAATCATGATTTTGAGATGGCTGCAGCACTTTCAAAAATAAATAGGGGTGCTTGGGGACTAATATGTGTAGAATATGATTGGAAGGCAGATGATAGAAAGAAGACGGTATTCTGTCAGTTCTCAAAGGTTGAAAGTGTGTTGTTTGATATTCATAATTGGTATTTGAAAAAGGCTTATAATATACCTCGAGAAGATATTATAAGTTGTAAATATTATGTGGATTGTTATACAGGCGAGGTGAAAAATAGCAAAACCAAAAAGGTTATTAAACCGTTATTAGGCGATGTGCAAACAACGGATGTTCAAAGCATCAACCCAGAGCCTCAACAAAGTAAAACAACGAGAAGGAAAGGCAGACCAAAGTATACGTTTAAAGATTATATGGTAAATGATGAAGATGGCAGAAAGTTAGAAAAGATACGTTCTGTAATGAATGGTAGAAAAGGAAAGAAGGCAGCTTTGGTAATATGGACTTGTATGAAAATCGGCTGGATAGTACCAACACCAACTTTTAAAGCTGTGGCTGATGAATTTGGGAATATTGGGACACAACAGGGATTTACAGGATATCTTAATGATATGTCATTTACTGATGCTGAAAAAGAATCGATGGAAAATATCTTTAAAAAAAGTTGATGCCTTAATAAGGTGAAACGGTTGTATAAAATTGTATTTAATTGTTTGGAGAAAATCCACAATTAAGTACAATTTTCTTTTTTTCATAGTGCTGTTTTTCTTTTGTTACTTTGCCATTGTAATCAAATGCCAGAGTGCAAGCGGTAGATGATTGCAATTGGGGCAAAGAAGCATAAGCCTTGCACCTTATAGCGGTAGCCCAAACCATCTTAAAAACTAATAAAGATGGCAGAAGAAATAAAAAAGGTGGCTGACCTTATAACAGCCAACACACTATTTTGCACTAAGGAAGTGCTTACAAGTGATGAAACTGCAAAGTATTTGGGTATCTCAAAGAGTTATCTGTATAAGCTTACAATGAGACAGCAGATACCACATTACAAGCCAATGGGGAAAATGTGCTATTTTAACCGTAAAGAGGTTGAAAGTTGGTTGCAGAGCAACAGATGTGCAACAGCCAATGAGATAGAACAACAGGCACAAGCCTATTGCATGAAGAAAGGGGGTAGACTATGAATACACCAAACATAAGCTATTATGCAAAGATGGTAAACACTACCCAGAAGGGCAAGAAAACACCCAAGTACACTATTGTTGCACAAGCTGGATTTTATCCCCCAATGGATGCTTTAAGAGGGAAAAATGGGACAATATCATTTTATCTTTTGGCAAGCAAAGACAGCGGCAGCACCAAGGACAATGCACCATCAATGAAGTTACAGGGCAAAAACAGCCTTAACTTTACAGGGCTAAAAGAATATTTCCAAGATGGAAAATTGAGCGGCTTTGCCTATGGCAATCCTTCTGACAAACAGACATACAGCAAGGACAATAAGGCAAACCCTTTCTATGAGTACAGAGAAGATTGTTTTTTGTTCTTGATAGAATGGGATGAAAAAGACCCTACAAACCTAATACCAATTTCTATTGAATTGATTGTGTTGGACGGTGCAAAGGTTCTTTCAAGTGCATATTGCAAGCAGCTTGTTTTGGGTGGCTTTGATGAGCCTTTGAAGGCTTTGAGAGAACAAGCAAAGAAAGTAAATGCCTTATAATAATATGTAGTTTGTGGGCAAAATTTGGTAACACATTATACATATGTATGATAAGGTGAAACTATGGATTGATAGGACAATAGTTGGGGAGCATTTCCCCACTATTGTAAACTATCTGGATGATGCAAATACCCAGATAAACCATCAGACAGGAGAGGTTAAGACATTTGGCTGCTTGAATGGCTTGAAAGTTTCTGTCTTTGCTGGTGGCTTGTATGTGGTGGGGAGTTTGCCCAAATATCTGTATGGTAGCAATGTTTATTCTTTGGATAGACATACAACAGCTAAAGCATTTGAAAAGTTGGAAGATGCTTTGCACGTTACTATCGGGAAAGCATCTGTTACAGGTGTGGAGTTTGGTACAAACTTTCTAATGAAGCACCAAGTACCAAATTATCTTGTTAAGTTGGGAAATATGCCAAGGTTGAGCAGATACCACTTTGAGCCATCAACCTTGTATTATAAGGGAACAGGCAAGCAACAGCCCAAAGTATATGCTTTCTATGATAAGAAGGTTGAAGCGACAACTAAAGGCATGGCTTTTCCAGAGGACTTGAAGGGGGCAAATATGTTAAGATATGAGATGAGGCTAAACGGCAGACTGCCACAACAATTGAGAGTGGCAGAGGTTACAGCCTCAACATTAACACAAGCCCCCTTTTACAAGATGATGGTTAAACGCTATCAAGATAGTTACTTTTCAATATCCAAACAGAACAGTATCAAAACAAACGTTATGAGTGAAATAAAGACTGTTTCAGACGCTTTTAATGTGTTTGTGGCAAGATTGATAAGCCAATCAGACCAAACCCAAATAAGCGGTTTCCTTGATGAATTAAAAGAGGCTGGTGTGTTTGAGGACAGAAAAAACTACAGCCGTTTAAAGAAGAAAATACAGGAAATTGCTACAAAAGCAAATATCACCGTAACAGATGAGTTGATGAGAGAGCTGGATGATGAAATTAAAAATTGTGGTGCTTATGTTTAAGTGGTGTTTTGCAAACAGCATTTTTACAAATTTTACACATAAAAAATGTATTTTTTTTGTAAACAACAAGAAAAAACAAAAATGAAGGGACATACAAACAACCCTAACGGCAGACCCAAGGGGAAGCCCAACAAGATAACAGGCGACTTGAAGAAGTTTCTGAAAACCGTTATCGACAATAACCAAAGACAGATAAACAAGGATTTAAAGGCACTAAATCCAAAAGACCGTCTTTTAATCCTTGAAAAGTTCATGTCTTATGTTGTGCCAAAGCAGCAACAACAGCAAGTAATAGATTTCAGCCACATAACGGATGCACAATTGAATGATGTTATAGAGGGCTTGACAGAAAACATTAACGAGAACGAGCAGAACGATGAAGTATAAACTGACAAGGGATGACAAGATAATCCTTTTGAACGCTTTGAAGAGCGGAGAAATAGAAGAACATATTTTGTGGGAGTGGGGACATAATGCAATGCACCAAGCCACAGAAGAAGAGATTAATGAAGAGATAGACAAAATTTATAAAATAGACAATGGCGAGAGATGTTGCAAAAGGATGCAACGGTTAGGCTTTTGCCCATACGTTAAGCCGACATAAGAAATATTATAGCAGAGAGTCTCAATTTTAGTGTTGAGGCTTTCTGCTTTTCTAAAGTAGAATGTATTAGTTTTTGTGAATTTTAGAATACAATACAGATAGAATTTTATACCTTATTTTTAGAGGCAAAAGTTATAGTTGTGTTCTTTTTGGCTACCCTTTGGCTACCTGTAAAATTTAAAACTATTGATAATCAATGGTATAGTATTATATTATAATTCCCCTCGGGGGTACAAAAGGCAGATTGAAAACCGTTCGGTTTTCGGTCTGCCTTTTTGTTTGACAGGCTTTCAATATTGACAGAAATCGGTGTATCTTCTGTTAAAATCTGTTAAATAAGAGATTTTATAGACGAAATTCGTAATTCTGAGATTAAACTATGTTGTAAATATAATTTACTTTTTTGTCTAAATATAATCGGATATTGTATGTTTTACAATAAGAAGTTGGCTTTTGAGGTTGTATGATTCTTTTTTTTTCTTATTTTTGCGACACGAAATATGTTTTTAACAGGAGAGTAATATTATCAGTAACAATGAAAAGAGTTTTAATTCTACTAATTTTGGTAGAAGCCGCAATAAATAATATTGTGGCGGGTAATGTGAGGGGAAAGGTAGTAGACAAGGCTAAGCAACCGATAGAGTTCGTAAATCTTAGCGTTTACAAAAAAGGACAGAACACCCTCATTAAAGGTACAATCTCTGATCTTGAAGGTCATTTCAACATCGATGGATTGGGCGACGGAACATACACTCTGAGTGTTTCGTATATGGGTTATGTAAGCGTGAACCGTGAATTCACTCTGTCTGCACAGAACAACCATAGCGTAAACCTTCACAGCATCATTCTGCAAGAAGACAGCAAGACATTGCAAGAAGTAAATGTAGTGGCACAGAAGAGCTCGATGAAGCTCGACATCGACAAGAAGGTTTTCAATCTCGACCAGAACCTTGCTGCCGTTGGTGGCTCTGCAAGCGAGGCGTTGGAGACAATCCCGTCGGTCGAGGTGGATTCGGAAGGAAACGTATCGCTGCGCGGAAGCCAGAGCGTTACAATCTGGATTAACGGCAAGGCGCAGGGAATGACAAGCGACAACCGAGGCGACATCCTTCAGCAGATGCCGGCCGAGAGCATTGAGAAGATTGAGGTCATCACAAATCCGTCTTCAAAGTACAGTCCTGAAGGAAGTGCCGGAATCATCAACATTATTCTGAAGCGCGACCGCAAAGCCGGATATTACGGCGGCGTAAAGGCAAGCGGCCTGAGCACGGGCGGCGGCCGTCTGGGAGCAAACATCAACTACAGTAGCGGCGTGTTCGATGCTTATGCGAATGTTGGCTACGGACATCGCGTTCACAAGAACGGAACAGTTTCAAACCGTACATATCTTGATGGCAACGGCAATCAGACAGGTTTCCTTAATTCAGACTCGAAAGGAAAGAACATCGGCAACAACGTCTTCATGCGTGCCGGATTCACTTGGCATTTCACTAAGAAAGACGATATCAGCTTCGGCTATATGGGAATGTTCGGTCATGGCCATCGCCGCACCAACATCGACTATATCGGAAGCGAGTACACTCGCGACCGCTTCACTCACAACATAAGCGATATGAATATGAACCACTTCGATTTCGGCTACCGCCACGAGTGGAAGACAAGTCACACACTCGATTTCAACGTGAGTCGCAGCGGTTTCAACTCTGATATGGAAACTTCGTACACTCAGAATACGCAGTTCGTAGGCGGCGATAAGGTTAGTAGCCTTCAGTCTCAGGACACAAAGATAAATCCAAAGAGCTGGGAGATAAAACTTGACTACGAGCAGCCGATAGGAAGCGCTGGCAAGATTGAGGCTGGATACAACGGTCGTCTTTCGAAAGAGAACAGCCCTGTATTTACATATTCAGACTTGGCTAAGACAGATATCATCAAGAGCCTTTACAACCGATTTGTCTACAATCAGGACATACATGCCGTATATGCAAACTTCCAGAGCCGCATAGGCGAGAAGTTCGGCTATCAGCTTGGCTTGAGAGGCGAGTATTGGAAGGTTGATGCAGAGAGCCGAAGCTACGAGCAGGAGTTCCAGAATGTTGAGCCTACACGATTCAAGAAAGACTATTTCGCGTTGTTCCCAACGGCATTCCTGAGCTATCAGCTGCCGCACAATCAGGAGTTGCAGGTTAATTACACTCGCCGTCTGAGCCGTCCTTGGGGCGGACAGATGAACTCGTTCAAGAACATCAGCGACTCTACAAACATTTCTTATGGAAATCCGCAGCTTACTCCGGAGTACACAAATTCGTTCGAGTTGAACTACATCAAGAACTGGGAGGCTCACACGCTGTCGTTCTCGGGATATTATCGTCCAACAACCGATGTCATCCAGAACATTAGCTACGTTCTTGATGGAATCAGATACTCAACAAACGAGAACATCGCCAAGTCGCTGAGCTCGGGTGTCGAAATCATCAGCAAGAACAAATTGTTCAAGATTCTCGACCTTACAACGACTCTGAACCTTTTCTACTATAAGCTCGATGGCGGCAACTTCAACTATGTCCTCGACAACGGAATGCCGCAGACAGTAACGGTTCTGAGCGACGATAACTTCTCGTGGAACGCACAGATGATGGCAAGCTTCATGCTGCCTTACAGCATATCGTTCCAGGCAACAGGCCGATATGATGCCGAGAGAGTTATTACTCAGGGTAAGAGAAAGGCAAGCTACATGCTCGACCTTGGATTGCGCAAGACATTCTTCGACAAGAAATTCACTATTGCAATCAATGCCCGCGACCTTCTTGACAGCCGAAAGATGCGCAGCATCACAAGCGGAAACGGCTACACTCAGGATTCGGAGAGCTGGCGTGGCGGACGACGCTTCATGATTCAGCTAAGCTACAGCTTCGGAAACATGCGTGCAAAGGCAAAGAAAGGCAAGCCGCAGCCAGATGGCTCTGAGGGTCAGCCAGATTACAATGGAAACATTGAAGATTAAAACATGAATAAAATGTAAGTAAACATACGAAAAACGGGACGCTTTTATAAGAAAAGCGTCCTTTTTTGTTGAATAATGAAAGATTATGCTATAAAACATTTTGTTAAGTCGAAAAACTTTGCGATTTTTGCAAAATAATTTAGATGTGTACTAATAAATTTAGTAAACCAAAGATCAAAAATATGGCAGAAAATTTGGAAATTAAGGAGCTTGACAGCGTAGCTGTTCGCTTCTCGGGAGATTCTGGCGACGGAATGCAGTTGGCCGGAAACATCTTCTCTACGGTTTCAGCAACTGTAGGTAACAGTATCAGTACCTTCCCTGACTATCCGGCAGATATCCGCGCTCCGCAAGGCTCGCTCACTGGCGTATCTGGCTTTCAGGTAAATATCGGTGCTGGCAAGGTTTATACTCCCGGCGACTTTTGTGATGTTTTGGTGGCAATGAATGCCGCTGCTTTGAAAACTCAGTACAAGTACGCTAAGCCAAATGCTACCATCATTATAGATACTGATTCTTTCCAGGAGAAGGATTTGGAGAAGGCTGCCTTCAAGACTCCTGACTATCTTGGCGAGATGGGCATCGATCCAGACCGCGTAATTGCCTGCAACATTACACAGATGGTTAAGGACTGTCTGGCAGATTCAGGCATGGACAACAAGTCGATGCTGAAGTGCCGTAACATGTTCGCTCTCGGACTTGTTTGCTGGCTGTTCAGCCGCGACCTCGACATCGCCTTCAACTTCCTGAAGGAGAAGTTTGCCAAGAAACCGGGTGTTGCCGAGGCAAACATCAAGGTAATTCAGGCTGGTTACGATTTCGGACACAATACTCACAGCTCTGCTGCTAACGTTTATCGCATCGAGACAAAGGTTAAGGAGCCGGGCCGTTATATGGATATCACCGGAAACAAGGCTACGGCTTACGGTTTCATCGCTGCTGCCGAGAAGGCAGGCTTGAAGCTTTATCTGGGTTCTTATCCTATCACTCCTGCAACCGACGTTCTTCACGAACTTTCTAAGCACAAGAGCCTTGGCGTAACAACCGTTCAGTGCGAGGATGAGATTGCCGGCTGTGCTTCGGCCGTTGGTGCATCTTTCGCTGGTGCTCTTGCCGTAACTTCAACATCAGGTCCTGGTATCTGTTTGAAGTCAGAGGCTATGAACCTTGCGGTTATCATGGAGCTTCCTCTTGTTGTTCTCGATGTTCAGCGTGGTGGTCCTGCAACAGGTCTTCCAACAAAGAGCGAGCAGACAGACTTGCTTCAGTGCTTGTTTGGCCGTAACGGTGAGTCTCCGCTTCCTGTAATTGCAGCAACATCTCCAACCGACTGTTTCGACGCTGCTTACAACGCTTGTAAGATTGCGCTCGAGCACATGACTCCGGTTGTTCTTCTTACTGATGCATACGTTGCAAACGGTTCTGGCGCGTTCAAGTTGCCTAACCTTGCAGAGTTCCCAGCAATCAACCCTCCATACGTTCCAGAGGAGCTGAAGGGCACATGGACTCCATACATGCGTGCCGAGAATGGTACTCGCTACTGGGCTGTTCCGGGTCGTGAGGGATTCCAGCACATCCTTGGAGGTCTTGAGAAGGACGACAAGACTGGTGCAATCTCAACAAACCCAGAGAACCACGATTTGATGACTCGCAAGCGTCAGGCTAAGATCAACAACATCGTTGTTCCTGACCTTGAGGTTATCGGCAACAAGGATGCAGAACTGCTTATCGTTGGCTTCGGTGGCACATACGGTCATCTTCGTGCTGCTATGGAAGAGATGAACGCAAGTGGAAAGAAGGTTGCTATGGCTCACTTCAAGTACATCAACCCACTTCCAAAGAATGCTTCAGAGGTTCTGAAGAAGTACAAGAAGGTTGTCGTTGCCGAGCAGAACATGGGTCAGCTTGCTGCATTCCTTCGCATGAAGGTAGATGGATTCGTTCCATATCAGTTCAACCAAGTAAAGGGTCAGCCTTTCGTTGTAAACGAGTTGGTTGAGGCCTTCACTGAAATCTATAACAAATAATTAAGACTTTACGATTATGGCATATACAATTCAGGATTTTAAGAAGGGTCAGCCACGCTGGTGTCCGGGATGCGGCGACCACGCATTTCTTGCATCTCTTCAGAAGGCAATGGCTGAGATTGGTGTAGCACCATACGATACTGCGGTTATCTCTGGTATCGGTTGTTCAAGCCGTCTGCCACACTACATGGCTACTTATGGCATGAATACAATTCACGGTCGTGCTGCTGCCATTGCAACAGGAGCAAAGGTTGCAAACTCAAAGCTTACTGTATGGCAGGTTAGTGGCGATGGCGATGGCTTGGCTATCGGTGGTAACCACTTTATCCACGCAAACCGTCGTAATATCGACCTTAACATGATTCTGTTGAACAACCGAATCTATGGTCTTACAAAAGGTCAGTATTCTCCAACATCTCCACGCGGATTCGTAAGTAAGTCATCTCCTTACGGAACTGTTGAGGATCCATTCCGCCCAGCCGAACTCTGCTTTGGTGCACGCGGTCATTTCTTTGCTCGCGCCGTTGCCACAGATGCTGCTGCAACAGTCGACATCTTGAAGGCTGCTTACAACCACAAGGGTGCTGCCGTTTGCGAGATTTTGCAGAACTGTGTTATCTTCAACAACGGAACACACGAGTCTGTCTACGACAAGGCTGGACGTGCAAAGAATGCCATCTATGTAAAGCACGGCGAGCCTCTAATCTTCGGCGAGAACCGCGAGTTCGGTCTTGTGCAGGAAGGTTTCGGCTTGAAGGTTGTTAAGATTGGCGAGAACGGCATTACCGAGAAGGATATTCTTGTTCACGATGCTCATTGCGAGGACAACACATTGCAGCTGAAGCTTGCTCTTATGGGCGACAACGACGGATTCCCTGTTGCTCTCGGTGTTATCCGCGATGTTGATGCTCCTACATACAACGATGCAGTAGAGGCACAGATTGAGGAGGTTAAGGCCGCAAAGAAGTATCATAACTTTGCTGAACTTCTTGAGACAAATGATATCTGGGAAGTAAAATAATAAACCGAATCGGGATTTATGAAGATATGTGGCTTGGGGTGACATCTGTTGCCTCAAGCCCTTTTTATTTATTAAAGGATGTTAAAAATAGACTTTCAATAAGGTATAATAACCTTAAAATTCTTATATTTGCGAAATCGTGAAATATAAGAAATTTACTATTATGCTAAAATTAAAAGAAAAAACAGGTATTGTTATTGCCGCACTAACATTATTTGCAACGGTTCCGGTCGTGGCCGATGATATTCCTGCCTTTCCTGGGGCAGAAGGACACGCACGTTACACAACTACTGGCGGACGAAGTACGGAATCGTCGGCTGCAAAAATCTATCATGTCACAAATCTTGCTGATAATGCAGGGACAAAGGGCAGCCTCAGATGGGCATTAAACCAGACGGGACCTCGAATCATCGTGTTTGATGTGAGCGGATACATCGATTTGCGTTCAGAACTTCCTATCCCTGCAAATACCACAATCGCCGGTCAGACTGCGCCGGGAGAAGGTATTACGCTGCGATATTACACGGTAAACTTCAATAAAGGCGACAATATTATTGTACGCTTTATTCGTTTCCGTCGTTCACAGGTAAAGAGTGTCGATGATGGTGCGGACGCAGCATGGGGACGACAGCACAGAAATATCATCCTCGATCATTGCTCGTTCTCTTGGAGCATTGATGAGATTGCCTCTTTTTACGACAACCGCAACTTTACTATGCAGTGGTGTACGCTTGGCGAGGCTCTGGCAAATCCGGGACATTCAAAGGGCGAGCACAGTTACGGTGGAATCTGGGGCGGAAAGGAAGCCTCGTTCCATCACAATTTCCTTCTGCACATGCAGAACAGAGTGCCTCGTTTCAATGGCGCGCGTTACAACTGGACTGATTTTGACAATACAAAGTACGAGAATACTATTCAGGCTGAGCAGGTGGACTTCCGCAACTGCGTGATGTATAACTGGGGTAATGGCAACGGTTGCTACGGAGGTCCCGGCGGCGGATATGTGAACATAGTCAACAACTATTATCAAGCAGGCCCTGCAACATCAAACAAGATGCGTGTGACTCAGATTTCGAAGGCAAGCGCAAGCAATGCAGGCGACAATCCCTTCCCTGATTACACAAGCCGTTATTACATCAGCGGAAATTATGTGACGGCTGCAGGAACAGATGCTGCAAACTACGACTGGAAGGGCGTTGCATACGATAGCGGTATCCCAGAGATAAACGGAGAACGGTATACCGTCGACCCTAATCATTATTACGGCTCGTCGGTTGAGTATGTGAAGAACGGTAGCGGCGTTGATTGTGTTAAAATTAAACTCGACAATCCTCAGCCTTCGGGAGATGTTACAACTCATTCTGCCGTAAATGCTTATGATAAAGTGCTGGCATACAGCGGTGCATCTCTTTTCCGCGATGCCGTAGACGTTCGTTATGCCGAGGAGGCAAGGACTGGAACTACAACTTATACAGGTCCGGTGACAGCCCGTGCCGGAATTGTTGATTACATCAACGACCCAAGTGCGACAGAAGATGTAACGCTTCCAAGTTTCCCTGCTTTGAAATCAGACTCCCGTCCTGCCGGATATGATACAGACGGCGACGGCATTCCTGACGAATGGGAGATTGCAAACGGATTAAATCCGAATGATGCAAGCGATGCCTTCACAAAGACTCTCGACAAGGAGAAGGGCTGGTATCTTAACATCGAAGTCTATCTGAATAGCATTGTTGAAGACATCATGCGGGCAGAAAACGAAAATGCCATAACTACGGTCGATGAGTATTATCCTGCGTATAACAAGGTTGCAACATCGGTAGATATGAAAACCGTCAACAACGGTGCGGTGAAGAGCATTGAGTATTATACGCTTGACGGCAAACGTATTTCTGCACCTTCAGATGGCATAAGCGTGCGTAAGATTAAATATGCCGACGGAACAGTAGATGTTGATAAGGTAATCAAGAAATAAAACGGCAAAAATGTAAAAAGAAGTGTCTGATGCAATTAAATGCAGTCAGACACTTCTTTTTTATTCCTATTTAACAGTATCTTCCAAGAACTTTACCCATCGTTTTTCCCAGTCTTTCATTACCTTTTTCTTTGCCTTTTTCGAAAGCGAACTGTATGTAATGCTGTTCTTGCAGAGCTGCTTTACTTCGCTTAGCGACAGATTCCAATCAACGATTACGGCAAAGAAATCGTCGACAAGAGCCGTGTGCTCAAAGATTGTTGGGTCATCGCTGCAAATGGCAACCGGAAGTCCTGAATGAATGTATCCGATGTTTGGATGCGAGTCCAGAGAGGTGCAATATCCAAGGTTCACGCTGCTTAGCGGACAGGTTTCTATGCAGATGTCATTTTGCCTTATTTCGTCGTACAATTCTGGATGGAAATACATATTGTAGGCGTGTCCTATGCGTTTTGCGCCCAATTTTATAGCCCATTTAATGTTGTTGTTCTCGGCCTTTTTTGTTTCGCCGGCATGAAGAAACAGTTTTAAATCGGGATATTCGCGTTCGCATTTTTTCAGAACATCGTAATAATATTCAAAACTATGGTTCTTGTCCTCGTCCGACACCAGGTCGAAGCCCGTTATCAAGTTGCACTTGTTCATCAGCGTGTCTTTTATGTGCTGCTGAACGTATGCAACGTTTTCGATTCGCTTCTGAACCTCTTCGAGCGAGTAGCCCTTGTTGCCCGTGCCAATTATCGTAACGTGGAAATCAGCCTTTTTGCGCACGTTGTTGCACGCTTTCATTATCATCTCGGCCATGCTCAGGAAGATGTCGCGGTCGATGGTTGAGCCGATTCTTATCTCGGCAAACTGAATGTTGTTTTCGATGTAGATGTTGAAAGCCTTCTCCATGTACTTCTCGAAATTCTCAGGCGAGCCAAAGGCGCCGTTGAAAATCCGCCTGAAAATTGGCTGGAAATCCTTCCACGGATTGTCGTGGGAGCATCCGTTGAAAGTGTAGAGTTTAAGACTTTTTTCTCGTGTAAGATATTCTTTCGAGATGCATATTCTTGCAGGAAGATATCCTGCCGGAACATCATAAGGGTCGGTACGATAGAGCGTGTGCCCGATGTTGTCTCCCTCAATCTGAATATAAATGTTTGGCTGTGATGCCAGAAAGCTGCAATAGTCGTCGAAAGCCAGAAGGGCTGTGCTGTGAATGTGCAGTTCGCCGCCTTTTGGCAGTTGCTTGCAGAATTTGTAAAGTCTTGTGTTCCAGACGGTAGAATCGGTAAGGTTTATGTAGTTGAAAGGCTTTTTGTATTGATTGTGATATTCGTTCACCATTACGCGCATAATGCTATCGGCACGCCGTTCGAGTGTCGAAACCTTGTTGCTTGCCGTTATTTCATGGTTTATGGCAAACAGCAGGATTAGGATTATGTTTTTAGTCGTATTAAAAAATTTAAGCACAGGCGTAATATGTTTAGCATGATGTTTTCTGCATAGAAAAAGTCTACTTCAATGAAAGATTTTCCTGTTTCTTCGTAAAGTAGACTTTTTACCAATTTCTTTTTTCCGAGGCATCAGGCAAACCTGCGTGTTGCAGAGAATTTTTTGCCCATACCTACACTAAGTGCACGGCGCATATCATTCCAACTCATCCCTCTCATACGAGTAATTCCGTAAGCGGTAGAAACAACAGGTCTCCTGTCATTTTCAGCCTTTTTCATCTTCGTAGTATTCATAACAATAATTATTTATAGTGTTAAAAAAGTTCTTTTCTCTGTACTATTATCCTCATCCGCAAATATAACGTATAAAAATGAGAAACGCAAACTTTTTTTTAAGTTTTTTCGGGCGAATGAATGCCATATCGCAAAAAACTCGTAAATTTGAACACAAATTCAGAAGAACGAAAATCTTAACGTCAGTTAACTTAATGAAATGCATGGCATTGTGGGCTTTGGCGGCTTCTTTCATGAGCGTGCCGGCCGTTGCTCAAGAAAGCAGAATGGTTGATCAGGATTCGGTCCAGTCCGTTGCTTGCGTGTGGGAAAAAGGAGGCATTGCCTTTACGAGTGTTGAGCCTGTACAGATAAGGAAGAACACGCCTCAGTTGTACGAAGTTTCGGCTGAAGATTATCTGATTTCATTGCAGATGATTGACCGCGACGGGCTTGAACCCGACCAGCTGAAGGAGACTATGCAGATGCTTGCCGCAAGCATAGGGCTGAAGGATGCATCGGGCATAGACGAGATTAAGAATCTTCCGGGAATAAAAGGGCATATCATCGAGGGAGACCTTCGCAATTACGGAGGATATCTTATAACTCTCGCGCCCGAAAACTCGACTGTGGCATATCTCATGACAATCGTCTATGTTGAGGGTATGGAAGAGGATATTGACCGCATTATCGACAGCATTCGTCAGATTGGCAAGTAGATGCGTTTTGCTGAATATTTTTTGATTCGAAAAAATGGAACAGAAATATAGAAGAATAACTGTAAAGATTGGTAGTAATGTTTTGACGCGTAAGGACGGAACGCTCGATGTTACGCGCATGTCGGCAATCGTCGACCAGGTGGCAGAGCTTCGGAAACTCGGAATCGAGATAATCCTTGTGTCGTCGGGAGCCGTGGCCTCGGGCCGAAGCGAACTGAAGGTTTCGCGAAAGATGGACAGCGTTGACCAGCGCCAGCTTTTCTCGGCTGTGGGACAGGCAAAGCTCATCCGCCGTTACTACGATTTCTTTAAGGAACATCATATTGCGGTGGGACAGGTTCTTACAATGAAGGAGAACTTCGGAACCCGCCGCCATTATCTTAACCAGCGCAACTGCATGATGGTGATGCTCGAGAACGGCGTTATTCCAATCGTTAATGAGAACGACACAATTTCGCTTACCGAGCTGATGTTTACCGATAACGACGAACTTTCGGGACTCATTGCCACCATGATGGACGCCGATGCGCTCATCATTCTGAGCAATATCGACGGAATCTTCACAGGAAATCCGTCAGACCCGAAGGCCAAGGTCATTCGCGAGGTTCATCCAGGCGAAGACCTGACTCAGTATGTGCAGACCGAGAAGTCTGGCTTTGGCCGTGGCGGAATGATAACTAAGACAACTATCGCCCGAAAGGTTGCGGAGGAAGGTCTCGACGTCTTCATTGCCAACGGAAAGAAAGACAACATTCTCGTCGACCTTATAACTCGCACGGATGAAACCACATTTACCCACTTCATTCCGAAGAAAGACGAAGTTTCGAGCGTAAAAAAATGGATTTCGCACTCTGCCGGATTTGCAAAGGGCGAACTTCATCTCAACGAAGAGGCTGTAAAGGCTATAAAAGGCCGAAAGGCTGCAAGCATCTTGCCGGTTGGTGTAGTTAGGATTGAAGGCGATTTCGAGAAAGACGACATCGTAAAGGTCGTGAACCATTCGGGCAAGGCGATAGGCGTTGGAAAAGTGTCATGCTCTGCCGACGAAGCCCGTGGCGTTATCGGAAAGCACGACCAGAAACCTCTTGTTCATTACGATTATCTCTATTTAGACTAAACTTTTATTATGGCATTAAGCAAACTTTTTGAATCAGTTCGCGAGGCAAGCACCTCGTTGTCCGACTTGGACGACAAGCGCATTAACGAGATACTTTTGGCTGTGGCCGACGAAGCCGTTGCCCAGACTCCGGCCATTCTCGAGGCTAACGCAAAGGATTTGGCACGAATGGATTCTGCCAACCCGATGTACGACCGTCTGAAACTGACAAAGGAGCGCATCGAGGGCATTGCATCTGATACGCGCCATGTGGCTCAGTTGCCGTCGCCTCTTGGCAGAGTGCTGAAGCACAGCGTGTTGCCTAACGGCCTCGACATCACTCGCGTAAGCGTGCCTTTTGGTGTTATCGGAATTGTTTACGAAGCTCGTCCTAATGTCACATTCGATGTCTTTTCGCTCTGTCTGAAGAGCGGAAACGCCTGCATTCTGAAAGGCGGAAAGGATGCCGATGACAGCAACCGCGCCATAATGAACGTAATTCACTCCGTGCTTAAGCGTTTCGGCGTGAGCGAGATGGTTGCGCAGCTTCTGCCTGCCACTCATGAGGCAACTGCCGAACTTCTCGAGGCTGTCGATTATGTCGATTTGATTATTCCTCGCGGAAGTTCACGACTCATTCAGTTTGTGCGCGATACGGCCAAAGTTCCGGTTATCGAGACAGGTGCAGGCATCTGCCATGCTTATTTCGATGAATTCGGCGACTTGGAGAAAGGCAAGGCGATAGTCAACAACGCAAAGACCCGTAGAGTAAGCGTATGCAACGCTCTCGACTGCACGCTTGTTCACGAAAGCCGATTGGCCGACATCCCAGAGTTGTGTGCTCCGCTTGCCAACGAAAACGTCATCATCTATGCCGATGAGGTTTCTTATGCCGTGCTCGACGGCTCTTATCCTGCCGAGCTTCTTCAGCATGCCACAGCCGAAAGTTTCGGAACCGAGTTTCAGGACTACAAGATGGCTCTGAAAGTAGTTGCTACGTTCGATGAGGCTCTGGCTTATATCCGCAAGAACAGTTCGCGCCACAGCGAGTGCATAATAACCGAGGATTCGGCTCGTGCCGACAAGTTCAGTCGTGTGGTCGATGCCGCTTGCGTCTACACCAACGCTCCAACATCGTTTACCGATGGGGCGCAGTTCGGACTCGGGGCTGAAATTGGCATCAGTACTCAGAAAATGCACGCCCGAGGCCCTATGGCTCTTGAGGAAATCTGCACCTACAAGTGGATTATAAAGGGCAACGGACAGGTAAGACCAAAATGATGCCATGAAGAAAATCTGTCTGTGCCTTTGCCTGCTGCTGATGATTGTTGCCTGCGATGATGAAAACGACGGCAGCAGATATCCTGATGTGCTTACGAGTTTTGTCGATGTTATTACCGACAAGAACGGTACCATCGAGAAGATGAACGATGGCGATGGTGTAGGCTATTTGGTAAGCAACGCGTCGGGCGGATATAAGAAGGACACGCTATACCGCGTTGTGGCTCAGTACAGACTTGTGGATGAATCGAGCGTATATCTCTACAACACAACAAAGACGATTTCGCCCGTTCCTGTTCCTTCAAACCACATAAAAGGCGGATTCAAGACCGATGCAGTCAGGATGCAAGGCATCTGGCTGTCGGCAGACTATCTTAACATCGTTATTCAGGTTGAGGGGGCGGGAGAGGCTCATTCGTTCCACTTCGGACAGGATTCGGTTTCCGTTTCCGGCGAACATCGGCTCGTGGCTCTGAGACTCTATCACAACCGTGGCGAGGATGCCGAATATTACACTCACAAAGTCTATCTTTCCGTTCCGCTGAAACAGTACCAGTTTGCCAGCGGCGACACGATAATGATGGGAGTGAACCTCTACGGCGAGGGAATGAAATACTATAAATTTGCTTATAATAAATAAAGAATAACAACTATGCGCTATTTTCAGAATGTAGAAGATTTGGGCGATTTGAAGCTTGCGCTTCAGGAAGCCGCAGAGATAAAGAAAGACCGTTACAAGTATCAGGAGCTTGGCAAGAACAAGACTGCCATGCTTATATTCTTTAACAACAGTTTGCGTACTCGTCTCAGCACGCAGAAGGCAGCCATGAATCTTGGCATGAACGTAATCGTGCTCGATGTTAATCAGGGAGCATGGAAACTCGAGACTGAGCGCGGCGTTGTGATGAATGGCGACAAGAGCGAGCATCTTCTCGAGGCCATTCCGGTGATGGCTTGTTATTGCGATATCATCGGCGTTCGCTCTTTTGCTACCTTCGAAAGCCGTAAGGACGATTACGAGGAGAAGATTCTGAATCAGTTTATAAAGTACAGCGGCAAGCCTGTGTTCTTCATGGAGAGCGCAACCGTTCATCCTTTGCAGAGCTTTGCCGATTTGATTACAATCGAGGAGTACAAGAAGACTGCCCGTCCAAAGGTTGTTATGACATGGGCTCCTCATCCAAAGGCATTGCCGCAGGCCGTTCCTAACTCGTTTGCACAGTGGATGAACGCTGCCGATGTCGATTTCGTAGTAACTCATCCGAAGGGATACGAACTCGACCCTAAGTTTGTTGGCAACGCTCGCGTGGAGTACGACCAGATGAAGGCTCTCGAAGGTGCAGACTTCGTTTACGCAAAGAACTGGAGCTGTCCGGGCGTTACAAATCCCGATGACTACGGAAAGGTTCTCAGTCAGGACATGAGCTGGACTGTTGATTCTGCCCACATGGCGGTAACAAACAATGCCTACTTCATGCATTGTTTGCCTGTTCGCCGCAACATGATTGTGAGCGACGATGTTATCGAGGCCGAGACATCGCTCGTTATTCCAGAGGCTGCCAACCGCGAAATTTCGGCAACGGTTGTTCTGAAGAGACTTCTCGAAGGGTTGAAATAATACAAAATACATATAACAAATAACATGAAATTCAAAATCATTTTAGCATCGCTGCTGTTCGGAATGGGTACTACAGCCTTCGCTCAGCAAAAGGCAACTGTAGCAGTACATAACAGCACAGAGGGAAACGTAATCCCTAAGGAAATTTATGGCCAGTTTGCCGAGCATCTTGGCTCATGTATATACGGAGGTCTGTGGGTTGGCGAGAACTCAAAGATTCCTAATACAAACGGTTATCGTAACGATGTTGTTCAGGCGTTGAAAGACCTGAAAGTGCCGGTTTTACGCTGGCCGGGCGGCTGCTTTGCCGACGAGTATCACTGGGTTGATGGTATCGGTCCTAAGGAGAACCGCCCTCGTATGGTAAACAACAACTGGGGAGGAACGGTCGAGGACAACAGCTTCGGTACTCACGAGTTCCTTAATCTTTGCGAAATCCTTGGCTGCGAGCCTTATGTAAGCCTTAACGTTGGTAGCGGCTCTGTTGAGGAGATGGCAAAGTGGATTGAGTACATGACTGCCGAGGACGGTCCTCAGGCTAAGATTCGTAAGGCTAACGGTCGCGAGAAGCCATGGCACGTCAAGTACATCGGCGTTGGTAACGAAAGCTGGGGATGTGGAGGAAACATGCGTCCTGAGTATTACGGCGATTTGTATCGCAGATATTCAACATACTGCCGTGAGTTCAACGGCAACAAGTTGTACAAGATTGCGAGTGGTGCGAGCGACTACGACTTGAACTGGACTGAGGTTCTGATGAAGAACGTAGGCCGAAAGATGGACGGCTTGTCACTTCACTACTACACAGTTCTTGGCTGGAACGGCAGCAAGGGAAAGGCTACAAAGTTCACCGACGACGACTACTACTGGTGTCTTGGCAAGTGCTGCGGAATCGATTCTCTGCTTCAGAAGCACATCAAGATAATGGATAAGTACGACCCAAAGAAGCAGGTCGCTCTTCTTGTTGACGAGTGGGGAACATGGTGGGACGTTGAGGACGGAACAAATCCGGGACACCTCTTCCAGCAGAACACAATGCGCGATGCAATGGTGGCATCTCTCAGCCTCGACATCTTCCACAAGTATACCGACCGCGTGAAGATGACAAACATCGCTCAGGTGATAAACGTTCTTCAGAGTATGATTCTGACTAAGGACGACAAGATGGTGCTTACTCCAAGCTACTACGTATTCAAGATGTACAACGTTCATCAGGATGCCAAGTACATTCCAGTTGAGATTAACTGCGAGTCTCGTACAACACGCAACGAGCGCAAGAACGAGGGCGACAGAACTCTTTACAACATCAGCTCAACAGTTTCAGTAAAGGATGGCGTAACTCACGTAAGCCTTACAAATGTTGATTTGACTAAGAGTGCCGAGGTTACTCTCAACTTCGACAAACTCAACGTTAAGTCGGTTAGCGGCACAATACTTAACTGCAAGAATGTTGCCGATTTCAACAGTTTTGAGAATCCAGATGTTATCAAACCGGCAGCGTTCAAGGACGCTAAGGTAAAGAAGAATGTGCTTACAGTAAAGATGCCTGCACATTCAATCGTAACTCTTGAGTTGAAATAATAGATTTATGTTCAAGAAAATTTTTGTGGCTCTGTTGCTCGGCTGCTCGCTGAGCGGCAGTGCCCAATCTTTAAAGAAGATTCAGTTGCCAAAGCCAAGTCTCGACAACAAGACAACGCTGATGCAGGCTTTGAAGACCCGTAAGACCGTGAGAGAGTTTTCGGCTACGCAGATTTCACAGCAGGAACTGAGCAATCTGCTTTGGGCTGCAAACGGAATAAACCGTCCGGAAAACAACAATCGTACAGCACCGTCGGCAATGAACGTGCAGGACATCTCGCTGTATGTTGTAAAGGCTGACGGAACATATCTTTATGATGCGGCAAAGAACACTCTTACGCAGATTATCACAAAGGATATAAGGGCAGATGTGGCTGGTCGTCAGGATTTCATGAAGAATGCCACATTGTTCCTCTTGCTCGTGTCTGATACAAGCAAGTTCAAGGGCAATGCCGAGGTTCTTTCGGCTATGGATGCTGGCTATGTATCTCAGAACATCTATCTGTATTGCGCTGCCGCATCGCTGAATACCGTGGCGCGTGCAACGATGAATGTCGATGAAATCAAGTCGGCTCTCGGTCTGAAAGAAACTCAGGTTCCGTTGTTGAATCATCCTGTTGGCAAGTAAAGCAAGTCTTGCTTACAGAAAAATCCCAGTCGCGTTATTCTGCGACTGGGATTTTTCTGTTTTTTTATCCGAAGAGAACTCTGAGTGCCTCTTCGACCTTTTTCACAGGCATTATTTCTATGTCGAACTTGCTGCGGTCGAGTCCTTGCAGATTGTGCTGCGGAATTATTATCTGCTTGAATCCGAGTTTTGCGGCCTCGGCTATGCGCTGTTCTATGCGGGCCACAGGACGAATTTCTCCGCTCAGGCCCACCTCACCGCACATACAGGTGTCGTGGTCAATTCCCGTGTCAACATTGCTGCTCAGAACGGCGGCGATTACCGAAAGGTCGATGGCCGGGTCGGTAACTCTCAGTCCGCCGGCAATGTTGATGAATACGTCTTTCTGCATCAGTTTGAAGCCTACGCGCTTTTCCAGAACGGCCAGAAGCATGTTCAGCCTTCGGTTGTCGAAACCCGTCGCGCTTCGCTGAGGTGTGCCGTATGCTGCCGTGCTTACCAGAGCCTGCGTCTCAATGAGGAACGGGCGAACGCCTTCGATGGCGCTGGCTATGGCTACTCCGCTCAATCCTTCGCTGTCCTTGCTCAAAAGCAGTTCCGAAGGATTGTTTACCTGTCGCAGTCCGCTCTGCTGCATCTCGTAGATGCCCAGTTCCGAAGTGCTTCCGAATCGGTTTTTGATGCTTCGGAGTATTCGGTACATGTAGTGCTGGTCTCCCTCAAACTGAATGACGGTATCGACAATATGTTCCAGCACCTTCGGGCCGGCCAGAGTTCCTTCTTTGTTTATGTGACCAATCATTATCACCGGAGTGTTGCTCTCTTTTGCGAATTTCAGGATTGATGCGGCACATTCGCGCACCTGAGTTATGCTTCCCGGAGAACTCTCGGCAGCCTCTGTGCTGATGGTCTGAATGGAGTCGATGATGAGAATCTCCGGCAGAACATTTTTAACATGAGTGTAAATCTGCTCGAGCGATGTCTCGCTTATGATATACAGATTTTCGAGTTCGTTTATGTCTCTGCCCGGCATCTTCGCCATCAGTCTTTCGGCGCGGAGCTTGAGCTGGCGTGCGCTTTCCTCTCCGCTGACATACAGAATCTTCATGTCCGGAAGATTAAGCACCGTTTGCAGAACGAGCGTAGATTTTCCGATTCCCGGTTCTCCGCCCAGCAGAACCATACTTCCGAGCACCAAACCGCCACCAAGAACGCGATTCAGTTCTTTGTCGCGCATGTCAATTCGCGGATCTTCGCCACCCTGAATCTGACTGAATCTCACAGGCTTTGCGCCGTTTGGATGAAGTGCGCTGTCGCTCGAAACATATCTGCTGGCTGCCGCCGACGAGTTGCTTTCTTTCCTGACCACCTGCTCTACAAACGTGTTCCATGCTCCGCAGGCAGGGCATTTGCCTATCCATTTTGGCGAGTCGTAGCCACATTCCTTGCAAACGTATACTGTTTTTTCCTTGTTAGCCATAAATCAATGTTAATGTGTGGCGAAGATAGTAAAAAAAACATTCATTCTTATTATAATGTAAAAATAATGCATTATCTTTGCTACAATTGTGGCAATGCGTAATCGGCTACTGTGATTTTGCGCTTTGTCAGAGAAAATAAAAACGGATATCATTGATTATAATCGAAATATGAAACTAAAGCATTTATTCTTTTTAGGATTGGTGGCTTTGACTTCGGTCAGAACGATGGCTGCCGATGACAAGTTTCCAGACGGAACCGTGATTCCTGAATGGTTCAGAAACATCTCAGTCCCAACTCTTGCCGAGCAGGGCAAGGCATACGTCATTACCGACTATGGAGTGGTGAATGACAGTACGATTCTTCAGACAGAGAAGATTCAGGCTGTTATCGATAGGGCTGCTCAAGAAGGCGGCGGCGTTATCGTTGTTCCTGAAGGAACATTCCTAAGCGGTTCGCTTTTCTTCCGTCAGGGCACAAACCTTCATCTGAAGAAGGGCGCGACGATAAAGGGTAGCGACGACATCAGCAACTTCCCAATCCTGAAAACTAGAATGGAAGGTCAGACGCTCGACTATTTTGCGGCTCTCATCAATGTTGACAACGTAAACGGATTCAAACTGACGGGCGAGGGCACACTCGATGGCAACGGCTTGCGCTACTGGAAGTCGTTCTGGCTCAGAAGAAAGGTGAATCCTAAGTGTACAAACATGGAAGAACTTCGTCCGCGTCTTGTCTATGTATCAAACAGTAACGAAGTTCTCATCGCAGGAGTGAAATTGAAGAATTCTCCATTCTGGACAACTCATCTGTATCGTTCAAACTATGTCAAGTTGCTCGGTCTGACGATAACTTCGCCTGCATCTCCTGTAAAGGCTCCAAGCACCGATGCCGTGGATGTTGATGTTTGCAACAATGTGCTTATCAAAAACTGCTACATGGCGGTAAACGACGATGCTGTTGCGCTGAAGGGCGGAAAAGGCCCATGGGCAGACAAGGACGAGAACAACGGTGAGAATACAAACATCATTATCGAAGATTGTAACTACGGATTCTGCCACGGCGCGCTGACATGCGGAAGCGAGAGCATTCACGACAAGAACATCATCGTTCGCCGTTGCAAGATTGACAAGGCAAGCCGATTGTTGTGGCTCAAGATGCGCCCCGACACTCCGCAGATGTATGAATACATCACGGTCGAGGACATCACGGGCGATGTTGACAACGTGCTGGTTGTGCGCCCTTGGACTCAGTTCTTCGACCTTAAAGGTCGCAAGGATACGCCGATGTCTTATTCGCAGAACATCATCATGCGCAACATCAATGTTAACTGCAAGGTCGTTTTCAACTTGGAAAAGGCCGACGATCAGTATAAACTCAAAGATTTCTTGTTCGAGAAGTTCAATGTAACGACAAAGAATGGCGACCTCGACAAGAGTATAATCGAGAATCTCACTCTTAAGAAAGTCGTTGTAAATGGCGACAAACTGAAGTAAGAATATTTATCTGTAATAGAGCCGTTTCGCATCTGGAGAAATAACGAAACGGCTCTATTGCTTATTTCTTCTGTTTTATGGATAAACTATTTGAAATTCAGTAAAATAAGTAAATAAGCTACTCGTAAAACACGATTAACTTAAATCAAGAATACAGGCTTTCGTGGAAAATAATCTTCAAAAAATCGCGAAATTTAAATATTTTATGTACCTTTACACCCGAAATTCAACCTTTCTATATATTAGAAAAGCGGCCCGCGTAAGGGTCTGGCAAACATTTGTTTATAATTTGTTTTTGCTGGGTTAAGATTATACTATGGATGTACAAAAAATAGATGATAATTTGCTTTCTGTGTTGCACGGAAAGGCGAAGGAAAACGAACGTCTTCGCATGAACTTCGACTTGCGAACGACTCCGGACGATACATCGCAGCGGATGCTCAATGCGCTCGAGCCGGGAACGAAAGTACCAATACATCGGCACACCGATACGTCGGAAACCGTTGTCTGTCTGGACGGATGTCTTGACTGGGTACTATACGAAGAACATTCGAGAAATAACGGAGAATCTGATTTTACTGAAAAAGCGCGCTATCGTATCTGTCCTCGCGAAAGGAAATTTGGAATACAGGTTCCGCAAGGCGTTTGGCATAGCGTGATAGTACATGAAAGCAGCACAATACTTGAAGCAAAAGACGGTGCTTACAAGAAATGAAAATGGCTGTGAAAAACAAAATGAAATAATAAAAGGAAAAAGAACAAACTTTAAATTTAAGTACGAATATGAGTCCTTTAAGAAGAATAACTGGTTGGTATTTTTGCAAAGATGCACTGCCATACTGGTGCATATTATTGCTGGATAGCGTGGTCATCTTTTTTATTGGTATATTTACCTATTGGATGATTCACAAGACGATGGTTTTGGTGGAGAACCGTTTCGACGTAATCATGACGATGGCGTTTTACTCGCTGCTTAGCTTGGTCGGTGCTCGAATGTACAGCACTTATTCAGGCATTGTGCGCTATTCGTCTTTCGACGATTTGCTTAAGGTTGCATACGCTAATGTGGTAACATTGGCATTGACGCTTCTCTTCTCGTCAATAATGAAGGAAGAGGGCATTGCTGCTTTATCTGCATTGTCGCGTGCCGAGACGCTTATAACAATGGTTCTTGCAACAATGGTTATGTGGGGCATACGCGTAATGGTAAAGGTGCTTTACGAGGTTTCTTCGCTCGATTCGAGAACACTCCGCGTACTTATTTATGCCAAGGAGTCTGATGGTGTTGGACTAGCCAAGAATATCCGCACTCAGCGTCCGCGCAGATTCGTTCTGAAGGGATTCATTTCATCTGATATGAGATTGAGACACGTTCGCTTGATGTGCTGCAAAGTCTACAATCCAAACGACGATCTTGCAAGCATCATCAAAAGAGCACGCATCAAGGGCGTTTTGGTAAGCCCGCAGTGTGTTGAAGAATTCCGCAACAATCAGGAAATACAGAATGTACTTATAGGTGCAGGCTGTAAGATTTTCATGGCTCAGCAGGCTAAGGAGGCAAAGGTTGAATACGGGCAGATTTCAGTCGACAGCGAAAACCTTCAGTTGAGAGAGGTCTCTGTAGAGGATTTGTTACCACGCTCTGAGATTAAGGTCGATTTGAAGTCGGTTGGCGAGTTGTTGGCTGATAAGCGAGTACTTATCACAGGTGCAGCTGGTTCTATCGGTTCTGAAATTGTCCGTCAGGTAGCTAAGTTCCATCCAAAGGCAATGATGCTTATCGACCAGGCTGAAACACCAGAGCACGATGTCCGTCTGATGATGGCGCGCGATTATCCGGGTGTAAAGGCAACGACGGTTGTTGCCAGCATCTGCAACAAAACGCACATGGAAAAGGTTTTCAACTCGTTCAGACCACAGTATGTTTTCCATGCCGCAGCCTATAAGCATGTGCCAATGATGGAGGATAATCCGAGCGAGGCTGTGCAGAACAATATCTACGGAACAAAGGTCATTGCCGACCTCAGCGTTAAATATGGAGTGAAGAAGTTCGTGATGGTTTCAACCGACAAGGCTGTAAATCCAACAAACGTGATGGGCTGTTCAAAGCGCATCTGCGAGATTTACGTCCAGAGTCTAAATCAGAAGCTTCGTCTTGACTCTACGGTTAAGAACGACGGCATGGCGGCTGTTCAGCCAACTCAGTTTGTAACAACGCGCTTCGGAAACGTGCTCGGTTCTAATGGTTCGGTTATTCCGTTGTTCAGAGAACAGATTAGAAAGGGCGGTCCTGTTACTGTTACAGACGAGAGAATTGTACGTTTCTTCATGCTTATCCCAGAGGCATGTAAGCTCGTTCTCGAGGCAGGAACAAAGGGCAATGGTGGAGAAATTTTCGTATTCGATATGGGCAAGCCCGTAAGAATTGCCGACCTTGCAAAGCGAATGATAGCTCTTTCAAATGCAAAGAATGTTGAAATTAAGTATACAGGTCTGCGCGAGGGCGAGAAACTCTACGAGGAAGTCTTGAATGAACTTGAAGGTACTAAGCCGACATTCCACGAAAAGATTCGTATTGCCGAGGTTCGCGAGTACGACTACGAGGCTGTCTGCAAAGACATAGACGAGTTGGTTGAAATCTCAAAGCAGTATGACAATATGGAAACGGTTAGAAAGATGAAGGAAATTGTGCCGGAGTACAAGAGCAACAACTCTGTCTACGAAGAGATTGACCGGGAAATTGAGCGTGAAAAGAACATCCGTGTTCAAGAAAAGCAGCAGGCAAAGAAAGTTCAGGTTATGTATGGCTAAAAGAGCCGTTTAAAAAAGATAATACCTAACGTGGAAAGATAATTCAGAAAACAGCGGAGGACAAACAGATGTCGCTCCGCTTGTTTTTTTGTAAGCAGAAAAATCCTCTCAACGCTGAAAAGTGATGAGAGGATTTATTTTATATTTTGTATGATATTATTTTCTACAATTCAATTTTTGTCACGCTTCCGAATGGCGGAATATGTTCAAACATTCCTTCCATCTTAAGCAGACCGGCATAAACCATGGCACAGAGAATTGTGCCGCCGTGGCAGAAAATAGCCACATTTTCGTATGGTTGCTGACGCAGTTCGGTAATGAAGCTTGCAACGCGCGCAGCCATGTCCTGATAGCTCTCGCCGCCCGCAGGCTTGATATCAAGGTAGTCTTTATACCATTTTTCAAGATTAAGGTCTTTGATGTCGTCGAATTTCTGCATTTCCCAGTCGCCAAAGTCGAGCTCCATTATGCGAGGCTCCTGCTCGGCCTTTGGGAAGCCGCAATAAGTCGCAAGTTTAACCGAGCGGCTCAGCGGACTTGTGTAAACCTTGTCGAATTTAATGTTTTTTATCTGCTCCAGAGTACGGGAGGCTTCCTCCTCGAACGTGTCGCTGAGGGGAACATCCGATCGACCGTAGCACACGCCCGGCGCCACGTCAACAGATGTATGTCTAATAAAGTATGTGTTCATTTTTATTTTGTTTTTTTATTTAAATGTGCTGCAACGACCTCGTAAAGATGAGGCTGTGCGCAGCAATGTAGAATGTAAGTTCGCTTATGAGGAATATTGCGCCCTCGTGTCCGTTGCTAAAGCGATGCTTTCTTATGCTCATTATGCAGAGCAGCAAGCCCGAAGTGATGATAGGCGCGATGCCCACAATCCAGAACATATCGGGCAGGGTGAGGAACAGAGGTGCAAAGCCGAACAGAGTGCCTGCGATGATTGTAGCAATGCTTTTTCTGTCGTATCTTTCTGCGCTGTTTTCAGCGTTTGGTTTCAGAATATCTACTGAGAATGAAGCGCTGTATTTTGAAAGACAGTCGCCCGAAATCATTAGCCACGGAAGCCAAATCGAAGGCAATTCCTTCATTGCAAGAAGCATCAATATGAAATATATTGTCAGGAGGATGTTTCCGTCTGTTCCTGCTTTGTCTGATAGCGCTTTCAGCCCTTTCTCTTCGCGTCCGGCGGTTATGGCAAATCGTGTGGCGATGGCGAGCATCAGAGCCACCGGATGCGAAACCAGTCGGCTTGCTATAATGTAGACAGTCGCCATGCTTCCGCCTGTAAGCCAGCCCACAAGACTCCAGAAATCGTAGACTTTAGCCTTGCAGTCTGCCGGAATGTCTTTCAACTTTCCGAAAGGCAGGGCGGTGAAGTGTGCAAACGATGCAAGAATGTGGTTAAGCATATCAGTATCCGCTGCGATATTTGCCCTCGTCCTTGTCGTCGAGCATGGAAAGATACGATGTGTATCGGCTCTCGCTTATCAGATGCTGTTCTACGGCATCGCGCACCGCGCATCCCGGTTCGTGAGTGTGAGTGCATTGGCAGCCGAACTTGCAGTTCTCGCTCATTGCGAAAATCTCTTTGAAGTATCCGCCAATCTCCTCTTTCTCCATGTCGAAAGTGCCGAAGCCCTTTATTCCAGGAGTGTCGATAAGTGCTCCCTTGCGGTAGTCGCCGCCCGAGATTGCAAACATCTCGCTGAAGGTGGTTGTGTGCATACCCTTGTTGTGATATTCGGATATGTCGCCTGTCTTCACGTTCAGGTCGGGTAGGATGGCGTTAATCAGCGTGCTCTTGCCAACGCCCGAGTTTCCGCTGAATAGCGTGATTTTTCCTTCGAGTTTCTGACGGAGTTCTTCTATGCCGTCGCCGTTTAGAGCTGAAACCTTCATACACTCATATCCTATTGATGTGTAGAGGTTTATCATTCCGTCAAGATATCTGAGATCGTCCTCGTTGTATCGGTCTATCTTGTTGAAAACCAGCACTACCGGAATGCGGTATGCCTCGGCAGATGCAAGGAAACGGTCGATAAAAGTAGTTGCTGTTTCCGGATAGTTTACAGTAACTATCAAGAAACAGCAATCTATGTTCGATGCCAATATGTGACTCTGTTTTGAAAGATTCGAGGCTTTCCTGACGATATAGTTTCGTCGGTCTTCAATATTGCTAATGAACGCAGTTTCGTCGGAGTTCGTAATAATCTCCACCCGGTCGCCAATGGCAACGGGGTTGGTGCTGCGTATGCCTTTAAGGCGGAAGTTGCCTTTTATCTTGCAATCAATAAGCTGGGCATCGTCTGTGTAGACGGTGTACCAACTTCCAGTATTTCTTATGACTAAACCGTTCAAAATAAGCTTATACTGTCATTATTTCCTTATTCTTCTCGGCAAGCATGTCGTCAATCTTCTTGATGAACTTGTCGTGAATCTTCTGCAAATCGCCTTCAGCGTCCTTCTCAACGTCCTCGGCAAGACCGTCTTTCAGGCCTTTCTTCAGCTTGTCTACGCCGTCTCTGCGGGCATTTCGCACGCTTATTTTTGCTGTCTCAGCCTCTTTTGCACATTGCTTTGCAAGCATCTTGCGTCGCTCCTCGGTCAATGGAGGTATGCCAAGGCGGATAATTTCGCCGTTGTTCTCGGGAGTGATGCCCACCTCGCTGTCGAGGATAGCCTTTTCGATAACCTTGAACATCGACTTGTCCCATGGCTTGATGGCGATGGTGCGTGCGTCTGGAGTAGTTACTGATGCTACGCCGTTAAGCGGAACCATCTGTCCGTAAGAGTCAACACGGATTCCGTCGAGAATCTTAACGTTAGCCTTACCTGCGCGGATATGCGAAAGCTGCTCGTCGAGGAACATTATTGCCATATCCATTTTCTCTGTCACGTCATTGAGACATTCCTTTACATCAATCATTTTTATAGGTTGAATTTAATTGTTCATGAAATATAGGACGCAAATGTATCGAAATTTTTGATACTTTCCAAATGTATGGTGTAAAATATTTAAAAGAAGAACGCCTTGCAGAGGCTTCAAACTGCGGATATCAATCCAAAAAATATGCATTCGGAAGAAAAAATGCGGTAAAATGGCATTTTTAATAAAAAAATTACTATTTTGGTAACAATTTTTTAGATGGTTTGTGCGTTATAAGGGCATAATAACCATAGAAGTAAAATCAAAAAATATACAATAATAATGTTACAGGATTTCTTACACGAATTGGCTGAACTTAAGCCAATATCACTTGAACAGATGTCGGGAATAAAGTTGATGAACAGACTTGACAACAAGTACGTTGCCAGCCGGGCTCAGCTTGCGCGACTGCTCAAGATGGTAAAGAACAGCTATTATGTGCAAGAAATGAATGGCAAGAGAATAAGCCCTTATCGCACAGTTTACTTTGACACTGTGGGCGATACGATGTACATGGATCATCACAACGGACGTGCCGACCGAATTAAGGTGCGAGTGCGCACTTACGAAGACAGCAACCTCACGTTCCTCGAGGTTAAGCACAAGAACAACAAAGGACGTACCGACAAGAAGAGAATCAAGGTCGACGGCATCGACCATTGGAACGATGTAAACGAGTGCGAACAATTTGTTAAAAAATACGCACACGTTGGCATCGGAGACATCTCTGCAAAACTGATGAACCACTTCGACCGCATCACGCTTGTGAACTATGCAAAGACCGAACGCCTCACCATCGACCTCAACCTGCAGTTCGACAATTCTCAGAACGGATGCCACAAGGAGATGGGCGACATCGTTATCATCGAGCTTAAGCGCGACGGGCATGTCTACTCGCCAGTAAGAAAGTATCTCTACGACCTCAGAATCATGCCGATGGGATTCAGCAAGTATTGCATCGGCAGAGCCGTGACGGACGAGAAATTAAAGCAAAACCGGTTTAAAACGAGAATAAGAACGATTAACAAAATTAAAACAAAAAGATGAATGATTTGAATGATAATGTAGCGGTTGCTACTGGCGCTCTTGAGAATATGGCGCTTTTTGACATTGCCGGGCTTGAGGAACTTCTCCTAAGGTTCTTTCTTAACTTATTTTGTGTAGGTGTCGTGGTACACTTCCTTTATTATCCAAAGTGCAAGCGACGCGATTTTCATTTCACTTTCATGCTGATAGGCGTATCGATTTTCCTTCTCATGTTCTTCATGGGAGGCGTAAAGCTGAGAGTGGGAGTGGCCTTAGGACTGTTTGCCGTATTCGGGATAATCCGTTACCGAACCGAGTCGGTGCCCATCAGAGAGATGACTTATCTGTTTATTGTGATTGCAATTTCGGCTATAAATGCCATTGCAACGAGCATCAGTTGGCTCGAACTCTTTGTTGCCGACGTGCTTTTTGTCTTGTGCATATGGCTGTGCGAGAGCAGCAGAACTTTCAAGCATGTGGCTTGCAAACTTGTTCAGTACGATCGTGTAGACCTTATTACGCCTGAGCGTGAGGCTGAACTTTATGAAGACCTCCAGCGCCGTCTTGGCGTTAAGGTTCAGAAGATTGAAGTTGGCTCGGTCGATTTCCTGAAAGACAGCGCCATCATAAAAGTTTATTACGAAGAAGCCGCCGACATCAATTCCGTAAATTGTCTGGCTCGGATGCCTAAAGACTGCTAATCTTATGATACATAGACGATTTTGGAATGCCATAATCATTATGGCACTCATGCCGTGCGCCCTTTTTGCACAGACGGGGCAGAGCGATTTCGGCATCTGGACTAACATAAATCTGTCGAAACAGATTAGCAAGAAATGGGATGCAGGCTTCGAGGGCGAGATGCGAACTTGCGACAACGTGTCGGCGGTGAGCCGATGGTCGGGCGCACTCTTCACATCGTACAAGCTTAACAAATATCTTAAAGTGGGTGGCGATTACAATCTTCTGTATCGCCACACGCTCGCCGACGAGAAGTTTTCAACAGGTTTTACCGACAAGGGAAACTACAAGGAAACGACGAAATACTATCCGTCGTATTGGCAGACATCGCATCGTTTTGGCGCGTATCTCACAGGCTCGTACAAGGCGGGACACTTCGTTTTCTCGCTCCGCGAAAGGATTCAGTACACATTCCGCACGGGCGATTCTCTGCAATACGTCAAGGTTAAGAACGTGTATGACGGAACGTCGGCGTCCGATGGGTTGAAAAAGTCTGAAACGACCATCGAAGGCAAGGATATTTCGGGCGAAAAATGTCAGTTGCGGTCGCGCTTTAAGGTCGAATACAGCCGAAAGAAATGCGCCTTTGTTCCGTACGCATCAGCCGAATTGTATAACAATCTGACCGATGGATTCTGTGCCGAGAAATATCGCCTGACGATTGGCTCGGAATACAAAATTGACAAGCGGAACAGACTCGAACTTTATTACCGATTCCAGCGCGATATGGACGACGATTTGAACTCGAATATCTTAGGCGTTGGATATTCACTTAAATTCTAAAAATCATAAGAAATGAAAACATTGAGAGTTGTTGCATCGGCAATGCTGATGGCAGTCGTTGTGGCTTGTAACAAGACCGACGACATAACAGAAGAAAAACTCAAGGAAATAGAGGAGGAACAGGAACAAGGCTCATCTTCTAACCAGGAAGGAAATTCTTCATCAGACGATGATTCGGACGGAAACAAGACGGTTGGCGAAGAGGTCGTTGCTCCATCCGACGGAGACAATATAGCAAACCAGTCGTTTACGAAGATAGTAAAAATAACGTGGAACGGCGCTTCTGCCGTGGTTGAGAACCTTCCCGACAATGTGTTTGTAACCGACAACACATCGGGAAAGGTCGTGCTTACATCGACAGCCGACAAGGATGTCTGTTATCAACTCTGCGGCGAGGGCACAGGCTCGTTCAAGTTGTATAGCGACAAGATGTACAAGGTCTCGCTCAACGGCGTTAAACTGGCCTCTGCCGATGGCCCTGCGCTCAATCTGCAAAGCCACAAGCGCGCCTTCATCTTTACCGAAAGCGGAACTACAAGTACGTTGAGCGATGCTTCGACCTACGCAAGCAGCGAGGAAGACCAGAAGGCTGCGATTTTTGCCGAAGGTCAGCTTGTCTTCTGCGGAAGTGGAGTGCTTAATGTTGCCGGAAATCACAAACACGCCATCTGTAGCGACGATTACGTTATAGGCATGGGCGGCACGGTTAATGTTACGAAGGCGGCGAGCGATGCCGTTCACACCAACAGTTACATCATAATAACCGACGGCTCGTGGACAACAAAATCGGTTGGCGAGGGACTTCAGGCTGAGGAAGGCAACGTGTGCATATCGGGCGGAACGGTAGATTTGACTACATCGGGCGATAAAGGCCACGGCATCTCTACTGCCGGAAACTTCCGTCAGACTGGTGGAACGCTCGTGGCATCTACGAGCGGAGCAGGTTCAAAGTGCATCAAGAGCGACGGACAGGTTAATATCTCTGGCGGAACATTCACGCTCACCACATCGGGCGGCGTTTATAAAGAAAGTTCTTCTGAGGTGAGCACATCGGCTTGCATCAATTGCGACGGAAATCTTTGTATCACGGCCGGAAAATTCAGCATGAAGAGCAGCGGACAGGCCGGCAAGGGCATCAATGTTGACGGCACATCTGTTTACGGAACAGAAGACGGCAACGGCCCGGAGATGACAATAGTTACAACCGGCTCGGCATACGGCACAAGTAATTCTCCGCAGTTTGGATGGGGCGGAAACACTTCGTCAAGTTCGAGCAACGCCAAGGCGATAAAGAGCGACGGCCTGCTCACGATAAACGGCGGAAAGTTCAACATCACAACATCGTCTGATGGTGCAGAGGGCATTGAAAGCAAGACGAATTTGACGATTAACGGCGGCGAAATCATCATTCAGGCATACGATGATGCCATAAACGCGTCGGGCGTCATAACCATGAACGGCGGATATGTGTATGCCTATGCCACAAACAATGATGCCATCGACTCAAATTACGGCAAGAACGGAGCGATTGTGGTTAACGGCGGCGTGATGATTGCGCACGGAGCATCATCGCCCGAGGAGGGACTCGATGCCGACAGCAATTCGTATCTGAAGTTTAACGGCGGCGCGGTCTTCACTTCGGGCGGCCAGCAGATGAACAGCAGTTCGCCAACATGTACCGTTCCGGTGGTGTATATTGCAGGCTCGTCAATGTCGAAAGGCTATTTTACCGTTACCGATGCCAACGGAAATGTGGTGATGTCGGTCTATGTGCCACGCGCCATGAGTCAGAATTACAGTTTTGTAAGTTCGGCAGGAATAAAGAGCGGCTCGACGTACAAATACGGCGTTCTCAGTTCTGCGCCTTCAAACTATACGTCAAGTTGGGGCACATATTATTACGAGGGCAGAACGGTATCTTCGACCCTTGGCAGCAGCTTTACAGCAAGCTCTGGCTATTCAACGGTAGGAAGTTCTTCGTCTTCGGGCAGCGGATTCCCGGGACGATGGTAATTTATCAAGATTTGTTTTTACAAATTTCCTTCTCGCACATTGTTGCGGGAAGGATTTTTTATAGACTGAAAAATAAATAAATTACATAGAATATAATTGTTTTTGAAAAAAAACTGTATTTTTGCAACCGATTATAATAAACTGCCATTGTCGATAAAACATGGCTGTTTTGAGAAACAAAAAGCCAGAACGGCTTTTGAATTAGAGATATTACAAATAACAACTTAAAATATTTACTAATGAATCGTATCTTTTATATGGGAAAACTGAGACTTGTTCTTGTCTTTTGTCTTGTCCTTGGCAATTCGTCGACGCTGTTTGCGCAGAAATTCCATTTTGATGTAGACTACTATCGCTATTATGGCTTTAAAGAAAAATGGAACGGAGCGTCGTTTGATGAAAGTTCTGCAAAATTGGGAGGTTGGGGAATTCATCTTGTACCGCGATATGACATAACCCCATCGCTTTCGGCAGGTGTAGGTGTTGGTATCACGGCTTATAAAAGCCCTGATCACGGTTCGATACCATTCTTTGCGACGCTGAGATATAAGCCGTTGAAGAATTTTTCAGACTTTTACACTTTTACAGACTTGGGCTATTCGGCAAGGACAGAGGTCGCTGGTTTTACAGGTACGGCAGGTGTTGGATACACCCACATGTTCGCCAAGCATTTCGGAATAAACTTCCAGTTGGCATATAATTATCGGAGATTTAATAACATCTCTTATTATGTGGTAAAGCCAGAATATTATGGTGAAGGTGAGGATGATTATGGGTGGGTAATTGATAAATATGAGACCACTGGTTTCCTCCATTCACTATCTCTTGGTGTTGGCGTAACCTTCTGACGTATTAATAAAAAACTCGCAACCAACGGAATTTGGCTGCGAGTTTTTTTGTATCATAAAGGCGAATGATTAGTTGTGAACAAGAGTTCCGATGTTTTCGCCGTCCATAACCTTCTTCAGATTGCCCACAATATCCATGTTGAATACATAGATTGGCAGATTGTTCTCCTTGCACATTGTTGTGGCAGTCAAATCCATAACCTTCAGTCCCTTGTTGTATATTTCATCATAAGTGATGTCGTTGAACTTGGTAGCCGTCGGATCTTTTTCTGGGTCGGCTGTGTAGATGCCGTCCACGCGAGTGCCCTTCAGCATTACGTCTGCCTCAATCTCTATGCCGCGTAGCGAAGAGCCTGTGTCGGTAGTGAAATAAGGGTTTCCTGTTCCGCCCGACATGATTACCACCTCGCCGTTTTCCATTGCCTCGATAGCCTTCCACTTTGTGTAGAACTCGCCGATAGGCTCCATTCTGATGGCTGTAAGCACGCGGCTCTTGCATCCTATTGCGCCGAGTGCACTGCTAAGGCCAAGACTGTTTATTACAGTTGCGCACATGCCCATCTGGTCGCCCTTTACGCGGTCGAAGCCCTTGCCGGCTCCGCTCAGTCCGCGGAAGATGTTGCCGCCGCCAATTACAATGCCAATCTGCACGCCCATGTCGTGAACCTCTTTTATCTGCTGTGCGTACTCGTTAAGACGCTTAACATCTATACCATATTTCTGTTCGCCCATAAGGCTCTCTCCGCTTAGCTTAAGCAGAATTCTCTTGAATTTTGTCATTATGTATTCTGATTTTTAAGATATTATCTTTTTTGCTTGAAAAACCTTTGCATCAGCTCTGTTGCCGCCTCTGCCATTACTCCGTTAGTTACCGAAGTCTTCGGATGCAGAGCCAGCGGGGCTATCTTGTGATACCCGCGTTTCTCGTCCTCTGCGCCATAGACCAGTCGCCCTAGTTGCGACCATCCTATTGCTCCGGCACACATCACGCACGGCTCTACGGTAACGTACAGGGTGCAGTCGTTAAGGTATTTTCCTCCCAGCATCTGGCTTGCCGCCGTTATGGCCTGAATCTCGGCGTGTGCAGTTACGTCGCACAACGTTTCGGTAAGGTTGTGCGTCTTGGCAATAACCCTGTCGCGGCACACAATTACCGCGCCTATCGGAATCTCGTTCTCGTCAAAAGCCTTCTGCGCCTCGGCGAGGGCCATTTTCATATAAAAGCTGTCGTCCATGTATCGGGGGTGTTATCTGCGCATGTCATGCTCGGTAAAAAGAGTGGGGCAGTCGTTCTCCTCGTTCTTTCTGATGAAGCCGAGAACCACCTCGCGATACCATCTGCCGCGGTTGGTTATCTTGTATTTCTCAAGATAACGGTCTATTATTCTGGCCTCGTCGTCGGAAAGAAGACAGACAATGCGTTTCTGTCGCTGAACGGGAGCCTTTTCAGCTCGTTTTCTCAAGTTTGTTTTCATATAAATGCAAAAATAGTTTTTTTTGTTTCAACAAAACTAATTTTTTTAAAGATTTTTAATATTTTTGCATATATAATGGCTGAGCATAACAGAATAGGAAATGAAGGTGAAGATGCCGCTGTGGAATATCTTGTAAGGCAGGGATATAGAATACTTCACCGCAACTGGAGGTACAGGCACTACGAACTTGATGTGGTGGCTTACGATTCTGAAGAGAAAAAGTTGGTTGTGGTTGAGGTCAAAACACGTTCGACCATAGATTTCGGAAATCCTGAAGATGCTGTTACTGAAGGTAAAATCCGCAGAATTGTTTCGGCAACCGATGCGTACATCAACGAGTTCGAGGTGGATGACGATGTGAGGTTCGATGTTGTGTCGGTGGTTAGGACGGATGACGGCTGGAAGCTCAATCATATAAAAGACGCATTTTCCCCTCCGTTGTGGGAATAGAACTTTTTGAGTAGCAATTAAATCTTTTATACAAATGGGATGCAATGACTATATTGTGTTAAACCTGAAATCGACGGCCTCTACCAACGATTTTGTTAGAACATTGGCAAAAAGTCTGAAGCCCGACAATCCTTATGTCGTGGTTCGCACCGACTATCAGACCGACGGACGCGGACAGACCGGCAATTCGTGGGAATCGGAAGACGGAAAGAATCTGCTTTTCAGCGTTCTGTACCGTCCCAAGAACGTGAAGGCCAAGAACATGTTCTGCCTGTCGCAGGCAATAGCCTTGAGTATAAAAGAAGTGCTCAGCCTTTACATAAAGGACGTGAGCATTAAATGGCCCAACGATATTTATTGGCGCGACAAGAAGATTGCCGGCATCTTGATTGAAAACGAGCTATGCGGCAAGTTCGTAGACTCGTGCATCATGGGCGTGGGCATCAACGTTAATCAGAAGATATTTTTGAGCGATGCCCCTAATCCGGTTTCGATGATACAGATTATAAATTCAGAAATTCCCGTAACTGAACTTCTTGAACTTATAATGATAAGGCTGAAGAGCTTTATCGAGCAGATTGAGCGCGGCGACTATTTCAGGATTGTAAGCAACTACACCCATTCGCTCTATCGCGGCATTGGATATTACGAGTACGAAGACGACAACGGCCGCTTTAAGGCTAAGGTTCACAACATTGAGCCTAACGGAGTGCTCGTGTTGCAGGACGAAGCCGGAAATATGCGCGAATACCAGTTTAAGGAAGTAAGGTTTATAATAAATAAAGAGGATTAACTGAAAAAGTTAATCCTCTTCTTTAAATTCTATATATTCGCCCTCATCGCTCGAAAACACTTTCTTGTGCTTTGACGAAGGGTTGCTATCGGCATTGTTCGTCTGATTGTAGGCATTCTGTCCGTTTGTATTGCCGAACGGGTTGCCTTGGTTTGTTCTCCTGTTACCGCCCAATCCCAAGAATTTCCTTATTGAGTTGAATGCAAACAACACCAGTCCAAGAAGGAAAAATATTAAGAACAGGACGATAAGTCCGAGGAATGCTAATAGATTTATCATTTACTGTAGTTTTCGTTTGGTTCGTTGCCCGATGACATCTTGTCCAATATTACCGACAGGATGATGTACCAGCCTATTGATGCCGCAATTCCCGGTATTCGCAGCCATGCTATCAGAATCACGCATACCAAAAGGAAGGTGTATCTTACCTTGTTGTCGCTCCAGCCAAGGTTCTTGACCTTAAGCGAGAACATCGGAATCTCAGCCACCAGGGTGTAAGAGAATATAAGCATCAGGAATATCAGCAGCAGGATGTTAAAGTGCTGAGATACCAGAAAATCCTTTGCTCCCACAATTAACGCTCCCCAGAACAGGGCGTTTGCCGGCGTTGGCAGACCTATGAACGATGTTGTCTGGCGTGTGTCGAGATTGAACTTAGCCAGTCGCAGAGCCGAGAATGCCGCCATTATGAAAGCCGTGAAAGGCAGGAATACCTTCCAGCTTGCAGGAATGAACGACGGATACTGCACCTGAGTCATAAGCGTGAATAACATAGCCGATGGGGCAACTCCGAATGTTACGCAGTCGGCCAGCGAGTCGAGCTCTTTTCCTATTGGCGACGAAACGTGCAGGGCGCGCGCCGTCATTCCGTCGAAGAAGTCGAATACAGCACCTAGAATAATAAACAGAAGTGCTGTCTGCTGATGATAGTTGAATGCTGAACCCGCAGCTATGCATCCGCAAATAAGATTGCAGCACGTTACGGCATTTGGAATGTTATTCTTTATAAAAGACATTGTATTCTGCTTATTTTAGTTTGGCGATAACCGTTTCGTTACCAACCGTTTTCTGATTCATGTTTACGCATATCTCAGTTCCGAGAGGAAGATATACGTCTACTCTCGAACCGAACTTGATGAAGCCCATGTGCTCGTCGATGTAGCACTGGTCGCCCTCTTCGGCGTATGTAACGATGCGTCGTGCCACAGCGCCTGCCACTTGTCGGGTAAGCACCTCTGTGCCGTCGGCTGTCTTTATTATGACAGTAGAGCGCTCGTTGTCGGTACTTGCCTTTGGCAGCCAAGCCTCCATGAATCGTCCGCTATGATGCTTCACGCATGTTATCGTTCCCTCTACGGGATACCAGTTGGCGTGAACGTTGAACAGGCTCATGAAGATTGAAACCATTATTCTTCTGTCGTGGAAATACTCGTTCTCGTCAACCTCCTCAATTACTACCACCTTTCCGTCGGCCGGAGCAACAACTATTTTGTTTGTCTCTCCGTCATAAATTCTGATAGGACAACGGAAGAAGTTTACGGCAATGGCGTATGCTATTAGAGTTATAGCCAGAATTACATAAAACACAACACTGCAACACTCAAAAAGGGTATAGTATAGTCCGAAATTAAGTATAGCAAGTAAAAATAGTCCAGCTATAAGGATATGCGTACCTTCGTGGTGTAAACGAATTTTTTTTATTTTTTTTCTTATTTTCATTATCTGTAAATGGCCTTTAATCGTGCAAATGTAGTGCTATTTTGCCAAAGATGCAAGTTTTTTATAAATACATTTGAAAAATACTATGTTTTACTTCTTATTTTTTTACGGGTTGATAACTTTTGTGTAAATTGCAGCGTTTTATAATATTTTACATTTTTTATGGTAGATTTTGTTCACTTACACGTTCATTCACAATACTCCATTCTCGACGGACAGGCTTCGATAAAGAAGATGATTGACAAGGCAATAGCCGACGGAATGAAGGGCATGGCGCTTACCGACCATGGCAACATGATGGGCGTGAAGGAGTTTTTTGATGAGGTTTCAGGACGCAGGGGAAAGGCAAAAAAAGCCATAAAGGCCGATCAGGAGACGCTCTCGAAGATTGAGGACGGAAGCTTTGCGCCTGCCGAGGGCGAGACACGCCCCGTAGAGGAGATAAAGGCCGACCTCCTGAAATCGATAGAGAAAAACAAGCGCGTTGCCGACTTCATGCCTATATTCGGATGCGAGATGTATGTTTCGCGCCGCAACGACATGAGGCTGAAGGAGGGCAGAACCGACCAGAGCGGTTGGCACCTCATCGTGCTGGCAAAAAACGAGGTGGGCTACCATAATCTTATAAAACTTGTGTCGAACTCGTGGATTGACGGATTCTACATGCGTCCGCGTACCGACCGCTCCGAACTCGAACGCTATCACGAGGGACTTATCGTCTGCTCGGCATGTATCGGTGGCGAGGTGCCGAGAAAGATTCTCGACCGCAACTTCGAGGCGGCAGAGGAAGCCATTCAATGGTATCACAACCTGTTTGGCGAGGACTACTATCTCGAGCTTCAGAGGCACGAGGTGAAAGACCCTAACCAGCGCGCCAACCGCGAGACATTCCCGTTGCAGCAGGAGGTGAACGCAAAGCTGATAGAGTACAGCCAAAAATTCGGAATAAAGCTTATATGCTCAAACGATAGTCATTTTGTTGACGAGGAGAATGCCGAGGCGCACGACCGTCTTATCTGTCTTGCCACGGGCCGCGACCTTGACGACCCGGCCCGAATGCTATACACCAAGCAGGAGTGGTTCAAGACGCAGAAGGAGATGAACGAGGTGTTCAGCGATGTGCCCGAGGCTCTTGAAAACACGCTCGAGGTGCTGGGCAAGTGCGAGATTTACGATATTGAGCATCCGCCAATCATGCCGTTCTTCGCCATTCCGGCAGAGTTCGGAACGGAGGAGGAATATCGCAAGCGCATCACTCCCGAGGATCTTTACCGCGAGTTCACGACAGACGAGAACGGCGAGAATCCGCTTCCGAAGGATGAGGCCGACAGCAAGATTAAGAAGCTTGGCGGAATTGACAAGCTGTACCGCATCAAGTTCGAGGCCGACTATCTGGCAAAGCTTGCCTACGACGGCGCAAAGAAACTGTACGGCGATCCGCTCGAAAAGCACGTTGCCGACCAGATAAAGTTCGAGCTGCACATCATGAAGACGATGGGTTTCCCGGGCTACTTCCTCATTGTGCAGGACTTCATCAACGCGGCATTCAACGAACTCGGCGTTTCGGTCGGCCCAGGACGTGGCTCGGCTGCCGGCTCTACGGTGGCATACTGTCTGGGCATCACAAAAATCGACCCAATCAAGTACGACCTTCTGTTTGAGCGTTTCCTGAATCCCGACCGTATATCGCTTCCCGATATCGATACCGACTTCGATGATGATGGACGAGGCGAGCTCTTGCGTTGGGTAACAGAGAAGTACGGAGCAGAGAAGGTGGCGCACATCATCACTTACGGCGCTATGGCTACAAAGTCGGCAATAAAGGATGTTGCGCGCGTGCAGAAGCTTCCGCTCGAGATTTCGAACAAGCTCTGCAAACTCATTCCCGACAAGCTGCCCGATGGTCTGAAGATGAATCTTCCGAATGCCATAAAGTGCATTCCCGAGCTTCAGCAGGCCGAGACATCGCCCGACGATAATCTGCGCGACACGATAAAGTACGCCAAGATGCTCGAGAACAACATCCGAAACACGGGCGTTCATGCCTGCGGAACAATCATCTGCCGCGATGACATTTCCGACTGGGTTCCGGTAAGTACGGCCGAGGACAAGGAAACGGGCGAGAAGCTGAGCTGTACGCAGTACGACGGACACGTTATCGAATCAACAGGACTCATCAAGATGGACTTCCTCGGTCTGAAGACGCTTTCTATCATAAAGGAAGCCATCGAGAACATAAAATACAGCCTCGGAGTAATTGTAGACGAAACAAAATTCAGTCTTGACGACCCGGCAACATACAAGCTCTATAGCGACGGCCGAACCATCGGAACATTCCAGTTCGAGTCGCCCGGAATGCAGAAGTATCTTCGCGAGCTTCAGCCTTCAACGTTCGAGGACCTCATCGCCATGAACGCCCTCTACCGTCCGGGCCCTATGGATTATATTCCCGACTTCATCGACCGTAAGCTCGGACGCAAGCCGGTAGAATACGATATCGACTGCATGCAGAAGTATCTGAAGGATACCTACGGAATTACCGTATATCAGGAGCAGGTGATGTTGCTTAGCCGCCAGCTTGCCGACTTTACCCGAGGCGAGAGCGATGCCCTCCGTAAGGCGATGGGTAAGAAGAAGAAGGACATCGTAGACAAGATGAAGCCTAAGTTTATCGAGGGCGGAAAGAAGAACGGACACGACCCGGCAATCCTCGACAAGATTTGGGGCGACTGGGAGAAATTCGCGTCATACGCATTCAACAAGAGTCATGCAACGTGCTACTCGTGGGTGGCCTACCAGACAGCCTACCTCAAGGCACACTATCCGGCGCAGTACATGGCAGCCGTCATGAGCCGAAGCTTGAACAGCATAACCGATGTAACCAAGCTTATGGACGAGTGCAGGAGCATGGACATTAAGACGCTCGGACCGGATGTTAACGAGTCGGGCGTAAAGTTTTCCGTAAACCACAAGGGAGACATCCGCTTCGGCATGGGAGCCGTAAAGGGAGTGGGCGAGAGTGCCGCTCTTGCCATCATCCTTGAGCGCGAGAAGGACGGCAGCTTCAAAGACATATACAACTTTGTTGAGCGCGTAAACCTCTCGGCCTGCAACCGTAAGGCTGTCGAAAACCTTGCATACGCCGGAGCGTTCGACTCGTTCGGCATCAAGCGCGAGCAGTTCTTTGCGCCAAACAGCAAGGGCGAGCTCTTTATCGACTGCATTATAAGATACGGAAACCAGTATCAGACGGTAAAGAGAGAGGCAACAAACTCGCTCTTCGGCGGATTCGATGCCGTTGAGATTGCCCGTCCGCCTATGCCTAATGCCGAGGAATGGAGCGCGCTCGAGAGGCTTAACCGCGAGAAGGATCTTGTGGGCGTGTATCTTACAGCCCATCCGCTCGACGAGTATGCCGTAATTCTTAACGAGGTGTGCAACACAACGGCTGCCGCCCTTAAGGACAAGGACAATCTGCCTGCCGACCGCGAGACGATAACCGTAGGCGGAATAATCACGGGCAAGCGCGAGGGCATAAGCAAGAACGGAAAGCCTTTCGGAATAGTCGGTCTCGAAGACTTCAACGGAGCGGGCGAGCTGGCTCTCTTCGGCGACAGCTGGACCAAGTGGCGCGACATCATTACCGTCGGAGTGGCAATCTTTGTCGAGGCTGGCTTCGAGGTGAGCCGATACGACCCTTCAAAGCGATTCTTCGTTATAAAGAGGATTCAGTATCTCAACGACGTAAGCACAAGGCTCATCGACCGCGTAACCATCACCATGCCGATAGACAGCATAGACAAGGAGTGCGTGTCTAACTTATATTCGCTCTCCGAGATGGCAAACGGAACGGCTGAACTCGACTTCAAGATAAAGGATGCCGACGGAATGTCGTACCTGCTCTTCCAATGCAAGAAGTTCAAGGTGAACCTGAACAGAAATCTTTACGAATATATAAAGTCGAACTCCAGATGGGAACTCAATGTTGAGTATTCGATGGATCAGGCTTGACACATAAATAAGAATGTTTAACAATTTAAAAATGCAGGATTATGGCTTTACAGATTAATTCGGACAACTTAAAGGAGTTTTTGGGAGGCGACAAACCGGTAGTTCTCGACTTTTGGGCAACATGGTGCGCCCCATGCCGCATGATTTCTCCTATCATCGAAGAACTGGCACAGCAGTACGAGGGCCAGGTAGTAATTGCCAAGGTTGATGTCGAGGAAAACGAGGACTTGGCAGTTGAGTATGGCGTTAGAAACGTTCCTACAATCTTGTTCTTCAAGAACGGCGAGGTGGTTGACAAGCAGGTTGGCGCAGCCTCTAAGTCGGCCTTCGAAGAGAAGATTAAGGCATTGTTGTAGTCTTTAACAATAATAATTTAATGATTATGTCAGACGGATTGGACGAAATAATGTCGGCTGTAGGCGGCGACATTGAAGAAGTTAACTATGTGCGCAATCACATCTCTCCTGAGCTTCAGGCTAAGTTCGACGACGAGCAGATTCAGTACTTTGTAGATGTCATCTTTGAGTACATCGACAGCAAGGACGAGGACGAGGAGATTGTGGTAGACGACGTGGCACAATATGTCGTTGCTCAGGCAAAGAAAGAAGAATTCGGAGTATTCAGCCTCGACGACATCTCGGCTGTTGTAGACGCCGACTTGGACTTCCTCGAGGGAGTTGAATGAAACAGATAAAGCCATCTCTTTTTATTGAATAAGAGATGGCTTTTTGTTTGTGTCTTGTGTTGGGTATTCAATAATTTTTTAGAGGAGACACGATGAAATGTTTGTATATTCTTATAATAGTATTCTTGCTTGCATGTTCTTCAAAAGTCCCATGTTAAGGCACTCGGATTCTGAAACCCGAGTGAGCGAGATACATCTGGCGTTTCAGCGTTTCAGCGTTTCAAGTGTTTCAGGGGGTATATTATTGTTTCGAAACCTTTATATATAATATATAACTAATTAATAATAAATAAGTTATATAATATAGAATAAGAAATTGAAACCTGCATAGGGGTATCTGAAACGCTGAAACGCTGAAACGCTTTGCGTGTTAAAGTTTATATTATCAATTGTTTATGAATTTCTACAAAGGCAAGTAACACAAAAATCCGTTACAACATTCCCCTAAAAAGATGCAGAAAAAGGCTAAAACATCCCAAATCAGCATCGGCATCGGACGAGAGAACGCGTTTCCAGAAAAAATCCCGAACGAATCCCGAAGGCATTTTGAACTGATTGCAGATGTATATTTCTGTTTATGGGTAGTTTTCCGTAAGTTCTGAGGGTTTTACGTTTGTTAAACCCAAATCGGTCATTAGAAATTTTGCCTTACATAATGTTCAGATAAATATTCGGAGTCTATAAAAATATAAGCAAAAAGTGCTAATGACTGACTCTGAATAATTAAACCAACTTACATTTTGCTACTTATTTTTTCTAATGACCGTTTTGGGTTAAATTGGCATAGTAATATCCTAAAGCTTCGGAAAAAAGATTAATCTCCAAACGCTTTAATTCTTGGAGAACTTCTTTCTTTGAATCGAATTCATCTTTTATCCACTTTAAATCTTCATTTGATACTTCATCATTAGAAAGATAACGGAAAAGAATATCGCAAAGTAATACTCTATCATCAGAACTATATCTTGGATGATACTTTTCTATAAAACGTAAGTATGTTACATCTAGTTCGACCATATTATCGGGCATTTAGGTATTTACGATAATGATACTCTAAAAAATCTTGCTTGGGACAAAATCTATTTGGTAAAATTATTTTTTTATTATCCAGTCCTATAAGATAATTCTTGAAATCGCCGTTTTCTGTTTTGTCTAACAAAACATCTGATATTACGATGTGATAATCTGGAGTTATGGCTATAAGATAATTGTCATATGCTTTATGAAAAAAAGAATTCAGACATAGCCCATTTTCTGGATTACTTCGGTTGGTTGAATCTTCACTCCAGTCCACAATATGACATGCCTCTAAAAGTTCTGAATTTCCGATACCAGAAATACAACATTTGAAATCATAAGAGCACATAACAGCAGAGCGAAAGAATGATTGGTTTACTCTCTGTTTCACTATTGTTAATCGTTCTTTCCCGTTTGGCAATTTTTTTATATCAATATTTGCCATGTTCTCAATATTTTGTTGGGTGAATTTAGCTATCAAACATTCACTTTCAAATGTGAGTTTATCTGGGTTCTCATAAAACTCAGTCCAAATGTCTTTTTCTATTTTTGCACCATGAGATAACCCGACAATTCCTTTTTCTTTTAATTTCGGGTCAAGTCGTCCAATATTTCCAATTTTCATATTAAGTGCACTCGGACTCCTTCCTATGATTTTTGCATATTCCTTAATCATAGGATGTGTCTTTTTGCTATCTTTAAATGGTATTTTACAATACACATTAAAGGCAATAATAGTTTCTTCTCTTGTCCACTTGTTTACCATATAAGCATATATATCCTATTATTTATCTAATATGTATATTTCTATAATTGGAGTAATGTTTTTTACTCATCTTATTCTGATGAGAATATGCACTTTTTATAATTATTTTGATTCCTTCGTCTCAGAACGAAACTGTTCGTGAGCCGTCCTCGTTTTCTACGATGGTTACCTTTACGGCATCCTCTGGCAGAAGTTCCTCTATCAGTTCGGGCCACTCTATGAAGCAGAGCGCGCCGCTATAGAAGTAATCCTCGTAGCCCATGTCGTAAACCTCGTCGAGCTTCTTTATGCGGTAGAAGTCGAAGTGGTATATCAGTTCGCCCGTTGTGTCGCTTCGGTACTCGTTTACGATGGCGAATGTAGGCGATGCCACGGTATCGGTTACTCCCAGTTCCTCGCATACGGCCTTGGTAAAGGTTGTCTTGCCTGCGCCCATCTTGCCGTAGAATGCAAATACTGTATTCTGGTCGATTGCAGCCACAAACTGCTTGGCTGCCTCCTTGATGTTATCTAATGAGTCGATTCTTATTTCCATAATTTTTATATATTTTTAGTTTCGTTTCTTACCTTGCAGGGTTATGAGCGGCACAATCATCTCTTCCATGGATATGCCGCCGTGCTGGAACGTGTCTTTGTAATAACTTACATAATAGTTGTAGTTGTTTGGATATGCAAAGAAACTGTTTCCGGTGGCGAAGATGTAGGCCGTGCTTATGTTAGGCGACGGCAGCTCGCACTTCTTCGGGTTCTTTATCTCGAACACCTCCTTTGGGTTGTAGCTCAGGTTCTTGCCCAGCTTGTATCGCAGGTTGGTGTTGGTGTTGCGGTCGCCAACCACCTTTATAGGGTTGTTGCACCTTATGCTGCCGTGGTCGGTGGTTATGATAATCTTGTAGTCGCTTGCCGCCAGAGCCTTGAACAGGTCGCGCGTTGCCGAGTGCTGAAACCAGCTTAGCGTTATGCTTCGGTATGCCGCCTCGTTGTTGGCAAGCTCGCGCACCATCATGCTCTCTGTTCGGGCGTGCGACAGCATGTCTATGAAGTTGAGCACTATCACGTTCAGCTCGTTCTTGCTCAGTTGTCCGAACTTCTCGAGCAGCTTCTCGGCGTTGGCCGAGTTGTTTATCTTGTTGTACGAGAACGATTCCTTGCGTCTGTAACGCTTCAGCTGCGTTTCTATCAGCGGCTCTTCGTTCAGGTTCTTGCCCTCTTCCTCGTCTTCGTCAACCCAGAGGTCGGGAAACATGCTGGCTATCTGCTGCGGCATCAGGCCCGAGAAGATGGCGTTGCGCGCGTATTGCGTGGCGGTGGGGAGGATGGTGAAGTACAGGTCCTCTTCTATGGCAAAGTCGGCCGAGAGTTCTTGGCTCAGCATCTTCCATTGGTCGTATCTGAAGTTGTCCAGCACCAGCAGGAACACCTTCTCGCCGTTGTCGAGCAGCGGGAATATCTTCTTCTTGAAGATGTCGGGGCTCAGCAGGGGAGCGTCCTGGCGGTTTACAATCCAGTTCTCGTAGTTCTTGCGTATGAACTTGGCGAAGGCGTTGTTTGCCTCGCTCTTCTGCATCTCGAGCATCGAGGTCATCTCGCTGTTGGTGTTGGTAAGCTCCAGCTCCCAATGTACTAGCTGCTTGTACACCTCAATCCAGTCGTCGCAGGTAAGCGAGTCGTTTATCTGCATGCTCAACTTGCCGAAGTTCTGCTGATAGCCTGTGTTTGTTGCCTCGGTTACAATCTCCTTCTGGTGTATGTTCTTTTTGAGTGTAAGCAGAATCTGGTTGGGGTTCACGGGCTTTATCAGATAGTCGGCTATCTTCGAGCCTATGGCCTGGTCCATGATGTTCTCTTCCTCGCTCTTTGTTACCATTACGATTGGTACTGACGGAGTGAACGATTTTATCTGCGACAGAGTCTCGAGACCGCTCAATCCCGGCATGTTCTCGTCGAGCAGTATGAGGTCGAATGTCTCTTCCCTGCAAAGGTCGATGGCATCTGTGCCGTTGCTCACGGTTGTTACCTCATAGCCTTTCTTTTCGAGGAAGATGATGTGTGCTTTCAGAAGCTCAATCTCATCATCTACCCAAAGTAGTTTTCCGTTGCTCATACGCTTTTAGAAATTAAAAGGGTTAAAGTTATCGTCATCAGTAGTGCCGCCTTGCTGCTCGGGGCTGTCAACCGTCTCTTCTTTCTTCTCCGGCACATCATAGTCAGGCTCGTTGAGCGAGTCGATGCTGTCAATCTCCTTCATGATTTTCGGCAACTGGTTATGATATGTCTTCTCGAAATATTCCTGATAGTCGTCGAAGCTGTAGTATTCGCCCAGCAGCTTCATGTTCTCTTCTGATATTATTACCACTCTCAGGCCTGCCAGTTTGTCGCGCATCTCGTCGGCGGCGAACAGCTGCTGCGAGTATCTGATGGCCTCCTTCATGTTTATGAACGGCTTTACCTGAAGCATGCCTATGCCGTTGTTGCGCACAAACGAGAGGTCGAAGTTGCGCACCATGAACTTGCTGAAGTTGTATCGGGCAATCTCGAACAGGAGCTGGTTCTCGTTTACCTTTCCGTTCTCGTAGGCGAGCATGAACAGGTGAGTGCCTTCCTCGTTCTTGTTCCATTCCGGAATCTTGCCGGCCTCTTTTTCTTCTTCGGCCGTGGTCTTGCTGCGGCGCGACCATAGCGAGCCTGTAAGACTTGTGTTTTGCAGAATCCTGCCGTCCATCACGCCCTTTATCATCAGTCCGGCAATCTCGCTTATGCCGTCGTTCGAGAATCTCTGCGCTATCTCCTTCAGCTTTTCAACAAAGCCGTCTTGATTGTTGTTGTGCAGCAAGTCCATTGCCTCTACAAACATGAACTTTGCTCTGTTGCGGCCTTTCGGATATTTCTCGGCAGAAATCTTCACGTTCTTCTCAACCGTATCGTAGTCGCCGTTGCGATAAGCCTCGTATGTGGCGGCATAGAGCGAGTCCTCTATGTGCTTGCCGTATTTGGCGTTGTACAGATATTCGGGGTCGTTTGCCATCTTGGTGTAGTCGCCTTCGGGATATTCGTCCTTCAGCTTCTGGCGGTATGCCGATGTCTGGCCGCCGTTCTGCATTATGTCCATGAGGTACAGACGGTAGTACACTTCTTCCTCTTTCTCGTATTTAGGGAAGTTGTTTATCAGTCGTAGGAAGGTGCTCTTGGCCTGTGCAAAGTCCTCAAGACGGTCTTGGTACACAACGCCTTCGCCGTAGAGTGCATCTTTCAGGATGTCGTTGCTCTCGGCCATCTTCTCCTCGGTAAGCGGAATCTGCTTGAGGTAGAACTCGCGGCTCTTGTTGTCGTCGGTCGCGGCGGCTTCGGCTGGCATCTCCTTGAGGCCCTTTGTAGGGTTGCTTACTGGGCGGACGAGTTCTTCCTCGGTCTGCTTAGGCTCTTCGTCGGCTTGTGCCACGGCTGTCTCGGGCTCTTCCGATTGCAGAACGCCCTTGTTCTTGCGTCGCCAGTTATCTTCGAGAGGGCGGCGTCCCCATCGCTTCTGGAAGGCTGTCTTTCCTTGTGCCACTACGTTAGGGTTGTAGAAGTACCAAGCGTTGTCGCCAGTCTTGGCAATGGGAGTAGTTGGCGCCTCGGTCTGCGTTTTGCTTTCGAGTTCTGCCATTGTGGCATCGTGCTCGGCCTGTCTTGCTTCGCGCTCGGCTGCTTTCTCCTCTTCCTTCTCTTTCTTTATAACCTCTTCGATTATGCGGTCTATGCACGCGAGCCGTTCTGCTTCAGGCATCTTTGCAAGCCTTTGCAGACTGTCCTGCAACTCTATGTTCTCGCTATGCTCCACCAGCTCGTCAAGAATCTCCGAGCGGCGGTTTGTCTCCTTGTATTCGGCATGGGTTGTGCCAATTAGTCCGAGCGCATCGGTATAACATTCCTTTGCGTTCTTGTACTTGTGCCTCTCCCAATAAATGTTGCCCAGTTTGAGGTTCAGGATTCCTTTTTCTATGCCGTTGCGCGAATTGGCCTTTCTGCCTTCTTCGTACGACTTGATGGCTCTTGCCGTATCGCCTTTTGCCAGATATACGTTTCCGATGGCATAGTGAACTTGGTCGAGATACTCGCTGTTCTTCGGGTTGCGGGCCATTGAGTTCAGTTTCTTCAATACCTTGTACGAGTTTGCCTTGCTCATCACCTCGGTCTGCATTATGCGCGCGTTGAACTCTATGATGTAGGGCGGATTAAGTCCTATTACGTTGCTGAAATATTTGTAGGCCTTGGCTTCGTCGCCTGTCTGGTGGCAAATCTGTCCCAGAAGGTAGAACATTCGTGCTCTGTTGTATGCGCCCTTTACGCTTTTTAGCGATTTCTCTATGTACGGAATGGCCTCCTTGTATTTCTGCTGTCTTAGCAGAAGATGGCCTCGCGCTCCGGCGTATGACGAGGTGAGCTTCCACGACAGGCTGTCGCGGTTCACGTTGTTAAGAATATCTTCCGAGTCGTAGAACCAGTCGAGCTCGCTGTAGCATCTTGCCAGCCATATCCTCGACAAGGCGAGCACGTCGGGGTTGTTGCTATACAGTCGGCTTATATACGAGAATGTTGAGGCTGCCTCGATAAACTCGCCTTTGTTGAATTGTGCCTGTCCCATCAAGATCCAGGCCTTCCACAAGAAAGGGTTGTACTCCTTCTGCGCCAGCCATTTGCGGTTCTTCTCCGTTTTCTTCTTCTCGGGTGCAACCTTAGGCTTTGCCTTTATGCTATGCAGCCTGATGGTCTTCTCGCATTTAAGGATGGTGCGGTCGTAAGAGCCTTTGCCAATCTCGGCCGTCTCCTTGTTCGACACGATATAATAAGGTAGGACTTCCATAAAGTTGTCCTTGTTCTCCTTTTCCTGTTGCTCTACGGCCTCCTTGAATGCCTCGTGTCCGTTGAAATAAGTGTTGTACCGTGCTGTAAACGATTTGTAGAAACGCATCTGGGCGGTGTTCTTGCTCGAAGAACACCCAACCGTCGTTGCTGCCGTAATTATGGCTAACAGCGCCGTGGCGTATGTAGTAAATCGTTTCAGCATATTATGTCTAAAATACAAAACTCACACATCTTGTTTTTATTGTACGCCCGATGTGCAGAATGTTGCCTTTATGTTCTGAAATATCTTGCAAAGGCCGTAGATAAGTATTGATACACAGATGATTGTGGCTCCCGACGGAATGTTAAGGTGGTATGAGATGAACAGGCCGCCTATGCAGCTCACGAATCCGATAGGGATGGCAAGCAGCATTATGTGCTTGAACTGCTTGCAGAACAGGTTTGCCGTCATCTGCGGAAGGGTGAGAAGCGATATTACGAGCACTATGCCAATCATCCTCAGGCATGAGACGATAGTGAGGGCGATGACCGTCATCATCAGATACCCTATGCCCTCGACCGGAAGCCGTTGCGAGCGCGCAAACTCTCGGTCGAACGCTATGGCAACAATAGGCTTCAGCATAAGCGCGAAAAGCGTGCCCACAAAGATTGTGAGGATGGCAAGAAGCCACAGGTCGCTGTTGGTTATTGTAAGGATGTTGCCGAAGAGGAACGATGACAGGTCGGCCAGAAATCCCGGCGTAAGGAACGAGAAGATGATGCCGATGGCTATGCCGAACGTCCAGAAGACGGCTATTGCCGAGTCCTCGCGCATGTCTGAGCGATGGCTGAACCATTGAACGCCCCAGGCCGAGAGGACGGAGAATACCGCAGCCGATAGTATAGGGTTGATGCCGAAGAATACGCCCAGTCCTATGCCGCCGAACGATGCGTGTGTTATTCCGCCGCTAATGAATACAAGTCGGCGCGTAACGATGTATGTGCCGACCAATCCGCATATAATGCTGGCCAGAAGGCTGCCCAGTATTGCATGCTGAAAGAATATGTATTCGAATATGCTCATTGTCTGAAAAAGTGTGTGTTAGTGCGTTCTTCTCTCGCCCACGATGAGGAACACTTCGTCCTTCAGTTCGTCGGGCAGTTCAACGGCTCTCAGTTGCAGCGACCTTATCCAGCCGGCCACCTCGTCCTCGCGCATGGTAAAGAGCACGTTGCGGAACTCCTCAATCTGCTCCTCGCTGTACTGGTCTGACGGGATGCCCCGGTATTCGTCCAGTTCCTCGTCGTTGTAGTACACAATTTCCTTGCTTATGGCAGCCAGCAGACTGTCCTTCTCGCAAGTCTCGTGCTGTCCGCAACATTCCATGTTCTGCACGTCGACGATGTTGAGCGCATCGGGCGGAAGTTCGCCCTTGTCTATCTTCTTCTGGACGCTTCTGTTGTAGAAGAATCCGGCAACGAGGGCTATTGCGCCTGCAATCAAGAGTAGTGAAATGAGTATGTGCATAAAATATTATCAGTTGTAATCGTTTTCAATTCCGAATCCGGCCTTTTCCAAGTCGTTCCAATAACTTGGGTAGGATTTTGTTACCACCATTGGCTTCATTATCTGCATCTTTACGCCCTTTATCGTGGCAGGGGCGAATGCCATGGCCATACGGTGGTCTTCATAAGTGCTTATCTCGGCCGTCTCGTCGGCCTCGCATCTCTCGCCGTCCCAGCTCAGTTCTGCGCCGTTGTTGCAGTCGTGTAGCACGAATCCCATCTTCTTCAGTTCGGCCTTTAGAGCCTCTATGCGGTCGGTCTCCTTAATCTTGAGGCTCTGCGTGCCTTTGAAGTGGAAGGTTACGTTCATCATGCAGCATGTAACGGCAAATGTCTGCACAAGGTCGGGCTGCTGGGCGAAGTCGTATTCCAAGTGGCTTGCCACGCTTCCGCTCTTTGTAAGAGTTACCTCCTTGTCGCCGTATGTCGTCTCTATGCCAAGTTTTCTGAATATGTCGGCAACCTTGCAGTCGCCCTGATAGCTGTCTTTGAACAGGAGCGGAAGCTTTACCTTGCCGCCGTCTGCCAGCGCCAGAATCTCGTACCAGTATGATGCCGCGCTCCAGTCGCTCTCTACAAAGTATCTTGTTGGCTTGTATGCCACCGGCTCTACCTTTATCGTGTTGCTGCTGCTCCATTCTGCCACCGCCCCGAAGTCGCGCATAATCTTTAGCGTGAGGTCGATGTAAGGGCGGCTGTTAATGTTGCCTGTTATGGTCAGCTCCAGACCGTTGGCAAGTGCCGGGCCTATCATCAGGATGGCAGAGATGTATTGCGAGCTAACGTCGCCGGCAATGGTGCATTGGCTCTTCAGATTTCTGTTGCCCGTTATGCGCAGGGGCGGAAAGCCCTCTTTCTCGGCATATTCTATGTTTGCGCCCATAGAGCGGAGCGCATCGACAAGAATGCTTATCGGTCTGTTCTTCATTCGTTCCGTGCCCGTGATGGTGCGCACTCCGTCGGTTATCGACAGAAAGGCGGTTAGGAATCTCATGCTCGTTCCGGCTGCCATAATGTCAATAACGTCGCCCATCTCTCTCAGGGCTCTTATCATCACGAAAGTGTCGTCGCAGTCCGATACGTTCTCGGGATGTTCCTTGCTGCCTGCCAGCGCGTTTATTATCAGGGCGCGGTTGCTTATGCTCTTCGACGAGGGCAGCTTTATTTCGGCGTTCACCTCCTTGAGCGGGCGCACACAACACTTTTGCGGTATTTTGTTAGTTGTCTTATCCATCTGTCTGTATTGTTTCTTCAAAAGTGCAAAGATAATCAATTTATTTGTTTTTTCGCTTGCCTTATTTTATCTTTGCGCAAGTTAATAAAATCTTTTGTCACGTGTTAAAACTTTTATAATGTACAGAATTACTAACTTAACCCTTTTTGCAGCAGCGATGTTGATATCGTTGTCGGCAGCGGCGCAACACAACGTAAAATTCGATTCGGGCTGGAGTTTCAGTCGTGGTGGAAAGACAAAGAATGTAACTTTGCCTTATGCGTGGAATCAGAGTGAGGCTTTCAAAGTCCATATCGAGAAACTATCTACCGATACGGTAAGATATACCAAGGTATTCAAAGTCCCGTCGGCATGGCGCGGAAAGAAGGTTTTTATCGAGTTCGAAGGAGCACGTCAATGTGCCGTTGTCTTTCTTAACGGCAGGCAGATAGCCATGCACGAGAACGGCGTTATGGCTTTCGGAGTCGATCTTACCCAGCACCTTGTGTTCGGAAAGGAAAACAGACTCGAAGTCCTGACGGACAACGACTGGAAATACAAGGAGAAAAGCACACGCAGTTCATTCCAATGGAACGACAAAAACTTCAACGCCAACTATGGCGGACTTCCTAAACACGTCCGTATTCATGTGCTCGACAAGGTTTATCAAACGCTTCCGCTGTATTCAAGTTTAGGAACGGTGGGCACATACGTCTATGCCCGTGGAATAGATGTTGATAGCCGTAAGGCTGATATCTGTGTAGAGTCCGAGGTTATGAATGAGACCGATTCGGATATGCCTGTAAAACTTGTATGCGAGGTTTACGACAAAGGCAGAATGATAAAGTCATTCTCTACGGCAGGCAGGATTGCCAAGAACTCAAAGGCTGTGTTAAAAGCCGAATCGCCCGTTGCAAATCTAAATTTCTGGAGTTGGGGATACGGCTATCTTTATGATGTAAAGACGAAGATTGTGTCGGAAAAAGGAGCAGTTCTCGATGAGCAGACAATAAGAACCGGCTTTAGGAAAACCAGTTTCCATGATGGAATAACATGGCTGAACAACCGTGCAATAATGGTTCATGGCTTTGCCCAGCGCACAAGTAACGAGTGGCCGGGTGTTGGAATGAGTGTTCCGGCATGGCTCAGCGATTACAGCAATTCGCTCATGGTTCGTAGTGGCGGAAACCTTGTCAGGTGGATGCACGTTTGTCCTTGGAAGCAAGATGTTGAGTCGTGCGACCGCGTTGGACTTATGCAGACCATGCCGGCAGGCGATGCCGAGAAAGATGTTTCCGACCGCAGATGGGAACATCGCATTGAACTGATGAAAGATGCAATTGTCTACAATCGCAACAATCCAAGCATCATATTCTATGAATGCGGAAACAAGGGCATCAGCGAGGAACACATGAAACAGATGCTCGAAATTCGCAATCGGTTCGACCCTAACGGCGGTCGTGCCATAGGTTCGCGCGAGATGCTCAGCAACAAAACCGTTGCAGAGTATGGTGGCGAAATGCTCTACATAAACAAAAGTGCCACAAAGCCGGTATGGGCAATGGAGTATAGCAGGGACGAAGGGCTTCGCCGATATTGGGACGACTGGAGTTTCCCTTACCATAAGAGTGGTGACGGACCTTTATACCGAAACTCCGATGCTTCGGCTTACAACCTGAACCAAGACCAGCTTGCCGTTGAGCATGTGCGCCGTTGGTACGATTACTGGCTCGAACGTCCCGGAACTGGCGAGAGGGTGAGCAACGGCGGCGTAAAAATAATCTTCTCCGACACAAATACGCACAACCGTGGCGAGAGTAACTATCGTACAAGCGGAATAGTAGATGCCATGCGCTTGCCAAAGGATTCGTATTACGCTCATCAGGTTATGTGGAACGGATGGATTACGCCAGACAGCAGTCAGACCTATATAATGGGACATTGGAACTATCAGGCAGAAACCGTAAAGCCTGTGTATGTTGTTAGCGATGCCCCATCGGTAAAACTCTTTGTCAACGGCAGGGAGATTGAAGGCGGCAGAAACGATTATCATTTCTTATATACATTCGATAATGTGAAGTTTGAGGCTGGCGAGATTAAGGCGGTTTCTTACGATGAGGCCGGACGCGAACTTTCATCATACAGCCTGAAAACTGCTGGCAAACCGCATCATATTCGTCTCACCACTATGACCGATGCGCGTGGTTTCAAGGCTGATGGGGCTGATATGGCTATGATTGAGGTTGAGGTTGTTGACAAAGACGGAAACCGCTGTCCGCTTGCAAACAATAAGATCCGTTTCAGTTTGAAGGGGGCGGCTGAGTGGTGTGGAGGCTTGGCTAAAGACTCGCTTGGAACAAACTGTGTAGGCTCTCAGATTCTTCCTGTTGAATGTGGCGTGAATCGTGTGCTTTTGCGTAGCACGACAAATCCGGGCAGGATAGTTGTCTCTGCTGATACCGACGGACTTGGCAAGGCTTCGTGTGTATTGAAGACTGTCAAGCCAACAGATGGCTCATCAAGTAATGCTTCGGCTATGACTCTTACGACCGATAACAAGAGCACAACCGTTCCGTTTACGATGCTGCGTGGCGAAACTCCTTCTACGCCTTCTTATAGACAGATATTCCGTACTGTAAAGATTGCCGATGTCGTAGCCGGATGCAGTCAGAGCACGGCGCGATATAGTATCGACGACAACGAGGAGACAGAATGGAAGAACGACGGATTATCTTCAACGGCATGGATAACATACAAATTTGCAAAGCCCGAAGTCGTCAGACAGGTGGTTGCTAAGTTCACAGGCTGGCGCAAACGCAAATATCCTATTGAGGTTTATGCCGACAGCACGTTGGTTTGGAAAGGCGAAACTCCTACAAGTCTCGGCTATGTTCATCTCGAACTGAACCCGAAGGAATCCCGAAGCATAACCATACGACTGAAGGGCGCAGCCGCAAACAGCGATGCTTTTGGGCAGATCGTCGAGCTTGCAGCCCCAGTCGCAAATGAACTTGACCTTTTCAAGGCTAAGGACGGCGATAAGGTCAAGAACGAACTTCGTATCGTAGAGTGTGATTTGCTTGCAGATAAATGATAAAATGTTGCATAGAATCCCATAAATTCATTATTTTTGCGCAAAATGAGACGGATTATAACAACAATCATGCTTTTGCTCGGCATAATGATGCCGACAATTGCGCAAATCAAAAGTCCTGTAAAGTTTGCTGTCAAGCAGAAACAGGTAAGCGAACGTGAATTTGACGTCATCTTCAGCGGAACGATTTCCAATGGATGGCATGTGTATTCAACCGGTCTGCCCGACGACGGACCAGTCTCTGCTTCGTTCCATCTCGAAGACAGCCGCAACGTTAAGGCTGTGGGCAAACTGAAGCCCGAAGGCAACGAGATAAAGAAGTACGAGGATTTGTTCGGCATGGACGTTAGGTATTTCGAACATTCCGTGCAGTTTGTACAGCGAATACAGATAACTGGCGACGACTACGAGGCTAACGGATATCTTGAATATGGCGCATGCAACGACGAGAACTGCCTTCCGCCTACATCGGTAGACTTCTCTTTCTCGGGCAAGGTTGCCGCAGCCAAGACTGATGCCGGGAAAGAAGAGGCTAAGGCAGAAGAGAAGAACGCCCCGGCCGATTCTCTTGTTGTTGCCGATGCTTCGGCAGTAATACAGAAGGCTGATTCTACTGCCTTGTCGGATTTGTGGACTCCTGTTATCGACAAGCTCAACTCATTCGGCGGAAACGAAGGGCAGAGTGGGGCAGACCGCTCTCTTCTCACCATCTTCCTGCTCGGATTCCTTGGCGGACTCGTTGCCCTTGCCACTCCATGCGTGTGGCCAATCATCCCTATGACGGTAAGCTTCTTCCTGAAGCGTAATGCCGAGCGCGGAAAGGCCGTGCGCGACGCGCTCACATACGGAGCGAGCATCGTGGTTATATATATGCTTCTGGCGGTTGTCGTAACCCTGTTGTCGAGTGCCAACCAGCTCAACGCGCTCTCTACAAATGCCGTCGTAAACGTGTTCTTCTTCCTGCTCCTTGTGGTGTTCGGACTCAGCTTCCTCGGCTTGTTCGAGATTACTTTGCCGGCATCGTGGAGTAGTGCCGTAGACAGCAAGGCCGACAAGGCTACCGGATTGCTCAGCATCTTCCTCATGGCGTTCACTCTTGCGCTCGTGTCGTTCAGCTGCACAGGTCCTATTATTGGTTTCTTGTTGGTTGAGATTTCTACTACTGGCGAGATTCTTGCTCCGTCGCTCGGTATGTTGGGCTTTGCTGTGGCTCTTGCCTTGCCGTTTACTTTGTTCGCCCTCTTCCCTGCGTGGCTGAAGCAGGCGCCTAAGTCGGGCAGTTGGATGATGGTCGTGAAGGTGTTCCTCGGCTTCATCGAGCTGGCTTTTGCCCTCAAGTTCCTTTCTGTGGCTGATATGGCTTACGGATGGAATCTGCTGTTCCGCGACTTGTTCATCGGCATCTGGATTGTGCTCTTTGCATGGCTGGCTCTGTTCCTCTTCGGATGGGTTAAGATTCCGGCCGACTATCGTGGCAAGAAGCCTGTCGGAAAGGTGCGTATCGTTGTCGGAATACTGGTGTCTCTCTTCGTCTGCTATCTTGTGCCGGGCTTGTGGGGCGCGCCTGTTACGGCCGTTAGTGCCTTTACTCCGCCAATGAGCACTCAGAAGTGGAAGCTCGTAGACAACTCAGTCAAGCCTATGTTCTGCGACTATGACGAGGGTATGGCGTATGCGCGCGAGCACAACAAGCCTGTGCTGCTCGACTTTACTGGTCTGGGATGCGTAAACTGCCGTAAGATGGAGGCTGCCGTATGGACCGACCCTAAGGTGCGCGATATTATTGAGAACGACTATGTTCTTATCGAGTTGTATATCGACAATAAGAAGCCGTTGCCAAGCAAGATTTCTGTTACCGAGAGCGATGGCAAGACTTCTACTCTGCGAACTCTGGGCGATAAGTGGAGCTATCTTCAGAGACATAAGTTTGGCAGCAATACGCAGCCGTTCTATGTCCTTGTAGATGGTAACGGTAATCCGCTCAACAGCGCTTATGCCTACGATGAGGATATTGACAAGTTCCTTGAATTCCTGAAGAAGGGACTTCAAAACTTGAAAGTTGAGAATTGAAAGTTGAAAAAAGTTTTTTAATTGACAATTGCTTTCTATGTTAAAATCCAAATATTTCGACCATTTTTTTAGGTTTATGCTGATATTTTATAATCTTTGTCAAAAAGCTGCTTGTTTCTGACCATGGCAGTCACAATGTGTACAAGTTTGTTCTTGACA
>JAFZWM010000023.1 GCA_017617315.1 Bacteroidaceae bacterium
CAACATAGATCCCGAGCTCATTCCGGGACACACATACGCATGGAGGGTACGGGCAGTTGCAATGGACGGCATCGACGAGGTCGGTGTCTTCGACAACGACGGATATTCCGAGACTGGCTGGTTCAGGCTCGTGCGCGGCTGTGACGCCCCTGTGATAGACAGGGCCGAGGCAGGCTACCGCAAGCTCGACCTTGGCTGGCACGGCTCTGCCGACGATATGCGGTACACGGTCCAGTACAGCGCCGAGAAGGAAAACGGAAGCTACAACTGGAAAGACACGACTACCATAGACAACGAGACAACGCTCTACGGACTCACTCCGGGAGCGACATACAGCTACCGCGTGGGAGCATTGTGCCCTGCCACCGGAAAGCCCGTGTACTCGCAAATCGGCACGGTAAAGATACCGAACCGCGACAGCATCTCTGCCGCCAACTGCGGCGTCGCGCCAGTATACAAGGAACTGAGCAAGGAGAGAAAGACCGACCTTAAGGTGGGCGACCGCGTAACCGTGGGCGGCGACTACACCATGCTCATAACCGAGCTGAACAACAAGGGCAACGGCGTTTACGGCGGAAAGGGACGCCTCACGTTTACTTGGGTGTTCTTCGTTGGACTCGAAGTAACCTTCGACGACCTCGTTGTAAATACCGACGGATACCAGATTGACGGCACGGTGAACACCGTCTACGACGGCACAAACACCAACATCGCCAACCTCGACCAGCTCAACGACGGCGGTGTGACCAACCGCGAGAGCCGCATGTCTGCCGACGGCCGCAGCACCGTCATGGACTTCTCCGTTCCGCCGATGCCGCGCTCCGACCTCAGCGAGGACGGCGGCAGCGTAGTGGTCTACGACCTCAGCGGCGCGCCGCACACTATCGAGATACCAAGTAACGGCAACGGCGGACAGTCCATACCGTTCTCCCTTACCGACATCGACGGCAACACATGGCGTTTCGAGTCGTGCGACAGCGTCGTTACCGACTCTCTGACAGGCAACCAGAAGACCGTACACGGCATAAAGATGACCAAGCTCGATGCCGTTTCGGGCTTCAGCAAGGACAAACTGTCCGACAAGGTAAAGGCCCGCATCGCCTTCGAGAACGGCGGCGACTATGCCTTCGACAACCTGAGCGGAAAATACTACTGCAAGTCGTCAAAGCTCGGCAAGGACTACCTCGACAAGAGCAGTCTTGGCGACGGCACATATGCGCCTTGGAAACTCGTGCCTATGGGTAAGAGCGATAAGATAAAGGCTGGGCTTAATCCGACGAAGATTGACATCGACATTGCCAGCGTGCGCTTTGTCGATGCCGACGGCCACGACCTCGAATCGTCGTACGACAGCGACAACGCAGTCTGGACTATCAACCTCACGGCGGCAGCCACCGAGGGCAACTACTACAACGTGTATGCCGTAGCAAAGCCGAAGGACGGCAAGGGCTCTTACCAGACCATAGGCAAGCTCTTCGTGGTAAGCTACAAAACCACGAAGGCAGACATCGTGTTGCTGCCTGTTGAGAAGCACGACGGCGACATTTCCAAGCTGAACGCGGAGATAAGCGACATCTTTGCCCCTTGCGGAGTAGAAGTGAACATAACCGAGAGCGATGCCCTCGTGGGCAATGCCGAGTGGGATCTGAACGGCGACCAGAAGCTCAGCCTCACTAACGATGCCGAGACCGACAACGTAAAGCGCAGCGCCGAGATGAAGGCTCTTGAGGACATCATAAAGGCAATGCCTGAATACAAGAAGGACGTTCTCTATCTCGTCTACGTACCTAACGGCTCAAAGTCGAGCGATGCAGACGTAGAGGGCAACTGGGGTCGCGGCCGCCAGATTGGCTATGTTTTCGGCAAGAAGCTCGAAGTGCGCACCATAGCGCACGAGGTAGGCCATGCCTTCACCCTTCAGCACACGTTCGACAGGCAGTACGGCGGCAGCGAGACGCGAGGCAAGACCGACAACCTTATGGACTACAGCGAAGGCACAAGTATAGACGCCTTCCAGTGGGAAATCCTTGCCCACAACGCTCCAAAAATCGTGGCTTCTGTTGTTGACGGGGCTGAGGATAACTATTACAGTCCTTGGACTTCGTATGGAAAAGGTTGTGTTATTCCTAATATTCCGGGCGATAAAGAAGGTGCATGCTTCCTTGCTCCCGACGGAAAGATCGTATCGTTGTCTAAAAATGAGCATGATCTTACATTTATTGGTGGTATGCTCTCTGGCTTCAGAATTGGCAACGAACGTTATATTGCTTTCCATCAGGGGAAAAAGTTCTGTGGCTATTTCAAAAATTGGAATGTAGAGCGTGATAAAGATGGAACATTATATTCTGTGGCAAAAAATGTGTCGGATCAGGCTAGTGGCATGTATAAAACCGATAACCATTTGGTATATTCGGTATATATTGTAGTGCCAGATAGTTCAACCAATGCACCTTGTGGAAGCATATTAATAGGAGTTGCCGACGGATATAATCCAATATCGTCAGACACCATTTATCGTAGTTATAAGAAAGTAAGAGGCTTGCCAGAAGTCAGATTTACATCGTCTGTTATAAACGAGGAAAACTGCTTAAAGGGTAGAGCACGTGAGTTCTACAAGTTTATTGTTGAGACATTCGCAGAAGAACTTACAGAAGAGGAAAAACACTCTTTGTTGAAGGATTTGAGAGTGTTTAATGATGTGTGTATTAACGGTATAGATTCTATTTCTACTGATTGTGATACGATTAAAATCGAATTCAACAATCTTAATAAAGTGCTCTTTAAGTCAATTCTTAAAAGAATTAGTACTGCCACAGAACGTATAAACAGGGCTACCGTAATTGTTGTTGATTTTGATGATGTTGACAAGTTCCGAGATATATATGAGATTTACGAGTTAATAAAAGATGATAAAACGTTTGCTGATTGTATAAAAAATATAGATGTATTCAAGGATCTTGCGAATTCTGACAATATATTTGAGTCTATAAGAAAATTTGCAAGAACAGCGTTTGATGTAAAATTGCATTTAAATATCTGTTTCTCTGTATTAAACTGTGCCCTTGGTTCGCTCGAAATACCTGAATACATTTGGAATGCAAACCATAAAAATTATAAGACATTTGAATTCTTGGATGTTGTTTTGCCAAAAATAATGAAGTATACTCCATTGGCAAATTTAACGTCCGGGTATGTTAAACATGATTTTGCATTATTGTGTGGTGCATGGAATTCTGCTATAGATGTATTTAAGGGTGTGTCTGAAATGGGCGCATGGCTTACAAAAAATCCTGAAGAGATGGCAAAGGACATTGTTGATTTCTTTGGTGCCATGTCGCAGGATGGTGCTGTCAAAGCCATGTTTGATAGTGCTAAAAATACAATAAAAGAATTTCATGGATTTAATGAAGAAGGTCTTGACAGCTATCATGCGGCTTATGCTGTAGGATATGACGCTGTATTTGTAGCTTCTTTCTTTGTTGGTGGTGGAGAAGTTGCAGCCATTGTAAAGGCACAAGGTGTAGGGGCAAAAATTGCAACGGCTGCAAAGATAATAGCAAAGATTCCCGGAAAATGTTTAAAGGATGTTGTCGCGGTTAAAAATGTTGTTTTAGGTGTTTCAAAATTACCAAGTAAGTTAGGAAAGGCTGTTTCTAAAACAATACATGATATTAGACTATCGAAGTCTATAAAAGAATGTAGAAAACTTTATTTAGAGAGCGATGATATTAAAAAGATCTTCGATCAGCAATATAAAGAGTGGAAAGAATCTGTCGGAGAACGTATTAAAAAAGGTGAAACGGATGGACTTGAAAAGGAAATAGATGAAACAAATGAAATCTTTAGTAGGATTATTCGAGGGGAGGCGTCATTCGTTGAAAAATATACTCCAAGCTTTTGTAGAAGTATTATTGAAGGATTAGGTGAGGTTAATGCCTACTCAAAGTATATAGGAAAATGGCTGCCGAAAGGAATGACCAAAGAAGAATTCGGAAAAATAATAGCAAAACGTGTTGATGTTATGTCAGATAAGGAGAAAAAAATGGTCAGGAAAATTAGAGACAAAATTCCTGTAAAAGAAATAACAGAGAACACGGTAATGCAGAAAATTATTTCAGAACAAGATTTTTTGAAGTATCTAAGTGGAGTGTATGGATATGAAGTTGGTGGCTTCATGTCGAGAGCGTGTGATGTAACTCATTTAAAGAGTGTTGAAGAAATATGCTATGGTCTTGCTTTAAATTATGATAATACTCCATTTTTTAAAGGAAATGATATTTGCGTGAAAAATGTTTATGCATTGAAGTTTAAGTTCGAAAAACCAGATTTGCGTATACCATATGATGAAGCTTCAGATTTAACAAAATTTGCTTCTCCTTGTACTATTAATGGGCATACGGCAGGTACGGAAAAATATCTTGGAGCTCCTGAATTTTATGCAAAGCGTTCGAAAATGAAAGAGGCTGAGATTTATAGAATCGACAAGAACGGCAACGAAACGCTCGTGGCGGTGCTGGATATTACAAAAGAAGGTGAAAAAATATTAAAAAAAGTAATTTCAAAATAATATGGAAATAAAAATTAAAACAGGCTATAAATTTGCATTTCTGAATGGAAATTTATTTGTAATAACCGATTTTCCAAAAATTGGATGGGGGTATATAACGGCTAATGCAGATGAAGCAAAAGCCTATGGCTTTGGAGTTATAACTTCTGGTTGTGGCACAAAGCTTAATTTCTTGCCAATAAAAGACATCGCCCATACAAGAGGCTTTTATTCTGATGTGTATTGCAAATATAAGGGGAATGAACTAGCAATAGATTCATGCTATAACAGTTCGTTTAATGTTGCCCCATGTACACTTGAAGTAGCCTTGGCTGTTGGCTTTACAGCAGAAAAGTTTAATTATGAATATGCGCAAATGAATGTCCAAATCACAGAAATTGACGAAATCTATCGCCGCAGAGAAAAACTCAAGGATTTCATCTTCGATGTAGACCCAATAAAGCCGATATATAAAGACGGCAAGTGGCTAATAGAGCCAGATGAAAACGGCGTGTACGTTATCTAATTCATTCATGCTTATGAACTTAAATAAATATGCAATTTTGCTGTTGCCGTTCGCTTTGTCTTCCTGCCTCAAAGAAACCGACTTGCCAATGGCTGCCGATTTCCGCGCCACGGCAAAGAACGACAGGCAGACAGCCCCCGTAACCGTGCAGTTAAGCAACCTTAGTTACGGCGCAGACACATATATGTGGACGTTCGAGGGCGGTAATCCGTCCTCCTCGTCTGACAAAAATCCCGGCGAGGTAGTGTTTGCCGAGGCTGGCAACCACAAGATAACCCTCACCGCCGTAAATGCCGTGGGGCAGAGCGTTAAAGACACAACAATAATCGTATATCCGCAGGTGTCGGTGGGCTTTGGCTACGTTGTGCAGATAAACGACATAGCCCCAGCCGTGGTAGAGATTGTAAACAAAACCAAGGGCGCAACCGCCTACGAGTGGCACTTCGAAGGCGGCGACCCTGCAACATCGTCAAGCCCCAATCCCGGTTGCGTAACCTTTGCCACAGGCGGCAAGCACGAGATAAAACTGCGCGTAACCAACGGCTTGGAGTGGTTTGAGCAAAGCGATACGGTAACGTTGCGCAACCCTATGCGTGCCGACTTCGAGATGCAGCCGCTCGGCATTGACGAGGATATGGAAGCACCTGTAACAATGCAACTTACCAACACGTCGGAGAGCGCGATAAACGGCAAATGGACAGCTCCGGGCGGTACGCTGTCGAGCGATACGGCTCGCATAGCCACCGTGCGCTACGCCAAGCCCGGCACGTATACAATTACGCTGACGGTAGACGACAACAAGAGCCGTCTGTCAACATCGCGCAGCATAACGGTAAAAGAGAATAACGGTCTGCTCGTAGCCAACAACTTGCGCTTTGGCATAAACGAGGCAAAGAAAACCGTAGGCTGTTTCTACTCGTCGCTTATGAACCGCGTGCTGACAACTGGCGATGTTGCCGACGCAACGGTGGGCAAGACAATAGACATAGCCTTCTTTGGTCTAAACTCAAGGTTTGGCTACTGCTATTTTCTGTCGCCTGCAGATGCCAAGGATTCTGCCTTTCCTGCAATTCCCGGAGCTGTTGCCGCCACGGTAAACAACAAGCCTGTTGGCATAGGGCAAGAACAGTTCGATAATATAAAGAAAGGTTCAGACTTTCAGATGCTTTCGGGCTGGAGCGGAAACAAGAAAGACTACTTTACCATTGACGACTGTCCTCACTTCGTTCTGTTCAAAACGGCCGACGGCCGCAGAAGCATAATAAAGGTAAAGGAGTTTGTTAGGGAAGGTGCGGCATCTTATATCGTTGCCGACCTCAAGATTGAGAAACGAAAAGATGAATAAAAACAAAATATGAATCTAAGAAATCTTTCGATGTATGCAATGTGCTTGCTTATGCTTCTCGGCTTTGGCTGTCAGGGCGTGATGGCGCAGAGCATGAATGTTGAAGACTGGATGACAATAAACAAGAAGAAGCCTGTCCGCATAAACGGAAACCTTTCTTCATCGGGCACGTACTACTACAGCGATGTGAGTAGTGCGATGCGCGATCCGTTTACCTATCAGATTACGGGAAGCCTAAACCTCTCGCTTTACGAGGTTATTGACATGCCCGTTACGTTTAACATAAACAACTACAATCACGGCATAACCTATCCTACCATGCCAAACCGTCTTAGCCTGCATCCGCACTACAAGTGCGTAACGGCTCATATTGGCGATGTGTCTATGTCGTTCTCGCCATACACCATGAACGGACATCAGTTTACGGGCTTTGGCGCAGAGGTGTCGCCCGGTAAGTGGCAGTTTGCATTTATGGTTGGCAGACTGCTGAAGCATGTTGAGTACGACCCGTTGCAGCCTAGCGTTACGCCGGCTCTTGGACGATGGGGGCACGGCGCAAAGGTGCGCTATAACGGAGAGGGATTTTATATAGGCGGCTCAATGTTTGCGGCAAGCGACCAGAAAAAGAACTCTACCTTTACGAGCGATAGCCTTGGAATTCTTCCGAAGTCTAACATCTCATATAGCGTTGAGGGAGGATTAAGTCTGCTAAAGAACCTCAACTTCTCGTTCGAATATGGCGTTAGCATGATGCGCCGGGACGTGCGCGAAGAAGAGGGAACATCAACCTACAATGCCGTAAAGGCAAATATCGACTATACTTTTTTGCACAACAACATTGGCGTTGGATATGAGCGGATATGTCCGGGCTACGAGTCGCTCGGAGCATACTATTTTAACAATGACTACGAGAATATAACGCTAAACTATGCCCGGCAGATGTTTGGTGACAAACTTAGCCTTGCCCTCAGCGGCGGTTTTCAGAGAGACAATCTCGACGACGAAAAATCTGAGCGTAACACAAGGCTTGTGGGCTCTGCCAACATATCGTTTGCTCCGAGCGAGAGAGTGAGCGCGTCGGTTTCGGCATCTACATTTCAAGGACACAAAAACATAAAGTCGCAGTTCGACTACATAAATGCCGAGACTCCTTATGACAATCTCGACACGCTTGCATATACGCAGATAAGCAACACGATAGATGCAAACCTAAACATTGTTACAAAGAAAAGCGACCATCGAATGGACAATATGTCTTTGACGGCAAGTTTTCAGGAGGCAGCCGACAGACAGGGGCGATACATCTTGCCGGGAAATCTTACAAGATACTTTAACGGCTCGCTTTCCTATGGCATGAGTTTCATTCCGCAGAAAGTTACGGTAAATGCCGGATTTGCCTTTAGCGACAGCTATTCAAACATGGCTGACATGATAACATACGGTCCTATGGCTTCGGTATCGATGAGATTTCTAAAAGACAAACTTACGGCGGGAACATCGTTATCGGCAAATGCCACGACGACCGGTGGCAACATTATGGCTAAGGTAATGAATGCTCGACTTAACGCCAACTACAGGTTTCTGAAGAAACATTGCGTAACTGCTTCGGTTTCGTGGCAGAAAAAAGACTTGGCGTCGCAGCCTGATACGCAAAACTCGCTTACATCAATTATGAGCTACTCGTATAGTTTTTAGAATATAATTAGTAAACAAAACATATTAGGATATGAACAAAAATGTACTCTTTTATATAGCCATAGGCGTTGCGGCCACGGCATTTGTTGCATGTAGCAACGAGTCGGCTGATGTGCAAGTGGATAAGGTTTTTGCCGACTCTCTGTCGGCACGGAATGCTGTAGCCGAATTGTATCAGACAGGTGCGCCGTCGTTATTTGCTCAGGCCGATGAGAAGAATGGACCGTTTCTGGCTTTTGGAGCATATCGCGCAGGCATGTTTGCTAACGAAGAAGGCGGAACGGTTAATTATGAAAAGTGTCTGATGATAACCGATTCGTTGTGCCGGACGGCAGTAGAAAAAGCAACACTGCTTATTGGTGAAATTGAACATTCTGATGCCATCGAGCCTTCGGTTCGAAATCAGATGGCTGGCGAAGTGCGCTTTCTGCGTGCCTTCAACTCGTTTTATATTGCGCAAACCGACACAATAAATGTGCGTAAGTTTTTTCTGTCTGCCGAAGAAGACCTGAAGGCTGCTATTGATATGTTGCCCGAAACGTGCTACGGCGAGAACGATTTTCACGCAACGGCAAATTCTGCAAGAATGTTGCTTGCTGATATCTGTCTGGCAATGAGTGGCAAACAACTAGAGGCCAAACGCTATGCCGAGGCTGCTGCTCTGGTTAGGAAGATTGTTGAAAGCGGTTCAAACTCGCTTGCCGAGAATGAGGATTTGGCTGAAAAATCGGCATACAACAAACTTAGGACAAACGCATGTAACCCCGAATATCTGTTCGAATTTATTGGCAGAAAAGGCATCCCGCTTTCGTCTTACTCTTTGCCATCGCGTGCAAAAACATGGAACAACGTTGGGGTGGCTTCGCCAAGCAACGCTTATGAGCCAACAAGGAGTTTCTTCAAGCTTTATGATAAGGACGACTTGAGAACGCGCGACCGCCAGTTCTTTCATACTTTCTACAAGTATAATCGTGGTAACAAGACTGTGGTTGAACTTTTTGAACCAGCATCGTGGTTCTGGTATCAAGTTGGCGATAGCATAGGGCAGCATGTAAGTATATACCGCTATGCCGAGGCGCTGCTTGTTGGTGCCGAGGCTGTTGCCATGTCGGAGGGGGTAACCGACGAGGCCGTTGCTTGGCTTCTTGCCGTGCGGTGTCGTGCTAATGCAAGCCTTAATCGTCCGGAAGAGGAAAGAAGACTTAAGGCAATGAATCGCGAAGCCTTTGTTGAGGAGGTTTGGGTTGAACGCTATCGCGAACTTCCTTTCGAGATGAAGATTTGGCAAGATGTAAGAAGAACGGGCAAACTGCCATCGGCCTTGGATAACGATGGGAGAGTGGTGTTCAGAAACTATAATCCTACAATGTGATGAAAAAAGCCGGAGCGTGTTGTGCGCCCGGCTTTTTTTCATCTAAGTCATTCTGTAAGCAATAATGTCGTTCTTTATCAGAAAAAATGTAACTTTGCATCTAAATGTAAAAACTGATAATATTATGGCAAAAATAGTTGTACTTGATGGATATGCCCTCAATCCCGGCGACTTGTCGTGGAGCGGGCTTGAAGAGATTGCCGAGGTTAAGGTGTACGACCGTACCGATGCTTCGGACGTGTTGAGCCGTGTTGCCGGCTTTGATATTATTCTTACAAACAAGGTAGTAATTACCGCAGAGCATATCAAAGCTTTGCCCGAACTTAAATACATAGGCGTTACGGCAACGGGCTACAACGTGGTAGATGTTGAGGCTGCAAAGGAGGCCGGCGTTGTGGTTACAAACATTCCGGCATATAGCACAGAGTCGGTTGCACAGAAGGTTTTTGCCTTGATTCTCGCTGTTACAAACCATGTTGAGCACTATGCCGACATGAACCGCTATGGCCGTTGGAGTCAGAATCCCGATTTCTGTTATTGGAACACTCCGCTCACCGAGCTTCACGGAAAGAAGATGGGCATCATTGGACTAGGCAACACCGGAATGGCTACGGCTCGCATTGCTCAGGCCTTCGGAATGGATGTGTATGCCTGCACTTCAAAAACGCCGCTTCAGCTTTCGCACACGGGCATTCATAAGGCTGAGTTCGAAGGACTGCTTTCAACCTGCGACTTCGTGAGCCTTAACTGTCCTCTGACCGAAAGCACTCGCGAGATGATGAACCGCAGCACCATAGAGAAGATGAAGAATACCGCCATGCTGATAAACACGGGGCGCGGCCAGTTGGTAAACGACGAGGAACTTGCCCAATGCCTTAACGAGCGCGTGATTTATGCTTACGGCGCAGATGTGCTCAGCGTTGAGCCGCCGTCAAAAGACCATCCGCTTATTCGCTGCCAGTATGCCTACATAACTCCGCACATTGCGTGGGCAACAACCGAGGCGCGACAGAGGCTTATGTTGCAATGCGTTGAGAACGTAAAGGCATACATTGATGGCAAACCGATAAATGTGGTTAATAAATAGAAAATGAGAAATCCGTCTTTCGACAGTCAAGAGTTTGGCGCAGAAAGATGGATTTTTTGTTGTATTTTGAAAGCCATTCTTTTGCAGATATAGAAAATTTGTGTATTTTTGCACAATCGGAACGCTCCCAAAGATATTAGAAGTAATCTGGTGCATTCGCCAGAGCTTTTTTACAAAGCTATATTTTTGTAGTGTAATGATTATTTCACTACAATAAGTAATGAGGGAACGTTCCTTTTTCTATTTTATAAAAATAACCTATGATACGCCAAAAACAGAATTTGAAATTTGACAAGGAAACTGTTGATAGACAGCTGAAAAACTTGGAATCTGCAAAGCAACTTGCGCAGATATTATATGATGCTGTCAATGATGTTAGGAGAGAACCATATTGGCTAAGGACAAATAGTAAGAATGGCTATCTGTATGATAGTATGCCTTTAGAATGGAGGAGCGTTTCTCAATTAAATTATTATGTTGATACAGCGAAAGATGATTATAACAGATTAAGAATATTCAACATACCAAAGAGAAAAGGTGGTTTTAGAGAAATTGTTGCTCCGAAACCTGCTTTTAGAGTACGACTGAAAGCGATTCTGAAAATTCTGCAATCGTACGAGGAAGCAACTCCGTGGGCTTATGGGTTTGTGCAAGGACGCTCTGTTGCCGATAATGCCGCGCTGCATACTGGCAAGAATTTTGTGTTGAATATCGACCTTAGCAATTTCTTTCCGAGCATCACGCGCGAGCAGGTAAAGCAAGTCCTGTCGGCAAAGCCTTTCGAGTTCTCGCCGTTTGCCGTAGACTTTATTTCGGGGCTTTGCACCTATCGCAAAGATGGTGTTGACGTTTTGGCGCAGGGATTCCCAACATCGCCGTTGCTCTCTAATTTTGTGTGCCGCCAGATGGACGAGGATATTGCAAAGGTGGCTGCCGAAAACAACGTAACATTCTCGCGCTATGCCGACGATATCACATTCAGTTCGGATGTAAACGTGTTCGACTTCAACGGTGCGTTCTACAACAAAATTAAGGAGATAATCTCGTCATACGGCTTCGTTATAAACCAAAAGAAGGTTCGTTTGCAGTCTAAAACACGCCATCAGGAGGTTACGGGCATCGTTGTAAACAAGAAACTGAACGTTTCGCGCCGTTACATCCGCGAGATTCGCACATTGTTGTTTGTCTGGAAGAAGTACGGCTACGAGGCGGCTTGCTGCTGTGCGTATCGAAACAACCGAAAGAAGGATTATCATAAGTATTACCATAGCATAGAGGTGAGCAAGTTTCTGAGGGGTAAAATCAATTATCTCGGAATTGTTCGCGGAAAGGATGATTCTATCTATCTTCGGTTCAAGGCACAGTTTGACGAGTTGTACAAAAACGAGTCGGACGTGATGAAGAGTTACAGCGATATGCTCGAAAAACATCGCCTTCGTCGCGAGAATAATTCTGAATGTGAAGAGATGTCTGATAAGTCGTGCGGAGTTTCTACAAACGATGAGGCCGGCATTTCCGTTTCTGCAAATTCAAGTACCGACGGCAATGGCTATCAGACAAGAATAGGCCGCAATTCGTACTTGCGCGATTCGGAAGACTGTGAAAGAAGGAGAAAAGAAAGAAGAACAATCGTTTTGGTAATTTTAGCTTGCCTTATAATTTTCAGACTTCTTGTCTTTATTTTCTGTAGAGCATAATATATTTCAAAAGATAAAAATCCGCCGTTCTTGCACCTTGCTGGAACGGCGGATTTTTTTTTATTTCTAAATGAAGCAGTCGAATTCGTCGACTATTCCGAGAAGATTCATTTCATCATCAACCACAAGCAGCGAATGGATTTTGTTTTTGTGAAGCGTTCGCAGCACATCGTCCACCTTCACCGTAGGCGGAATTGTCTTTGGCTTTTTGGTCATTACATCGCTTACAAGCAGGTTGAAGAAATTCTGCTGGTTGTTCTGCATGGCGCGACGCACGTCGCCGTCGGTAACAATGCCGTCGATGTGGCTGCCGGTCATTATTATAACTAGTCCCACCTTTCCTTGGCTGATGTGCGTTATTGCCTCGCTCAGCTTCATTTCTGGCGGAACGATAGGCAGATTCTCCTTGCGCATGATGTCCTTGGCTCTGGTGAGCAGACGGTGGCCGAGCGAGCCGCCCGGATGGAACTGCGCAAAGTCGGTAGCCTTGAACTCGCGCATTTCTATAAGTGCGCAGGCTATGGCATCGCCCATGGCAAGCGTTGCCGTTGTAGATGAGGTTGGGGCGAGGTTCAGCGGACATGCCTCGCGCTTAACCTTCACGCATATGTGGCAGGTGCTGTGCTTGGCGAGCAGCGAATCGGGGTTGCCCGACATGCCTATAACCGGAATTTCATTCTCGTTAAGATACGGAATGATGCGCAGAAGCTCGTCCGTCATTCCGGAGTTGCTTATTGCCATCACCACATCGCCCGTGCGAATCATGCCGAGGTCGCCGTGATAGGCATCGAGAGGGTTTATGAAGAACGACGGCGTGCCGGTGCTTGCCAGCGTTGCGGCTATCTTTGCGCCGATGTGTCCCGACTTGCCCACGCCAGTGATGACGAGCTTGCCCTTGCAGTTTAGAATGAGTTCCGTAGCCTTGTCGAAATCGTCGGTAAGCTGCGGAATCAGGTCGAGCAAAGCCTGAGCCTCGTCTTGCAGGCACTTTATGGCATATTCCTTTATCTTGCTCATTTTTCTAAGAGTTTGCCGATGAGTTCTTCCAACTCGTTAAGATACAGCATGTTCGGACCGTCAGAGAGAGCCTTCTCCGGGTCGGGATGCGTCTCGAAGAAGAAGCCGTTTGCGCCGAAAGCCTTGGCTGCCAGAGCCATAGACGGAACAAACTCGCGGTTTCCGCCAGTCTTGCCGCCGGCTGCTCCCGGACGCTGAACGCTGTGGGTGCAATCCATAATGACGGTTGGCGTAAACTTTTTCATATCAGGAATATTGCGGAAATCTACCACCAGATTGTTGTAGCCGTAGATGTTTCCGCGCTCGGTAAGCCAAACGTTGTCGTTTCCGCTCTCGCGCACTTTCTCGACAGGGAACTGCATGTCGAGTCCCGAAAGGAACTGCGCCTTCTTTATGTTTACAGTCTTGCCAGTCTTTGCGGCGGCAACCAAGAGGTCGGTCTGTCGGCATAGGAATGCCGGAATCTGAAGCACGTCTACCACCTCGGCGGCTGGTGCTGCCTGATAAGCCTCGTGGATGTCGGTGAGCAGTCTGAGACCGTACTTCTGCTTAACATCGGCAAGCATCTGAAGGCCTTTTTCGAGCCCCGGACCGCGATAGCTTGATAGCGAAGTGCGGTTTGCCTTGTCGAAAGATGCCTTGAAAATGATGTCGGTATTGTATTTCTTGTTTATTCTTACGAGCTCTTGTGCTACGATGTCGAGACATTCGGCCGACTCGATTACGCACGGACCTGCTATGAAAACTTGCTTGCTCATTTTTGGTATGTTTTAAATATAAGGATTCATTTGTTTTTCCTCGCCGATGTTGGTTTCCGGGCCGTGGCCGGGATATGCCGTAACATCATCGGGCTGAGTCATTATCTTTGTCTTCAGGGCGCGCGAGAGAGCCTCGTAGCTTCCGCCCGGAAAGTCGGTTCGCCCTATGCTCATGCGGAAGAGCGAATCGCCCGTAAAGAGCACCTTCTCGGCCTCGCAATAAAGGCAGATGCCGCCGTTGGTGTGTCCCGGCGTTTCGATGATGCTTAGTGTGTGCGAGCCGAACGCAACCGTATCGCCCTCGTTAAGGCAGCGGCCAAGCGGAACGATTTCCTCGTGCGATTCTTCGCCCATGAACATGGCAACCTGCTGGTCTAGCCGCTGATAAATGTCGATGTCGCCGCCGTGAGCCTCGGGCTTCAATCCAAATTCGTGATAGATGAAACTGATGCCCCACGAATGGTCGAAATGCAGGTGCGTGTTTAGCATGTGCTTGAGCGACAGCTTGTTATCGGCGATAAATCTCTTTACGGCCTCTTTCTCGTTGGCATATCGCATTCCGGGGTCGATGATTACAGCCTCGTTGGTCTCGTCCCAGATAATGTAGCAGTTTTCTTGCAATTCGTTGCAGCGAACGGTGTGTATGTTTAGCATATCGGGCTTTTCTTTAAAGTGATACGTAGACAACCTTCTTTGTTTCGAAGAACTCCTCGGTAAACTCGTCGCTGAGGCTTGTTATCGTGGTGTGGTTCTTAAACTGCATTGTCTCGTTTTCAAGCTCGCCGCCTTTCAGGCAGATTACGCCGTTTGGAAGGGCGTTGCGCTGCTCTTTTGCAATGTTCTTGCGCACAATCTTAATCATGTCGCCAAGCGGCATCACGGCGCGGCTCACAACGAAGTCGAACTTGCCTTTCTCCTCCTCGCCACGGCAATGGCAGAAGTCGATGTTCTTCAGTCCGATTTTCTCCGAAACATCGCCGGCAACCTTCAGTTTCTTGCCGATGCTGTCAATCAGGTGAAAGTGAGTGTCGGGGAACATGATAGCCAGCGGAACGCCTGGAAATCCGCCGCCGCAGCCAAAGTCCATCACCTTTGTGCCCGGCTTGAAGTTTATCATCTTGGCAATGCCCAGAGAATGCAGAACGTGATGTTCGTACAGGTTCTCGATATCCTTGCGCGAGATGACGTTAATCTTCGCGTTCCAGTCGGTGTAGAGGTCGTACAGAGCCTCGTACTGTTCTTTCTGACGGTCGGTCAGGTTCGGAAAATATTTTGTGATAATATCAATCATTTTTCTTTCGAATAATAGTTTATAACACGTTTAATTGACGAGTCGCTGTACTTGTCCTTGAAGTCGTCGCGCAGAATGTCGCCAAGGTCGCCGTAGCTTATTGTAAGCTGCGTTGCTCCCAGAGCGTATGGCGCAATTTCGTACACATTATAGTAGTAGAGTATTCCTTCTTCCTTTAGCAGGAAATTGTCGGGAGGGTAGATGCTCGTGGTGCTCAGATAGCCCAGTTTCTTCAGTTCCTGAATCTTGCTTATGTGCAGTTTCTTCATTAGGGCATCGAGCAGCATTTCGTTGAGTTTCTTTTCGTATCCTTCGGCATATATTGAGTCGGCGGTTATGAGCGCGCCCGAGTTCTTGTCGAAGTTAAGGTAGATGCACATCGGAATGCTGTGTGCTCCGCCTTCGTATTCGGTTGTCTGTATGAGATAGTTTAGCACTCCGAAGCATCCGTTGTCAAATTTGCCGTCGGCCTTGTAGCTGTAGTTGTACCAGCCCTCAACGTGGCTTCCTGTCTCTTCCTGAGCGTAGAGCGGTGCGATGTCGGCAATGTATCGGTCGCGATACTGCTTGGCAAAAATGTTGCTCTGTTTCTCAAGGTTGTTCTCCTTGTCGAAGAGTTTCTTGCTTATGGTCTTGTTTATCAAGTCCGAAGCCTCGTTCAGCGGCGTTTTTATGTATTGCAGGCTGATGTTTATGCTGCACGCCGGGTTTGGCACAAGGTTGTTAAGCGGATGCCTTTCGTCAATCTTCACCTGCCCGTACTGATATTGCGGCAGCTGCTTGTCTATCTGCTGCTTTCCGTACCAGAAAAGCCCGCTCGACACGCAGATTAGCAACATAGAGCTGATTACGAATACTACACTTTTTTTCATTGCAGATGTGCCTTTACTTGTTCCAATGTTGTTCAAGGGCGAGAGCCTCGTCCTTTGTTAGCCAGATGACTGCGCCGTGCTTCTGTGCGCTGAAGTTGGTGCGTGTCATTGGCGAGTCCTTGCCGTCGAAATATCCGATAGGGGTGAATGTCTTGAAGTCGGCAGTCTCGACAAATCCGAAGTTGTGAGGATTGGTGCGGTAGTTGTCGAACATCACCACATATTTCTTTTCGCCGATGCGCTTCCAGCAGTTTGGAGCCTCGTGTCCGCGCTTCTCGCCGTCGTGATACAGCGTGTCGATGACGTAAGGGCCTGTTATCTTCTTTGCCGTAGCGTGTACGGGAGTTGCCGTACTCTCGTGGCTTACATAGAACATATGGTACTTTCCGCCGAACTTGATGATGTCGCTGTCGATTACGCTATACTTGTGGTCGGGTGCAGAGAACATCTCGACAGGCTTAGAGTCCATGCGTGTAAACTCATCGTTGGTGTAGATGTAGTAGATGCTCTCCTTGCCAGCGCCGAAGCGTACGGTAAAGTGAACCATTATCTTCTTAGCCTTGTCGTCGTAGCACACTTCGGGAGCCCATACGCAGCCCACGTCGTTCCACTTTCCGCCAAGATATGTAAAGTCGAGGTTTGTTCGAGTCCAGTTAATCAGGTCGAATGACTTCATGAGGACGAGGCCGCGGTTGTTTCCCCAGCCATATTTCTTTCCGTCGCGCTCCCATTCGGTGTCGCGAATTCCGTCGCGCTTGCCAAAGACGTGAAGGTCGGTCATTGCCAGATAGAATCCGCCGTCGGGGCCGCGGAATATGTGCGGGTCGCGTATTCCGTGCTGCTCGGCTATCGTGTCGCCTGCAATAACGGCCTTGTCGTTATTCAGGGCACTCCATTTGTATCCGTCGTAGCTTACTGCCATGTGCAGTCCGTGGTCGGCATCTTTATGGTAAACCATAAGGTATGCTCCCATTTTGTTCTCACTAACTCTCTTTCCCTTATTTCCATCGGCTGCCGTTGCGCCAGAATATGTGAAGGCTGCAATAAGTGCCGTAACAAAAAGTTTCTTCATTTAACCTGATTATAGTTTTGCAGTGGCAAAAGTACAATTCTTTTTTTACATATTGTGTTTTTTCTGAAAATTTGTGTTATTTTTGCACGCAACTTATTTTTAACAAAAAAATAAATGCAGCAGAAAATTATTATTCTTGATTTCGGTTCGCAGACTACTCAGCTTATCGGACGCCGTGTTCGCGAGTTGAATATGTTTTGCGAAATCATGCCTTACAACAAGTTTCCTAAAGACGACCCTTCGGTCATCGGTGTCATTCTGTCGGGTTCTCCTTACAGTGTGTACGAGGAGCGTGCGTTCAAGCTCGATTTTGAGCAGATTCGCGGCAAGTATCCAATTCTTGGTATATGCTACGGAGCACAGCTCATGGCATACACTTTCGGAGGAAACGTAGAGTCTGAGGGAACTCGCGAGTACGGCCGTGCAAACCTTGAGTTCATGGAGGAGGATAACCCTATACTGAAGGGATTTGCAAAGAACAGTCAGGTATGGATGTCGCATGGCGATACCATAACACAGTTGCCGGAAGGCTTCCGTTGTATCGCTTCAACTTCAACAGTAAAGTATGCGGCATATGCTGCTAACAACGAAAAGATATGGGGCGTGCAGTATCATCCCGAGGTGTTCCACTCGGTTGACGGCACTCTGCTCCTGAAGAATTTCGTGGTTGACATCTGCGGCGGAAAGCAGGACTGGTCGCCGGCATCGTTCGTTGACCAGACGGTAAAGGAACTCCGCGAGCAGGTGGGCGACGACAAGGTGATTCTCGGTCTTTCGGGCGGTGTTGACTCATCGGTTGCTGCCGTTCTGCTTAACAAGGCAATAGGCAAGAACCTTACATGTATATTCGTTAACAACGGACTTCTGCGCAAGAATGAGTTCGAGGACGTGCTCCGCGACTACGAGTGTCTCGGACTTAATGTTCGCGGCGTAGATGCTTCGCAGAAATTCTATACAGAGTTGGCTGGCGTGTGCGAGCCGGAGCGCAAACGCAAGATTATCGGCGCTGGCTTCATCGATGTGTTCGAGGCTGAGGCAAAGAAGATTGAGGGCGCAAAGTGGCTGGCTCAGGGTACTATCTATCCCGACCGCATCGAGAGCCTTAACATAACAGGAAAGGTTATCAAGAGCCATCACAACGTGGGCGGATTGCCTGAGAAGATGGGCTTGAAGCTTTGCGAGCCGCTGAAGTGGCTGTTCAAGGACGAGGTTCGTCGTGTGGGCCGTCAGTTGCAGATGCCTGAGCATCTCATCACTCGCCATCCGTTCCCGGGTCCGGGCTTGGCTGTGCGTATTCTTGGCGACATCACTCCAGAGAAGGTTCGCATCCTTCAGGAGGCCGACGACATCTTCATTCAGGGATTGCGCAACTGGAAGGTTAAGCTTTCGGGCGAAGAGGCTCGCAAGGTGCTTGCAGCCGGCGTTCCTGCCGACATGAAGGACGGCGAGATTGAGGTTAGCCTCTACGACCAGATTTGGCAGGCTGGAGCAATCCTCCTGTCTGATGTCAAGAGCGTTGGCGTTATGGGCGATGAGCGTACATACGAGAATCCGGTTGCCCTTCGTGCCGTTACATCGGCCGATGCCATGACTGCCGATTTCGCGCATCTTCCTTACGAATTCCTTGCTGAGGTGAGCAACAAGATTATCCGCAACGTGCGCGGCGTAAACCGCGTATGCTACGATGTATCTTCAAAGCCACCAGCAACAATCGAGTGGGAGTAAAAAACTTTCTTCAAATATACAAGAGTCTCAGCCTTTCGGGCGTGAGGCTCTTTTTTTTGCCCCAAACCCGAAGGCATCCCGAAGGGAACCCGAAGAATCATCGGTTTGTTAAAAAATGTTACAACGAATCCTTTTTGATGGAAAAACGTTTATTTTGCGATGGATAAAAACGACGAATGGTAATGAGAACAAAACTGATGATTCTTTTCTTTCTGCTGATAGACGGTCTTACGGCTTTCTGCCAAAAGGAGTTTGCCGATGTTTTGCCGATGTCGCTCAGTAAAAGAGAAACTTACATGGTAAACTTCAATAACAGATTCGGTATAACTGATTATGTTAGATATAAGTCGTTCGATGTCAAGACGATGACGGGTGCTATTGCCGATAGCGATACTCTCAGGAACTGCCTTCTTGTTTGTAAGACCGATTCAGATGTTTACATTAAGGAAGAGAAAAATCCGCAGGAAGTTTATTATTACACAAAGTTATGCGATTCAATATGGTACAGTTTCCGCTGCATGAAAGCATGCGAGATTGACTGTAGGAATGACTTTGCAAATGCTGCCGACTCAAAGGCGAGGGAAGATTTGGAAAACTACAAGCAATCCGCGCTAATGAACCAAATTTATGCCTACGACATTTTTGTGTGCAACGGCTCAATTTGGGAGCTGAAAACTTCTTATATCCCAGAGAAAGATGTCTACAAAATCCCGAAGGGCAAGGCTTACAAAAAGAAGGTATATGGTCAGTCTGTTGTTTGCAAAAGAAACAACGGATGTGCAAAGTTCAAGAATGATTATGAAGGGACTTTAATCGGTTCAAGCATGAATGTTCTTGACGAGATGAAATCCATATTGAAAAGCGGAAAGCCGAGAGGCGATTATCTCCTTAGACTCAACGGAAGGAACTACGAGTATGTCTGGGTTAGTGGCTTCAAGGAGTGGAATCCCGAAATAGAGAAGAGAAATTTCTGGAAGAAGAAAGACGAACCTTGTGTTGTTGGCATCTTGCCTTGCGAAACATTAGATATGGTAAACATTCTTTGCGACTTGAAATAAACCCGAAAAGTCGCTTAGTTCTGCCGATTTTTCTGCATACTTTTCAATAGCCTGCGTCCATAGTTCGAGTCGCAATTTCTGCTAAATAGAAAGCATAATTATGAATTTTGAATTTTGAATTAAACTTTTTTTCAATTTTCAACTTTCAATTTTCAATTCAAAATTGTCAATTGCCATTTGCCCCTCCATCTTTTCGATATACTGTTCGCCAGTTCTTTCTATGGCGGAGCTGTGTCCGTTGAGCGCGGCAAAAGGGGCAAACTGGGTGGCACGGCTCTCCATAGACATGGGCGCATGCGTGGCAGAGACGTGGTGCGGAAGGTTGATGATGTCGGCATATTGCCTCATCACTTCCTTTTCTTCGGGTGTTAAATCGTTGTTCATGCCTTGTGTCCTCCTATCTGTTGGTTGCGCTCCTTTGCCGTTGCGCCCTCCTCGAAGTTAGTGCCGCGTAGGATGGCGTTCTTGCCGAACCGCCGCTTTATGTCGAGCATTGTTTCCTGTATTTTCCTTTCTTTCTTGAGCGAGAGTTCCTCTTGTTTCTGCTGCTCCTCAAGAGCCTTGTAGTCGGTAAAGAGGTCGAGTTGGACAGCCTCGTGCTTCTCTTCCATGTTATCCTCGCTTATCACATGGTTTGTTGTCAGATTGAGCCGTCTTATCATCAGATTAGGGTTTACAATCTGGTCGAAAAGACTTGTGGCAGCCTCGATTAGCATTTTCGACGACGAAGTGTGCCGTCCGAGGTTTGCAGAGCCGTGTGCCGGCTTAGGAACGGCGCGCCCGTAGTAGTCGATGTGTATTGAATCGTATTTGGTGCTGTCCGCCATACTCTCCACATCGTAGCCGACATAGAGCACAAGCTGGTCGGTAACAAGATGCTTGTCTACAAGGTTGAGGGCGGCGGCATCTGCCATCTCCTTTACAACCACCCGCGCCTTGTCGAAGGTGTAGGGGCATGTGAGCACCTGTCCGCTGCTCAGCGAACTGTTTTCGGGCTTGTATGCCTTTATGTAGTCGATGGTGCACGGCTCCCAGCCCCAAGCGTGGTCTATTATCAGCTCGGCATTAACTCCGAAAAGACGGTAGAACATTTCTTCGTGGTCTATGGAGTAGCGTGCAATCTTTCCCATTGTGTCGATGCCGTAAGGCGCAAGCTTCTGCGCTATGCCCTTGCCAATGCGCCAGAAGTCGGTTATCGGCTTGTGGTTCCACAATTTGCGGCGGTAGGTTAGCTCGTCCAGTTCGGCAATGCGGACGCCGTCCTTGTCTGCCGGGATGTGCTTCGCCACGATGTCCATGGCAACCTTGCACAGATACATGTTTGTGCCAATGCCGGCGGTGGCTGTGATGCCCGTCTGCCCGAGCACGTCGCGAATCATCTTCATGGCAAGGTCGTGCGCCGAGAGTTTGTATAGCGGCAGATAGTCGGTAACATCGATGAAAACCTCGTCGATGCTGTAGACGTGAATGTCTTCGGGAGCGACATATTTGAGGTAGATGCTGTAAATCTTTGTGCTGTAGTCGATGTAGTGCGACATTCGCGGAGTGGCCTTGATGAAGTCAATCTCCCAGTCGGGATGTGCCTTCAGCTCGGTGTCCAATGCCGATTTTCCGGTGAAGCGGTAGCCCGGCAGCTTCATTCTGCGCTCGTAGTTTACTGCGTTTATGCGGCGCGTAACCTCGAAGAGCCTTGCCCTTCCTCCGATGCCGTATGCTTTGAGCGACGGAGACACGGCAAGGCAGATGGTCTTCTCGGTTCTGCTGACATCAGCCACGACAAGGTTGGTTGTAAGAGGGTCGAGTCCTCTTTCAACACACTCGACCGAGGCGAAATAGCTCTTCAGGTCGATGGCAATGTATGTCCTGTCTGATGTCTGCATCAAGGATGTTATTTGTCGAGAAGGGCGGCTACTTTCTCAAGCCAGATGCGGTCGGTCTCGTCGAACGTGCCGAGGTTCTCGCTGTCAATGTCGAGAACGCCGATGACGCTTCCGTTTCTGAACACGGGCACGACGATTTCCGATTTTGACAGACTGCTGCACGCTATGTGTCCCGGAAACTGCTCAACATCGGGCACTACGATTGTCTCCTCGTTCTGCCAGGCCGTTCCGCACACGCCTTTGCCTTTCTTTATCCGTGTGCAGGCCAGCGGACCCTGGAACGGGCCGAGCACAAGCACGCCGTCTATTACGCGGTAGAATCCCACCCACCAGAAGCGGAAGGTGTCCATTATGCACGCGCTGATGTTAGCCATGTTGGCAATGTCGTCGTTCTCGCTCTCTACAAGCGCCTTCAGTTGTGGCAGCAGGGTTGCGTATCTTTCTTCCTTGCTTCCGTCTGCAATAATTAGGTTTTCAGACATAGTTGTTTTGCTGTTTTTTGTATGTTGTTATAATTCGCTGCAAATATACAAAGTTTATAATGATAATCCGCAATATCCCCAAATGTATTATCTTTGCAATTGAAAAAATCATAGTCAAATGAAGTTGTTGGATTTTGCAAAACATTTCGACAGCGAGGAAGCTTGTGAAAAGTACCTCAAGGAAACTCGCGAAAAAGA